>NZ_JBIWOW010000010.1:0-251097 GCF_044767945.1 Kitasatospora sp. NPDC101183 | reverse complement strand
AAACCACCCCCCCCCCCCTTTTACTCACAACCCTGAACAACCCCCCCCGAAACCCCCGTACCCGGCCCCCCCGGGGGGGGGGGGGGGACGGCGCCCCCCCCCCCGCCCCCCGCACCAGGCGGAGTCAGGCGGCGAGGAGGGCGGTGCGGTCCAGCTTGCCGTGGGGGGTCAGGGGGAGGCGGGTGAGGTGGTGGATGGACTGGGGGAGCATGTGGGCCGGCAGGTGGTCGGCGAGGTGGGCGCGGATGGCGCGGGTCGATGTGGAGTCCGGGTCGGCGACCACGTAGGCGGTGAGGGACTGGGCGTCGGGGGTGACGGTGCAGGCGGCGCTCGTGACGCCCGGGACGGTGCGGAGGGCGGCTTCGATCTCCCCGAGTTCTATGCGGAAGCCGCGGAGCTTGACCTGGCCGTCCTGGCGGCCGAGGTAGCTGAGGGTGCCGTCGGGCTCCTCGATGGCCCAATCCCCGCTGTGGTAGTGGCCGTTGGTGAAGCGGGCGGCGTTCAGCTCGGGGCGGTCCAGGTAGCCGTGGCTGACCGAGGCGCCGGAGACCCAGAGTTCGCCGGGCCGGCCCTGGGGGACGGGGTTGCCCTCCGCGTCGCGGAGGGAGAAGGCGAGGTGGGGGAGGGGGCGGCCGATGGGGGTGCGGCCCGGGAGGGCGGTGTCCAGCAGGGCCGGGGTGAGCGGGCAGTGGGTGACGTGGACGGTGGTTTCGGTGATGCCGTACATGTTGACGATCTCGGCGGCCGGGCCGAGGCCGGCGGACCAGAAGCGGCGGACGTCGTCGGGGACGAGGGCTTCGCCGCCGAAGACGATGTGGCGGAGGGCGGGGAAGGACAGGCCGGAGGCGATGGCTTCGGTGACCAGGTTGCCGAAGGCGGACGGGACCTGGTTGAGGAAGGTGACCTCCCGCTCGGCCAGGAGGTGGGCGAAGGCCTCGGGGTCGGCGGCGGTGTCGCGGTCGACGACGACGGCGTGGCCGCCGTACAGCAGCGGGCCCCACAGCTCCCAGACGCTGAAGTCGAAGCTCCAGGAGTGGAAGACCGTCCACACCTCGTCCGGGCCGAGGGCGAACAGCGGCGCGGCGGCGTCCATCAGGGCCAGCACGTGGGCGTGGCTGACCAGGCAGCCCTTGGGGAGGCCGGTGGAGCCCGAGGTGTAGATGGCGTAGGCGGTGTCGGCGGGGGTGGGCTTCGGGACGGCGCCCGCGCGGGTGGCGAGGGTGAAGGGGCCGACGACGGCGAGGGGGGATTCGCCGTCGAGCAGCGGCGCGTCCGTGAGGACGAGGTGCGCCCCCGAGTCGTCCAGCAGGTGCTTCTGCCGCGCCTCCGGGTAGCCCGGGTCGACGGGCAGGTAGGCGGCGCCGGAGCGGAGGATGCCGAGGATGGCGCCGGGGGCGTGGCGGGTGCGGCCGGCGCGGAGGGCGACGAGTTGGCCGGGGGTGATGAGACCGGCAAGGGCCGTGGCCACATCGTCGACCAGCAAAGACAGTTGACGGTACGTCAGTGAGCCCGAGATGTCCGAGACGGCCGTACGGCCGGCGTACCGGTGAGCGGCGGCGGCGAAGCGGGTGTCGAGGCGGTCGGCGGGCATCGGGGGCTCCGGGTGCAGCAGGAACGGGTCGGCGAGGTGGATCAGCAGGTGCGGGTCCGAGAGGAACGTCGCGGGGCGGAAGCTCATCCCTCGGCCCCGACCAGCGCGTGCACCAGGAAGCTGGCGACGTCGGCGGGCGTGGTGCCCCGGCCGAAGACGCGGTCGACGCCCAGTTCCGTGGCCGCGTCCGGGTCGAAGCGCGGGCCGCCGACGACGAGCAGCGGGCGCTCGGACTCGCCGAACTCGGCGGTCAGTTCGGCGCTGAGCTCCTTGACGTTGGTGAGGTGCGCGTCCCGCTGGGTGACCACCTGGGAGACCAGGACGGCGTCGGCGCCCTCCTCCCGCGCCCGGCGGACGAGGTCGGGGACGCTGACCTGCGCGCCCAGGTTGAGGACCTTCAGCTCGCGGTAGTACTCCAGACCCTTCTCGCCCGCGAAGCCCTTGATGTTGAGGATGGCGTCGATGCCGACGGTGTGCGCGTCGGTGCCGATGCAGGCGCCGAGCACGACGAGCTTGCGGCCGAGGCGGTCGCCGATCGCCGTGTTGATCTCCTTGGCGCTCAGCAGCGGGTACTCCCGCTCGATGACGGAGATGGTGTCGAGGTCGACCTCGTGCAGCACCGGGCCGTAGACGACGAAGAAGGTGAAGGCCGAGCCGATCGGCTTGGAGTGTACGAGCATCGGCCGGTCGATGCCCATCCGCCGGGCGAGCTGCAGTGCGGCGCCGTCCGCGCGCGGGCCGTGGGGGACGGGCAGGGTGAAGGAGAGCTGGACCATGCCGTCGTCGGTGGTGTCCCCGTACGGGCGGACGGCGCCCAGCGGGGCGGGGAGTTCGGGCGGTGCGAGCGAAGGCGAGGGTTGCAGGCTCACGTGGTCTCCAGGAGGTCGATGGCGGGGTTGCGGTAGCCGTCGGCCCGCGCCACCACGCCGTCGGCGCCGCGCCCGCCCGCCGGGGGCCGCCGCATGCCGCCGAAGGTGCCCTCGGCGATGGCGTCGAGCAGGCCGCGGCCGCGGATGTCGCCGAGCAGGTCGACGGCCTCGCCGAGGACGTGGGCGGCACGGCGGGCGATCAGGCCGTCCGGGGCGGGGCGGAAGTCCTCCGCGAGGCCGCCGGCCGCGTCGAGCACGTAGCGGATGTTGCGCAGCGCGAGGTCGCGGTCGGAGAGGAAGGGGGTGACGACGGCCTCGGTCATCATGCCGACGAGCAGGATGCTCTGTTCGGTCAGTGCCCCGGCGAGGTTGAAGAAGCCGTTCAGCAGGTAGCCGTGGAAGACGTCGCCGGTCATGTGCCGGGTGGGCGGCATCCACTTGAGCGGGGCGTCGGGGAAGAGTTCGCGGGCGAGCAGCGCGTGGGCGAGTTCGAGGCGGAAGGACTCGGGCACCGCCGGGTCGATCTCGAAGGCGTGGCCGAGGCCGAGCTGGCCGTCGGCGAGGCCGGCCTCCTTGGCGAAGTACTCGTTGAGGAGCTGGCTGGCCGTCACGGTGTGGGCGGCGTCGACGGCGTCGGCGGTGGTGAGGTAGTTGTCCTCGCCGGTGTTGATGACGATCCCGGCGCGGGCGTGGAGCTGGCGGGAGAAGCGCTGGTCGACGAAGGTGCGGATCGGGTTGATGTCGCGGAACAGGATGCCGTACATGGAGTCGTTGAGCATCATGTCGAGGCGTTCCATGCCGGCGAGGGCGGCGATCTCCGGCATGCACAGCCCGGAGGCGTAGTTGGTGAGCCGGACGTAGCGGCCGAGTTCGGCCGAGGTCTCGTCCAGCGCGGCGCGCATCAGCCGGAAGTTCTCCTGGGTGGCGTACGTGCCGGCGTAGCCCTCGCGGGTGGCGCCGTCGGGGACGTAGTCGAGGAGGGACTGCCCGGTGGAGCGGATGACGGCGATGACGTCGGCGCCGCCCTGGGCGGCGGCCTGGGCCTGGCGGATGTCCTCGTAGATGTCGCCGGTGGCGACGATCAGGTAGATCCAGGGCCCGCTCGGATCCCCCCAGCGGGCCACCAACTCCTCGCGTTCGCGCCGCCGTTCGTCGATCCGGGCGATGCCGCGGGCGACGGCCGTACGGGCGTCCGCCTCGGAGCCGAGAGCCTCGGAGCCCGAGGGGACGCGGAAGGGGACGGTACGGGTCGCCGCGTGCGCGGCGAGGTCGGTGAGGTCGCGGTAGCCGCCGCCGCGCAGGGCCTCCCAGACGGGCAGGCAGACGCCGTGCTCCAGACCGACCTGGTCGCGGACGGCGTCGACGAGCCGGTTGGCCCACGGGATGCCCTCGGCGTCGGCGCCGTTGAGGCCGGCCAGGCGCAGGGTGGCGCGCTCGACGGCGACGGTGGTGTGGGAGCGGGCGAGGTCGACGACGGGGCGGCCGACCTCGGCGGCCAGCTCGCGGGCGCGGCGCACCTGGGCGGGGTCGAGGCCGAGTTTGGGGGCTACGGCGGGGACGACGGCTCGGCTCATCGGGCGCCGCCTCCGACGAGCACGGGGGCGGGCACGGGGGCGCCGAGCCGCTGGTCGAACAGGGCGCGCACGCCCGGCTCCCGCCGTACGAGGTCCAGGGCGAGCGCCGCGTGCCCGGGGGTGTACCCGTTGCCGATCAGCATGGTGACGTCGCGGGCCATCCCCTCGGCGCCGAGCGCGGCGGCCGGGAAGGAGGTGGCCATGGAGAAGTAGACGACCGTCCCGCCGTCACGGGTGGCGAGGATCGCGGGGTGCTCGCAGCCGGGCACGTCGGTGCAGACGACGGTGATGTCGGCGAGATCGCCGTGGCGCTCCAGCAGGGCGGCCAGGCCCAGCGGGTCGCGGGCGTCCCCGAGGAGGGCGAGGTCGGCGAGGCCGGAGGCCTCCAGGGCGCGCAGCTCCGTCTCCGTCGGGACGAGGCCGATGATCCGGCCGGCGCCGGCCCGGCGGGCGGCGGCCATCGACAGGGAGCCGGACTTGCCGGCCGCGCCGAGCACCAGCACGGTGGGCGCGGGCAGCGGCGAGGAGCGCACCACGCGCTCGGTCAGCGCCGGGGCGCCGCACACGTCCAGGACGGACAGGGCGAGCTCGTCCGGCAGGTCCTCGGGCAGGACGGCGGCGATGGAGCGGCCGAACAGCACGGCGTGGCCCGAGGTGGGGATGCGCTCGCCGAGGCCGTCCCAGCCGAGGAGCCCGTCGTAGACGGCCAGCGGGGTGAGGCTGAGCGAGACGAGGGTGGCGATGCGGTCGCCGGGGCGCAGGCCCAGCGGGGAGTCGGGGCCGACGGCCTGGACGCGGCCGATCAGCATGCCGCCGGAGCCGGTGACGGGGTTGTGCATCTTGCCGCGCTCGTCGATGATCGCGCAGACCTGCTCGCGGATCGCCTCGCCGTCGCCGCCGTGCGCCTCGTGCAGCTGCCGGTAGGAGGCGGCGTCGAGGTTGAGCACCTCCAGGCAGACGAGGACCTCGTCGTCGGCGATGCGCGGGTCGGGGTCGAGCCGCCAGGCGGCCTGCGGCAGCACCCCGGCGGGCTCCAGCACCCGGTGGGTTCCCAGGGCGGTCATGCCGCACCCCCGGCGAGGGCGAGGGCCTCGGGGGTGCTCCACCAGCGGCGGCCGGCCTCGGGCAGGGTGTGCACCGGGTCGTAGTAGCGGTAGGTGCGCTCCAGCGCCTCCGGGTCCCCGTGCTCCACGGAGGTGCGGTAGTTCTTCGCCCAGGAGGAGATGCCGCGCTCGCGGTCGTAGGAGTCGACCTGGTGGACCCAGCGCTTGCCGACGTACGGGACGTCGCAGACCACGCGCGGGGTGGCGAAGCCGGGGAGGTACCCCATGATCGCGTGCTGGAGGCGCTGCGCCTCGGCGAGCGGCAGGCGCCAGTGCTCGGCGCCGGGGATCATGTCGCAGAGGTAGAAGTAGTAGGGCATGATCCCGGCGTTGTCGAGCAGGCCGAAGCAGAGGTCGAGCAGCGCCTCGGGGCTGGAGTTGACGCCGTCGAGCAGCACGCCCTGGTTGCGCACGTCGCGCAGGCCGGCGTCCAGCAGGGCGCGGGAGGCCTCGGCGACCAGCGGGGTGACCTGCTGGGCGGCGTTGGCGTGGGTGTGCATGGCGAGGGAGACGCCGCGGTTGCGCGCCTTGGCGGCCAACTCGGCCATGCCGTCGAGGAGTTCGGGAGCCATCCAGTGCTGGGGCAGGCCGATCAGGCCCTTGCTGGCGAGGCGGACGTCCCGGACGGACTCGATGTCCAGCAGCCGGTCGACGAAGGAGCGCAGGCGCGGCCAGGGCACGTTGGCGACGTCCCCGCCGGAGACGACCACGTCGCGGACGGTCGGGGTGGCGCGCAGGTAGTCGATCATGCGGTCCAGCCGGTCGGCGGGGCGCAGCACGAAGCGGTACTTGGCGATCTGCGGGGTGTTGTTGCCGACGAGGTCCATGCGGGTGCAGTGCCCGCAGTACTGGGGGCAGGTGGTGACCAGCTCGGCCAGCACCTTGGTCGGGTAGCGGTGGGTGAGCCCCTCCACCGCCCACATCTCGGCCTCGTGCAGCGAGTCGCGGGAGGCGAGCGGGTGGCTGGGCAGGGTGGGCTGTCGGTCGGAGGCGACCGGCAGCATGTAGCGGCGCACCGGGTCCCGGTACCAGGCGCCGGTCTCCGGCGGCCCGTCCGGGCCGATGGTGTTGAGCACCTGGGGGGTGAGCAGCAGCGACATGGTCGCGTGCTCCCGCTGGTCGGTCTCCAGGTCGGCGTAGAACGCCTCGTCCAGGCCGGGGCCGACGACCTCGCGCAGCTGGCGGACGCTCTTGACGCAGTGGGCGCGCTGCCACTGCGCGTCCCGCCACTGGGCGGCGGTGACG
Organism: Kitasatospora sp. NPDC101183; assembly: GCF_044767945.1. NCBI lineage: Bacteria > Bacillati > Actinomycetota > Actinomycetes > Kitasatosporales > Streptomycetaceae > Kitasatospora > Kitasatospora sp. NPDC101183. Next base: position 244,715 of record NZ_JBIWOW010000010.1, on the reverse strand, counting down.
TCGCGCCAGCCGGGGAAGCGGGTCCAGTCGGGCTCGACGGCCTCGCGCCGCCGGTACTCGTACGGCTGCGGGAGCGGGTCGAGGGCGGTGGGGGCCAGGGTGGGGGCGGCGTACGCCATGATGCCTCGGTTTCCTTAACGGGCCACCGGCGGTCGGACGTCCGTCGGGCGGTGGTGGGGTGGTCAGTGGGTGAGCTGGTAGACGAACAGGCCCTCGGCGTCGGGCAGGCGCTCGAAGGAGGCCCGCTCCATGACGCGCTGGGAGGCGGTGTTCTCGGGGTCGGTGGTGGCGATGACGCGCTCGACGCCGTCCTGCTCCAGGGCCCAGCAGGCGAGTTCGCTGAGCGCGAGGGTCGCGTAGCCGTGGCCGCGCGCCTCCTCGACGAGGTCGAAGCCGATCTCGACCTGCCCGCCGTCGGGCGAGCCGTGGAAGCCCATGCCGCCGACGGCGACGGCGTCCTCGCTGCGGACCAGCAGGTACATGCCCCAGCCGGGCAGCAGCAGGCCGGCCTCGGCGGCGCGGGTGAGCATCTTGGCGGCGACCCGGGTGCCGGCGCCGGGGGCGCCGCCGAGCCACTCCAGCCCGGCGGTGCCGCCGTCGCGCAGCTGCTCGGCCTCGGAGGGGAGCACCTCGCGCAGCTGGACGGGCCCGGCGGTGAGCAGGTGGACGGCCTGGCGGGCCGCGTCCTCGGCGACGGCTGCGCGCACCGACGCGGGGCGCAGGTCCGTCCAGCCCTCGGCGACGCGCTCCAGGCAGGCGCGCTCGTCGCCGGTCCAGCCGGTGGCCTCCCAGCCGGACGGCGTCCCGGCCTTGAGCGGCCAGACGGCGTACTGGTCCTGCTGGTTGACGATCACGACATGGGTCATTCGGGTGCTCCTACGAGGGGTGGTGCGGGGTCAGCGGACGGGAGTCGGCTCGTCGAGTGCGTCGAGTGCGTCGATCGGGGCGAGTGCGTCGAGCGCGTCGAGGAACCGCTCCAGCTGCTCGGTCGGGCCGAGCGAGACGCGCAGGAAGCCGGGCAGGCCGAAGCGGCCGGCGTCGCGCACGAGGATGTCGTGGCGCTCGGCGAGCAGCCGCTCGGCGGCGGCCGAGTCGGGCACCGCGACGGCGACGAAGTTGGTGGCCGAGGGCAGCGACCGGCGGCCCCGGGCGGCGAGTTCGGCCCGGAACCAGGCGCGCCGCTCGGCGGTGAGCGCCACCGTGCGGGCCAGGGTCCCCTGGTCGGCGAGGGCGGCGACGGCCCCGGCCTGGGCGGCCCGGTTGACGCTGAAGGGCATGGTGCCCTGGGCCTCGCGCAGCCCGGCGATCAGGTCGGCGCGGCCGACGGCGTAGCCGATCCGCAGCGCGGCCAGCCCGTACGCCTTGGAGAAGGTGCGCAGGGAGAGCAGCGGGGCGCCGGAGGCCAGGTGGTCGAGCACCCGGGGGGAGCCGGCGGGGGCGAACTCGGCGTAGGCCTCGTCCACGACCAGCGGGGTGCCGGTGCGCCCGGCGGCGGCCGCGAGCCGGTCGAAGCGGCCGGGCTCCAGCAGGGCGCCGGTGGGGTTGTGCGGGTGGCACAGGTAGCCGATGCCGGCCGTGCCGAGGGCCTCGGCGAAGCGGTCGGTGTCGACGTCGGTGCCCTCGGGGCCCGTCAGCGGGATCTCGGTGCAGCCGCGCCGGGCGGTCTCCAGGCAGATCCGGTAGCCGGGGAAGGTGCCGGCGGTGGTGACGCCGGGGCGGGTGAGGTCGCCGAGGGCGAGGGCGGTGAGCAGCACCAGCTCGTCGCTGCCGTTGGCGACGGCGACCTGGTCCTCGGCCACGCCCAGGTGGGCGGCGATGGCCGCGACGGGGCTCAGCCGGGCCGGGTCGGGATAGACCTCGGTCAGGTCGATCGCCTCGCGGGCGGCGGCGAGGGCGAGCGGGCTCGCCCCGTACGGGTTCTCGCTCAGGTGCAGCCGGGCCGGGCCGGCCAGGGCGGTGACACGTGCGGTGGTCACGCCGCGTCGCCCAGCAGGATGCCGAAGCAGTAGCTGCCCGGCTCGGCCTCCCTGGTGAGGAACTGGTGCTCGGCGCCGGCCGGGACGTGCAGCACGGCCGGGGAGCTCAGCTCGTGCAGCTCGCCGTCGACGGTGACGTCGATCCGGGCGCCGCCCGCGGTGGGGGAGACCAGGAAGTAGATCTCGGCGACCTCGTGCTTGTGCGGGTCGGCGACCGGCTTGCCGACCAGGTGGTCGATGGAGCCGCCGGCCAGCTGGAAGGGGAGGCCGCCGAACATGTCGGCGGTCAGGTAGAACGGGGCCGGCACGTGGTGGCCGGCCACGGGCAGGAACTGGGGGATGTCCGTACGGACTTCGACGGTGTCCATGGGTTCCACTCCGGGCGTCTGGCGGGGATCGGTCGGGGATCGGTCAGGTCGGGATCGGTCGGGGACCGGTCGGGCCGGGGATGTGAGAAGCCTCGCCGACTCGGGGCCCCGGATCGACGGCCGTCCGCTGTCATAAACTTGCCTGGCAGCAAGTGACCGGCGGGGGAGACCATGACGGACCCGGAGGACGGCCTCGGCGCCGAACTGACACCCGACGCGAGGGACCTGTACGAACAGGCGTTGCGGGACGGCGTGCTGATGGCCGCGGACCGGCCCGCCGCGATGGGGCCCGAGCGCTTCGAGGCCGCGCTGGCGACCCTGCTGGAGCTGCGGCTGCTGCACGGCACCGCCCCCGGCCGCTGGGTGCCGGCGAGCCCGGAGGCGGCGGTGGCCGAGCTGGTCGGCCCGCTGGAGCGGGAGATCCACGAGCGGAGGATGCGGGCCGAGCGCACCCGGGCGATGCTGCTGCCGCTGCAGTCCACCTACTTCGAGGCGCGGCGCGACCGGGGCCGGGGCGTGGCGATAGAGCTGCTGCACGACGTGGAGCAGGTGCGCAGCATGCTGGCCGAGGTCTCGCGGGCCTGCTCGGAGGAGGTGTTCGTCAGCCAGCCGACGGCGCTGACGGAGGAGACGCTGGTCGACAGCCGCCCCCGGGACCTCCAGTTGCTGGACCGGGGCGTGCGGATGCGCACCCTGTACCCGCACGTCGTGCTGGCCAGCCCGGTGGTGCAGATGCACTTCACCCGCATGTCGGAGGCGGGGTCGGAGATCCGTACGGTCGGCGAGATCATCGACCGGCTGATCATCTTCGACCGCCGCATCGCCTTCCTGCCCGACCGCAGTCAGGACGACGGGCAGCCGGGCGCGATGGTCATCAGGGAGCCGGTGGTCGTCGAGTACCTGTACCGGACGCTGGAGCGGGAGTGGAGCCAGGCCCGCCCGTTCGCGCACACCGGCTTCGGCTACGGGGACAGCGGCGAGGAGGTCAAGCGAGGGATCGTGCGGCTGCTCGCGGCGGGGCACAAGGACGAGGCGATCGCGCACCGGATGAACATGTCGGTGCGCACCTGCCGTCGGCACATCGCCGAGCTGATGCGGGACTGGGGCGTGGAGAGCCGCTTCCAGGCGGGGGTGTTCGCCTCCCGGTTCGCGCTGATCGACCGGTAGGCCCTGTCCGGCCGATCCTGCCGGACAGGGCCCGGGCGGGCGCTCAGACCTCGCACTGGGCGGAGGTCAGCACGCGCTCGCCCTCCGGCCCGTCCACGGTGAAGGTCAGCCTGGCGAGCGCCTCCTCCACCACGGACAGCATCGCGCCGTGGTCCTCGGCGATGCCGCTGACGGAGACCAGCTCGCAGGTCTGCACGGTGACCGGCATCGCCTCGCCGGGCTGGCACAGCACCGTCGCGCCCTGGACCCCGGGAAGCTCCAGCACGTCCCCCACGCCGTGGACGGCCTTGAGCAGGCCGCCCGCGCGCGGGGTCTGGACGGAGCGCACGAAGTACACCCTGTCGGTGGGCGCGTGGCCGACCTCCACCGGCTCGCCGAGGGCGATCCGGGCGGCGACCCGCATCGGGTCGAGGCCGCCGGCGAGTTCGGACAGCCAGGACTGGAAGCCGCCGAGACGGCCGTTGATCTCGATCAGCCGGGGGCCCTCGGGGGTGAGCTTGAGCTCGGTGTGGGTGATGCCGACCTCGATGCCCAGCGCCTCGATCACCCGCGTGGTCAGGGCGAGGGCGGCGGCCCGCACCTCCTCCCCGACGGGGGCGGGCCAGTAGTGGCCGGGCTCGCGGAAGGGCGGCAGCAGCGGGTACTTGCCGGTAACCTGCCAGTGGGTGGGGACGCCGCCGACCACGGCGCTCTCCACCGAGAGGTAGTCCCCGTAGGGCCCGCAGTCGCGGCCGCGCAGGTACTCCTCCAGCACCATCGGGCCCGCGTCCGGGCCGGTGAGCAGCTCCCCTGCGAGGCGGGCGCCCTCGGCCTCCTCCGTGATCAGGTGGGTGTCCCGGCTGCCCTGCCCGGTGGCGGGCTTGAGCACGGCCGGCAGGCCGACCTCGGCCAGCGCGGCCGGCCAGTCGCCGGGGCCCTCCAGCCGGGCGGAGCGGACGGCGTCCACGCCGTGCTCGCGCAGCCGGGCGCGCATCGCGTACTTGTCGCGCAGCAGGCCGACCGTCTCCACCGAGTGGAACGGCAGGCCGAGCCGCTCGGCGAGCTCGGCCGTGTCGGCGAGGCAGATCTCGCTGTACGTGAGCAGCGCGTCGGGGCGGTGGGCGCGCAGCGCCTCGGCGGCGACGTCCAGGTCCGGGTCGAGGTCCACGACCGTGGCGAGCTCCTCGATCAGCGCGTGGTTGAACTCGGTGTGCTCGGACCGGCGCAGCGCCAGGAGCACGTCGCCGAGCGGTTCCAGGTGGTCGACGATGGTGAGCGGGCTCACCGCGCCCAGGTCGTAGACGACGGCGATGACGGGTCGGTCTGCCACGGTGGGGTCCTTTTCGGGGAGGGTCAGGCGGCGGCCTGGTCGCTCTCGGGCGCGTAGCGGATGCCGGAGAGGGCGGAGGCCAGGGCGGGGGTGCTCCGGGGAGCGGCGGCGGCGGTGGCGGCGGTGTCCTGCGCGGTGGCGTCGAAGAGGTGGCGGGCCCGGTCCAGGCCCCGCACCTCGGCGTCGATCCTGCGGTGCTCGGCCCAGCGCTCGCGGCCGAGGCGGTAGCGGTCGCTGAGGGCCCGCTCGCCCCGGACGGCGTTGGTCTGGACGCCGTCGTGGACGAAGCCGAACTTGCGGCAGACGGCCTGGGAGGCGTCGTTGCCCTGCCGGACCACGGACAGCGCGTGCTCCGCGCCGAGCCCGGTGAAGGCCAGCTCCAGGCTGGCGGCGCGGGCGTGGCCGCCGAGGCCGGAGCCCTGGTGGCGCAGCCCGAGCCAGGAGGTGAGCAGCACCTCGCGGGTGGTGCCGAAGTCGACGGCGCCGATGCTCTGGGAGCCGACCACCTCGCCCTCGTGCACCACGACCAGGTAGAGCGTCCAGTCCTGCGGGGTCCACTCGGCCATCGCCCGCCAGTGCCGCTGGAGGACCCGGTGGGTGACGGTCTCGCGGTCGCCGTCCGTCCACTGGGAGAAGAACGGCATGAAGCCGGGGGCGTGGACGCCGTCGGCGGCCAGGTCGGCCAGCCGGTCGAGGTCCTCGGCGGTGGGGTGGCGCAGTTCGATCCGGGAGGTGCGGACGGACAGGTCGTACAGCGGCCAGTTGCGCATGGGTGCTTCCTGGTTCCTGGGGTCGGTGATCAGCTCGCGGTCGCGAGGAGGGAGGGGTCGGCGGCCGGTTCGTCCTCCGCCCGGTGGGACGGGAGGTCCAGGGCCGGGCGCAGCGTGGCGCGCAGCCGTACGGACACCACGGCGACGGCCAGGCAGGCGGCGACCAGCACGGCCATCAGCGGCAGCCCCCGGGCCCAGGGCAGGGTGGCGCCGGCCAGGGCCGGGCCGGCCACCGAGCCGGTGGAGACGGCGACGGACAGCAGGGCGTTGACCCGGCCCCGGACGGCGTCGGTGGCGAGGTCGTTCAGCAGGGCGGTCAGCACGGGGAAGACCAGCGCCTCGCCGACCGAGAGCAGGGCGACCCCGGCCATCGCGGCCGCGAGCGCGCCGCCGCCGTGGCCGAGCCCGGCCACCGCGACCAGCGCCCAGGCGACGGCCCAGCAGGCGCCGCTCAGGGCCACCACGGTGCTGCGCCGCAGCAGTTGGACCTTCTCGCCCAGCAGCACCTGGGCGAGGACGGCGACGACGATGTTCAGCGCGAAGGCGCCGGACAGGCCCTCGGGCCCGATCGCGCCGTGCCCGGTGAGGTAGCCGGGCAGGCCGGAGCGGAACTGGCCGTAGCTGACCAGCGAGCACATCGTCAGGGTGGCCAGCAGCACGCCGAGGTGGCGGGCGCGGAACACCTCGCGGTAGCCGCCGGCCTTGGCCTCGTCCGAACTCCCCTCCTCGGAGCCCGCCTTGGGCAGCAGCAGGCGCAGGGCGCCGGCGGCGACGAGGAAGGTCAGGCCGTCGAGCAGGTACAGGGCGGTGAACCGCCCGGCGCCGCCGCCGGCCGCGACCAGGCCGCCGACCAGCACGCCGAGGCCCGTCATCGCGTTGAAGACGGCGTAGTCGGCGGAGAAGGCCAGCCCGCGCTCGCGGGCCGAGGGCGCCCCCGCGTACAGGAAGCGCAGCACGGTGCCGACGCCGCTGATCCCGAGGCCGTAGACCACGGCCGCGGCCAGGGCGCTCGGCGCGGAGGTGGCGAAGGCGTACAGGGCGGTGCCGAGGCCCGCGATCGTCATCACCAGGAAGACGACGGTGCGCTGGACGAGCCGGTCGAGCAGCGCGCCCCAGGCCAGGCCGCCGACGACGGCGGTGGCGGCCTGGACGGCGAGGGTGACGGCCGGGACCCAGGCGGGCAGGCCGCGGACCTGCTGGAGGTAGATCCACAGGAAGGGCAGGACGAGCCCGCCGCCGAAGGAGTTCACGGCGTTGACGGCGAGCACGGCCCGGGTGCGGGGGGAGAACTCCCGGTAGAGGGCGAGGGGGTTGGACATCACACCGCCTCCAGCACGTACAGCCACGAGTGGGGGGTGCCGAACGGGACGATCTTGCGCGGGCGCAGGTCGGCGGCGGCGAACAGCTCCTCGTACGTCTCCTTGGTGTGCAGCGGGACGCCCATGAGCGCGTGCGCCAGCTCGAAGCCGAGGGAGAAGACGGGCAGCGTGGTGGCGTGCTCGGAGTCCGGGCGCAGCATGGTGTCGCCGAGGACGAAGGTGCGGGCGGCGGGGAAGGCCTCGCGCAGGCGGGTGAAGATCTGCGGGCGGGTGGCCTCGTCGGCGAGCAGGTCGTGCAGCAGGAAGAAGCTCATCACGGTGTCGACCTCGGCGAGGGCCTCGCGGTGCGCCTCGCGGTGGCAGACGTCCAGCACGTCGGTGCGGATCGCCTGGACGCGGTCGGTGAGGCCGGCGTCGGCGATGGTGCGCTGGGCGAGGTCGGTGGCCGGGCCGCTGATGTCCAGGCCCAGGCCGCGGGTGCCCGGGCGCTGGCCGACGACGCGGCTGACGCGGGCGGAGATGCCGGAGCCGAGGTCGGCGATGGTGCCGAAGTCGACCTCGGCGAGGACGTCGTCGAGGGTGCCGGCCATGAAGTTGCGGTCGTTCTGGCCGGAGCCGAGGGCGACCATCGCCTCGTCGCGCAGCACGTCGACGCCGAAGGTGCCCTCGCCGTTGGCCAGCAGGTGGGCGCGGCCGATGATGTCGTGGTAGCCGCCGACACCCCAGGTGAAGTAGCCGCGCATCCGGGCGATCTCCTCGCCGGCCGGGGTGAGGACGACGGTGTCGCCGCCGTTCAGCAGCCGGACCCAGCCGCAGGTGGCGGCGGCGCGCAGCACCTCGCGGATGACGCGCTCGCGGGCGCCCGGGCCGGTGGCGCGGACGAAGGCGGGGACGTCGAGGGCGGAGTCGGCGAGCAGCCGGTCGAAGGCGCCGAGGCGGTCGAGGGCGTTGACGATGCCGGCGGCGACGAAGCCGTTGAACGCCTGGTCCACGCCGACGGGGGCGGGGGCGGCGCCGTGCCAGTCGGCCGGGATCTCCGGGGTGGTCAGGTGGTCCTGGATGACGGTCATCTTCCGTGTCCTTAGGGTGAGTTGAGGTTTCAGGCGGCGACGGGGGCGGGCGCTTCGCAGAGATCGAGCAGTTCGGCGAGCAGCGCCTCGACGGCCTCCGGACCGGCGACGGGCTCGTACGCGGCGAGCGCGAGCGTCCAGGAGGCGCCGTCGGGGGCGGGGTCGAGCACGCAGCGCACCAGTGGGGCGTCGCGCAGGTCGAACGGGGCGGCGGCCACCGCCTCGGCGGTGCGGGCCCCGTCCGGCGGGGTGAGCGGCGCCGGGGCGGGGGCGGTGCGGGCGAACCAGCGGCCGCCCTGCTGGGTGAAGGCGGTGCGCAGCGCGGGGTGGCGCTGCTGAAGGGCGGCGAACGCGGCCTCCACATCGGTGAGTTGCGGCGCGGGGCCGGGGATGACGGCGCCGGCGCGGCTGTTGTGCTCGGCGGAGCTGGAGGAGCGCACCAGGTCGTGGAAGAGCCAGCGTTGCTCGTGCGGGGTGAGCGGGCGCAGGCCTCGGGAGGCCGGGGGCCGCTCCTGGTCGGCGGTGCGGTGGAAGGGGTAGCCGGGCAGGCGCACCCGGCGGCCGGGGCGGCCGAGGGTGGTGTCGACGTCCAGGCCGCGGCGCCAGAGTTCGGCGAGCAGGTGGGCGCCGTCGCCGAGGGGGAGGCGGTCGGTGGCCTCGCCGGTGAGCTCGACGGTGACGGCGTTCCCGTCGGTGGGCTCCCCGGTGGGCGCCTCGGTGGGCCGGGCGCGCAGGGCGTCGGCGAGGGCGGTGCGGCCGAGCAGGGCGTCGGTGGCGAGTGCGCCGGTGCCGGTGCCGTGGATCTCCCGGGGCACGAGGCCCCGGGCGATCAGCCAGGCGGCCAGGCCGTACTGGGCGGCCACGGCCCGTCCGGTGGGCCCGGCGCCGAGGGAGTCGGCGAGGGCCAACGCCTCGGCCACCTGCGGGAGTTCGAGGCCTTCGGCCGGTTCCCGGGTGAGCGCGCCGAGGTGCAGGTCGACGGCCGGGGCCGTGTCCGGGGTTTCGGTGAAGGCCTCGGCGCGCAGGGCGGCGGCGAGGTCGGCGGTGGTGCGGCCGAGGACGGCGTGGCGGGCGGCGAACCGCTCCCGGCCCCGGTGCAGCGTGGCGGCCACGTCGTCCGGGTCGAGGGCGGGGTCGCGCTCCAGCCGGTCGGCGAGGCGGCGGCAGGCCTCCGCGAGGGCGAGGCCGTCGCGGGCGGAGAGGGCGAGCACGCGGGGTGCGTCGTCGGTCATGTCGGTGGTCATGTCGGTGGTCACACCCTTTCCGGGGCGGGCTGGTGACGGCGCACCACCACGTGGGCGTTGGTGCCGCCGACGCCGAAGGAGCTGACGCCGGCCGTACGGGGGAGGCCCTCGGGCCAGGGGCGGCCCTCGGTGAGCAGGGAGAAGCGGTCGCCGTGGCGGGTCAGCTCCTCGATCGGCTCGCTCACGCCCGGGGTCGCGGGCAGGTAGCCGTGGTGGACGGCGAGCACGGCCTTGATCAGGCCGGCGATCCCGGCGGCGGTGTTGCAGTGCCCGATCGAGGCCTTGACGGAGCCGATCGCGACCTGCGGCCCGGTGGTGCCGAGGGCCTCGCCGAGGGCGGTGGCCTCGATGGCGTCGCCCAGGCGGGTGCCGGTGCCGTGCGCCTCCAGGTACCCGAGGTCGGTGCCGGTCAGCCCGGCGGCGGCCAGGGCCTCGCGGATCACGCGGGCCTGGCCCTCCACCCCGGGGGCGGAGTAACCGACCCTGGCCACACCGTCGTTGTTGACGGCGCTGCCGGGGATCACCGCGTACACCGGGTCCCCGTCGCGCTCGGCGTCGGAGAGGCGGCGCAGCAGGACGGCTCCGGCGCCGAAGCCGCCGACGGTGCCGGTGGCCCGGGCGTCGAAGGGCCGGCAGTGGCCGTCCTCGGCGTAGAGGAAGCCGGGGCGGTAGGTGTAGGTGCCGTCGGATTCGGCGAGGGAGACGGCTCCGGCCAGGGCGTAGTCGCTCTCGCCGCGCAGCAGGGAGCGGGCGGCGAGGTGGACGGCGTACAGGCCGGTGGAGCAGGCGGTGTCCAGCAGCAGGGCCTCGCCCCACAGGTCGTGCAGGTAGGCGAAGCGGGAGGCGACGAACGTCGGGTCGGAGTTGACCACGTCGTCGACGCGGGCCTCGCCGTCGTTCTGGACGAAGCGGGGGCAGCCGACGTACAGGCTGGTGCCGTGGGCGATGTCGCCCAGGCGCAGCGAGGCGTCCTCGACGGCGGCCCAGAGCACCTCGTGCAGGACGCCCTGCTGGGGGTCGCCGTGGGCGACGTCCTCGGGGGCGAAGCCGAGCAGGCCGGCGTCGAAGCCGAGGCCGTCGGCCATCAGGCCGAGGCGGCCCACCGTGCGGGTGCCGTCGGGGAGTTCGGTGACGACGGGGCCGTCCTGCTCGGTGAAGCAGTCGCGGCCGGCGCGCAGGTTCTCCCAGTAGGCGGCGAGGTCGGGGGCTCCGGCGAAGCGGGCGCCCATGCCGATGACGGCGATGGCGTCGTCGTCGGCCGTGCGGCGCGTCCTGGCGGGGGCGGTCCTCCGAGGTGACTCGCCTCCGCCGAGGAGGCGGGCTTGGGCGCGCGGGGTGGTGTGGCGCAGCAGGTCGGCGATGCCGGGCCTGGTGCCCGTGGCCCGCTGGAGGCCGTCGCGCAGCTTGACCAGGATCAGCGAGTGGCCGCCGACGTCGAAGAAGTTGCTGTCGGGGCCGAAGGGCCGGCCGTCCAGCAGCTCCTGCCAGACCCGGGTGACGGCGGTGAGGGTGTCGCCGTCCTGCGGCTCCTGCTCGGGCAGGGCGGGGGCGGCGGGCGCCGCCGGGGCGGTGGTGCCCGGGACGGGCAGGCGGCGCCGGTCGATCTTGCCGTTCGGGGTGAGCGGCAGCTCGTCCAGCGGCAGCAGGTGCGAGGGGACGGCGAAACGGGGCAGTACGGCGGCCAGGCGGCCGAGCAACTCCTCGACGGTGCACGGGCGTTCCAGCACCGCGTAGCCGACGATCTCCTTCTCGCCGCGCCCGTTGATCCGGGCGGTGACGAACCCGGCCCGGACCTCGGGCTGGGCGCGCAGCGCGGCCTCGACCTCGCCCAGCTCGACCCGCTGGCTGCGGATCTTCACCTGGTTGTCGGCGCGGCCGATGAACTCCAGCTGGCCGTCCGCCGCCCAGCGCACCCGGTCGCCGGTGCGGTACAGCCGGCCGCCCGGCTCGGCGCCGAACGGGTCCGGGACGAAGCGCTCGGCGGTGCGCAGAGGGTCCCCCAGGTAGCCGCGGGCCACGCCGGCGCCGCCGAGCAGCAGCTCGCCCGGCACGTACGGGGGCGCGGGGGTGAGGGTGCCCTCCAGCACCACGTGCAGCCGGGTGTGCGGCACCGGGCCGCCGATGGGCAGGGTGCGGGCGCCCTCGGGGACCTCCTCGATCGGGTACCAGGAGGAGGTGAAGGAGTTCTCGGTGGGCCCGTAGCTGTGCAGCAGGGTGCCGGGGCGGCACCAGCGCAGCGCCTTGCGGATGTGCGGGACGGAGATCAGCTCGCCGCCGAAGTACACCCGGCGCAGGGACTGCAGGAGGTCCGGCGCGTCCTCGATGATCCGGTTCAGCAGCGGGGTGGTGACCAGCAGCGTGGTGACGGAGAACTCCCGGACGGCCGCCCGCAGTTCGGTGGGGGCGAGGACGAGTTCCTTGTCCAGCACGACGAGCCGGGCGCCGTGGGTCAGTGCGCCCCAGATCTCGTAGGTGGCGCCGTCGAAGTTGAGCGGCGACAGGTGCGAGACGGTGTCGTCCGGGCCCATCGGCACGAACTCGGGGCGGTGCATCATCCGCAGCACGCCGCCGTGGTGGAGCAGTACGCCCTTGGGCTTTCCGGTGGAGCCGGAGGTGTAGAGGACGTTGAACAGGGTGTCCGGGCCGGCCGAGGTGACGGGCGGCGCGGAGGGCAGGCAGCGGGAGGCGCGCAGGGCCTCGGGCAGGGCGTGCACCGGGCGGCCGTCGGCCCGTACGCGCTCCTGCTCGCCGGGCTCGGTGAGCACCAGCGCGGGGCGGGCGTCGTCGAGGACGAGGGCGAGCTGGGCGTCCGGGTAGGCCGGGTCCAGCGGCAGGTAGGCGGCGCCGGCCAGGGCGACGGCGAGCATCGCGGTGACGGTGGGGATGCCGGGGCGCAGCAGCAGGGCGACGAGGTCGTCCGTGCGCACGCCCTGGACGCGCAGCCAGTGTGCCAACCTGCTGGCGTTGTCCGCGAGTTGGCGATAGGTGACGGCCTCGCCGTTGTGCAGGACGGCCAGGGCCTCGGGGGCGCGCTCGGCCTGGGCGAGGACGAGGGCGGGGACGGTGGCCTCCGTCTGCTCCAGGGCGGTGGTGTCGGCGGGCGCGGGGGCGAGGGCGGCCAGCAGGTCGAGGCAGGGCGCGTCGGCGCGGCAGGCGGCGGCGAGCAGTGCGTCCAGCTGGTCGATCATCAGGGCGGCGGTGGCAGGGGTGTACAGCGCGCGGTCGTGGTCGATGCGCAGCAGCAGCTCCTCGCCCGCGCCCTCGTCCGTCTCGACGGCGGCGAGGCCGAGGTCGTACTTGGCGGCGCCGCCCTCCAGGTCCAGCTGACGGATCGTCAACTCGTCCATGGTCCAGGCGCGTCGGCCCGCCGGGTGGTGCAGGAAGACGGTGGCGTAGCCGGGGCCGCCCGCGGGGGCGCCGTGGTCGGCCAGGGCCTCCATCGAGTCGAGCACCTGCTCGCGCAGCAGCGCCGCCTGGGCGTCGAAGCCGCGCTCGGGCCGGTAGTCGCTGCGCACGGGCAGGACCCGGGTGAACAGGCCGACGGCGTGCTCGGAGCCGGGCTCGTCCCGGCCGGCGAAGGGCATGCCGAGCACGCCCTCGGACTCGCCGGACCAGGCGTGCAGCAGCAGGCTCCAGGCGGTGAGCAGCACCGTCGCGCTGGAGGTGTCGGTGCGCACGGCCAGTTCGCGCACGGCGTCCAGGCGCTCGGCGGGCAGCCGGCGCTCGATCCAGCCGGGCTCCCCGGCCGCGCCGCCGTCGGGGCGGACGAGGTCGGGCAGCGGCGCGAGGACGACCGGGTCGTCGCCGATCAGGGCGTCCCAGTGCGCGCAGGGCCCGTCCGCCGGGGCGGTCGGGACGGCGAGGGCCGGCTCGGGCGGGAGGGCGGTGCCGGCCAGGTGGGCGCGGTAGGCGGCGAGCAGGTCCTCGGTGAGGACGCCGATCGAGTCGCCGTCCGCGACGATGTGGTGGACGGTCAGCACCAGCAGGGCGCCGTCCGGGTGGGCGAGCAGGTCGGCGCGCAGCAGCGGGGCGGTGCCCGGGTCGAGCGGACGGTCGGCCGAGGCGGCGCCCTCCCGTAGCGCCGCCTCACGCTCGTACGGGCCGGGGCGGGCGATGACGCCCAGCGGCACCGCCGCGTCCGGCTCGGGCAGTTGGCGCAGCTCGCCGCCGAGGGCCTCGAAGCGGGTGGCCAGGGCGGGGTGGCGGCGCAGCAGGTCGGCCAGCGCGCCGCGCAGGGCGGCCGGGTCGACCGGGCCGTCGAACTCCAGGGCCAGGGGGATGTTGTACCGGCCGGAGTCCGGCTCGACCTGATCGGCGAGCCAGATCTCCAGCTGGGCGACGGACGCGGTCATGCCCGGGCCGTCTCGGTCGCGGCGGCTTCGGTGCCCGTGAGCGCCTCGGCCTGGCCGCGGACGGTCGGGTTCGCGAAGAGCAGCTTGATCGGGACGGGCCGGCCGAGCTCGGTGCGCAGGATCTTGCTGATCCGCAGCGCGGCGCCGGAGTGGCCGCCGACGCGGTTGAAGTTCTCGTCGTCGCCGAAGTCCTGGTGGCCGAGGACGGCGGCCCAGGCGTCGCGGACGGCGCCCAGCGGGGCGGTCGGGCTCGTGGCGGTCATGGTGGGGTGGGTTCCTTCCGCGCGGGTCAGGTCGAGGGGGAGCGGGCGCCAGGGGTTCACCAGGAGGTCCCTCCCACCGGCACGGTCCTGCGGTACGTGGCGTCGACGGAGTCCCACAGCGCGGGGAAGAGCGTGCGCTCGGACATGGCGCGCAGGGCGCTGATGGACTGGCCGCGCAGGCTGGTCGGCATGCCGGGGCACTCGGCCTCGTCGATGCCGTGGCGGGACTCGGGGTGGCCGCCGAGCTGGCTCCACACCATCCGCAGGTGGCGCTGCTTCCAGTAGACGACGGCGCCGTCCAGGCGGAGCATCGCCTTGCGGACCAGGGCGAGTTCGGCCGCCGGGCGCTCCCGCTCGGTGGGCGGCTCGGTGCGGCCCTGCACCTCGATGAGGTCCTCGGCGGTGAGGCCGAGCCGGTGCAGGGCGTCCATGAACTCCTGCCACAGCGGCACCGCGGCGCGGCGCAGGTTGCGGGCGCCGGGGGAGTCCAGGCCGGTGGTGTTCTCCGGGAACGTCGCCCGCATCACCAGCAGGCTGCGCTGCGGCAGGTGCTCGACCAGCAGGGTGAGCACCGTCAGCGGGATGTCGCCGACGTCGGCGGCCCGCTCCAGCACCTGGGCGGCCAGCAGGTGGTCGCCGGTGCGCAGCAGGTCGATGGCGCGGCGCATCTCGAAGTGCATCTCGCACCAGGCGTACTCGGTGATCAGGTGCACGGTCTGGAAGAGCCGCTGGTCGGGGTGGACGAGCTCGGACTCGGGCAGCAGGGCGGACAGGGCGGTGGTGAGCCGGGTGTCCTCCTCGTAGTTGCTGCCGCGGTCGTACTCGTAGACGAGCAGCCGCTCGTCCTCCTCCGGGTTCATGAACTGCCGGGCGGTGCCGGGCCGTCCGGTCGCTGATCGCTTGCTCATCGGTGGGTGTCTCTCCGGTCGGTTCAGGTGCCAGGTCGGTTCAGGTGCCAGGTCGGTTCGGGCGCCAAGTCAGGAAGGCGGCGGGTCTCAGGCGGCGGTGGTCTCGCGGACCAGCGAGGGGAACAGCCGGTTGGCGATGACGGCCTCCAGGTACGGCACGCCGTCCGTGGAGCCCGTACCGGTGCGCTCGCCGATCATGCGGACGGCGAGCCGGTAGTGGGTCTGCTTCCAGCGCTGGTGCACGGACTCCAGCTGCGTCGCGGCGGCCCGTACGGCCGTGGCGTCGGCCTCCTTGATCCAGCCGCTGGCGGCCACGTCGTGCCAGGTGCCCTGCACCGTCTCGCGCCCGTCCAGTGCGGCGGCGCGCACCCGGGGTACGGAGGTGAAGGCGGCGGAGTCCAGGCGGGCCCGCAGCGGGGTGGAGCAGAAGGACTCGAAGGTCTTGTAGCCCTCGGACTGGATGGCGCTGGCGCCGTCCGTGAACTGGCGGAAGATCCGGAAGGACTCCGGCTGCATCGTGGCCAGCAGGGAGAACAGCGGCAGGGACTCCTTGAGCACGTCCGCCACCGCCGCGACGGCCGGGGCCGCCTCGCCGGGCTCCTCGCCGTGCAGCTGGCGCACGGCGGCGGCGAGCGCGCCGGACATGAAGGTGAACGTCGCCTCGAAGCACTGCAGCACCCGCAGGAACAGGTACTCGTCGTGCAGCACGTACACCGGCTGGAGGCTGGCCGACAGCAGTAGGCGCTCGTCCTCGCTGCGGGTGGCCCGTACGGCGTCGGCGAGCGCGCCCGGGCAGGTGCGCCCGGGGGTGGCGGCCACGGTGCCGGGGTCGACGGTGCCCGGGGCGAGCACCCGCAGGGCCGGCGGCTCCATGACGCGGACGGCCAGGCGGCTGCGCTTGTCCAGCACCCGGGCGTCCGGGAGCATCTCGACGGGGTTCTCGGGGCGGCCGTCGAGGGCGTTGCGCTCGAAGTCGACCAGGTCGGCGAGGAGCAGCAGGACGAGCCGGTCGCGGCGGTGGCGCAGCTTGCGCCAGTCGCCGCTCGGCGGGCGGCGCAGCAGCTCCAGGGCGGTGTAGCTGGGGTAGTCGTAGCGGTCGTCGTGCTTGTCGAGGACGACGTCCAGGAAGCGGCCCAGGAAGGTGCCGGCCCCGGCGCCGGTCTCGGCGCTGACCCCGGTGCCGGTCCCGGCGCCGTCGAGGTGGCGGGCGCGGCAGGCGGCCAGGCGCTCCAGCAGGTCGGGGTCGAGGAAGTGCTTGCCCACGGTGCGCAGGTGGGCGAGCAGGGCGGCGTACGGGAAGGTCCGCTCGGTGCCGTCGAGGCACCACTGCGCGAGTTCGTCGTCGAGCGTCGCGGCCCCCCGGGTGGTGGCGCTCACTGCCAGCCGGTGTCGCCGGACACCACGGGGCGCGTCGGACACTCGGGCTCGGGGGCGATGCGCAGGGGTGTGAAGGACATGGGCAACTCGGCTTTCTGGTTCGGGGCATGGCGGCATACCGGCGGTCGCGGGGGTGGGTGCCGATCGGCTGATGCCTGGAACTCTGCTCGCCCGGACGGACCGGGGGCCATCCGTGCCCGTTGTCAGCAAACTGCACGGCAGCAAGTGCGCCCCCGTGCGCGGCCCGCCCGGCCCCGTGGCCTCGGCTTCTCGCGCTGGGTCACCGGCTTGTTACGGTTGGGTGGGGGCCGCCGGGTTCGGGGGAAATCCGCGGGCCCCCTGCCCTACTGGCGAGTTGTGAGCCAGATCACAGTTGCGGGAGGGCTGACGGACGAGTGACGAGGCCATGCGGATAATGGCCCTCGGGTTGTCGCGGCGCAACTTTCGATGTGACGGGGGAAAAGCATGGAAATTCGGCTGCTCGGTCCGCTGGAGATCGTCGACGGCGATCAGCAGCTGTCCATCGGCGGGCCGCGCCAGCAGGTCGTGCTCGCGATGCTGGCGCTGAATGCCAACCGCGTCACGCCGAATGACCAACTCGTCGACGCCGTGTGGGGCGAGTTCCCGCCGGCCACCGCCCGCTCCCAGATCCAGATCTGCATCTCCGCGCTGCGCCGGGTCCTCGTCGACGCCGGCCGGGCCGACCTGATCGTCACCCGCCCCTCCGGATACCTGCTGGCCACCGCCGCCGGCGAGCTGGACCTCGACCGCTTCGCCCGGCTCGGCGAGGCCGCCCGCATGCACGCCGACCAGGGCCGCACCGCCGAGGCCGCCCGGGGCTTCGCCGAGGCGCTCGGCCTGTGGCGCGGCCCCGCCCTGATGGGCATCCCCAGCGACCTGGCCCAGCGCGCCGCGACCGTGCTCAACGAGCAGCGCCTGGCCGTCACCGAGGAGTCCTACCGGCTGGAGCTGGAGCTCGGCCGGCACGACAAGATCATCGGCCCGCTGTTCGAGCTGGTCGCCCGGGAGCCGCTGCGCGAGCGGCTGTACGGCTCGCTGATGCTCGCCCTCTACCGGGCGGGCCGGCAGGCCGACGCCCTGGACGTCTTCCGCCGCATGCGATCCGTCCTGGTCAGCGAGCTGGGGATCGAGCCCGGCCGGGAACTCCAGGAACTCGAAATGGCCATTCTCAATGGCGACCCCCGGCTGGAGGCACCCGTCGGCACGGCTTCCGCGGCGGCCGTACGCTCCGTGGACGTCCAACCGGCGGGCGAGGAGGCGAACCTCCCGACCGCGGAGGCGGCAGTTCCGCCGCCCCACCAATTGCCCACGGACACAGCCGATTTCACGGGCCGTGAGGAACACGTCGAGGAGATTCGCGACTACCTCCAGGCGCCCGTCGCGGAGAACTCCGGAGCCTGCCCCGTGAGGGTCGTGGGCATCACCGGCAAGGGGGGGATCGGAAAGTCCAGCCTCGCCATCCGGGCCGCACACGAATTGCACGCGGTATTCCCCGACGGACAGCTCTACGCCGATCTCCACGGCGCCGGCGGAGACGGTTCCGCGCACGTCCTCGCCCGATTCCTGCGAGCCCTCGGAGTGGCCAGCCACTCGGTGCCCGACGACCTGGAGGAGCGCAAGGCCCTCTACCGCAGCCGCCTCGCCGGGCAGCGGGTGCTCGTCGTGCTCGACGACGTCCCGGACGAGCCGCTGCTGCGCGACCTCATGCCCGGCAGCGGCAGCTGCGCGGTGATCGTCACCAGCCGCTCCCGGCTCAGCGGCCTGCCCGGCATCCGCCGCGTCAACCTCGACCTCTTCACCGAGGACCTCTCCGTCGAACTGCTGTCGCGCATCGCCGGGCGCGAGCGCGTCGCCCGGGAACTGCCCGCCGCCGTCGAACTCGCCAACTTCTGCGCCGGCCTGCCGCTCGCCCTGCGCATCGCCGGCGCCCGGCTCGCCTGCCGCCCGCACTGGCGCATCAACCGGCTCGTCCAGCGGCTGCGCTCCGAAGCCGGTCGCCTCGACGAACTCGCCCACGGCGGCCTGGAACTGCGCTCCAACATCGCCCTCGCCTACCGCGCCCTCGGCCCCGACGCCCAGCGGCTGTTCCGGCTCTTCGCCCTGCCCCGGGCCAGCGACTTCGCCGGCTGGACGGCCGCCGCCCTCCTCGACGTCGACCTGCCCACCGCCGAGGACATCGTCGAGGAACTCGTCGACGCCCAGCTCCTCGACGTCCTCACCTTCCCCGGCGAGGACGCGCCGCGCTACCGCTTCCACGACCTCATCAAGATCTACGCCCGCGAGCGCCTCGCCGAGACCGACCAGGCCGAGGAGGCCGACCGCGCCCTGCGCCGGGTCCTCGCCGCCTGGACGACCCTCGCCGAGGAGTGCCACCGGCGCGAGTACGGCGGCGACTACACCGTCCTGCACGGCACCGGCGAGCGCTGGTACCTGCCCGAGGACGAGCTCGACGACCTGCTCAAGAACCCGATGTCCTGGTGGGAGACCGAGCGCCGCGCCCTCGTCGCCGCCGTCCACCAGGCCGCCGACCTCGAACTCGACGAACTCTGCTGGGACCTCGCCCTCACCTCCGTCACCCTCTTCGAGACCAAGGGCTACTTCGACGACTGGCGCGAGACCTCCGAGGCCGCCCTCGCCCTCGTCGAACGCACGGGCAACACCCGCGGCCTGGCCGCCATGCGCTACTCCCTCGGCACCCTGCACATGTTCCAGAAGCGCCTCGCCGAGGCGGACGGCTGCTTCCTGCCCGCCCTGGAGGCCTTCACCACCGGGGGCGAGCGCCACGGCGCCGCCCTGGTCCTGCGCAACATGGCCTTCGTCGACCGGCTGCGCGGCGACCACGGGGCGATGATGGACAAGTACACCGTCGTCCTCGCCGACCTGCGTGAACTCGGCGACAAGATCGGCGAGGCGCACGTGCTGTGCAGCATCGCCAAGGTCCGCATGGACGCCGCCGAGCACGACACCGCCCGCGAGATGCTCAACTCCGCACTGGCCATCTGCCGCGAGACCGGCTGCCTGCGCGTCGAGGCACAGGTCATCTACCGCCTCGGCGAGCTCTACCTCAAGACCGACACCCTCGAACTCGCCAACCAGGCCTTCAACTGGGTCCTGCGGCTCGTCCGCAAGTCCAACGACCGCATCGGCGAGTCCCACGCCCTCTACGGCCTCGGCCTCGTGCACTGGGGCGAGGGCCGCACCACCCAGGCCGAGGCGGTCTTCCTCCAGGCCGTCACCCTCGCCAAACAGGTCGGCGAACGCACCGTCGAGGCCCAGTCCCTCTACTCCCTCGGCTCCATCGCCCTCGCCGCCGGCAGCCTCCTCGCCGCCCGCACCCAACTCGAGGCCGCCGCCGCCATCTTCGCCGACCTCGGCTCCGCCCTCTGGCACGGCAAGACCCGCTTCGCCCTCGCCGACGTCCACGGCGCCACCGGCGACCCCACCACCGCCCTCGCCGAACTCGCCGCCGCCCAACACCTGCTGGCCGACATCGCCGCCCCCGAGGCCGACCGCCTCAAGGACGAACTCTTCGGCCGCCGCATCATGCTCCGCGGCGAACTGGCCTGAGCCGTTCGGCTCCCGGGCACCCGCTCACCCCGAGCGGGCGCCCGTCGTGCGTCACCCGGCCCGGTAGGCGCGGAGGAACGCTGCGACGCCGGTGTCGATCAGGTGGTCGGTCTCCTCCTGCGGCAGCGGCAGGACCCCGTAGTGCGACAGCTGCACGATCGCGTGCGAGATCAGGGCCGTGAAGTGGGCGGCCGCCGTGGCCGCGTCCCCGTGGACGTCGATCAGCCCGGCGCCGGCGAGGACGGTCATCGCCTCGGCGAGGGCCCGCCCGGTGGGCCGGGGGCCCGCCTCCCGCCAGGCGTCCAGCAGCTCCGGCGGTACGTGGTCGGCCTCGGCGTGGATGTGGCGGACGAGGGCGAAGTGGTCCGGGAAGTCGGCCATCATGCCGACGAGGGCGCGGGCGAGGGCGACGAGATCCCGTTCGAGGTCCTCCGGGCGGGGCGGCCGGCCGGGGTCCACCAGGGCGTGGATCCGGGCGATCTGGGTGTCCCGCACCTCGCCGGAGGTCCAGGTGACGACGGCGCGGAAGAGCTCGGCCTTACCGCCGGGGAAGTGGTTGTACAGGGTGCGCGTCGAGATGTCGGCGGCGGCCGCCAGCGCGTCGACGGAGGCGCGGGTGTAGCCCTCGCGCGCGAAGACCGTGCAGGCCGCGCCGGCCATGGCGCGCCGCTTCGCCAGTTTCCGGGGTGAGACCTCCTCGGGTGCCGCGTCCGCCCCGGTCCGGTTGTCGCCCACTGTGCCCTCCTCCTCATCGATTACAACGGCCGTTGTAATTTCTGCAACCATCGTTGTAGTTTACCGGAGGGGGCCGCACCGGGCGGCCGACCCGCCTCAGGAGGGGGACACCGTCATGCCTGCCACCACCACCCCGGAGACTGGCACCGAGACCGCCGGGAACGCCCCGCTTCGCGTGGCCGTCATTCTCGGCAGCGTCCGCGAAGGCCGCCACGGCCGGGCCGTCACCGACTGGTTCCTCGGCACCGCCGAGGGCGTCCCCGGCCTGGAGCTGGACGTCGTCGACCTCGCCGACGTCCCCCTGCCGCTCGTCATGCCCGGCTGGGGCGGCTCCCCGACCCCGGAGGCCGCCGCCGCCCTCGCGGACGTGTCGCCCCGCCTGGACGCCGCCGACGCCTTCGTCGTCGTCACCCCCGAGTACAACCACAGCTTCCCGGCCGCTCTGAAGAACCTCATCGACTGGCACCGCATCGAGTGGCAGGCCAAGCCGGTCGGCTTCGTCTCGTACGGCGGCCTCGGCGGCGGCCTGCGCGCGGTCGAGCAACTGCGGCTGGTCTTCGCCGAGTTGCACGCCGTCACGGTGCGGGACTCGGTCAGCCTGCACGGCCCGTGGTCCGGCCTCGCCGAGGACGGCACACCGCGCGACGCCGCCGTCTGCGAGGGGGCCGCCAAGGGCATGCTCGGCCAACTCGCCTGGTGGGGGCGGACCTTGCGCTCCGCCCGCGCCACCCGCCCCTACCAGGGCTGAGGCGGCCGGGCCGTGGTCGCCAGCCGATCCCCCGAACAGGCCGAACAGGCCGTCCGAGCCCCGGAGGAACCGCCGCCGGGCCTCTCCGCCGGGCTCAACCGCACCCTCGCCGTCGTCATCACCGGCTCGGTCATGTCCGTCCTCGACATGACGATCGTCAACGTCGCGCTGCGCAGCCTCTCCGAGGAGCTCCACGCCCCGCTGACGACCGTCCAGTGGACGGCCACCGCCTACACCCTCGCGCTCGCCGCCGTCATCCCCACCGCCGCCTGGGCGATGGGCCGCTTCGGGGCCAAGCGCACCTACCTGACTGCTCTCACCCTCTTCATCCTCGGCTCCCTCCTCGCCGCGTGCGCCTGGGACGCAGGCAGCCTCATCGCCTTCCGGGCCGTCCAGGGGCTCGGCGGCGGCCTGCTCACCCCGGTCGGCATGGCGATGGTGATGCGCATCGCCGACCGGGCCCGCCTCGGTCGGGCGATGGCCCTGCTCGGACTGCCCGTCCTGGCGGGCCCGGTGATCGGCCCCGCCCTCGGCGGCTGGCTGCTCGACACCGCCTCCTGGCACTGGATCTTCCTCGTCAACCTGCCCGTCGGCGCGGTGGCCCTCCTCCTCGCCGCCAGGCTGCTCCGGCCCGACCCGCCGCGGCCTACGGCCCCCGCGCCGCCCAGGCTCGACGTCCCCGGCCTGCTGCTGCTCTCCCCAGGCCTCGCCCTGCTGCTCTTCGGCCTGGCCCGCGGCGGAGAACAGGGCGACTTCACCGCCCCCGGCACCCTCCTGCCCGCCCTCGCCGGCGCCACCCTCGCGGCCGCCTTCGTCCGCCGGGCCCTGACGGCCGCCGACCCGCTGCTCGACCTGCGCCTGCTGCGCCACCGCTCCTTCGCCGCCGGCGCGGGCACCCTGGCCCTCTTCATCAGCGGGTACTTCGGATCGATGCTGCTCGCCCCGATGTACTGGCAGCAGGCCCGCGGCCTGAGCGCCACGGCGGCCGGACTCCTCGGCGCCCCGGTCGGCCTGGCGGTCGGCGTCACCATGCAGATCGCCTCCCGCCGCGTCGACCGCGCCTCGCCGCGACGCCTGATCCGGTTCGGCATCGTGCTCGGGTCCCTCGGCATGGCCCTGACGGCCCTCCAGGTCGGGACGGACGGCGTGCCCGCCTGGCGGGTCGTCGCCGCGGCGATGCTGATGGGCGTCGGCGCGGGCATCACCCTGATGCCGACGATGACCACCGCCACCCGCCACCTCCCCGCCGACCGCCTGGCCGCGGCGAGCACCGCCCTGAGCATCAACTCCCAGATCTGCGCCTCCGCGGGCACGGCCCTCCTCTCCGTCCTCCTCACCACCTGCGGCACCACCCCCACCGGCTTCCGCCTCACCTACGCCCTCGCCGCCACCCTCCTCGCCCTCGCCCTGATCCCCGCCTCCGCCCTCCCCTCCCGCCGCCCCTGACCCCGCCCGGCGTCACCCCGGCCGCGTCACCGCCTCCGGTGACGCGGCCCGCTGCTTCAGGGCGCGGGGCGCTTCCTGGGCGCGACCGGCGACGGCCCTCGCCGAATCCGCCGTCGCGCAACACCTGCTGTTCGCCGTCGTCCAGGTGCGGGGTGAAGGTCTCGCGGACGCGGACGGGTGGGTGGTGGCGTGGGGGCTCGCCGTGGACGGTGGGCCGGTGCACGTGATCGGTGTGGACGGGCGCCTGCGGATGACCCTTGCCTCGCCCGAGCGGGCCATCCGCTACTTCGGTCGGCAGCCGGGGGTCACCGCGCGGTTGGTGTGGCTCGGGCGGCCGGACGGTGCTGTGTTGGAGCGGGTCGAAGCTGCCTGAGGCCGACGGCTATCGGGGCGCCATCGGATCGCTATTGGTCCTCACTCCTCCCGCTCGATAGGCCCCGGATAGGTGGCCCGGCCATGGTGTGTCCTGCGGAGGGAACCGGCACATGGCGAGAGGGAGGGCACGTCCGATGGGCTACGCGACGGTGGAGATCGACGAGCGCGACTGTCTCGTCGCCTTCGGCGACGCGGATCTGGTGGCACTGGCTTCGGAGGCGCTGCGTCGCAGCGTTCTGGGAGCGGAGAGCCCGGATCTGCGGCGCGGGAGTCGGCTGACTCCGGCGGAACGGCCGGACCGGGTGATGCTGCAGGACGAGCGGGTGGGCGGGGTGTGTGTGCTGCCCCGGACGGTTCTGCGGTCGCTCGCGGTGGCTGCCCTGACGGCGCTGGCGGCGAGGGAGTTGCTGGCCGCGCGGGTGGCGACGGCGACGGTGATCGGGACCGGGGCTCCGGTGGCCGGGCTGCTGACGGCGCTGGTGAACCACGTGGTCAACCTCGGGGAGGTGGCCCTGTGGCCCGGGGAGGGTGAACAGGGCTGGCCGACACCGAAGTTGGCGGCGCACGCGGCCGAGCGGGGGCTGATGCTCTCCCGGCCGGTCGAGCTGGACCGGGCGTTGCTCGGGACGGATCTGGTCGTGCTGGCTCCCGGGGTCGACGAGGCCGTGCACCGGCAGGTCGACCTGGGGATGCTGGCGCGCGGCGCCGTCGTGGTGAACGCCACCGGGCACGCTCCGACGGAGGAGTTGACGCGGGCGGTCGGCCGGGTGATCACGGACGTTCCGCGTCCGGTCGCCGTCGCCGAGACCGTGCGGGTCGGCCGGGCCTCGCGGCCCGCGCCGGAGCCGGTGGCGCTCGGGGAGTTGCTGCGCCGGCCGCGTGCCGGGTGGGAGTTCGCGGGGGAGAGCGTGCTGGTCGACCTCCAGGGGGTGCCCGGGCTGGAGGTGGCGCTGGCCAGCCGGCTGTACGAGATCGCGTTGGTCCGAGGACTGGGTGTCGTCCGGCACGGGCTGCTCGGTCCGGAGGGAGGACAGCAGTGCGCACTGAACTGACCACCAGGACCTGCGTCGCGGTTGGCTGCGGCCGCGACCCCGAGGGCGGCGAGCCGCAGCCCCGCCCCGCCGATCCGGGCTCGCTGCTGTGCCGCCCCTGCCGGAACGGGGTGCACCACCGGCTCGGCCGGCTGCCCCAGCTGTACCGGGCGAGCGACGGACTGCTGAACGCCCAGTCGAAGCAGGTGGAGCGGGTTTCCGGCGGACGCAACATCGGAATTCCGCTGAACAGCGGTGCCGTCGAGGCCCGGGCGAATGTCCGGGGATTCCTGGCGGCCTGGGCACAATTGGTCGTCGACGAGCGGAGCGTTTCCGCTCCGGACCGTACGGTGCCCGCGATGGCGGAATTCCTGCTGCGTCACCGGAACTGGATCGACCGGCATCCGGCGGTCGGTGAATTCGCCAACGAGCTGTTCCGCGCGTTCTCCCGGATACAGCGCCTGGAAACCGCCGTACCGATCCGCCGCATCACCGTCTCACGCTGCCCGGAGGACGGCTGCCCGGGCGAGCTCGAAGCCGTGCTGCGCCCGCAGGACTCGCGCGCCGGCTCGCTGATCCGCTGCACCCACACCAAGGAGCACACATGGCCAACGGAACGATGGAGCAGCTTGCGCCCGCCGAGGAGGGCTTCAGCGTCTCTGACATCGTGACGCTCTGGAAGGTCCCCAGCGGCACCGTCTACTGGCTCGCGAACAAGCACTCCTGGCGCCGCTACAAGGTCTGCGGGCGCGTCCACTACCACCCGCAGGATGTTCTCGACACTCTCGGGTGAGAATACATAAAACCTCTTGCCGGTCGTTTCCGAAGGAATTCGGAGATGGTCGGCCAGAGGTGTTTCCGGAATCCTTCGAGATTCCCCGAAAAATTCGCGCTTGACAAATTCCGGCCGAGCCAAGAAGCTGTTTCCAGGGTTGGTGAAGTGTGCCCAACCGGGGCTCCGGAACTTCTTTTCGAGCCGAGCGATCCGCTTCCGCGTCGATCGCAGATCGCATCTTTCGCTTCCTTGTCCAAGGAGTGGCATGACCGTCTTCATGTTCCCCGGCCTCGGTGACCATTACCTCGACATGGGCCGGGACCTCTACCGCGACCACCCGGTGTTCCGCACCGAGCTGGACCGCTGCGCCGAGCTGCTGGAGCCCGAGCTCGGGCTCGATCTTCGGAGCGTCCTCTTCAGCGAGGAGGCCTCCAGAGACGAGGCCCCCGAGCTCGACCTGCGCCGGATGCTCGGCCGGGGCGAGCCCGAGGAGAGTGAGCAGGAGCGCCGCCTGAACCGTACGGAGGTGGCTCAGCCGGCGCTGTTCGCCGTCGAGTACGCGCTCGCCAAGCTGTGGGCCTCCTGGGGCGTCGAGCCCGAGGCGATGATCGGGTACAGCCTGGGCGAGTACGTGGCCGCCTGTCTGGCCGGGGTGCTGTCCCTGGAGGACTCGCTCACGCTCGTCGCCCGCCGCGCCAAGCTGATCGAGGCGGCGCCGACCGGCCGGATGCTCGCCGTGATGCTGTCCGAGGAGAAGCTGGGCGGCCTGCTGGGCGAGCGGCTGTCGCTGTCGGCCGTCAACGGCCCCGAGTTCTGCGTGGTCGCCGGCCCCGCCGAGGACGTCGAGGCGCTGCAGGAGCGCCTGCGCGGCGAGGGCGTGGTCGTGCGCCCCGTCCGCTCGACCCACGCCTTCCACTCGGCGATGATGCGCCCGCTGGTCGAGCAGGTCACGGCGCTGGCCGAGGGCCTGACGCTGAGCGCGCCGAGGATCCCGTACGTCTCCAACGTGACGGGCACCTGGATCACCGACGCCCAGGCCACCGACCCCGGCTACTGGGCGCAGCACCTCATCAGCCCGGTCCGGTTCGCGGACGGGCTGCGCGAGTTCGGAGCGGAGAGGACCCTGCTGGAGGCGGGCCCGGGCCAGACGCTCAGCAGCCTGGCCACCGGCGCCCGGGGCAGCGGCGCCGGCGTGGTCGCCTCGATGCGGCACCCGCTGGAGAGCCGTGACGACACCGAGGTGCTGCGGGAGGCGCTCGCGAAGTTGAACGGCGAGAAGGCCGGAAACAACGACGCCGAACTGACCGGCACCGAGCGCACGCTGGCCGAGCTGTGGGTCAAGCTGCTGCCCGTCGACGAGATCCCCGTCGACGTCAGCTTCTTCGAGGTCGGCGGCAACTCGCTGCTCGCCACCCGCCTGCTGCTGCGCGTGACCCGCGCCTTCGGCGTGGAGCTGACGCTGCGTCAGGTGTACGAGACCCCGACCGTCGCCAAGATGGCCGCCGTCATCGACGCGCTGCGCAGCGGCGAGGAGGTGTCGACCGAGGCGGCGACCTCGGAGACGGGCAGCGCCGAGCGCCCGCGCTTCCAACTGCCGAACGGCCTCTGGATCACGCACCAGAACGAGTCGGAGACCAAGCACTTCTACGAGGACATCTTCGACCACCGCACCTACGCCAAGCACGGCATCACCATCGAGGACGGCGCCACCGTCGTCGACGTGGGCGGCAACATCGGCCTGTTCACGCTGTTCGCGCACTACGAGGCCAAGGACGTGAAGGTCTACACCTTCGAGCCGGCCCCGCCGATGTTCGAGCTGCTCGGCCGCAACGTCGCCGACCACGGCGTGAACGCCACCCTGATCCACGCGGGCGCCTCCGACGCCGAGGGCACCGCCGAGTTCACCTTCTACCCGCGCTCCTCGGGCATGTCCTCCTTCCACCCGGACGAGGCGGAGGAGAAGCACAACCTGCGCACGATCATCGCCAACCAGCGCGAGGCGGGCGAGGCGGAGGCGGTCGAGGAGATCGACCAGCTGGCCGCGTACGCCGAGGAGTTGATGGACGTCCGCTTCGAGGCGATCCCGTTCACGGCGACGCTGCGTCCGCTGAGCGCGGTGATCCGCGAGCAGGGCATCGAGCGGATCGACCTGATCAAGATCGACGTGCAGAAGAGCGAGCAGCAGGTCATCGACGGCATCGCCGACGAGGACTGGCCGAAGATCCGGCAGATGGTGCTGGAGGCGCACGACGGCGACGGCCGCGTGGCCCGGCTGACGGAGCTGCTGGCCGGCCACGGCTTCAGCGTGCTCGCCGAGCAGGACGAGCTGTACCGAGGCACCGACATCTTCAACATCTACGCCACGCGTGGCGAAGCCAAGTAGGGGGACCGGGCATGGAATTCGCAACCGTCGGCGTCGTCGGCGCCGGAGTCATGGGTGTCGGTGTCGCGCAGAACCTGGCGCAGACGGGCCACCGGGTGGTCCTGGTGGACGTCTCCGAGGACGTCCTGGCGCGGGCGCAGTCCGAACTGCGCACCAGCCTGCGGGCGTTCCGGCTGCTCAACCCGGGCAGCGCGGTGGACGTGGCCGAGGTGATGGGCCGCATCGAGTTCACCCTGGACTACGAGCGCCTCGCCGCCGCGGACTTCGTGGTGGAGAACACCACCGAGGACTGGGGCATCAAGGAGGAGGTGTACCGCCGCCTCGACGCGATCTGCCGCCCCGAGGTGGTGTTCGCGGTGAACACCTCGGCGATCTCGATCACCCGGGTCGGCTCCGTGACGGGCCGCCCGCGGCAGGTCGTCGGCATGCACTTCATGAACCCGGTGCCGATGAAGCCGATGGTCGAGGTCATCCGCGGCTACCACACCACGCCGGAGACGATCGAGGCCGCGCGCCGCTTCCTGGCCGGCATGGGCAAGGACTGCATCGTCGTCGAGGACGTGCCGGGCTTTGTCTCCAACCGCGTGCTGATGCTGACGGTCAACGAAGCCGTCTTCCTCGTCCAGGACGGCGTCGCGAGCGCCGAGGACATCGACCGGATCTTCCGCACCTGCTTCGACCACAAGATGGGCCCGCTGGCCACCGCCGACCTGATCGGCCTGGACACCATCCTCAAGTCCGTCGAGGTGCTCTACGAGAGCTTCAACGACGACAAGTACCGGCCCGCGCCCCTGCTCAAGAAGATGGTCGCCGCGGGCCTGCTCGGCCGTAAGAGCGGCCAGGGCTTCCACAGCTACCACTGACCGAACCCCCACACAGGACAGGACCCGCAACCATGGCCACCGACGCCAAGGCCCGGATCGCCCACTACCTCTCCGGCTTCTTCCCGGTGACGGACCTCAAGGACGACGACGACCTCTTCAAGCTGGGCTTCGTCAGCTCGATGTTCGCGATGCAGCTGGTCACCTTCGTCGAGCACGAGTTCGGCGTGACCGTCGAGAACGAGGACCTGGAGCTCGACAACTTCCGCTCGATCGGCGCCCTGGAGGCGTTCGTCGGCCGCAAGCTGGCTGTCGTCCCGGCCTCGTGAGCAGCGCCGGATTCCTGACGCGGAGTCAGAAAGAGGCGCTGGAGGAGTTCCGGGCCTTCGCCGACGCCGAGATCGCCCCGCACGCGGAGGAGTTCCACCGCGAGCAGAACACCCCGCCCGCCGTGATCAAGGCCCTGGCCGACACCGGCTGGATGGGCCTGGCGATCCCCGCCGAGTACGGCGGCCAGGGCCGGGACGCCGTCCAACTCGGCCTGCTGGCGGGGGAGCTGGGCCGCGCCTGCTCCTCCGTGCGCAGCCTGCTCACCGTCCACACCATGGTGGCCCACGCCATCGGCCGCTGGGGCAGCCGGGAGCAGCGCGAGCGCTGGCTGCCCCGGCTGGCCACCGGCGAGGTGACGGCCGCGCTGGCCGTCTCCGAGCCGGGGGCCGGCAGCGACGCCGCCGCCGTCACCACCGCCCTGACCCGGACGGAGAACGGCTGGCGGCTGGACGGCCACAAGCGCTGGATCACCTACGGCGAGACGGCCGACCTGTTCCTGGTGGTCGGCCGCACCGCCGAGGGCCCCACCGCCGTGCTCGTCGAGCGCGGCACCCCGGGCCTGCGCACCGGCCTGATCACCGGGCTGATCGGCATCCGCGCCTCGATGACCGCCGACGTGTGGTTCGACGGCTGCGAGGTGCCCGCCGACCACCTGCTCGGCCGCCCCGGCCTAGGCGTCTCGCACGTGGCCGGGGCCGCCCTCGACCTCGGCCGCTACACCGTCGCCTGGGGCGCGGTGGGCATCCTCGACGCCGCCCTCGCCGCGAGCGTCGACTACGCGGAGCGGCGCGAGACCTTCGGGGCGCCGATCCGGGACCACCAACTGGTCCGCCGCATGATCAGCGCGATGTACGCGGACCGGCAGGCCGCCAGGCTGCTCTGCCTGGAAGCGGGCCGGCTGCGCGACGCCCGCGACCCGGGGGCGCTGGCCGCCGCCTCCACCGCCAAGTACTTCGCCGCCACCGCCGCCGTCCGCGCCGCCTCCGACGCGGTGCAGATCCACGGCGCCAACGGCTGCGGCCCGGACTACCCCGTCCAGCGGCTGCTCGGCGACGCCCGGGTCATGGAGGTCATCGAGGGCAGCACCCAGCTCCACCAGGTGGGCCTGGCCGAGTACGCGTTCCAGGAGTCCGCCCGGGCCCGCCGCCCGGTCCGGGCCGAACGAGGGAGAGACCGATGACGGTGAAATGCGTGGTGTGGGACCTCGACGACACCCTGTGGGACGGGGTGCTGCTGGAGGACGGCGAGGTGCGGCCCCGCGAGGCCGTGCTGGAGGCGATCCGCACCCTCGACGAGCGCGGCATCCTGCACTCGGTCGCCAGCCGCAACGACCACGACACCGCGATGGCCAAGCTGGCCGAACTCGGCCTCGCCGACTACTTCCTGCACCCGCAGATCGGCTGGGGCAGCAAGTCCGAGGCCGTCGCGGAGATCGCCCGCCGGCTCAACATCGGCATCGACACGCTGGCCTTCGTCGACGACCAGCCCTTCGAGCGGGACGAAGTCGCCTTCGCCCACCCGCAGGTGCTGTGCGTGGACGCCGCCGAGGCCGCGTCGATCACCGAACTGCCGCGGATGAACCCGCGGTTCGTCACCGCCGACTCCCGCGCCCGGCGCGGGCTGTACCGGGCCGACGAGCAGCGCAAGCAGGCCGAGGAGGGCCACCGGGGCACCTCGGAGGAGTTCCTCGCCAAGCTGGCGATGCGCTTCACCATCGCGCCCGCGCAGGAGGAGGACCTCCAGCGGGCCGAGGAGCTGACCGTCCGCACCAACCAGCTCAACGCGACCGGGTACACCTACTCCTACGAGGAGTTGGACGCCTTCCGTACCTCGCCCGACCACGATCTGCTGGTCGCCGAGCTGGAGGACGTGTACGGCGGCTACGGCACCATCGGCCTCGCCCTCGTCGAGCGCGGCGCCGGGGTCTGGACGGTCAAGCTGCTGCTGATGTCCTGCCGGGTGATGGCCCGCGGTGTCGGCGCCGTCCTGCTCAACCACCTGATCCGGAAGGCGAGTTCGGCGGGGGTTCGGCTGCGCGCCGAGTTCGTCCCGACCGACCGCAACCGGACGATGTACATCACCTACAAGTTCTCCGGGTTCCGCGAGCCGGAGCGGGCGGAACAGCTGGATCGGCCCGACGGCGTGTCCGTGCTGGAGAACGACTTCTCGCGGGTCCAGGACGACCCGCCGTACATGACGGTCCTCGCGAAGGACTGACGCCGCCCCGGGACGACGAGACGGGGGACCGGCGCACGCGCTCGGCTTGGGAGACGAGACGGATGGCTCAGAGATGAACGAGAACGCGAACGAGGACCGGCTCCGCCGCGCCATGGCGGCCGTCCTGCAACTTCAGCAGCGCAACCAGGAGTTGGAGCACAGCCGGACGGAGCCGATCGCGATCGTCTCGATGGCCTGCCGGCTCCCCGGCGGCGCCGCCACCCCCGAGCGGTACTGGGAGGTGCTGGCCGCGGGCGAGGACCTGATCGGCCCGCTGCCCGAGCGCTGGGCGCACCTGGACCTGTACGACCCGGACCCGGAGGCGGCCGGCAAGAGCTACGCCCGCGAGGGCGGGTTCCTGCACGGCATCGAGGAGTTCGACGCCGAGCTGTTCGGCGTCTCCCCGCGCGAGGCCCTCGCCATGGAACCGCAGCAGCGGCTCGCCCTGGAGACGGCCTGGGAGGCCCTGGAGCGGGCCGGGCAGCGCCCCGGCCCGCTCGGCACCAGCCGCACCGGCGTCTACCTGGGCGCGATGCGCTCCGACTACGCCACCACCCAGGCCGCCCTGGAGTCCCTCGACGGCTACCAGGGCACCGGCATCTCCAGCAGCGTCATCTCCGGCCGCGTCTCGTACACCCTGGGCCTCCAGGGCCCGGCCGTCACCGTCGACACCGCCTGCTCCTCCTCGCTGGTGGCCATCCACCTGGCCTGCGCCGCGCTGCGCAGCGGCGAGTGCGACCAGGCGCTGGCCGGCGGCGTCACCGTGATGAACACCCCCGTGCTGTTCGTCGAGTCCAGCCGGCTGCGCGCCATGTCCCCGGACGGGCGCAGCAAGAGCTTCTCCGCCGACGCGGACGGCGGCGGCTGGGCCGAGGGCTGCGGCATGGTGCTGCTCAAGACCCTCTCCGCCGCCCGCCGCGACGGCGACACCGTGCTCGCCGTCATCCGCGGCTCCGCGACCAACCAGGACGGCCGCAGCCAGGGCCTCACCGCCCCCAACGGCCCCGCCCAGCAGCGCGTGATCCGCGAGGCGCTGGCCGCCGCCCGGCTCACCCCCGCCGACATCGACGCGATCGAGGCGCACGGCACCGGCACCCGTCTGGGCGACCCGATCGAGGCCGGGGCGCTCGCCGAGGTCTTCGGCCCCGGCCGCCCGGCCGGGCAGCCGCTGCGCCTGGGCTCCGGCAAGTCCAACATCGGCCACTCCCAGGCCGCCGCCGGCGTGCTCGGCGTGATCAAGATGGTGCTCGCCCTCCAGCACCAGGCGCTGCCGCGCACCCTGCACGTGGAGGAGCCCAGCCCGCACATCGCCTGGGCCGAGGCCGGCATCGAGCTGCTCGCCGAGGCCGCCGACTGGCCGCGCGGCGAGCGCCCGCGCCGGGCCGGGATCTCCTCCTTCGGCATCAGCGGCACCAACGCGCACCTGGTGCTCGAAGAGGCGCCCTCGACGGAATCCCAGCAGGAGGAGCAGCAGCCGGCCGTCCCCGCCGACGGGTACCCCGTGCTGCTCTCCGCCCAGACCCCGCAGGCCCTGCGCGCCCAGGCCGCCCGCTGGGCCGACTGGCTCGACGCCCACCCGGGCACCGGCCTGCTCGACCTGGCCCGCACCGCCGCCCTGCACCGCACCCACCTGGAGCACCGCGCCGCCGTCACCGCCGCCTCCACCGCCGAGGCGGCGCTGGGCCTGCGCGCCCTCGCCGAGGGCGCCGCCCCGCGCGAGCTGGTCCAGGGCCGTTCGGCGCCGCGCGGCCAGGCCGTGTTCGTCTTCCCCGGCCAGGGCAGCCAGTGGCCCGAGATGGGCCGCGCCCTGCTCGCCGAGTCCGCCGTGTTCCGCGCCGCGATCGAGGAGTGCGACGCCGCGCTGCGCCCGCACACCGGCTGGTCGGTGCGCGACCTCCTGGCCGGGTCCGACACCGCGGGCCTGCCCGACTTCGAGCGGATCGACGTCCTGCAGCCCGCCCTGTTCGCCGTGATGGTCGGCCTGGCCGCCGTCTGGCGGTCCCTGGGCGTGGAGCCCGCCGCCGTGGTCGGCAGCAGCCAGGGCGAGGTGCCCGCGGCCGTCGTCGCCGGGGCGCTCACCGTCGAGGAGGGCGCGAAGCTCGTCGCCCTGCGCAGCCGGGCGCTGCTGCTCGAGTGCAGCGGCAAGGGCGGCATGGCGCTGGTCGAGCTGCCCGCCGAGCGGGTCGCCGCGCTGATCGAGCCGTACGAGGGCGCGCTGTCCATCGCCGTCATCAACACCGAGACCTCCACCGTCGTCTCCGGGGACGCCGAGGCCGTCGAGCACCTGCTCACCGCGATGGCCGACGGGGACGTCTACTGCCGCCGCATCCCCTCCGACGCGGCCGGCCACAGCCGCCACATGGACCCGGTCCTGCCGGGCCTGGCCGCCGACCTGGCGGGCCTGGCCCCGCGCCCCGGGCAGGTGCCGTTCTACTCGACGGTCACCGGCACGGTGCTGCCCGGGGAGTCCCTGGACGCCGCGTACTGGTGCCGCAACCTCCGCGAGACCGTCCGCCTGGACCTCGCCCTGCGCTCGCTGACGGCCGCCGGCTGCGGCGTGTTCGTCGAGGTCAGCCCGCACCCGGTGCTCGGCATCCCGCTGACCGGCGCCACCGCCGCCACCAACGGCGTCGTCGTCGGCACCCTCCAGCGCGGGCGCGGCGGCACCGCCCAGGTGCTCCAGCAGCTCGCCGCCCTGCACGGCCACGGCCACCCGGTGGACTGGGCGCCCGTGCTCGGCCACCGCCCGGCGGGCCAGGGCGTCGGCCTGCCCACCTACGCCTTCCAGCGCCGCCGCTACTGGGTGGACGCCCAGGCCCCGGCCGCCGTCCTCAGCGGCACCGCCCCCGTGGTGGAGCAGGCGCCGGCGGACGGGCTGCGCGCCCGGCTGGCCGCGCTGCCCGCCGAGGAGCGGGCCCGTCCGCTGGAGGAGACCGTCCTGCGCGAGGTGGCCGCCCTGCTCGGCACCGTCGAGCCGGTGGAGGCCGACCGGCGCTTCCGCGACCTCGGCATGGACTCGCTGATGGCGCTGCGGCTGCGCAACCGCCTGACCGAGCTCACCGGCGCCACCCTGCCCGCGAACCTGACCCTGCACCACCCCACCGCCCGGGCCGTCACCGGCTACCTGCTGGAGCACGCCCTCGGCGAGCTGCCCGCCGCCCCGGCCGGCGCCCGGCTGGAGCGCTCCGCGCGGCGGGACGTCCACCCGGCCACCGAGGGCCAGCGGCGCCTCTGGTTCCTGGAGCAGCTGCACCCCGGCACCGCCCAGTACCACGTGGCGCTGAAGCTCTCCGTCGAGGGCCCGCTGGACCGTACGGCCTTCGGGCGGGCCCTCGACCACCTGGCCGGGCGGCACGAGGCGCTGCGCACCGGCCTGGCCCTGCGCGGGGGCGAACTCGTGCAGCTGGTCGGCGAGTCGGCCTCGATCCCGCTGGAGTGGGCCGAGGTTCAGGACCTCGAAACCGCCGCCCGCGCCGAGGAGTTGGCCCCGTTCGACCTGGGCGGCCCCTCGCTCGCCCGCTGCACCGTCCTCACCGGGCCCGAGGGTGCGCAGCTGATCTGCCTCACCCTGCACCACGCCGTCGTCGACGGCTGGTCGCTGACCCTGCTGCTGCACGAACTCCACGCCGCCTACCGGGCGTTCGCCACCGGTGCCGAGCCCGGGGCCGCCCCGGTCGAGCACCACCTCGGCGACCTCGCCGCCTGGGAGCGCACCGCCGCCTTGGAGGGCCGCTTCGAGGAGGGGCTGCGCCACTTCACCGCCGAACTGGCCGGTGCGCCCCGGCTGGAGTTCCCGCCCGGGCCCGAGAGCGCCGAACAGCCGGAACAGGGCGGGGACACGCACTACTTCACCCTGCCGGCCGCACTGCGCGCCGAGGTCGAGGCGCTGGCCGCCCGCACCTCGGTGACGCCGTACACCGTGCTGGTCAGCGCCTTCGCCGCGCTGCTCGCCCGCACCTGCGACCAGGCCGACTTCAGCCTGGGAACCGTCTGGGCCAACCGCCAACTCCCCGGCTCCGAGGGCGTGGTGGGCTTCCTGGTCAACACCCTGCCGCTGCGCTGCGACCTGACCGGCGAGCCCACCGTGAGCGGCCTGCTGGCCGCCATGGGCGAGAAGGTCGCCGCCGTCGCCGAGCACCAGGGCGTGCCGCTGAGCCGGCTCGTCCAGGCCGTCGGCGCCGAGCGCAACGGCGAGGAGAACCCGCTGTTCCGCGCGGTGTTCAACTACGGCAGCGCCGAACTGCCCACCGTGGGCGAGGGATCGCAGGCCTGGCGGCTGCCGACGACCGGCAGCCCGGCGGGCAATGTGCGCGGGGCCTCCAAGTTCGAGCTGGGCCTCACCCTCGCCCCGAGCGGGGACGGGCTGCGCGCCGAACTGGAGTACCTGCCGCGGGTGCTGGACGCGGACGGCGCCGAGCGGCTGGCGGCCGGATTCGAGCGGCTGCTCACCGAGTTCGTCCGCCGCCCCGAGGCCGCCCTCGCGGACCTGGAGGTGCTGGGCGCCGCCGAGCTGGCCTGGCTGGAGGAGCGGGCCGGCACCGTCGAGCCCAGCGACGCCGACCGGCCGACCGCGTACGAGCTGATCCTGGCGCAGGCCGCCCGCACCCCGGAGGCCGTCGCCGTCACGGACGGCGAGGCCGCGTGGACGTACGCCGAACTGCTCGCCCGGGCAGGCGGGTTGGCCCTGGAGCTGCAGGCCGCCGGCGTCGGCCAGGGCACCCCCGTCGGGGTGCACCTGCCGCGCGGGACGGACCTCGTGGTCGCCGTCCTGGCCGTCTGGGCGGCCGGCGGGGCGTACCTGTCGCTCGACCCCAACTACCCGTCCGCGCACCTGGACCACATGGTCGAGGACAGCGGACTGGCCGTGGTGGTCTCCGCCACCGCCGTCGAGCGCTGGGCCCACCTGACCGTCGTCGCGCCCGGAACCGCCCTGGCGGACGGGGAGTTCGACGGCCCGGCGCCCGAGGACCTCGCCTACCTGATCTACACCTCCGGCTCCACCGGCCGCCCCAAGGGCGTACGGATCGAGCACGTCCAGTTCGCCAACTTCTGCCGCGCCATGGACGAGCGGATCGGCGGCGGCCCGGGCGACACCTGGCTCGCCGTCACCAGCCTCTCCTTCGACATCTCCACCCTCGAACTGCTGTGGACCCTCACCCGGGGCTACCGCGTCGTGGTCGCCGCCGGCAGCACCGCCGACTGGGCCGCCCACCGCCGCCTGGCCCCCACCCACCTGCAGTGCACCCCCTCCTACGCCCGGATGCTGCTCGCCGACGCCGAGGGCCGCGCCCTGATCGGCGGCCTGCGCTGGATGCTGGTCGGCGGCGAGGCCCTCGACCGGGGCCTGGCCCGCAAGCTGGCGGCGCTCTGCCCGGGCGAGGTCGTCAACATGTACGGCCCGACCGAGACCACCGTCTGGTCCGCCACCTGGGCCCTGGAGGCCGGTGCGCTGGAGCGCGGCGAGGTCTCGCTCGGCACGCCCGTCCTCAACACCCTCTTCCACGTGCTCGACCGGCACGGCCGGCGAGTGCCGCGCGGCACCCGGGGCGAGCTGTGGATCGGCGGCCTCGGCGTCGCCCAGGGCTACCACGAGCGGCCCGAGTTGACCGCCGAGCGCTTCACCGCCGACCCGTACGCGGGCCGCGAGGGCGCCCGGATGTACCGCACGGGCGACCTGGTGCGCCACCGCGCCGACGGCAGCCTGGAGTTCTGCGGCCGCATCGACGCCCAGGTCAAGCTGCGCGGCCACCGGATCGAGCTCGGCGAGGTCGACACCGTCGCCGGGGAGCACCCGGCCGTCGTCGAGTGCAGCGCCGTGGTGCGCGAGGACGTCGAGAACGACCCCCGGCTCACGCTCTACTGGGTGCCCGCCACCGAGGGCGCGGCCGCCGACGAGCGGCAGCTCGCCGCGCACCTCGCCGGGCGGCTGCCCGCCCACGCCGTGCCCGGCCGGCTCGTCCGGATGGCGGAGCTGCCGCACACGCCCAACGGCAAGGTCGACCGCAACGCCCTGCTGCGGCTGCCCGCCGCGCCGCAGGCCGTCGCCGAGGCCGAGGACACCACCGACGTCCAGGCCCTGGTCGCCGCCGCCTGGGCCCGGGCGCTGGGCGTCGCCGAGGTCGACCCCGACCGGGGCTTCTTCGAGCTCGGCGGCACCTCGATGACCGCCCTCCAGGCCCACCGCGAGCTGTGCGCGGAACTCGGCCGGGAGTTCCCGCTGTCCACCGTCTTCCACCACCCGACGGTGCGCCGCCTCGCCGCCCACCTCGGCGGCGAACAGCCGGCGGCCGCCCCCGCCGTCCGGGCCGTCGTGCGGCCCGAGGACGACGCGGTCGCCGTCGTCGGCCTCTCCTGCCGCCTGCCCGGCGCCCCCGACCTGGCCGCCTTCTGGGCCAACCTGCGGGGCGGCGTCGAGTCGGTCAGCCACTTCACCGAGCAGGAGCTGCGCGAGGCCGGCGTCCCCGAGGCGCTGCTCGCCCGCCCCGACTACGTCCGCGCCAAGGGGTACGTCGACGGCGCCGACCTGTTCGACGCCGCCTTCTTCGACTGCTCCCCGGCCGAGGCCGAGGCGATGGACCCGCAGCACCGGCTGTTCCTGGAGTGCGCCTGGGAGGCGCTGGAGCACGCCGGCCTGCCGCCGCGCGGCTTCGACGGCCGGATCGCCGTCTTCGGCGGCTCCGGCTACGGCGGCTACCAGGGCGCCGACCCCGAGGACATGTCCGCCTTCTACCGGGCGATGATCGGCGGCAAGAACGACTACCTGGCCACCCGCGTCGCCCACAAGCTGGACCTGCGCGGCCCGGCGCTGACCGTGCAGACCGCCTGCTCCACCGGCCTGGTCGCCGCCCACCTGGCGCGCGAGAGCCTGCTGCGCGGCGAGTCCGACGCGGCGCTCGTCGGCGCCGCCTCGCTGACCTTCCCGCTCAAGTCCGGCTACCTGTACCAGCCGGGCCTGGTCGCCTCCCCGGACGGCGCCTGCCGCGCCTTCGACGCCGAGGGCGGCGGCACCGTCCCCGGCAACGGCGTCGGCGTGCTGGTCCTGCGCCGCCTCTCCGACGCCGTCGCCAACGGCGACACGGTGTACGCGGTGATCCGCGGCAGCGCCGTCAACAACGACGGCGCCGACAAGGTCGGCTTCACCGCGCCCAGCGCGGCCGGGCAGGCCGCCGTGATCGCCGAGGCGCAGGCCGCCGCCGGCGTCACCCCGGACACCGTCGGCTACGTCGAGGCGCACGGCACCGCCACCGCGCTCGGCGACCCGATCGAGGTGCAGGCGCTCCAGCAGGTCTTCGGCGCCGCCGGGCGCACCGCGCCCTGCGCGCTGGGCTCCGTCAAGAGCAACATCGGCCACGCCGACGCCACCGCGGGCATCGCCGGCCTGATCAAGGCCGTGCTGATGCTCCACCACGGCGAACTCGTCCCGAGCCTGCACTACACCCGGCCCAACCCCGAACTCGGCCTGGACACCGGCCTGTTCGAGGTCGCCACCGAACTGCGGCCCTGGACGGGCGAGGGCCCGCGCCGGGCCGGGGTCTCCTCCTTCGGCATCGGCGGGACCAACGCCCACCTGGTGCTGGAGCAGGGCCCCGCCGCCCCGCCCGCACCCGCCGACGGCGTACGGCCCGTCGTGCTCTCCGCCCGGGACGAGACGGCGCTGCGCGCCCAGGCCCGCCGCTGGGCCGCCCACCTGGCCGAGCGCCCGGAGCTCACCCCGGCCGCCGTGGCCGGGCCCGCCGCCACCCGCCGGACGCACTTCGCCGCCCGGGCCGCCGTCCTCGCCGGCAGCAACGCCGAACTCGTCGACGGGCTCACCGCGCTGGCCGAAGGCCGTCCGCACCGGCTGGTCACCGAGGGCGGGGCCCGGCGCCTGGGCAAGGCCGTGTTCGTCTTCCCCGGCCAGGGCAGCCAGTGGCCCGCCATGGGCCGCGACCTGCTCGACGAGAGCCCGGCCTTCCGGGCCGTCGTGGCCGACTGCGACCGGGCCTTCGCCCCGTACCTGGACCGGCCGGTCTCCGAGCTGCTCGCCGGGACGGGCGCCGCCGCCGAACTGCCGCTGGACCGGCTCGACGTGGTGCAGCCCGCGATGTACGCGATGTACCTCGGCCTGGCCGCCGCCTGGCGCGAACGCGGGCTGGAGCCCGCCGCCGTGGTCGGCCACAGCCAGGGCGAGGTCGCCGCGGCCGTCGTCGCCGGGGCGCTCACCGTCGAGGAGGGCGCCAGGATCGTCGCGCTGCGCAGCCGGGCCCTGCTCTCCCGCACCGGGCTCGGCGAGATGGCCGTCGTCGAACTGCCCGTCGAGGAGGTGCTCGGCCACCTCGCCCGCTACGACGGGCGGATCTCGCTGGCCGCCGTCAACACGGCCGGATCCACGGCCGTCTCGGGGGACGTCGACGCGATCAACGACCTGCTCTTCGACCTCGACGACCGGGACGTGATCTGCGGCAAGCTCAACGCCGCCGTCGCCTCGCACAGCGCCCAGATGGACGCGATCCTGCCGGGCCTGGCCGCCGAACTGGCCGACCTGGTCCCGCGCGAGGCCGAGGTGCCGTTCTACTCCACCGTCACCGGCGCCCTGCTGGACGGCCGGGAGCTGGGCGCCGCCTACTGGTGCCGGAACCTGCGCGAGCCCGTCCGCCTGGACCTCGCCCAGCGCGAACTGCTGCGCACCGGGCACCAGGTGTTCGTCGAGGTCAGCCCGCACCCGGTGCTGGCCGGGCCGCTCACCGACGGCGGGCTCGCCGAGGGCGCCGTCGTCGTCGACACCCTGCGCCGCCGCCACGGCGGCCTCGACCAGCTGCACCGCACCCTCGGGGCGCTGCACGTCCAGGGCCACCCGGTGGACTGGCCGGCCGCGCTCGACGGCACCGGCCCGCAGATCGAGCTGCCCGGGTACGCCTTCCAGCGCTCCCGACACTGGGCCGAGCCCAAGCGGGCCGCCGCCGGGGCCGCCACGGACGACGCGTTCTGGCAGGCCGTCGCCGACGGCGAGGCCGGACGGATCGTCGAACTCCTCGACGCCCCACCGGAGTCGGCGGCACGGCTGGAGGAGCTGCTGCCGCTGCTCGCCGCCTGGCACCGGGGCCGACAGGCCGAGGCGGCCACGGCCGACTGGCTGTACACCGAGCGCCGCGAACCGGCCGAGGCGCCGGGGAACCCGGCGATGAGCGGCCACTGGGCGCTGGTCGAGCCGGCCCCGGCACAGGGCGTCGCCGAGGCGCTCACCGCCGCCGGGGCCACCGTCCACCGGCTGCCCGCCGCCGAGGACCGCGCCGCCCTGGCGGCCGCCCTCGCGGCGCTGCCGCCGCTGGCCGGGCTGCTCGCCCTGCCCGGTGAGGGCGCCGACGAGCGCGGCTTCCACCGGCTGCTCGCCCTCGTCCAGGCCCTCGGCGACACCGGCTGCCCCGCCCCCGTGTGGGCCGTCACCCGGGGCGCCACCGCCCTCGACGGCGAGGAGGCCCCGAACCACCCGCAGGCGCTGGTCACCGGCCTCGGCCGGGTCCTCACCCTGGAGGCCCCCGACCGCTGGGGCGGCACGATCGACCTGCCCGCGCAGCCCTACGAGGGCTGGCAGCAGGCGCTGGTGGCGGCCCTCGCCGCCGGGGACGGCGAGGACGAGGCGACGCTGCGGCCCGAGGGCCGCCACGTCCGCCGCCTGCACCGCACCCGGCTCGGCGGCGGCGCCTGGAACACCACCGGCACCGCGCTGATCACCGGCGGCACCGGGGCGCTCGGCCGCCACCTGGCCCGCTGGCTGGCCGGGCGCGGCACCCGCCGCGTCGTCCTCGCCACCCGCACCGCCCGCTCCACGCCGGAGCTGGACGCCCTGCGCGAGGAGCTCGCGGCGCTCGGCACCGGGCTCGACCTCGCGGTCTGCGACCTCGCCGACCGCACGGCCCTGGAGGGCCTGCTCGCCGCGCTCGACACCCACGCCGAGCCGCTGCGCGTGGTCGCCCACCTCGCCGGGGTCTCCCGGATGACCGCCGTCGACGACCTCACCCCCGAGGCCGCCGACGAGGAGCTGGCCGGCAAGGCCCACGGCGCCCGCCACCTGCACGACCTGCTCGCCGACCGCCCCCTGGACGCCTTCCTGC
This sequence comes from Kitasatospora sp. NPDC101183, assembly GCF_044767945.1. Classification (NCBI taxonomy): domain Bacteria; kingdom Bacillati; phylum Actinomycetota; class Actinomycetes; order Kitasatosporales; family Streptomycetaceae; genus Kitasatospora; species Kitasatospora sp. NPDC101183. The sequence goes on along the minus strand of NZ_JBIWOW010000010.1, from coordinate 204,052 downwards.
TGTACGGCAGCGGGGCGAGCCTGTGGGGCGGAGCGGGCCAGGCCGCGTACGGCGCCGCCAACACCGCCCTGGACGCCCTCGCCCGCCACCGGCACGCCCGGGGCCTGGCCGCCACCGTGGTGCACTGGGGCGGCTGGGCCGGCGGCGGCATGATGAGCGCCGAGGCCGAGCGGACGTACCGCTCGCGCGGCCACCGGCCCATCGCCGCCGACCGCGCCCTGCACGCCCTCGGCCAGGTACTGGCCGCAGGGATGCCCTCGGCCGGGGTCGCGGACATCGACTGGACGGTCTTCGCCCCGCTGTACGCCGCCGCCCGGCCGCGTCCGCTGGTCGACACCGTCCCGCAGGCCCGCGAGGCCCTCGCGCCCGCCGCACCCGCCGCCGACGAGGGCGCCGGACGCGACCTGCGCCAAAGGCTCGCGGTCGGCGACCCGGCGGCGGGGCTGGCCCTGCTCACCGAGCTGGTCACCGCCGAGACGGCCCCCGTCCTCGGCCTCGCCCCGCAGGCCGTCCCGGCCGAACAGCCGCTCCAGCAGCTGGGGTTGGACTCGCTGATGGCCGTCACCCTGCGCGGGCAGCTCGCCCGCCGCACCGGCGTCGCCTTCACCACCGACACCATCGTGCGGGCCGGCAGCTGCGCGGGCCTGGCCCGGTTCCTGCTGGATCAGCTGCTGCCCTCCGACGGCTCCGGTGTCGAGCCGGCCCCGCAGGCGCAGGACACCGGCTGGCTGCGGGTCCTCAAGCCGGCGGCCCCCGTGCCCGGAACCGATCGGCCCCGCGCCCGGGTCTTCGCCATGGCGGGCATGGGCGGCACCAGCGCCGGCCACATCCCGCTGGCCCGGCACCTGCCCGAGGACGTCGAACTCGTCGCCGTCCAGCTGCCCGGCCGCGACGGCCGCACCGGCGAACAGCCCGTCACCGACATGATGCTGCTCGCCGACCGGGTCGCCGCCGCCGTCAGCGCCCGCCTCGACGCCCCCGCCGTGCTCTACGGGCACAGCCAGGGCTCCTGGCTGGCCTGGGAGCTGGCCCACCGCCTCGCGGACCAGCCGGCCGCGCCGCCGCTCGCCCTGGTCGCCGCCTGCGGCATCCCGCCGCAGGCCGAACCGACCGAGGGCCTGCGCCGGCTCACCGACTCGGCCGACGCCCTGGACACCCTGCCGACCGCCGAGGCGGCCGCCCTGTTCGCCGGGCTGCTGCCCGAACAGGTCCTGGACAGCGAGGAGTTGCTCGCCGAGTACCTGGTGCGGCTGCGCACCGACGTCACCCTGGCGGAGAACCACCGGGCCGCCCTGCGCCACCTCGACCGCGCCCCGCTGCGCATCCCGGTCCGCGCCGTGGCCGGCACCGACGACCCGGTGCTGCCCGAGCACGCCCTGGACGCCTGGGAGGCGCTCACCGAGGGCCCGTACACCCGCAGCGGGGTGCTCGGCACCCACGCCGCCCCGATCGAGAACCCCGCGGCCCTGGCCGCCGAACTCACCGAGACCATCACGGCCCTGACCCACACACAGGCCGCCCCGGTCGCCGTCGCCCACTGAACGTCCGAGGAGACACCGATGCCCGAGATCCTGCGCCCGGACGGGGCGCGCATTCACTACCAGGTCCACGGCGAGGGCTTCCCCGTGCTGCTGCTCGCCCCCGGCGGGGTCAGCAGCGAGGCGGCCTCCTGGGACGCCCACCCGTACCACCCGGTGCGCGAACTCGCCGCGCACTTCCGGGTGATCGTGATGGACCAGCGCCACGCCGGTGCCAGCCACGCCCCCGCGCTGCCCTTCGACTACGCCCGGACCTCGGCCGACCAGCTCGCCGTCCTGGACGAACTCGGCGTCGAGCAGGCCCACCTGCTCGCCGCCGGCAGCGGCTGCGTCCACGCCTGGCGCCTCGCCCAGGACGCGCCCGCGCGCGTCCGCTCCGTGGTCTGCGACCGCCCCGTCGGCCGGGACGACTCCAACACCCTGGGCACCTACTTCCGCCCCTTCGACGAGGCCATGCGCCACCCGCGCGCCGAGGGCGTCGCCGGGGTGGTCGCCGCCGCATCGCAGAACGGCCGCTTCGCCGACAACCCGGCCGCCGGGCCGTTCGCCCAGCGCCTGCACGACGACGAGGAGTTCCGCGCCGAGATCGGCGCCGTCCGCCGCGAGAACTACATCACCCTGCTGGTCCGCTTCCGCGACGGCCTCTGGCCGGACGGCTCCGCCTACTTCTCCGTCCCCGAGCCGTGGATGGCCGAGTTCCCGGCCCCGATGCTCGTCCTGCCCGGCGAGGACGCCGAGCACCCGGCCGGCCTGGCCAAGCGGATCGTCCACGAGGCCCCGCAGGCCGTCCTGCCGGAGGCCGACCAGCCCGAGACCGCTTCGATCCTGGCCTTCCTGCGCCAGCACACCCCCCGATAGAGCGGAGGAAGCCACCGTGCTCACCCTGGACACCCTGGACATCACCAGCGAGCAGGCGTACGCCGAACGCGGGTACCCCTACGAGGAGTTCGACCTGCTGCGCCGCGAGGCGCCGGTCTTCTGGTACCAGCGGCCCGGCTTCGAGCCGTTCTGGGTCCTGACCCGCCACGAGGACGTCGCCTGGGTCTCGCGCAACCCGCAGATCTTCTCCAGCGCCCAGCGCGTCACCGTCGACACCCCCGACGCCGTCGACATGTTCGAGCGCCAACTCGAGGAGCGGGCCGCGATGTTCGGCCACAGCCCGGACGACCCGCCGGCGCTCAGCTGGATGGACCCGCCGCGCCACCGCCAGTTCCGGCAGATCATGACGCCCTGCTTCACCCCCAAGGCGATGGCCGCCCTGGAGAACCGCTTCGACGAGCTGGCCGCCGGCTACGTCCGGCAGTTCATGGAGCGCCTCGACGGCTTCGGCGAGGCCGACGTCGCCAAGCACCTCTCCGCCCGGCTGCCCGTCGCCGCGATCTGCGAGATGGTCGGCGCCCCGCACGCCGACTGGGACGACGTCTTCAACTGGACGGAGGGCACGGTCGGTTCGGCCGACCCGGACTACCAGCTGGAGGGCGAGGACGCGGAGGCCGCGTTCGTCCGCAACATCAGCGCCCTCAACCAGTACGTCGCCACCCTCGTCCAGGAGCGCATGGCCGCCTCCGACGGCACCGGCACCGACGTGCTCAGCCGCCTCGTCGCCGCCCGGATCAACGGCGAGGCGCTGAAGTTCCACGAGATCCTCTACACCGTCTTCAACCTGCTCGTCGCGGGCAACGGCACCACCCGCAACGCCACCGCCGGCGGCATCCAGGCCCTCCTGGAGCACCCGGAGGAGCTGGCCAAGCTGCGCGCCAACCCGGCGCTGGTGGACAGCGCGGTCGAGGAGATCCTGCGCTGGACCTCCATCGCCATCCACTTCGCCCGCACCTGCACCCAGGACACCGAGATCCGCGGCCAGGTCATCCGCAAGGGCGAGACCGTCGTCATGTGGTACCCGGCGGCCAACCGGGACGGCGACGCCTTCCCCGACCCGTACCGCTTCGACATCACCCGCACCGCCAACCCGCACTTCTCCTTCGGCGGTTACGGCGAGCACATCTGCCTCGGCGCCAACCTCGCCCGGCTCCAGCTGCGGGCCATCCTGCGCGCGGTGCTCCCCGTCCTCGGCGACCTCGAACTCGTCGGCACCCCCGAGGTGGTCGCCCAGCACCTCCAGGTCGCCGAGATCAAGAAGCTGATCGTCCGCCGCAAGGGCTGAACTCCGTCATTCAGAAAGGACGGTGAGCCCGCGATGACCGAGCGGCGCCCCCTCCCCACCTCCCTGCACGGCTTCGCGGCCGGGGACGAGTCCGACCTCACCGTGGTGGCCCCCTGGGCCGGGCCGGTGATCGACGAGGCCACCGGACTCCTCAAGGAGCCCATCCGCGGCACGCACCTGATCGCGACCTCCGTCGGCTGGCCCAAGCCCGGCCACGAACCGGCCGCGATCGAGCTGAACCAGGCGATCCTCGCCGAACTGTACGTCCGCCCCGGTCTGTTGGCCGTGACCCTGGCGATCTCCGAGGAGTCCTGGAACAGCACCCGATCCCTCTCCATCTGGGAGGACGAGGCGGCCCTGTTGGGCTTCCTCACCTCCACCCCGCACCTCGCCGCGGCCCGCCGGGTGAAGGAGCTGATGTACGACTGGGAGGGCACCAACTGGGAGGTCGACGAGACCTCGGTGCTCCCCACCTTCGACGAGGCCAGGGCCCGCCTGGACGCCGTCCGCGGCCCGGTCAGCCCGTACGAATCCCTCGACTGAGCAGCAGCCGAAGGACAGAGCCAAGGAGCACAGATGTCCACCGCCACCGAGAGCAGAAGCACCTCGCTGACCGACCACCTCCTCCACCACTACGACCTGGCGCACGAGATGGTGCTCCAGCTCGCCGAGGACTTCGACGACCGGAGCGCCCGCCTCGCCCCCGCCCCGCACAAGCCGCTGGTGTGGTTCCTCGGCCACCTCACCTGCGCCACCGACTACTTCTCCACCCTCCACCAGGGCACCGAGTCCCTGGTGACGGAGGAGTTCTCGCTCTTCTTCGCCGGCAACGACAACCAGGACTGGTCGCTCAGCCCGTCCCTGGACGAGATGGTCGCGACGTACAAGGCCGTCCACGCCCGGATGCGCGCGTTCGTCGCCACCCTCACCGACGCCGACTTCGACCGCGAGTCCCCGCTGGAGCCCTTCGGCGACGACCGCCTCAAGAACCTCGGCAAGGCCCTCGCGATCATCCAGATGCACGACGCGTACCACTGCGGCCAGATCGGCTGCCTGCGCGTGGCCCTCGGCAAGCACGTGCCGTTCTAGGCACCTCCCCGTTCCACGTTCCACGGAAGGACAGTCACATGTCTTCTCACATCGCCGTCTTCAACATCCCCGCCGTCGGCCACATCAACCCGACCCTGTCCGTGGTCGAGGAGCTCGTCCGCCGCGGCCACCGCGTCACGTACACCGTCACCGAGCACTTCCGCGCCTCCGTCGAGGCCGTCGGCGCCGAACCCGTCCTCTACACCTCGGTGTTCGGCGACTACTACACCCACCCGTACACCCCGGAGGCGCTGCCCGCCGAGGGCCTGCGCTTCTTCGACGAGGCCGTCGAGACCCTCAAGCGCTTCGAGGAGTTCTACGGCGACGACCGCCCCGACGTCATCCTGTACGACCAGATGGCCTGGGCCGCCCGCTTCCTCGGCGCCAAGTGGAACATCCCCACCGTGCGCCTGCACCCCTCGTACGGCTCCAACGAGGTCTTCTCCATCCAGTCCCGCTTCCCGCTGGCCTCCGAGATCGCCCCCGAGGTCATCGAGATGATGGGCCGGCTGGCGGCCTTCCTGCCGAGTGTGGGCCTCGAGGGCGTCGGCCCGATGGAGTTCTTCACCAAGATCGAGGACCTGGCCCTCATCTTCCTGCCGCGCGAGTTCCACTACGACGGCGACACCTTCGACGAGCGCTTCGTCTTCACCGGCCCCTGCCTCGGCGACCGCTCCGCCTTCCAGGGCAGCTGGACCAACCCGGGCGGCAAGCCCGTGCTGTTCATCTCCCTGGGCACCGCCTTCACCGGCTGGGCCGAGTTCTTCCCGGCCGCCATCGAGGCCTTCGCCGACAGCGAGTACCGCGTCGTCCTGGCCATCGGCAACCACGCCGACCCGGCGGCGCTCGGCGAACTGCCCGCCAACGTCGAGGTGCACCAGCACGTCAACCAGCTCGACGTGCTCTCCCAGGCGGCCCTGTTCATCACCCACGGCGGCATGAACAGCGCCATGGAGTCCCTCGCCCACGGCGTGCCGATGGTCGTCGTCCCGCAGATGAGCGAGCAGCAGGCCACCGCCGAGCGCGTCGAGGAGCTCGGCCTCGGAAAGCACCTCCCCAAGGAGGAGACCACCGCCGCCAGCCTGCGCGCCGCCGTCGAGGCCGTCCTCGGCGACCCGGCCACCGCCGAGAAGGTCGGCGCCCTGCGCGACATCGTCCGCGGCACCAACGGCTCCGTCCTCGGTGCCGACGCCGTCGAGGGCTACCTCAAGCGCCTCGGCTGACCCCTCCCGGCCCGCGAGCCCCGCACCCCGCCGCAACGGGGTGCGGGGCTCGCGGCCTTCCCGCCCGAACTCCCATGGAAGAGACCGTGATCCGCCCCAAGAGACTCACGATCGCCGCCCTCACCGCCGCCCTGCTCGCCCCCGCCATGGTGGCGGAGGCCGACAGCGCCGAGGCCCGGTCGCCCCACTCGATCAGGTTCGCGCAGTTCGGACCCGCCTCCGGCGCCGACGGCCGGAACTCCTTCCGCTTCGGCGTCGCCAGCTCGGCCTCCCAGATCGAGGACCAGAACACCAACACCGACTGGTACCACTGGACGCAGCCGAAGTCCGAAGGCGGCATGGGCCGCTCCCAGCCCGTCGGCGACGCCGTCGGCGGCTACACCAAGGCCCTCGACGACGTCGACCTCATCAAGGACATGAACCTCGACTCGTACCGGCTCAACATCGAGTGGGCCCGGGTCGAGCCCAAGCGGGGCCAGTTCGACGAGGCCGCCCTCCAGCACTACAGCGACCTGCTCGACAAGCTGCGCGCCAACGGCATCCACCCGATGGTCACCCTGCACCACTTCGCCAACCCCGTCTGGGTCGACAACCCCGACGACCCGGGCTGCGCCAACGGCCCCGGCGACACCAACCTGTGCGGCCTCGACAACCCCGTCGGCGGCCCCCTCGTCGTCCAGGCCATGGCCGAGTACGCCAAGGTGCTCGCCCAGCGCTTCGGCGACCGCGTCGACGACTGGGCCACGCTCAACGAGCCCATGGTCTACATGCTGTTCTCGCACGCCTTCGGCGCCGGCCCGCCCGGCAAGGCCGAACTCGTCGGCCACTACCAGGACAAGTTCCAGGTCTCGCTGCGCAACTACATCAACGCGCACGCCGCGATGTACAAGGCCATCAAGCAGTACGACACCGTCTCCGCCGACGGCTCCGGCCACGCCGCCAACGTCGGCCTGACCATCAGCGCCAAGCAGTACGTCCCGGTCCGGGGCGGCAAGGTCAGCAACGACCCCGCCGACATCGCCGCCGCCGAGCGCTTCCGCCGCTTCTTCGAGCTCAACTTCGTCGACTCGATCCGCAAGGGCGCCTTCTCCACCAAGGACGACGGCGTCTACGACGAGCCGCACCCCGAGTGGAAGAACACCATGGACTGGCTCGGCGTCCAGCTCTACGACCGCACCGGCGTCTCCGACCCCGGCAGCACGCCCGGCCCGACCACCCTCCCGGTCGTCAACGTCGACGTCTGCGGCCTCGCGCCCTGCCTGCCGCCGCTCGACCCCTCGTACGTCATCCCCACCATGGGCTACGCGACGGACCCGACCGGCCTCTACCCGGTGCTCAAGGACTTCTCCGCCCGCTACCCGGACCTGCCGCTGATCGTCACCGAGAACGGCGTCGCGACCGACTCCGGCGAGCGCCGCTCCCAGATCATCGTCCGCGCCCTCGAATCCATCGACAGGGCCCGGGCCGAGGGCGTCGACGTCCGCGGCTACTACCACTGGTCGCTGATGGACAACTTCGAATGGCTCCAGGGCTACGGCCCCCACTTCGGCCTCTACTCCGTCGACCGCAGCACCATGGCGCGCACCCCCACCAGCGCCGCCGCCGTCTACGGCGAGATCGCCGGCCACCGCGGACTCACCCCGCACCTGCGCCGCGTCTTCGGCGGCACCGGCCCGCTCAGCCCCGAACCCACCCCCGGCCAGACCCCGGCCGGCACCCCCAAGCTCGCCGCCGGCGTACCGGCCGCGCCGGGCCGCAGGGACTGAGCCCACCCCGCCCGGGGGCGCCCCCCCCCCCCCCGGGGGGCCCCCCCCCCCCCGGGGGGGCGCCCCCGGCCCGCCCGCACCGGCCAGGCAGACGGCCCGACAACCGCCAAGGACGAATGATGAGCATCGCCAAGGGGCAGCACGACGCGACCGGCGTCGCGGCCCTCACCGACCTGCTGCGCACCACCCTGGCCGAGGAACTGGCCGTCCTGCCCTCGTCGGTGACCGACGGGCTCACCTTCCACGACCTCGGGCTGCGCTCCGTCCAGGCCCTCTCCCTCGTCACCCGGCTCGGCCGGGCGCTGGACCGGACGATCCCGGTGTACGCGCTCTGGCAGCACCCGACGGTGCCCGCGTTCGCGCGGTACCTGGCGGGGGAGTCCGCTGCCGTGGCTCCTGCTGCTCCTCCTGCCGCCGCCTCCGCCGGTGAGCCCGTCGCCATCGTCGGCCTCGGCTGCCGGCTGCCCGGCGGGGTCGAGGACGCGGGCGGGCTCTGGCAGGCCCTCCTCGACGGCCTCGACGCCGTCCGCGAAGTGCCCGCCGACCGCTGGGACGCCCAGGCCTGGCTCGACGCCGACCCGGCCACCCCCGGCACCATGACCACCCGCTGGGGCGGCTTCCTCGACGACGCCCACGGCTTCGACGCCGACCTCTTCCGCATCTCGCCCGCCGAGGCCGCCCACCTGGACCCGCAGCAGCGGCTCGCCCTCGAGGTCGCCTGGTCGGCCCTGGAGGACGCCCGGATCGTCCCCGGCGCGCTCGCCGGCACCCGCACCGGCGTCTTCCTCGGCACCATGGCGCAGGAGTACCACCTCGCCACCGGCGCCGACGCGGACACCATCACCGCCCACTCCGCCACCGGCTGGGACAGCTCCGTCACCGCCGCCCGCATCGCCTACGCCCTCGGCCTCCAGGGCCCCGCCATGGCCGTCGCCACCGCGTGCAGCTCCTCCCTCACCGCCACCCACCTCGCCGTCCAGAGCCTGCGCAGCGGCGAATCCGACCTCGCCCTCGCCGGCGGCGTCAACGTCATGCTGCACCCCCACACCACCGTCGCCATGACCAAGCTCGGCGCGATGAGCCCCGACGGCCACTGCCGCGCCTTCTCCGCCGACGCCAACGGCTACGTGCGCGGCGAGGGCTGCGGCGTGGTCGTGCTGCGCCGCCTCTCCGACGCCCTGCGCGACGGCGACCGCGTCTACGCCGTCATCCGCGGCACCGCCCTCAACAACGACGGCGCCTCCAACGGCCTCACCGCCCCCAACCCCCAGGCTCAGGTCGACGTCGTGCGCGAGGCCTGGCACAACGCCGGGGTCCGGACGGCCGACGTCGACTACATCGAGGCCCACGGTACCGGGACGCCGCTCGGCGACCCGATCGAGGCCGAGTCGCTCGGCACCGTCTTCGCCGAGGGGCGCACCGAGGCGCTGCGGATCGGCTCCGCCAAGACCAACTTCGGCCACCTGGAGCCCGCCGCGGGCGTCCTGGGCCTGCTCAAGGCCGCGCTCGCCCTCCACCACGGGGAGATCCCGGGCAACCTGCACTACGGCGCGCCCAACCCGCACATCGACTTCGACCGCAACCGCCTGTCGGTGGTCACGGCCCGCTCGCCGTGGCCCGCCGCCTCCTCCTCACGGCGGCGCCACGCGGGCGTCAGCGCCTTCGGCTTCGGGGGGACGAACGCCCACGTGGCCCTGGAGGAGGCCCCCGGCGCGCGGGGGCGGTACGCCGTCGCCCTCGCGGCGGAGAGCGAGACGGAGCTCGCGGAGGCGGCGGGGGCGCTGGCCACCCGCCCGGCGGGCGCCGGTACGGCGCCGCTGCTGGTCGAAGGCACCGGGCCGTACCGCCTGTTCGTGGCTGCCGAGCACCAGACCGAGCTGGTCGCCGCCCTCCACGAGGCGGCTACCGCTACTCCCTCCTCCCCGACCTCCCGCCCCCGGATCGTCTTCGCGTTCTCCGGCCACGGTGCGCAGTGGCTCGGGATGGGCCGGGACCTCCTCGGCGAACCGGAGTTCCGGGCCGGGCTGGAGGCGGCGGACCGCGCGCTGCGGCCGGTCACCGGATGGTCCCTGCTCGACGAGCTGACCGCCGACCCCTCCGCCGGCCCTTCTGCCGCCCGGCTCGGCCGGACGGACGTCCTGCAGCCGGTGCTGTTCGGCCTGCAGACCGCGCTGGTGCGGCTGCTGCGCTCGCGCGGCGTGCGCCCGGACGCCGTGTTCGGGCAGAGCATCGGGGAGGTGGCCGCCGCCGTCACCGCCGGGGTGTTGAGCCTGGAGGACGGCGCCCGTGTCATCGGCACCTGGTCCGCGCTGGTCGCCGAGCAGGCCTCCGGCCGGGGCGCCATGGTGGTCTGCGAGCTGGAACGCGCCGACGCCGAGCGGCTGCTCGCCGCGCGGGAGGGCCTGAGCCTGGCCGGGCACCTGGCGCCCGGCCAGGTCTCCGTGTCCGGCCGGACCGAGGACGTGGCCGCGCTGGAGCGGGAACTGTCCGAGGCCGGGGTGCGGGTGCACCGGGTGGCCATCGACTACGCCGCGCACAGCACCGAACTCTCCTCCCTCGCCCCCGAGTTGCTGCGCCGCCTGGACGGCCTCCGGGGCCGGGCCGGTCAGCTGCCGCTGTGGTCCACCGTGACCGCCGGCCTGCTGGACGGCACCGAGCTGGACGCCGCCTACTGGGCCCGCAACATGTGCGAGCCGATGCGCCTCGCCGAGACCGTGGCCGCGCTGGCGGCGGACGGCGAGCCGCTGTGCGTGGTCGAGGTCGGCCCGCACCCGGTGGTCGAGCACTCGCTGCGCCGCTCGCTCCCGGACGGCGCCGTGGTCGCCCCGACCTGCCGTCGCGACCGCCCCGCCCCGGACACCCTCACCGACCTCACCGGCCTCCTCTGGACGGCCGGTTGCTCCCTCGACCGGCCGGACGCGGTGCGCCCGGTGCCGGTCGCGCTGCCCGTCTCCGGCCGTACGGAGGCCGCCCTCGCCGGGAACGCCGCCCGGCTCGCCGACCACCTGGAGGCCCGGCCCGCCACCCTCGCGGGCGCGGCGCTGACGGCCGCCCGGTACCGGACCCGGTTCGAGCACCGCGCCGTGGTCGTCGCCCGGACGGCGGCGGAGGCGGTCGACGGCCTGCGGGCCGTCGCCGAGGGGCGCCCGGGTGCGGGCGTGGTGTCGGGCCGGCCGGTCGAGGGCGGGCTCGCTGTGCTGTTCACGGGTCAGGGGAGTCAGCGTCTGGGGATGGGGCGTGGTCTGTACGAGTCCAATGCGGCGTTCCGTGTGGCGTTCGACGAGGTCCTGAGTGCTCTGGACGGCTATGTGGCTCGTCCGTTGAAGGAGGTCGTCTTCGGCGAGGATGCGGGGCTGTTGAACCGTACGGAGTTCACTCAGCCCGCGCTGTTCGCTCTGGAGGTGGCGCTGTTCCGCCTCTGGGAGTCCTGGGGCGTCACGCCTGCCGCTGTGGCCGGTCACTCGGTCGGCGAACTCGCCGCAGCTCACGTCGCGGGAGTGCTGTCCCTGGACGATGCGGCGCGTCTGGTCGTGGCGCGGGGCCGGCTGATGCAGGCCTGCGAGAGCGGCGGTGCGATGGCCTCGATCGAGGCGGGTGAGGAGGAGGTCCTCGCCGTCCTGGAGGGCCGGGTCTCGGTCGCGGGCGTCAACTCTCCGACGCAGACGGTGGTCAGCGGCGACCCGGAGGCCGTCGAGCGGCTCATCGCCTCGATGCCGGGTCGTCGTACGCGCCGCCTGGAGGTGTCGCACGCCTTCCACAGTGCGCACATGGACGCGATGCTGGAGGAGTTCACCGCCCTGGTCGCCACCTGCGACCTGCGAGCCCCGCGCATCCCGTTGGTGAGCACCCTCGACGGCAGCCGTATGACCGCCGACCTGGCCGAGGGCGAGGGCGTGCGCGACCCGCAGTACTGGGCCCGCCAGGCCCGCGAGGCCGTCCGCTTCCTCGACGCGGTCAAGGAATTGGGCAACTTCGGCATCCACCGCTTCCTGGAGTGTGGCCCCTCCGGAGTCCTCTCCGCCATGGGCGCCGCCTGCGCCGAGGACGCCACCTTCGTCCCGACCCTGCGCGCCACCGAGGACGAGCTCACCGCCCTCCTCACCGCCGCCGCCACCCTCCACACCACCGGCCAGCACCTCGACTGGACCCCCACCCTCCCGGCCAACATCACCCCCACCCCCCTCCCCCCGTACGCCTTTCAGCGCGAGCCCCACCGCCTGACCGCCGCCCCGGCCGCCGCCCGTCCGAAGGCGGCGCAGGGTGTCGGCGAGCAGCGGCTGTGGCAGGCCGTGGAGCGCGGCGAGGCCGACCAGGTGGCCGAACTGATCGGCGTGTCCGAGCAGTTGCGCCCGACCGTGGCCCCGCTGCTGCCGTACCTGAAGACCTGGCGGGCCCGCAGTGAGGAGAGCGCGGAGGTCGCCGACTGGCTGTACCAGGAGGACTGGCAGGCCCTGGACACCCCGAAGGCCGGGCACGAGCCCGCCAAGGGCCACTGGCTGCTGGTCGGCGACCCAGCGGCGGGCGGCCTCGCCGCCGCCCTGGAGGCGGCCGGCGGCACCGTCCACCTGATCGCCTCCGATGCCGAACCGGCCGCCGCTGTCACCGAGTTCGCGACGAGAACCGCCGACGGCACCGTCCGGGGCGTCCTCGCCCTCACCGCCGAGGACGTCACCCCCGACCCCGCCCACCCGGCCGTCACCCGGGGCGCCGTCCGCACCCTCGCGCTGGTCCAGGCCCTGGTGGCCGCGTACGGCGAGGGGACGCTCCGCGCCCCGCTGTGGGTCGTCACCTCCGGCGCCGTCCGCGCCGACGCGCGCGACGCCGCGCCCGAGCCGCGCAAGGCCGCCGCCTGGGGCCTCGGCCGCGTGGTCGCTCTCGAACACCCCCTGCTGTGGGGCGGGTTGATCGACCTCCCGACCGACGGTCAGGAGTCCGTCGCCGCCCAGCTGATCGCCACCCTGACCGCCACCGACGGCGAGCAGGAGGTCGCCCTGCGCCCGTCCGGCCGCCGCGCCCGGCGCCTGGTGCGCCACACCCCCGAGCCCGGCCGGGCCGCCTGGCGGGCGCGGGGCACCGCCCTGGTCACCGGTGGCAGCGGCGCCCTGGCCGCCCACGTCGCCCGACGGCTGGCCGAACGCGGGGTCGAGCACCTGGTGCTCGCCTCCCGGCGCGGTGCCGGGGCCGAGGGTGCGGCGCAGCTGCGCGCCGAGCTGGAGGCGCTCGGCGTCCGGGTCGACCAGCCGGCCTGCGACGTCACCGACCGCGCCGAACTCGCCCGGCTCGTCGAGGAGTTCGGTGCCGATCTGCGCCTGGTCGTCCACACCGCCGGCGTCCTCGACGACCGGCTGGTCGACCACCTCGACCCGGCCGCCCTGGCCGCCGTCGCCGCCCCCAAGGCGGAGGCCGCGTTCCACCTGGACGAGCTGACGCGGGAGTCGGACCTCGACGCCTTCGTCCTCTTCTCCTCCGTCGTCGGCACCCTCGGCAACGTCGGCCAGGCCAACTACGCCATGGCCAATGCCGCCCTGGACGCCCTCGCCGAGGCCCGCCGCGCCGCCGGCCTGCCCGCCACCGCCGTCGCCTGGGGCCCCTGGGCCACGGCGGGCATGGCGGACGGCCGGATCGGCGCCCACCTGGACGCCCTGGGCCTCGTCCCGATGCCCGCCGAACGCGCCCTCGCCTGCCTGGACACCGCCCTGGCCGGCGGCCGTTCGCTGGTCGCCGCCCGGATCGACTGGGAGCGCGCCGCCGTCGCGTACGACGGCCCGGCGCTGCGCGGCGTCCCGGAGGCGGAGCGGCCGGCCGCCCCGGTGGCCTCCCACGGCTCGTACGAACTCCCCGCGCAGGACCCGCTCGGCCACCTGCGCGACCTGCTCGCCGAGGAGGCCGCGGCCGTCCTCGGGGTCAAGAACCCCCGTTTCCTGGACGCCGACCGGGGGTTCAAGGACCTCGGCTTCGACTCGATGATGGCGATCGACCTCAGCCGCCGCATCGAGCGCCGCACGGGCGTCGCCACGCCGAAGACGCTGGTCTACGACCAGCCGAACCTGCACGCCGCCGCCGCCTGGCTGCTCGGGCGGCTCGGGCAGCCCGTCCCGGCGCAGGCCCCTACGGGGACCGCCCCGGCGGCCCGCTCCGAGGAGCCGATCGCCATCGTGGGCGTCGGCCTGCGGATGCCCGGGGACGCCCACGACCTCGACAGCCTGTGGACCGTCCTCGCCGAGGGCCGCGACACCCTGCGGCCGATCCCCGCCGACCGCTTCGACATCGACGCCGCCTACGACCCCGACCCCGAGGCCGAGGGCCGCACCTACGTGCGCGAGGCCGCCCTCCTCGGTGACGTCGCCTCCTTCGACGCCGCCTTCTTCGGCATCAGCCCGCGCGAGGCCGAGCCGATGGACCCGCAGCACCGGCTGCTCCTCGAAACCGCCTGGAACGCCCTCGAACACGCGGGCATCCGCCCCCGGGACCTGCGGGACTCGGCGACCGGCGTGTTCATCGGCGCCGGGGCCGGCGAGTACGGCGACCACCGGCTCGGCGCCGACCGCGACACGTACACCCTCACCGGGCGGCTCCAGAGCTTCCACGCCGGCCGGATCGCCTACCACCTCGGCCTCCAGGGCCCCGCCCTGGCCGTCGACACCGCCTGCTCCTCCTCGCTGGTCGCCCTGCACCTCGCCTGCGAGGCCCTGCGCGCCGGCACCTGCGAACTCGCCCTCGCCGGAGGCGTCCAGGTCCTCGCCGACCCCGGCGCCTTCGTCGCCCTCAGCCGCTCCCGCGCCCTCGCGCCGGACGGCCGCAGCAAGACCTTCTCCGCCGACGCGGACGGCTACGGGCGCGGCGAGGGCGCGGGCGTCGTCGCCGTCATGCGGCTCTCGGACGCGCTCGCCCAGGGCCGCGAGGTCCTCGGCGTCGTCCGCGCCACCGCCGTCAACCACGACGGCGCCAGCAGCGGCATCACCGCCCCCAACGGCTCCTCGCAGCAGAAGGTGCTGCGCGCCGCCCTCACCGCCGCCGGGCTCGCCCCGGGCGAGGTCGACTACGTCGAGTGCCACGGCACCGGCACCTCGCTGGGCGACCCGATCGAGGTCCAGGCCCTGGCCGCCGTCTACGGCGAGGGCCGCGAGGCCGGCCGGCCGCTCGGGCTCGGCTCGGCCAAGGCCGTCATCGGGCACCTGGAGTCGGCGGCGGGCATCGCGGGCGTCTGCAAGGTGCTCGCCTCCCTCCGGCACGGGATGCTGCCGGCCGCCGTCCACAGCAGCCCGCGCAACCCGAACATCGCGTGGGACGAGCTGCCGGTGCGCGTCGTCGACGAGGCGACGCCCTGGGAGCGCGGCGGGGAGCGGGTCCGGCGGGCGGGGGTGTCGGCGTTCGGGCTCAGTGGGACGAACGCGCACGTGATCCTGGAGGAGGCTCCGGCGGCTTCGGTTGTCCCGGAGACGGTTCAGCCGGTGGCCGTGCCGGTGCTGGTCTCCGGGCGGGACGAGGCGGTGGTGCGGGAGCAGGCTGCCCGCTGGGCCTCCTGGCTGGACGCGCACTCCGCCGTCCCGCTGGCGGATGTGGCGGTGACCGCCGCCCGGTATCGGACGCAGTTCGAGCACCGGGCCGTGGTCGTCGCCGGTTCGGTCGTCGAGGCGGCCGCGCGGCTGCGGGCGCTGGCGGACGGCGAGCCGGTGGGTGTCGCCGGTACTCCGGGTGAGGTCGTGTTCGTGTACCCGGGCCAGGGCAGCCAGTGGCTCGGGATGGGTGCGGCGCTGCTGGAGCAGTCGCCGGTGTTCCGTGCGGCTGTTGAGGCTTGTGACGAGGCGCTGCGTCCTCTGACCGGGTGGTCGGTGCGGGAGGTTCTGGCCGGTGGCGGCGGTGACCACCCGCCGGTCGACCGGGTGGATGTGGTCCAGCCTGCGCTGTTCGCGATGGGTGTGGCGCTGTCGGCGCTGTGGCGGTCCTGGGGCGTCGAGCCGACGGCCGTGGTCGGTCACAGTCAGGGTGAGGTCGTTGCGGCCGTCGTCTCGGGTGCGCTGTCGCTGGAGCAGGGTGCGCGTGTGGTGGCCCTGCGGTCGGCCGCCGTCCGGGCCGTGACGGGCTTCGGCGGGATGGCGCTGGTCGAGCGGCCCGTGGCCGACGTCGAGGAGCTGATCGCCTCGTACGACGGGAAGTTGTCGATCGCGGCCGTCAACACCCCGGGCTCCACGGTGGTCAGTGGCGAGAGCGCCGCGATCGACGCGCTGGTCAGCGACTTCCAGCAGCAGGACGTGTTCTGCCGCCGGGTGAACGTCGACTACGCCTCCCACAGCGCCCAGATGGACCAGCTGCTCCCCGAACTGTCCTCGGCCTTTGCCGACTTGAAGCCGTCCAAGACGGTCGTCCCGTTCTATTCGACGGTCCTCGGTCGGGTCCTGGACGGTCCGGAGCTGGACGGCGCGTACTGGTGCCGCAACCTGCGTGAGCCGGTCCGCTTCGACCGCGCCTTGGAGCAGCTGCTCGCCGACGGCCGGAACGTGTTCGTCGAGGTCAGCGCCCACCCGGTCCTCTCCATGCCGCTGACCGACGGCAGTGCCGAGCACAACGGCGTCGTCGTCGGCTCCCTCGCCCGAGGCGAAGGCGGCATCGACCAACTCCTTCGCTCCCTCGGACAATTGCACGTCCAGGGCGTGCCCGTGGACTGGTCCACGCTCCTCGACGGCCGCTTCGTCCCCGACCTGCCCACCTACGCCTTCCAGCGCGAGCACTACTGGGCCGAGGTCGCCACCGTCACCACCGACCCCGGCGCGATGGGCCTGGAGACCCCCGCCCACCCCTGGCTCGGCGCGGCCACCGCCCTCGCCGAGGGCGAGGGCCACCTGTTCACCGGCCGCCTCACCCCGGACGCCCAGCCCTGGCTGCGCGACCACGCCGCCTTCGGCACCGTCCTCGTCCCCGGCACCGGCCTGCTCGAACTCGCCTGGGCCGCCGCCGACTCCGTCGGTGCGGCGCGGGTCGCCGAGCTGACCCTGTCGGAGCCGCTGGTCCTCGAAGGCCCGGTGCGGCTCCAGGTCACGGTCGGCGCACCCGACGCCGAGGGTCGCCGCACGATCGCGATCCACGGCCGCCCCGAGGACGGCACCGAGGCCTGGACCCTCCACGCCAGCGGCCAACTGGCCGACGGGCAGGGGGAGTCGGAGTCCTTCGCCTGGCTGAGCCCCGCCTCCGAGCCCGTCGACCTCGACGGCTTCTACGACCGCTTCGCCGCCCGGGGCCTCGCCTACGGCCCGGCCTTCCGGGGCCTGACCGAACTGTGGCGCGACGGCGACACCGCGTACGGCACCGTCCGCCTCCCCGAGGGGCTCGCGGCCGGCGAGTACGGTGTGCACCCCGCCCTGCTGGACACCGCCCTGCACGTGCTGCAGGCGGTGGTCGCCGACCGGACCCCGGACGGCACGGCGCTGCTCCCCTTCGAGTGGAGCGACGCCGACCTCCACCTGGCGGGCTGCACCGAACTCCGCGTCCGCATCGACGCGGTGGAGGTCACGGGCGGCCACCAGATCGAGTTCCGGGCCGCCGACCCCACCGGCCGCCCGGTCGCCCGGATCGGCGGCCTGAACCTGCGCGAGGCGAAGGCCGAGCAACTGGCCAGGGCCACCTGGGACTTGTACCGGGTGGAGTACCAGCCGGTCGCCCTGCCCGCCGCAGCCCCGACCCCCGCGCCCGGCACGGTGGTCGTCCTCGGCGGCGACGGCGCCCTCGCCGCCCGCCTGGGCGCCGCGCACCTGGCCGACGTCACGGCGTCGGCGGGCGCGAAGCCCGCACCGACCACGGTGGTCGTCGACGCGACCGCGCCCGCCGATCCCGACCGGACGGAGCAGCTGACGGCCGCCGCCCTGCGGACCCTCCAACGGCTGCTCGCCGAACCGGGGTTGGCCGGTGCCGAGCTGGTGTGGGCGACCTCCGGCAGCACGGCCGCCGTCGACGGCGACACCCTGCCCGGCCTGGCCCACGCCCCGCTCCAGGGCCTGCTGCGCACCGCCCGCACCGAGCACCCGGAGCGGACGATCCGCCTCCTGGACCTGGACCTGGACGACCCCGGGCAGGCGGCCGCCGCCCTGGCCCTCACCGACGAGCCGGAACTCGCCCTGCGCGGGGGCCGGGCCCTGGCGCCGCGCCTGGTGCGCGTCCAGGACCGGGCCGCCGCCACCCCGGCGATCCGGCCGGACGGCACCGTCCTGATCACCGGCGGCACCGGCGAGTTGGGCCGCCAGGTGGCTGCCGAGCTGGTTCGCCGCCACGGCGTGCGGCGACTGGTACTGACTTCCCGGCAGGGCGCCGACGCCCCCGGGGCGACCGAGACGGCGCAGGCCCTGCTGGCGGCCGGCGCGGAGAGTGTGCAGGTGGTGGCGTGTGATGTCGCTCGGCGGGATGACGTGGAGAAGGTGCTCGCTCTGGCGGGTCCGGATGCTCCGTGGACTGCGGTCCTCCACCTGGCGGGCGTCCTCGACGACGGCCTCCTGGCGGGCCAGGACGAGGAGCGGCTCGCCCGGGTCCTGGCCCCGAAGGTCACCGGCGCGCTCCACCTGGACGAGCTGACACGGGAGTTGGCGCTCGACGCCTTCGTCCTGTTCTCCTCGGCCGCCGGTGTCCTCGGCACCGCCGGCCAGGGCGTCTACGCCGCCGCGAACTCCTTCCTCGACGCGCTCGCCGCCCGCCGCCGCGCGGGCGGCCGCACCGGCAGCAGCCTCGCCTGGGGCCTGTGGGAACAGGCGGGCGTCGGCATGACCTCGCACCTCGGCGGAGCCGAACTGGCCCGCATGCGGCGCCAGGGCATCGCGCCGCTGCCCGTCGACCAGGGCCTGCGCCTGCTCGGCGCGGCGCTCGCCCGCCCGGCGGAGAACCTGGTGCCCGTCCGGCTCGACCTGGCCTCCGCCCGCCGGGCCGCCGACGGGGGCGGCCGCCTCGCCGCCGTGCTCAGGGCCCTCGCGCCCGCCGCACCCCGGCGCCGCGCCGCCGCGACGGCCCGTACGGCCGCCGAGCCGGCCGGACTGCGGGAGCGCCTCGCCGCCCTGCCCGTGGCCGAGCGGCGCGAGGCGCTGCTCGGGACGGTCCTGCGCGAGATCGCGGCGGTCCTGGGCGGCAAGGGCGGCGCGACCCTGTCGCCCCGGCAGGTGCTCAAGCAGCTCGGCCTCGACTCGCTGATGGCCGTCGAGCTGCGCCGCCGCCTCGCCGCCGAGACCGGGCTCACCCTGCCCGCCACGCTCGCCTTCGACCACCCGACGCCCGACGCCATCGCGACGCTGCTGCTCGACCGGCTCGGGCTCACCGGCCCCCCGGCCCCTGCGTCGGCGTCGGAGCAGGACCCGTCGGAGGCGCTCGGCTGGGCGCTGGCGCGGCTGTCCGCCGAGCAGATCCAGCGCGCCGGGCTGCTCGACCGGCTCGTCGAGCTCGTCCGGCAGGAGGAGGCGGCCCCCACGGCCGTCCCGTCGATGCCTTCCGCCCCGTCGGCCTCGCCGGAGCGGTCCGTCGACGACCTCAACGCCGAGCTGGACGCCCTGCTCGGCGTTGGGCTCGACCTGCTCTGACCCCACGCACCCCCACGCACCCCCACCTCTCTCCCGCTCACACGCGGAAAGGACATCCGATGACGACCTCAGCCCAGGACCGCATGGAACAGGCGCTGCCGGCCATCCGGGCCCTGCAGAAGCGCGCGGCCGAGCTGGAGGCCCAGCGCTCCGAGCCGATCGCCGTGGTCTCGATGGCCTGCCGCCTGCCGGGCGGGATCGACACCCCCGAGGGCTTCTGGGAGCTGCTGGCCGCCGGTGGCGACGCCGTTGGCGGGTTCCCGGAACGCTGGCAGGGCCTCGACCTGTTCGATCCGGACCCGGAGGCCGTCGGCAAGAGCTACGCCCGGGAGGGCGGGTTCCTGGACGGCGTCGAGCACTTCGACGCGGCCTTCTTCGGCATCAGCCCGCGCGAGGCCCAGTCGATGGACCCGCAGCAGCGGCTCGTCCTGGAGACGGCCTGGGAGGCGCTGGAGCGCGCCGGCGTCCGTCCGGAGGCCCTGGAGGGCAGCCGGACGGGCGTCTACCTCGGCACGATGAGCACCGACTACGGCAGCCTCGGCCAGGACCTCGACGCCCTCGACGGGTACGTGAGCACCGGCAAGGCCAGCAGTGTCGTGTCCGGCCGCGTCTCGTACGCGCTGGGCCTCCAGGGCCCGGCCGTCACCGTGGACACCGCCTGCTCCTCCTCGCTCGTTGCCACGCACCTCGCCGTGTCCGCGCTGCGGCAGGGCGAGTGCGAGCTGGCGCTGGTCGGCGGCGTCACCGTGATGAGCAACCCGTCGCTGTTCGTCGAGTTCAGCAGGCTGCGCGGGATGGCGGCGGACGGCCGGTGCAAGAGCTTCGGCGCGGACGCGGACGGCGCGGGCTGGGCCGAGGGCTGCGGCGTGCTGCTGCTCAAGCGGCTGTCGGCGGCGCAGCGGGACGGGGACCGGGTGCTCGCGGTCATCCGGGGGAGTGCGATCAACCAGGACGGGCGGAGCCAGGGGCTGACCGCTCCGAACGGGCCGTCGCAGCAGCGGGTCATCCAGGATGCTTTGGCCGCTGCCCGTCTGACTCCGGCCGACATCGACGCGATCGAGGCGCACGGGACGGGGACCTCGCTGGGGGACCCGATCGAGGCGGGCGCGTTGGCCGAGGTGTTCGGCCCGGACCGTCCGTCCGGCCGTCCGCTTCTCCTCGGTTCGTCGAAGTCGAACATCGGGCACGCGCAGGCGGCGGCCGGTGTCATCGGCGTGATCAAGATGGTGCTGGCCCTGGAGCACGGGGTGCTGCCGCGCACCCTGCACGCGGAGGCGCCGAGCCCGCACGTCGAATGGGACGGGAGCGGGCTCGCGCTGGTGCAGGAGGCCGTGGCATGGGAGCGCGGCGAGCGGGCCCGGCGAGCCGGTGTCTCGTCGTTCGGGCTGAGTGGGACGAACGCGCACGTGATCGTCGAGGAGGCGCCTGTCGTTGCCTCTGTCGCGGGGGCTGCTGAGCCGGTGGCCGTGCCGGTGCTGGTCTCCGGGCGGGACGAGGTGGCGGTGCGGGAGCAGGCTGCGCGGTGGGCGGACTGGCTGGACGCGCACGGCGAGGTTCCGCTGGCTGATGTGGCGCTGACCGCCGCCCGGTACCGGACGCAGTTCGAGCACCGCGCGGTCGTCGTCGCCGGTTCGACCGCCGAGGCGGCCGCGCAGCTGCGCGCCGTCACGGAGAGCGGGGTGGCGGGCAGCCCGGGTGGCGTGGTGTTCGTGTACCCGGGGCAGGGGAGTCAGTGGCTCGGCATGGGTGCGGCGCTGCTGGAGCAGTCGCCCGTCTTCCGCGCGGCCGTCGAGGCTTGTGACGAGGCGCTGCGTCCTCTGACCGGGTGGTCGGTGCGGGAGGTTCTGGCCGGTGGTGGTGGGGATCACCCGCCGGTGGACCGGGTGGATGTGGTGCAGCCCGCGCTGTTCGCGATGGGTGTCGCTCTCTCCGCGCTGTGGCGGTCCTGGGGCGTCGAGCCCACCGCCGTCGTGGGCCACAGTCAGGGCGAGGTCGTTGCGGCCGTCGTCTCGGGCGCCCTCTCGCTGGAGCAGGGCGCCCGCGTCGTCGCTCTGCGCTCGGCCGCCGTCCGGGCCGTGACGGGCTTCGGCGGGATGGCGCTGGTCGAGCGGCCCGTGGCCGACGTCGAGGAGCTGATCGCCTCGTACGACGGGAAGTTGTCGATTGCCGCCGTCAACACGCCCGGTTCGACGGTGGTTTCGGGTGAGAGCGGCGCGATCGATGCGCTGGTCAGCGACCTCCAGCAGCAGGACGTGTTCTGCCGCCGGGTGAACGTCGACTACGCCTCGCACAGCGCCCAGATGGACCAGCTGCTCCCCGAACTGGCCTCGGCCTTCGCCGACTTGCGGCCGTCCAAGGCGGTCGTCCCGTTCTACTCGACGGTCCTCGGTCGGGTCCTGGACGGTCCGGAGCTGGACGGCGCGTACTGGTGCCGCAACCTGCGCGAGCCGGTCCGCTTCGACCGCGCCCTGGAGCAGCTCCTCGGCGACGGCCGCACCGTGTTCGTCGAGGTCAGCGCCCACCCGGTCCTCTCCATGCCGCTCACCGACGGCAGTGCCGAGCACAACGGCGTCGTCGTCGCCTCCCTCGCCCGAGGCGAAGGCGGCATCGACCAACTCCTCCGTTCCCTCGGGCAGTTGCACGTCCAGGGTGTCGAGATCGACTGGCAGAAGGTCCTGGACGGCGGCGCCTTCGTCGCCGACCTGCCGACGTACGCCTTCCAGCGCGAGTACTTCTGGATGGAGGCCGGCTCGGGTTCGGCGGATGCGGGTTCGATGGGTCTGGAGGCCTCCGCGCACCCGTGGCTGGGCGCTGGCACGGCGCTGGCCGAGGGCGAGGGCCACCTGTTCACGGGCCGTCTCGCGCCCAACGCCCAGCCGTGGCTGCGCGACCACGCGGCCTTCGGCACTGTTCTGGTTCCCGGGACGGGCGTCCTCGATCTGGTGCTGGCGGCTGGCCGTGAGGTCGGCGCGGGCCGGGTGGAGGAACTCGCCCTGCTGGAGCCGCTGGTCCTCGAAGGCCCGGTGCGCTTCCAGGTCGTCGTGGGCGGCCCGGAGAACGGCCGCCGCCAGGTGTCCCTCTACAGCCGCCCGGAGGAGGCCGAGGACTCCTGGACGCTGAACGCCAGCGGCGAACTCGCCGAGGAGACGGGCGAGTCGGCCGCTTTCGCGTGGCTGAGCCCCGCCGCTGAGCCCGTCGACCTGGGCGGGTTCTACGACCGTTTCGCTGCTCGGGGTCTCGCCTACGGCCCGGCCTTCCAGGGCCTGACGGAGCTGTGGCGCGACGGCAGCACCGCGTACGGGATCGTCCGCCTGCCCGACGGCGTCAAGGCCGACGAGTACGGCATCCACCCCGCCCTCCTGGACGCCGCCCTCCACACGCTCGTCGCCGCACAGCCGCAGGCCGAGGGCGCCGACCGTGTCCTCCTGCCCTTCGAGTGGACGGGCGTCGAGCTGTTCGCCGCCGGAAGCACCGAACTGCGCGTGCGCGTCGAACTGCGCGACGAGCAGTTGTCCCTGTGGGTCGCCGACACCACCGGCCGGCCGGTCCTGCGCGCCGAGGGCCTCCAGTTGCGCGAGGCGACGGCCGAGCAGGTCCGCGCGGGTGCCACCGTGGACCACCTCTACCGGGTGGAGTTCTCGGAGCTCCGCCGCCTGGAGGAGCGGACCTCCGTACGCTCGCTCGTCCTCGGCGACGCGGGTGGACTCGCGGGCCTGATCGGCTCCGAGAGCGTGTCCGCCGACCAGCTGGCCGTAGGCCTCGCCGAGGCCACGCAACTGCTGGCCGTGGACCTGACCGGTCACGCCGGGCCGGTGCAGGAGGTGCTGGCCGAGGCCCTGCCGCTGGTGCAGCGGGTCCTGGCCGAACCGTCGCTCGTGCCGGTCGAGTTGGTGTTCGCGACGCGCGGCGCGACCGGCCTCGACGCGGTCCAGGCCGCGCTGTGGGGCCTGCTGCGGACGGTGCGCGCGGAGTACGCCGACCGCCCGATCCGCCTGCTCGACCTCGACGCGAACGCATCGGCGGAGCTGGTCGCGCGTGCTCTGCGCAGCACGGGCGAGCCGGAGTTGGCGATCGCCGACGGCCGCATCCTCGCCCCGCGCCTGGTCCGCGTCACCGCCGCCGAAGCCACCTCAGCTCTCACCTTCGACCCCGCGCGGGCTGCCCTGATCACGGGCGGGACGGGCGAGTTGGGCCGCGAGCTGGCCGAGCACCTGGTCCGCCAGTACGGCGTTCGCCACCTCGTTCTGACCTCCCGCCAGGGCGAGCAGGCCCCGGGCGCGGCGGAGATCCGCCGGTCCCTCCTGGACGCGGGCGCCGAGAGCGTCCGTATCGAAGCCTGCGACGCCTCCGACCGTGCCCGGCTCGAAGCCGTCGTCACCGGCACGGACCTCGGTTCGGTGTTCCACCTGGCCGCCGTCCTCGACGACGGCCTGTTCGCGGGCCAGACCCCGGAGCGCTTCGCCCACGTGCTGGCCCCGAAGGTCGACGGTGCGCGCCACCTGGACGCGCTGACGCGGGAGTTGAACCTCGACGCCTTCGTCCTGTTCTCCTCCGCCGCCGGTGTCCTCGGCAGCGCCGGTCAGAGCGGCTACGCGGCGGCCAACGCCTTCGTCGACACCCTCGCCGCCCGGCGGCGCGCCGCCGGTCTGCCGGCCCTCAGCCTCTCCTGGGGCCTGTGGCAGCAGGCGGGTACCGGCCTGACCGCAGGGCTCGGCCAGGCGGAGATCACGCGGCTGCGCCGTCAGGGCGTGGGCGCGCTCACCGCCTCCCAGGGCCTGCGCGCCCTTGACGCGGCCCTGGCCTCGGACTTCGCCCACGTCGTTCCCGTCCGCCTCGAACTGAGCTCGGTGCGCCGCGAGTTGGAGCGGGGTGGCGAGGTTCCGCCGCTGTTGCGCTCCCTCGTGCGGGCCCGCCTGCGCCGCGCGGGTGCGGCCTCGGCGGCCCCGTCCGAGCTGCGTGAGCGTCTCGCCGTCCTGCCCGTCGCCGAGCGTCAGGCGACGCTGCTGGACCTGGTCCGCCGCGAGGCCGCCACCGTCCTCGGTGTCGGCGGCCCCGAAGGCGTCGGTGTGCAGCAGGTGTTCAAGGAGCTGGGCCTCGACTCGCTCATGGCCGTCGAGCTCCGCCGCCGCCTGGCCGCCGAGACCGGGCTGACCCTCCCGTCGACCCTGGCGTTCGACTACCCGACCCCCACCGCCATCGCGGGCCTGATCCTCGACCGCCTCGACCTGAGCGCCAAGGCCGTCCGCACCCCGGCCCGCCTCGCCGCAGGGGCGGAGGACCCGATCGCCGTGGTCTCGATGGCCTGCCGCCTGCCCGGCGGGATCGACACCCCCGAGGACTTCTGGGAGCTGCTGGCCGCCGGTGGCGACGCCGTCGGCGGGTTCCCGGAACGCTGGCAGGGCCTCGACCTGTTCGACCCGGACCCGGAGGCCGTCGGCAAGAGCTACGCCCGCGAAGGTGGATTCCTGGAGGACATCGACCGGTTCGACGCCGCGTTCTTCGGGATCTCGCCGCGCGAGGCGCAGTCCATGGACCCGCAGCAGCGGCTCGTCCTGGAGACGGCCTGGGAGGCGCTGGAGCGCGCGGGCATCCGCCCGGGCACCCTCGAAGGCACCCGCACCGGCGTCTACCTCGGCACGATGACCTCCGACTACGGCCGCCAGGGCCGCGACCTCGGCGCGCTCGACGGCTACACCAGCACGGGCTACGCGAGCAGCGTGGTCTCCGGCCGCGTCTCGTACGCGCTCGGGCTCCAGGGGCCGGCGGTGTCGGTGGACACGGCGTGCTCGTCCTCGCTGGTCGCGACGCATCTCGCGGTGTCGGCGCTGCGGCAGGGGGAGTGTGAGACAGCGATCGTCGGCGGGGTGACCGTCATGAACACCCCGGCGCTGTTCGTGGAGTTCAGCCGGCTGCGCGGGATGGCGGCGGACGGTCGTTGCAAGAGCTTCGGTGCCGATGCGGACGGTGCCGGGTGGGCCGAGGGCTGTGGCGTGCTGGTCCTCAAGCGCCTCTCCGCCGCCGAGCGCGACGGGGACAGGGTCCTCGCCGTCATCCGGGGCACCGCCATCAACCAGGACGGGCGCAGCCAGGGGCTCACCGCTCCGAACGGGCCGTCGCAGCAGCGGGTCATCCAGGACGCGTTGGCCGCTGCCCGACTGACCCCGGCCGACATCGACGCGATCGAGGCGCACGGGACGGGGACCTCGCTGGGTGACCCGATCGAGGCGGGCGCGTTGGCCGAGGTGTTCGGCCCGGACCGTCCGTCCGGCCGTCCGCTTCTCCTGGGCTCGTCGAAGTCGAACATCGGGCACGCGCAGGCGGCGGCCGGCGTCATCGGCGTGATCAAGATGGTGCTGGCCCTGGAACACGGGGTGCTGCCGCGCACCCTGCACGCCGACGAGCCCAGCCCGCACATCGAGTGGGACGGCAGCGGCCTCGCCCTGCTCCAGGACCCCACCCCCTGGGAGCGGACCGCCCGTCCGCGCCGCGCGGGCGTCTCCTCCTTCGGCCTCAGCGGCACCAACGCCCACCTCATCCTGGAGGAGGCGCCCGTCGCCGAGGCCGCTCATCCGGCCCCGCAGCCCGTGGCCGTCCCGCTCCTGGTCTCCGGCCGGGACGAGGCGGCGGTGCGCGAGCAGGCCGCCCGCTGGGCCGACTGGCTGGAGGCGCATTCCACTGTCCCGCTGGCGGACGTCGCCCTGACCGCCGCCCGCCACCGCACGCACTTCGAGCACCGCGCGGTCGTCGTCGCCGGTTCGACCGCCGACGCGGCCGCACAGCTGCGCGCCGTCACGGCGAGCGGGGTGGCGGGCAGCCCGGGCCAGGTCGTGTTCGTCTACCCCGGCCAGGGCAGTCAGTGGCTCGGGATGGGTGCGGCGCTGCTGGAGCAGTCGCCCGTCTTCCGTACGGCCGTCGAGGCCTGTGACGAGGCGCTGAAGCCGCTGACGGGCTGGTCCGTCCTCGAAGTCCTTGCGGGCGCAGGCGGTGACCACCCGCCGGTCGACCGGGTGGACGTCGTGCAGCCCGCGCTGTTCGCGATGGGTGTCGCCCTCTCCGCACTCTGGCGGTCCTGGGGCGTCGAGCCGACCGCTGTGGTCGGTCACAGCCAGGGCGAGGTGGTTGCGGCCGTCGTCTCGGGCGCCCTCTCGCTGGAGCAAGGCGCAAAGGTGGTCGCCGTTCGCTCCGCCGCCGTCCGCGCGGTGACCGGAACCGGCGGCATGGCGCTGGTCGAGCGGCCGGTGGCCCTCGTCGAGGAGCTGATCGCTGCGTACGACGGCACGTTGTCGATCGCCGCCGTCAACACCTCCGGCTCCACGGTCGTATCCGGCGAGGTGGAGGCGCTGGACCGGTTTGTCGCGGAGCTCCAGCAGCAGAACGCCTTCTCCCGCCGGGTGAACGTCGACTACGCCTCCCACAGCGCGCAGATGGACCAGCTGCTGCCGGGCCTGGCGGAGTCCTTCGCGGACCTGACCCCGGGGCGTGCCTCGGTGCCGTTCTACTCGACGGTCCTCGGCCGTGTCCTGGAGGGTCCGGAGCTGGACGGCGCGTACTGGTGCCGCAACCTGCGCGAGCCGGTCCGCTTCGACCGGGCGCTGGAGCAGCTCCTCGCCGACGGCCGGACCGTGTTCGTCGAGGTCAGCGCCCACCCGGTGCTGTCGATGCCCCTGACGGACGGCAGTGCCGCCCACAACGGCGTCGTCGTCGGCTCCCTCGCCCGAGGCGAGGGCGACATCGGCCAACTCCTCCGCTCCCTCGGACAGTTGCACGTCCAGGGTGTCGAGATCGACTGGCAGAAGGTCCTGGACGGCGGCGCCTTCGTCGCCGACCTGCCGACCTACGCGTTCCAGCGCGAGCACTACTGGGCCGAGACCGCCGCCACCAACGCCGACGCCGGCGCGATGGGCCTGGAGACCTCCACCCATCCCTGGCTCGGCGCGGCCACCGCCCTGGCCGAGGGCGAGGGCCACCTGTTCACGGGCCGCCTCGCGCCCAACGCCCAGTCGTGGCTGCGCGACCACGCCGCCTTCGGCACCGTCCTGGTTCCCGGGACGGGCGTCCTCGATCTGGTGCTGGCGGCCGGCCGTGAGGTCGGAGCGGGCCGGGTGGAGGAACTCGCCCTGCTGGAGCCGCTCGTCCTCGAAGGCCTGGTGCGGCTGCAGATCACGGTCAGCGCCCCGGACGGCAGCGGTCGGCGCCAGGTCGCGGTCCACGGCCGTCCGGAGGAGGCCGAGGACGGCTGGACTCTGCACGCCAGCGGTGAACTCGCCGAGGAAACCGGCGAGTCGGAGGCCTTCACCTGGCTCGGCCCCACTGCCGCGCCCGTCGACCTCGACGGGTTCTACGACCGCTTCGCCGCCCGGGGCCTCGCCTACGGCCCGGCCTTCCAGGGCCTGACCGAACTGTGGCGCGACGGCAGCACCGCGTACGGGATCGTCCGCCTGCCCGAGGGCGTCAAGGCCGACGAATACGGCATCCACCCGGCACTGCTGGACGCCGCCCTGCACACGTTGGTTGCCGTCCGCGACGAGGCCGAGGGTGACCAGCGGGTCTTCCTCCCCTTCGAGTGGACGGGCGTCGAACTCTTCGCCGCCGGGAGCACCGAACTGCGCGTCCGTGTCGACCTCGACGAGAGCGGCACCAGCGCCCGCATCCGGGTCTCGGACCCGGCGGGTGCCCTTGTGGCTTCCGTCGACAGCCTGCAGATCCGCGAGGCCACCGCCGAGCAGGTCCGCGCCGGTGCCACCGTCGACCACCTGTACCGCCTCGACCACCAGGAGCCGCGCACCCTGGAGGAGCGTTCCGGCGCCGACCTCTGGGTGCTCGGCTCCGGGTTGGAACTGCCCACCACCAGCCGGGTGGAGAGCGTGGAGGCGCTCGTCGTTCGCCTCGCCACGGAGGCTCACCCCCACGCCGTGGTCGTCGACCTCTCCGAGGCGACTCTGGCGGACGCGCTCACGCTGACGCAGGCTCTCACCGCCGAAACCGTCCTCGATTCCACCGAGTTGGTGTTCGTGACGCGCGGCGCGAGTGCCCTGCTGGGCCTGCTGCGGACGGTACGCGCGGAGTACGCGGACCGTCCGATCCGCCTGCTCGACCTGGAGGTGAACGCATCGGCCGAGCTGGTCGAGCGTGCTCTGCGCAGCACGGGCGAGCCGGAGTTGGCGATCGCCGAGGGTCGCATCCTCGCGCCGCGCCTGGTGCGTGTCACGGCAGCGGACGCTACGTCGCCCCTCACGTTCGACCCCGATCGGGCTGCTCTGATCACGGGCGGGACGGGCGAGTTGGGCCGCGAGCTGGCCGAGCACCTCGTCCGTCGGCACGGCCTGCGCCACCTGGTCCTGACCTCCCGCCAGGGTGAGCAGGCCCCGGGCGCGGCCGGGATTCGTCAGTCCCTCCTCGACGCGGGCGCCGAGAGCGTCCGTATCGAAGCCTGCGACGCCTCCGACCGCGCCCGGCTCGAAGCCGTCGTCACCGGCACCAACCTCGGTTCGGTGTTCCACCTGGCCGCCGTCCTCGACGACGGCCTCCTCACCGGCCAGACCCCGGAGCGCCTGGCCCGCGTCCTCGCCCCCAAGGCGGACGGCGCGCGCCATCTGGACGAGCTGACGCGGGAGTTGGACCTCGACGCCTTCGTCCTGTTCTCCTCCGCAGCGGGCGTCTTCGGCAGTGCCGGCCAGAGCGCGTACGCGGCGGCGAACGCCGCCCTGGACGGCCTCGCCGCCGAGCGCCGCACCGCAGGCCTGCCCGCCCTGAGCCTGTCCTGGGGCCTGTGGCAGCAGGCGGGCACCGGCCTGACCGCCCACCTCGGCGACGCCGAACTGACCCGCATGCGCCGCCAGGGCATCGCCGCCCTCACCCCCGCCCAAGGCCTGCGCGCCCTGGACGCCGCCCTCGCCACACCGCACGCCCACGTCGTCCCCGTCCGCCTCGAACTGTCAGCCGTCCGTCGCGAGTTGGAAAGGAGTGGCGACGTGCCACCGCTGTTGCGCTCCCTCGTCCGGGCCCGCCTGCGCCGCGCGGGCGGGGCCACCGCGGCCCCCTCCGCCCTGCGTGAGCGCCTCGCCGTCCTGCCCGTCGCCGAGCGTCAGGCGACGCTGCTGGACCTGGTCCGCCGCGAGGCCGCCACCGTCCTCGGCGTCGGCGGAGGAGCCGAATCCCTGGGCGCCCAGCAGGTGTTCAAGGAACTGGGCCTCGACTCCCTCATGGCCGTCGAGCTGCGCCGCCGCCTCGCCGCCGAGACCGGACTGACCCTCCCCTCCACCCTCGCCTTCGACTACCCGACCCCCGCCGCCATCGCCGACCTCGTCCTGAGCCGTCTGGCCGTGGACGGCGACGGCGCCGCGCCGCAGTCGCCGGGCGTCCGGCTGACCAGGGAGCTGATCGACAACCTCGTGGAGCTGCTGCGCTCCGCGACCCCCCTGCAACTCGAATCCGAGGGCCTGGCCGGCCAGTTCCTCGCCCTCAAGAACGGCCTCGCGAAGGCCGTCGTCCCGGAGGCCCCGGCCGTCGCGCTGGAGTCCGGGAGCAGTACCGAAGACCTTCTGCAGTTCTTGGACCGCAAGCTGGGAGTCACGGCATGAGCAGCACATCCGACGTCGAGAAGCTCGAGGCCTACCTGCGGCGCACCGCGACCGCGCTGGTCGAGGCGGAGAAGCAGCTCGACTCCGAGCGGGCCGCCCGTACCGAGCCGATCGCCGTGGTCTCGATGGCCTGCCGCCTGCCGGGCGGGATCGACACCCCGGAGGGCTTCTGGGAGCTGCTGGCCTCGGGCGGCGACGCGATCGGCGGGTTCCCGGAGCGCTGGCAGGGCCTCGACCTGTTCGACCCGGACCCGGAGGCCGTCGGCAAGAGCTACGCCACCGAGGGCGGGTTCATGGCGAACGTGGAGCGCTTCGACGCCGCGTTCTTCGGGATCTCGCCGCGCGAGGCGCAGTCGATGGACCCGCAGCAGCGGCTCGTCCTGGAGACGGCCTGGGAGGCGCTGGAGCGCGCCGGCGTGCGTCCGGAGGCCCTGGAGGGCAGCCGGACGGGCGTCTACCTGGGCACGATGAGCTCGGACTACGGCAACCAGCAGGGCCACGATCTGGACGCGCTGGACGGGTACGTGAGCACGGGCAACGCGAGCAGCGTCGTCTCCGGCCGCGTCTCGTACGCGCTCGGGCTCCAGGGCCCGGCCGTGACCGTCGACACGGCCTGTTCCTCTTCGCTCGTCGCGACGCACCTTGCCGTGTCCGCCCTGCGCCAGGGGGAGTGCGAGACGGCGATCGTCGGCGGGGTGACCGTCATGAACACCCCGGCGCTGTTCGTGGAGTTCAGCCGTCTCAAGGGCATGGCGGCGGACGGTCGTTGCAAGAGCTTCGGTGCCGACGCGGACGGTGCCGGGTGGGCCGAGGGCTGTGGTGTGCTGGTCCTCAAGCGCCTCTCCGCCGCCGAGCGCGACGGGGACAGGGTCCTCGCCGTCATCCGGGGCACCGCCATCAACCAGGACGGGCGCAGCCAGGGGCTCACGGCCCCCAACGGGCCGTCGCAGCAGCGGGTCATCCAGGATGCTCTGGCCGCCGCCCGTCTGACGCCCGCCGACATCGACGCGATCGAGGCGCACGGCACCGGTACCTCGCTCGGGGACCCGATCGAGGCGGGCGCGCTGGCCGAGGTCTTCGGCCCGGGCCGTCCGTCCGAGCGTCCGCTTCTCCTGGGCTCGTCGAAGTCGAACATCGGGCACGCGCAGGCGGCGGCCGGCGTCATCGGCGTGATCAAGATGGTCCTCGCCCTCGAACACGGCACCCTCCCGCGCACCCTGCACGCGGAGACGCCGAGCCCCCACATCGAGTGGGACGGCAGCGGCCTCTCCCTGCTCCAGGACTCCACCCCGTGGCAGCGCGGCGAGCGCGCCCGCCGGGCCGGTGTCTCCTCCTTCGGGCTCAGCGGCACCAACGCCCACCTCATCCTCGAAGAGGCCCCGGCCGTCACCGCCGCCCCGGAATCGGGGCAGCCGGCCGCCCTCCCGATCCTCCTCTCCGGTCGGGACGAGGTGGCGGTGCGGGAGCAGGCAGCGCGGTGGGCGGACTGGCTGGACGCGCACTCCACCGTTTCGCTGGCGGATGTGGCGCTGACCGCCGCTCGGTACCGGACGCAGTTCGAGTACCGGGCCGTCGTGGTCGCCGGTTCGGCCGTCGAGGCGGCCGCGCGGCTGCGGGCGCTGGCGGACGGCGAGCCGGTCGGCGTCGCCGGTACCCCCGGCGAGGTCGTGTTCGTGTACCCGGGGCAGGGCAGCCAGTGGCTCGGGATGGGTGCGGCGCTGTTGGAGCAGTCGCCCGTCTTCCGCGCGACCGTCGAGGCCTGCGACGCAGCGTTGAGGCCGCTGACCGGCTGGTCCGTCCTCGACGTGCTTGCGGGCACGGGCGGTGATCACCCGCCCGTGGACCGGGTGGACGTGGTCCAGCCCGCGCTGTTCGCCATGGGCGTCGCCCTGTCGGCTCTCTGGCGGTCCTGGGGCATCGAGCCGACGGCCGTTGTGGGTCACAGTCAGGGTGAGGTCGTCGCGGCCGTCGTCTCGGGCGCCCTTCCGCTGGAGCAGGGTGCGCGTGTGGTGGCCCTGCGCTCGGCTGCCGTCCGAGCGGTGACGGGCTTCGGCGGGATGGCGCTGGTCGAGCGGCCCGTGGCTGAGGTCGAGGAGATCCTGGCGGCCTACGAGGGTCGGCTCTCCGTCGCCGCCGTCAACACGCCAGGCTCGACCGTCGTCAGCGGTGAGAGCGAGGCCATTGACGCGCTGGTGGCCGACCTCCAGCAGCAGGACGTGTTCTGCCGCCGGGTGAACGTCGACTACGCCTCGCACAGTGCCCAGATGGACCAGCTGCTGCCGGGCCTGGCGGAGGCGTTCGCGGACCTGACTCCGGGCCGCGCCTCGGTGCCGTTCTATTCAACCGTCCTCGGCCGGGTTCTGGAGGGCCCGGAGCTGGACGGCGCCTACTGGTGCCGCAACCTGCGCGAGCCCGTCCGGTTCGACCGCGCCCTGGAGCAGCTGCTCGCCGACGGCCGCACCGTGTTCGTCGAGGTCAGCGCCCACCCGGTGCTGTCGATGCCGCTGACCGACGGCAGCGCCGCCCACAACGGCGTCGTCGTCGGCTCCCTCGCCCGAGGCGAAGGCGGCATCGACCAACTCCTCAGCTCCCTCGGACAATTGCACGTCCAGGGCGTGCCCGTGGACTGGTCCACGCTCCTCGACGGCCGCTTCGTCCCCGACCTGCCCACCTACGCCTTCCAGCGCGAGTACTTCTGGACCGAGGTCAACTCCGGTTCGGCGGATGCGGGTTCGATGGGTTTGGAGGCCTCCGCGCACCCGTGGCTGGGCGCTGGCACGGCGCTGGCGGACGGTGAGGGCCACCTGTTCACGGGCCGCCTCGCCCCCAACGCCCAGCCCTGGCTGCGCGACCACGCCGCCTTCGGCACCGTCCTCGCCCCTGGTACCGGCATCCTCGATCTGGTGCTGGCCGCCGGCCGTGAGGTCGGCGCGGGCCGTATCGAGGAACTCGCCCTCGTCGAACCGCTCGTGCTCGAAGGCGCCGTCCGCCTCCAGGCCGTCGTCGGCGGCCTGGAGAACGGCCGCCGCCAGGTGTCCCTCTACAGCCGCCCGGAGGAGGCCGAGGACTCCTGGACCCTGAACGCCAGCGGCGAACTCGCCGAGGAAACCGGCGAGTCGGAGGCCTTCACCTGGCTCGGCCCCGCCGCCGAGTCCGTCGACCTGGACGGTTTCTACGACCGTTTCGCCGCCCGGGGCCTCGCCTACGGCCCGGCCTTCCAGGGCCTGACCGAACTGTGGCGCGACGGCAGCACCGCGTACGGGATCGTCCACCTGCCCGAGGGCGTCAAGGCCGACGAATACGGCATCCACCCCGCCCTCCTGGATGCCGCCCTGCACACGTTGGTTGCCGTCCGCGACGAGGCCGAGGGTGACCAGCGGGTCTTCCTCCCCTTCGAGTGGACGGGCGTCGAGCTGTTCGCCGCCGGGAGCACCGAACTGCGCGTCCGTGTCGACCTCGACGAGAGCGGCACCAGCGCCCGCATCCGGGTCTCGGACCCGGCGGGTGCCCTTGTGGCTTCCGTCGACAGCCTGCAGATCCGCGAGGCCACCGCCGAGCAGGTCCGCGCCGGTGCGTCCATCGACCACCTCTACCGCCTGGACTTCCAGGAGGTGCAGGTGCCCGCGTCGACCGCCACCCTCGGCACGGTGGTCCTCGGAGAGGCCGGCGAGCTGGCCCGCCTGCTGAACGCCGACCATGTCCCCACCGTCGACGCCCTCGCCGAGGCGCGCCCCGAGCGGGCCGTCGTGGACCTGTCCGAGGCCGAGCTGGCGGACGCGCTCACGCTCCTGCAGCGCATCACCGCCGAACCTGCCCTCGAAGTCACCGAGTTGGTGTTCGTGACACGCGGCGCGAGCGCCCTGCTGGGCCTGCTGCGGACGGTGCGCGCGGAGTACGCGGACCGTCCGATCCGCCTGCTCGACCTCGACGCCAACCCGTCCGCCGAAGCGATCGACAACGCCCTCTCCGCCACCAGCGAACCGGAGTTGGCGATCGCCGAGGGCCGCATCCTCGCTCCGCGTCTGGTGCGCGTCACCGCCGCCGACACCACCACAGCCCTCACCTTCGACCCCGACCGCGCTGCTCTGATCACGGGCGGGACGGGCGAGTTGGGCCGCGAGCTGGCCGAGCACCTCGTCCGGCACCACAAGATCCGCCACTTGGTCCTGACCTCCCGGCAGGGTGAGCAGGCCCCGGGCGCTGGCGAGATCCGTCAGTCCCTCCTCGACGCGGGCGCCGAGAGCGTCCGTATCGAAGCCTGCGACGCCTCCGACCGCGCCCAGCTCCAAGCCGTCGTCACCGGCACCAACCTCGGTTCGGTGTTCCACCTGGCCGCCGTCCTCGACGACGGCCTCCTCACGGGCCAGACCCCGGAGCGCCTGGCCCGCGTCCTCGCCCCCAAGGCGGACGGTGCGCGCCATCTGGACGCGCTGACACGGGAGTTTGACCTCGACGCCTTCGTCCTGTTCTCCTCCGCAGCGGGCGTCTTCGGCAGCGCCGGCCAGAGCGCGTACGCGGCGGCGAACGCCGCCCTGGACGGCCTCGCCGCCGAGCGCCGCACCGCAGGGCTCCCCGGCCTCAGCCTCTCCTGGGGCCTGTGGCAGCAGGCCGGAACCGGCCTGACCGCCCACCTCGGCGACACCGAACTGACCCGCATGCGCCGCCAGGGCATCGCCGCTCTCACCCCCGCCCAAGGCCTGCGCGCCCTGGACGCCGCCCTCGCCTCACCCCACGCCCACGTCGTCCCCGTCCGCCTCGAACTCGGCTCGATCCGCCGCGAGTTGGAGCGCGGCGGCGAGGTCCCCCCGCTGCTCCGGTCCCTGGTGCGCGCTCGCCTGCGCCGCGTCGGCGCGTCGGCCGCCGCCCCCTCGGCCCTCCACGAGCGCCTCGCCGCGCTCAGCGCCACCGAGCGCCAGGCGACCCTCCTGGACCTGGTTCGCCGCGAGGCCGCCACCGTCCTCGGCGTCGGCGGCGGTCCCGAATCCCTGGGCGCCCAGCAGGTGTTCAAGGAGCTGGGCCTCGACTCCCTCATGGCCGTCGAACTCCGCCGCCGCCTCGCCGCCGAGACCGGCCTGACCCTCCCCTCCACCCTCGCCTTCGACTACCCGACCCCCACCGCCATCGCCGGTCTGATCCTCGACCGCCTCGACCTCGGCACCAAGGCTGCCCGCACCCCGGCCCGCGTCACCACCGCCACGGCGGCGGAGGACCCGATCGCCGTCGTCTCCATGGCCTGCCGCCTTCCGGGCGGCATCGACACCCCCGAGGGCTTCTGGGACCTCCTCCTCACCGGCGGCGACGCCGTCGGCGGCTTCCCGCAGCGCTGGCAGGGGCTGGACCTCTTCGACCCGGACCCGGACGCGGTCGGCAAGAGCTACGCCCGCGAAGGCGGATTCCTCGAGGGCGTCGACCGGTTCGACGCCGCGTTCTTCGGCATCAGCCCGCGCGAGGCCCAGTCGATGGACCCGCAGCAGCGCCTCGTCCTGGAGACGGCCTGGGAGGCCCTGGAGCGCGCGGGCATCCGCCCGGGCACCCTCGAAGGCACCCGCACCGGCGTCTACCTCGGCGCCATGAGCTCGGACTACGGCAGCCACGAAGGACGTCAACTCGAAGTCCTGGACGGCTACATGAGCACGGGCAACGCGAGCAGCGTCGTCTCCGGCCGCGTCTCGTACGCGCTCGGGCTCCAGGGCCCGGCCGTCACCGTCGACACGGCGTGCTCCTCCTCGCTCGTCGCGACGCACCTCGCGGTGTCCGCCCTGCGCCAGGGCGAGTGCGAGACGGCGATCGTCGGCGGCGTGACCGTCATGAACACCCCGGCCCTCTTCGTCGAGTTCAGCCGTCTCAAGGGCATGGCGGCGGACGGGCGGTGCAAGAGCTTCGGCGCGGACGCCGACGGCGCCGGGTGGGCCGAGGGCTGCGGCGTACTGGTCCTCAAGCGCCTCTCCGCCGCCGAGCGCGACGGGGACAGCGTCCTCGCCGTCATCCGGGGCAGCGCCATCAACCAGGACGGCCGCAGCCAGGGGCTCACCGCCCCGAACGGCCCGTCCCAGCAGCGCGTCATCCAGGACGCGTTGGCCGCCGCCCGCCTCACCCCGGCCGACATCGACGCCGTCGAGGCCCACGGCACCGGCACCTCCCTGGGCGACCCGATCGAAGCCGGCGCCCTCGCCGAGGTCTTCGGCCCGGACCGTCCGTCCGACCGCCCGCTTCTCCTCGGCTCCTCCAAGTCCAACATCGGCCACGCGCAGGCGGCCGCCGGGGTCATCGGCGTGATCAAGATGGTGCTGGCCCTCCAGCACGCGACCCTCCCGCGCACCCTCCACGCCGACGAGCCCAGCCCCCACATCGAGTGGGACGGCAGCGGCCTCTCCCTACTTCAGGACTCCACCCCGTGGCAGCGCGGCGAGCGCGCCCGCCGCGCCGGTGTCTCCTCCTTCGGGCTCAGCGGCACCAACGCCCACCTGATCCTGGAGGAGGCCCCGACCGTCCAGGCGGCCCCGGAACCGGAGCAGCCGACCGTCCTCCCCGTCCTCCTCTCCGGCCGCGACGAGCCCGCCCTGCGCGCGCAGGCCGCCCGCTGGGCCGACTGGCTGGAGGCCAACCCGGCCACCCCGCTCACCGCCGTGGCCGCCACCGCCGCCCACCACCGCACCCACTTCGAGCAGCGCGCCGCCGTCATCGCCGCCACCACGGCCGACGCCGCGACCGCGCTGCGCGGCCTGGCCGAAGGCCGTCCGGCCGCCGGTACGGTCACGGGCAGCCCGCTCCAAACCCCGGGCCTCGCCGTGCTGTTCACGGGGCAGGGGAGTCAGCGTCTGGGGATGGGGCGTGGTCTGTACGAGTCCAATGCGGCGTTCCGCGTCGCCTTCGACGAGGTCCTGAGCGCTCTGGACGCGTACGCGGCCCGTCCGCTGAAGGAGGTCGTCTTCGGCGAGGATGCGGGGCTGTTGAACCGTACGGAGTTCACTCAGCCCGCGCTGTTCGCTCTGGAGGTGGCGCTGTTCCGCCTCTGGGAGTCCTGGGGCGTCACGCCTGCCGCTGTGGCCGGTCACTCGGTCGGCGAACTCGCCGCAGCTCACGTCGCGGGAGTGCTGTCCCTGGACGATGCGGCGCGTCTGGTCGTGGCGCGGGGCCGGCTGATGCAGGCCTGCGAGAGCGGCGGTGCGATGGCCTCGATCGAGGCGGGTGAGGAGGAGGTCCTCGCCGTCCTGGAGGGCCGGGTCTCGGTCGCGGGCGTCAACTCTCCGACGCAGACGGTGGTCAGCGGCGACCCGGAAGCCGTCGAGCGACTCATCGCCTCGATGCCTGGGCGTCGTACGCGCCGTCTGGAGGTGTCGCACGCGTTCCACAGTGCGCACATGGACGCGATGCTGGAGGAGTTCACCGCCTTGGTCGCCACCTGCGACCTGCGAGCCCCGCGCATCCCGCTGGTCAGCACCCTCGACGGCACCCGCATGACCGCCGACCTCGCCCCCGGCGAGGGCCTCCGCGACCCGCAGTACTGGGCCCGCCAGGCCCGCGAGGCCGTCCGCTTCCTCGACGCCATCCGCGAGCTGAACGCCACCGGCATCCACCGCTTCCTGGAGTGCGGCCCCTCCGGAGTCCTCTCCGCCATGGGCGCCGCCTGCGCCGACAACGCCACCTTCGTCCCCACCCTGCGCGCCACCGAGGACGAACCCACCGCCCTCCTCACCGCCGCCGCCACCCTCCACACCACCGGCCAACACCTCGACTGGACCACCACCCTCCCGACCACCAGCACCCCCACCCCCCTCCCCACCTACGCCTTCCAGCGCCGCCCGTACTGGCTCGACGCCCCGAAGGCGGGCCGCGACGCCCGCTCCTCGGGCCTGGTCGCCGCCGCCCACCCGTGGCTGGCGGCGGTGACGGCGCTGGCCGGCGGCGAGGGGTTCCTGCTCAGCGGCCGGGTGTCGCCGGCCGACCACCCGTGGCTGGGGGACCACACCGTCTTCGGCGCGGTGCTCGTGCCCGGCGCCGCCCTGCTGGACCTGGCGCTGTCCGCCGCCCACCAGGTGGGCGCACGCCGGGTGGCCGAGCTGACACTGGCCCAGCCGATGGTGCTGCCCCCGGCCGAGGGGCTGCGGCTCCAGGTGAAGGTCGGCCCGGCGGAGGAGGACGGCGCCCGTACGGTCGGGGTCCACAGCCAGCCCGAGTCCGCCGCCGCCGACGCCCCGTGGACCCTGCACGCCGAGGGCCGCCTGGCCGAGGACGGCAGCGACCTCGGGATCACCCCCGCCGACGGGACGGCCGACCGGGAGCCCGTCGCCCTCGACGGCCTCTACGCCGCCCTGGCCGACCAGGGCCTCGGCTACGGCCCGGCCTTCCGCGGCCTCGTCGAGCTGCACCGCACCCCCGGCGCCCGCGTGGCGTACGGCCGGGTGGTGCTCCCCGAGGGCCTGGGCGTCGACGGGCACACCGTCCACCCGGCGCTGCTGGACGCGGCCCTGCACACCCTCGCGGGCGTGGACGGTCGGGCGGACGCGGAGGAGGGCACCGTCCTCCTGCCCTTCGCCTGGTCGGACGTCACCCTCCACGCGACGGACAGCACCGAGCTGCGCGTCCGCGTCGAGCTGATCGACGAGCTGGCCGCCCGGGTCGAGGTGACGGACGCGGCCGGCGAGCCGGTGCTCGTCGCGGGCCGCCTGGAGGTCCAGCGGGCCCGGGCCGAGCAGCTGCGCGGCAGTGCGGGAGCGGCCGGGACGGAGCACCTCTACCGGGTCGAGTTCCAGCCGCTCCCGCAGAGCGACGCGCAGCCCGAAGCCGAGCCGACGGCGGCCCCCGACACCGTCGTCATCGGCGCCGCCCTCGCCGCCGCCCTGGGCCTGCCCGCCGAGCCCGCCCTGGAGGCGGTGCTCACCCGCCCCGCCCTCCCGGCCCGGCTGCTGATCGACGGCACCGGGGCGCCCGTCACCACCGCCCTGGAGCAGGTCAAGCTCCTGGTCACCGACGTGCGCTTCGCGGCCACCGAGGTCGTCTGGCTCACCCGGGGCGCCGTCCCGGCCCGCCCGGAGGACGAGGTGGACCGTCCGGAGCAGGCCGCCCTGTGGGGCCTGCTCCGGTCCGTCCGGGCCGAGCACCCGGAGCGCCGCCTGCGCCTGCTGGACCTGGACGGGGACACCGAGCGGGCGCAGGTCCTCACCGCCCTCGCCGCCCAGGACGAGCCCGAACTCGCCCTCCGCGGCAGCGCCGTGCTGGTCCCGCGCCTGCGGCCGGTCGCCACCACGGACCGTACGGCGGACGCGACGCTCCTCCCGCCGCCCGGCGCCGGGGCCTGGCACCTGGACATCCGGGAGAAGGGCCGCCTGGACACCTTCGCCCTCGTCCCGGTGGCCGACCGGGACCGGCCCCTCGGCGAGTACGAGATCCGCCTGCGGGTGCACGCCTCCGGCCTCAACTTCCGGGACGTCCTCAACGCCCTCGACATGGTCCACGCCCCCCAACTGGGCCTGGAGTGCGCGGGCGTGGTCCTGGAGGCCGGTCCGGGCATCGCGCACCTGAGCCCCGGCGACCGGGTGATGGGCCTGACCGTCGGCACCTTCGGCACGGAGGCCCGGGCCGACGGCCGGATGATGGTGCGGATCCCGGACGGCGTCGGCTTCGCCGAGGCCGCGACCGTCCCGCTGGCCTTCCTCACCGCCCACCACGGCCTGTTCGAACTCGGCGGGCTCACCGCCGGGGAGCGGGTGCTGGTGCACGCGGCGGCCGGCGGCGTCGGCATGGCGGCCGTCCAGCTGGCCCGGCACGTCGGCGCCGAGGTGTGGGGCACGGCCAGCGCCGGCAAGTGGCCGACGCTGCGCCGGCTCGGCCTGCCGCAGGAGCGGATCGCCTCCTCCCGCGACACCGGCTTCGCATCCCAGTGGCGGAGCGGCACCGGTTTCGACCTCGTCCTGAACTCCCTCACCGGCGAGTTCGTCGACGCCTCCCTCCGCCTCCTGGAGCCGCGCGGCGGCCGCTTCCTGGAGATGGGCAAGACGGACATCCGGGAGGCGGCGCAGGTCGCCGCCACGCACCCGGGCGTCTCCTACCGGGCGTTCGACCTGATGGACGCCGGCCCGGAGCGCATCCTCCAGATGCTCACCGAGGTCGCCGACCTGCTCGCCCGCCGGGTGATCGCCCCGCTGCCGTACGCGGCGTACGACGTGCGCCGCGCGGCCGACGCCTTCCGCTTCATGGCGCAGGGCCGGCACATCGGCAAGCTGGTGCTGACCTCCCCGCGCCCGCTCGACGCCGACGGCACCGTCCTGGTGACCGGCGGCACGGGCGAGCTGGGCCGGCTGGTCGCCCGCCGCCTGGTCACCGGGCACGGCGTGCGCCACCTGCTGCTGACCTCGCGTCGCGGCCCGGCCGCCGAGAACACGCCGGCGCTGGTGGACGAGCTGCGCGCGGCGGGCGCCGAGTCCGTCCGGGTGCTGGCCTGCGACGTGGCCGACCGCGCCCAGGTGCAGGCGGCCCTGGCGGCCGTCGACGCCGCCCACCCGCTGACCGGGGTGGTCCACCTGGCCGCCGTCATCGACGACGGCGTGGTGGTGAACCAGACGGCCGAGCGGTTCGGCCGGGTCCTCGCCCCGAAGGTGGACGGCGCCCGCCACCTGCACGAGCTGACCGGCGGGCTGGACCTCGCCGCCTTCGTGCTGTTCTCCTCCGTCGCCGGCACCCTCGGCTCCCCGGGGCAGAGCAACTACGCGGCGGCCAACGCCCACCTGGACGCCCTGGCCGCCCACCGCGTCCGCCTCGGGCTGCCCGGCACCAGCCTCGCCTGGGGCCTGTGGGAGCAGGGCGGCACCGGCCTGACCGCCCACCTCGGTGACGCCGAGCTGGGCCGGATGCGCCGCCAGGGCGCCCAGGCGCTGAGCGTCGAGCAGGGGCTCGCCCTGTTCGACGCGGCGCTCGGACGGCCCGAGCCGCACCTCGTCCCGCTGCGGCTGGACCTGGAGCGGCTGCAGCGCGGCGCGGGCGCGGAGGGCGCCGAACTCCCGCCGCTGCTGCGGGCGTTGCTCCGTTCCCCGCTGCGCCGTGCGGGCCGTGCGACGGCCTCGGCGGTGGACGGGCTGCGCGAGCGGCTGGCCGGGCTCCCGGGCCCGGAGCGGGTCGCCGCGCTGACCCTGCTCGTCCAGCAGGAGGTCGCCGCCGTCCTCGGCCTGTCCGGCATCGAGAGCGTCCGGGCCGAGCAGCCGCTGCGCGACCACGGCTGGGACTCGCTGATGGCCGTCGAGCTGCGCAACCGGCTCTCCGCCCACGCGCAGGTGCCGCTGCCCAGCACGCTCGCCTTCGACTACCCGACGCCGCAGGCCATCGCGGACTTCCTCAACGTCCGCCTCGACCTCGGCGCCGCCCGCCCCGAGGAGCCCCAGCCCCAGCAGTACGGCGCCCCGCCGCAGGAGCCGGAGCAGGCCGCCCGCTGGGCGCTGTCGCGCATCCCGGCGGACGAGCTGAGCCGCAGCGGCCTGCTCGCCCAGCTGCTCGAACTCGCCGGGGTGCCGCAGGCCGCCCCGGCGGGCGGGCGGCCGGAGGCGCTGCGGCTGGCGGAGGAACTGACCGTCGACGAGATGGACCAGGCCCTGGACGCCGTCCTCGGCCGGGCCCTCTGAACCCCTGACCCCCCTGACCCACCCTGACCCACCCCGACCCACCTGCGGCGGGCGGCCCCGAGCAAGGGCCGCCCGCCGTACGCACCCGACCCCGGAGGTCACCTCGTGTCCACCACCACCGTGCAGGAGGCCGTGCGGCCCGCCGCCGCACCTCCCGCCCCCGCCCCCGAGGAAGCCGAGGAGGAGGCCTCCGCGCCGCTCAGGCTGCGCTGGCTGCTCCTCGCCGTCGTCACCGGCGCCTCCTTCCTGGACAGCCTCGACGTCAACATCGTCACCGTCGTCCTGCCCGCCGTGCAGCGCGACCTGGGCACCGGATTCGCCACCGCCCAGTGGACGCTGGCCGGTTACGCCCTCGCCTTCTCGCTCCTGCTGATCACCGGCGGCCGCCTCGGCGACATCCACGGCCGCAAGCGGGTGTTCCTCGCCGGGGTGGCCGGGTTCACCCTCGCCTCGGCCGTCTGCGGCTTCGCGCCGAACGCCGAACTCCTCGTCGCCGCCCGGCTGGTGCAGGGCCTGACGGCGGCGCTGATGGTGCCGCAGGTGATGTCGGTGATCGTCACGCTGTTCCGGCCCAAGGAGTGGCCGGTGGCCTTCGCCGTGCTCGGCGCGGCGCTGACCCTGGGCAGCGTCGGCGGCCCGCTGCTCGGCGGGCTGCTCACCGGGCTGGACCTGTTCGGCCTCGGCTGGCGGGTGATCTTCCTGGTCAACGTGCCGCTGGGCGCGCTGATCACGGTGCTCGCCGCCCGCCTGCTGCCGGAGACCAGGCAGGAGGGCGGCCCCTCCCGGCTCGACCTGCCCGGCGTCGCGCTGCTCACCGCGGCCGCGTTCGCCCTGATGTACCCGCTGGTGCAGGGCCGCGAGCAGGGCTGGCCGGCCTGGATGCTGCTCTGCGCCCTCGCGGCGCCCGTCCTGCTGACCCTCTTCGCCCTCCAGCAGCGCCGCCGCCACGCCCGGGACGCCGGTGCCCTGGTGCCGCCGCCGCTGTTCGCCCGGCGCAGCTTCGCCGTCGGCCTGGCGGTGACGCTGCTGGCCTTCACCGGCATCGGCTCGCTGGCGCTGATCCTCACCTACCACCTGCAGTACGGCCTGGGCTGGTCGGTGCTGCGCACGGCGCTGGCGACGGCGGCCTGGCCGGTCGGCATCGCCGTGACCTTCCAGATCGCCTGGCGGCACGGGATGCGGCGCGGCCGGCTGTTCGTCGGCGCGGGCGCGGCGGTGATGGCGGCCGGCTCGCTGCTGCTGATGGCGGCGGTCCGTACGTCCGGGGCGGGCCTGTCCTGGTGGCAGGTGGCCGGGGCGGAGCTGGTGGTCGGCTTCGGGATGGGCCTGTGCTCGCCGGTGCTGGCCTCGACGGTGCTCAGCGAGGTGCCGCCGCAGGACTCGGGGGCGGGCTCCGGGGTCGTCAACGCCGTCACCCAGTTCGGCTCGGCGGCCGGGGTCGCGGTGGTCGGCGCGATCTTCCTCTCCGCGACCGGCGACCTGGGGGCGGGGGCCGAGGCCGCTGCCGACCCCGCCCGGATCGACCGCTTCTGCTCCGCCACCGGCGCGACGCTCTGGTACAACGCCGCCGCCTTCGCGCTGACCGCCCTGCTCAGCCGCCTCCTCCCGGGCCCGGCGCCCGCTCCGACCGAAGGAACCAGCTCATGACCTCCTCCAGACCCGCGATCGCCCCGCTGTCCGCCTTCCACCCGCTGTTCCGCCCACTCACCACGGAGGTCCCCATGACCGCGAACACGTCCGCCGAGCTCACCGCCGCTGCCGCCCCGCAGGACGACCTGCGCCGCCGCTTCCAGGAGGCGCTCGGCCAGAAGGGCGCCGCCGGCCAGGCCCGCGAGGCGCAGCAGGCCGGCCGCAGCAAGGTCGGCGACCTGCACGGACCGGCCGCCCGCAAGCGCAGCTTCCGCCGCAAGACCGGCTGAGCGCCGGAACACGGGCGGATCGGACGGCGGGCGGGGCTCCCCGAACAGGGGCCCCGCCCGCTCTCCGTCGGCCCCGATCCCTCTCGATCCCTCTCGATCCCTCTCGATTCCTCGAACCATGAAGGTGTGTGAGGTGCCGTGATAGAAGACATCCTGCCGGCCGAGGTGGCCTCGGCCGAGGCGTTCAACGACAGCCTGGAGGGCCCGCTCTACCCCGAGGAGGCGGCGCAGATCGCCCGGGCGGTGGAGTCCCGGCGGCGCGAGTTCACCACGGCGCGGCTGTGTGCCCGCCGGGCGCTGGCCCGGCTGGGGCTGCCGCCGGTGGCGGTGCCGCCGGGCCCGCTGGGCGAGCCGCGCTGGCCGGCCGGGGTGCTGGGCAGCATCACCCATTCGACGAACTACCGGGCGGCGGCGGTGGCCAGGACGGCGGACGTGCTGGCGCTGGGCATCGACGTGGAGCCCGATCTGCCGTTGCCCGAGGACCTGTTGGAGTCGATCGCCTCCCCGCAGGAGCACGCCCGGCTGCTCGACCTGGAGCGGGCCGCCGCCGAACCGGTGAACTGGGGGCGGCTGCTGTTCAGCGCGAAGGAGAGCGTCTACAAGGCCTGGTTCCCGCAGGGCCGGCGCATCCTGGACTTCTTCGACGCGGACGTCACCTTCGGCCCCGAGGGGTCCTTCCGCGCGCGGCTCCTCCTCACCCCGCTGGAGCGGGAGTTGGGGCTGCGGGCGGACTACGCGGGCCGCTGGCTGGCACGCGGCGGGCTGCTGCTGACCACGGTGGTCACGCTCGCGCCCGCCCGCGTGCCGCAGCTGGCGACCGGACCGGTG
The DNA here is from genome assembly GCF_044767945.1 of Kitasatospora sp. NPDC101183. NCBI lineage: Bacteria > Bacillati > Actinomycetota > Actinomycetes > Kitasatosporales > Streptomycetaceae > Kitasatospora > Kitasatospora sp. NPDC101183. The sequence goes on along the minus strand of NZ_JBIWOW010000010.1, from coordinate 159,784 downwards.
ACGAATGTAGGGGCGCCCCTGGGGGCATCGAACGGGGCGCCCCGGCTCGGGGGTTACGGTGTGCGCTGAGACGTACGGGCCGTCACCAGGTGCTGCCGCAGGACGTCCGTCACCGCGGCGGCCTGCTCGACGAGGTAGAAGTGCCCACCCGGGAAGTCCCGCGTGGCGAAGCCTCCGCCCGTGTGCCGGCCCCAGAGCAGCACCTCCTCGTGCGGTGCCTTGGGGTCGGTGTCGCCGTTGAGCGCGGTGATCGGGCAGCGCAGGGCGGCGTCCGGGCCGCAGCGGTACGTCTCCACCGCGGTGTAGTCCGCGCGCAGGGCCGGCATGACCATCCGCAGGAAGTCCGCGTCGGCGAGCAGCGCGGCGTCCGTCCCGGCGAGGCCCTGGAGTTCGGCGACGATGCCCGCGTCGTCGCGCAGGTGGACGGTGCCGGTGCGCGGCACGGACGGGCCGCCGCGGCCGGAGGCGAACAGGTGCACCGGCTCCAGCCCGTCCGCCTCCATCCGGCGGGCGACCTCGAAGGCGACGACGGAGCCCATGCTGTGCCCGAAGAGGGTGACGGGCCGGGCGGCCAGCCGGGGCCGCAGCGCCCCGTACACGAGGTCGGCGAGGACGCCGATGTCGCTGGGCGCGGTCTCGTCGTGGCGGTCCTGGCGGCCGGGGTACTGGACGGCCACCACCTCGGCCACGTCCGCGAGTTCGGCCGAGAGCGGGTAGAAGAAGCTGGCCGAGCCGCCGGCGTGCGGGAAGCAGACCAGCTGGCCGCCCCCGTCCGGGGCGGGGTGGTACGTCCGGGCCCAGAGGGAGTCCTCGGTGGCGGTGGTCATGCGGGGTCTCCTCCTCGGAACCGGGTCAGGTGGTGCGGAAGCGGTCGATGGCGGGCAGGTGCCGCGCGCGCATCTCGTGGTCGCGCACGCCGAGCCCGGTGCGCGGGGCGAGGCCGAGCACGCCGACCTTGCCGCTGTGCAGGTTGCGGTGCACCGCGCGGGCGGCCTCGCCGACCTCGTCGAGCGGGTGGGTCACGGACAGCGTCGGGTGCACCATGCCGCGGGCGACGAGGCGGTTGGCCTCCCAGGCCTCGCGGTAGTTGGCGAAGTGGGTGCCGACGATCCGCTTGAGCGAGGTCCACAGGTACCGGTTGTCGAACTGGTGCTGGAACCCGGAGGTGGAGGCGCAGGTGACGATCGTCCCGCCGCGCCGGGCCACGTAGACGCTGGCGCCGAAGGTCTCCCGGCCGGGGTGCTCGAACACGACGTCCGGGTCGTCCCCGCCGGTGAGTTCGCGGATGCGGGCGCCCAGGCGCTTCCACTCGCGCGGGTCCGGCGTCTGCTCGTCCTTCCAGAACCGGTAGCCCTCCCGGGCCCGGTCGATGACGAGCTCGGCGCCCATGGACCGCACCAGGGCCGCCTTGCGCTCGTCGGAGACCACGCAGACGGGGATGGCGCCGCCGTTGAGGGCGAGCTGGGTGGCGTACGAGCCGAGGCCGCCGCCCGCGCCCCAGATCAGCACCACGTCGCCCTGCTTCATGCCGGCGCCGTTGCGGGAGACCAGCTGCCGGTAGGCGGTGGAGTTGACGAGCCCGGAGCAGGCCGCCTCCTCCCAGGTCAGGTGCTCGGGCTTGGGCATCAGCTGGTTGGCCTTGACCAGGGCGAGTTCGGCGAGGCCGCCGTAGTTGGTCTCGTACCCCCAGATCCGCTGCTCGGGGTCGAGCATGGTGTCGCCGTGGCCGTCCGCGGACTCCAGTTCGACGCAGAGGCAGTGCGCCACGACCCGGTCACCGGGCCGCCAGCGGGTCACCCCGGGGCCGGTGCGCAGGACCACGCCGGCCAGGTCGGAGCCGACGACGTGGTACGGGCGGTCGTGGTGCGCGGCGCCGGGCCGGGTGCGGCCGTAGCGCTCCAGGAACCCGAAGGTGGGCACCGGTTCGAAGACGGCGCTCCAGACGGTGTTGTAGTTCACCGCGCTCGCCATCACGGCGACGATCGCCTCGCCGGGGCCGAGCGGGGGAGTGGGGACGTCCTGGACGCGCAGGGACTTGCCCGGGTCCTTGTCCCGCGAGGCCATCCCCTCGAACATCCCGGCCTCGTCCTTGAGCACCACCGCGCCCCGGTACGACTCGGGAAGCCTCAGTGCCGCGAAGTCCGCGGCGGTGGCGGTGTCGGCCTGGATCGTGCTGATGATCTCTTCCACCGGTCCCCCTCGTGATCGCCCGTGGTCGTCTGTTCGGTTGCCTGGTCGCCTGGTTGCCTGGTCACCAGGTCGCCTGATTGCTGTGTGACGGAGGCTCAGCCCCAGTGGGTGTCGGCCGGCTTGACCGGGCCGCCGCCGGTGCCGCCGGTGGTGCTGGTCACGGTGGTGTCGGTGGCGCCGGCGCCCCAGTGGGTGTCGTCGGTGAGGCCGGTGGGGGCGACGACACCGAGGCCGATCACGCCGGCGAGGGCGGTGCCCGCGACGACGCCGGCGACCTTGCGGAGCTTCTTGGTGGTGTCGAACATGTCGGTTCCTCCGTGGTGTGTGCTGCTTCGTGCTGCTTCAGATTGCTTCGCGCTGCTTCGTCCCACGAGTCCCGGCTGCTGCGCCGTCCTCGTGGTGACCACACAACCGTTCGCCGCCATCGAGCCCCTTTCGAGCGGTCCTCCACCACCGAAGCCCGGGCGACTGCCCGCCGATAGCGAACGGATAGCCCCATCGGCCACAGCCGCCCCGGGCGTCGGAGCCGACGGTCCGTCAGCCCTGGAATTTCCGTACGGCCCGGGGCCTTTCCCCCACCGGACAGCCCTTGTCCGCCGACCACTTGGGGGCCCTGGCATGGCAGAGCAGCAGATCCGCGTGGGCATCCTCGGCGCGAGCCCCGACCGGGGATGGGCCGCCCGGGCACACGTCCCGGCCCTGGCCGCGCTGCCCGGCTATCGCCTCACCGCCGTCGGCACCAGCCGCCCCGAGAGCGCCCGCGCCGCCGCCGCGCTCTTCGGCGCGGAGCACGCGTTCACCGACGCCCGACGCCTCGCCGAGCACCCCGAGGTGGACCTGGTCGTCGTCACGGTCAAGGTCCCCGCCCACCTCGACCTGGTCGGCGCCGCCCTCGCGGCGGGCAAGCACGTCTACTGCGAGTGGCCGCTCGGCGTCACCACCGAGGAGGCCGTCGCCCTCGCCGACGAGGCGCGGGCGGCCGGCGTCCACCACGCCATCGGCCTCCAGGGGCGCTACGCCCCGGCCGTGGAGCGGGCCCGCGAGCTGATCGCGGCCGGGCGCCTGGGCCGGATCACCTCCGTCACCGTCCACGCCACCCGGCCCAAGGGCGCCGGCGGGCGGATCCAGGCCTGGGCCGCGTACACCCTCGACCGGTCCACCGGCGCGGGCACCGTCGAGGTCGCCGGCGGCCACACCCTCGACGCCGTACGGCACCTGCTCGGCGCCGAAAGCGCCGAACTCGACCACCTCTCGGCCTCGCTCTCCCTCCAGGCGCCCACCGTCACCGTCGCCGAGACCGGCGAGACGGTCGAGGCCACCAGCCCCGACCACCTGCTGGTGAACGCCGTGCTCACCGGCGGCGCCGTCCTCTCCGCCCACATCCACGACGGGCGGGCGACGGAACCGGGCACCCGGGTGGAGGTCTCCGGCACCGAGGGGGACCTCGCCCTCCTCTCCGCCGGCCCCCAGGCCCCCGCCGGCCTCCAGATCGGAGAGCTGCGCCTCCTCCTCGGCGAGGGCGGCGCGTTCCGCGAGGTCCCCCTGCCCGCGCCGCACCCCCACGGCGAGTCCACCCACGTCGGGCGCCTCTACGCGGCCCTCGCCGAGGACATCCGCACCGGCGCCCGGACGGTCCCCGACTTCGCCGAGGCCGTGCGCCTGCACCGCCTGCTCGACGCCGTCCGGAGCGCGTCCGCCGTTTAGCCGCCCACCCCCTCGCGCAGCCGCCCCAGCGCCGGCCGCGGCTCCCGGCGGGTGCCGAGCGGGAGGATGGCGGCGCGCCCGGGTGCGGCCGGGCCCGTCCGGGGTGGCGGCCATGCCGATGACCAGGAAGCGGCTCTGCAGCCGGCACCAGCCCGGCCGGAGCACCCCGTCGAAGCGGGCCCGCAGGCCCTACCGGCTGCGCGCCGGCGCCACCAGCCGTTCGCCGTCCGCGCGCACTATCCGTACGGTGCTCATGTCGTGCTGGAAGCGCCCGAACTCGCCCTCCAGGTCTCCCATCACCGCCCACACCCGGGCGAAGGGCGCGTCGACCACCCCTTCGGTGACCCGGGCGCCGCGCACCCCCGCCGCCAGCACGCTGCCGCCGCCACCAGCAGCACCCCGGCCGGCGGCAGCAGCACCGGCGGCGTGAACGGCACCTCCGCGTTCAGCACCGCCTGCGACAACCCCCGCGCGTCCCCGGCCGGCCACCGACCGGGTTCAGCAGGGTGACGGCGGCCCCGTCCTTGCGCCGTTTCCCGCTCCCGATGCCCCGGCATAGCGTTCAGTCTTAGGTCAATGCAACGATCAGGCGGCCGCCCATTGCATTCGATTCATCGCCGATGCAACGATTTCACCGCTCTCACCTGCTGTAATACAAATTCTCTGCGACGATTCTGTTGCGCGATGTGTGAACGCAACGTAGCTTTTCCGTTGTCGGAAACAAACGCAGGAGGAGAGCACGATGCAGAAGTTCGACACCACCACCCCGATCACCGCCGTCCTGGACATCCCCGCCGGCCGGGTGCAGCTCATAGCCGCCGACCGGACCGACACCGTCGTCGAGGTCCGCCCCGCCACTCCGTCCAAGAGCCGCGACGTCCGGACCGCCGAGCAGACCACCGTCACCCACGCCGACGGCGTCCTGCGGATTCGCACCGGCGAGGCCGAGAACGCGCTCCTCGGCTCCGGCGCCATCGAAGTCACCATCCAGCTGCCCGCCGGTTCCCGCATCGAGGCCCGCACCGACGCCTGCGAACTGCGCGGCGTCGGCCGCCTGGGCGACGTCGACTTCCAGGGCGCCTACCGCCACATCAAGATCGACGAGGCTGCGAGCGTGCGCCTCGCCGCCGTCGACGGCGACATCGAGATCGGCCGCCTCACCGGCCCCGGCCGGATCGACACCAGCCGCGGCGATATCCGCATCGCCGAGGCCGTGTGCGGCACCCTCACCCTGCACAGCGAGGCCGGCGACATCACCGTCGTCGCCGCCGCCCGCACCTCCGCCTCCCTCGATGCCGGCACCGCTCACGGTCGCATCACCAATGCCCTGCGCAACGACGGCACCACCGACCTCGACATCCGCGCCACCACCAACCACGGCGACATCACCGCCCGCAGCCTCTGACCAGCACCGTCCACCCCGGGCCGAGCCCATCGCGAGACAAGGAACGATCATGAGTGAGTCCCTCCGGACCGTCGAGAACACCGCCGCGCAGGACCGCCCCGAGCTGAGGGCGGCCATCCAGGAGTGCGTCGATGCCGGCTTCGCCGGGATACAGATGCGCGTGCACGACGAGCGCGGTGAGTGGGTCGGCAGCGCCGGGGTGCGCAAACTGGGCGAGAGTGCCGTGCCGTCGACGGACGGGCAGTTCTGGGTGGGCAGCTCCACCAAGACCTTCACCGCGGCCCTGGTGCTGTCCCTGGTCGCCGACGGAGCGATCGGGCTGGACTCCCCGGTGGCCGAGTACCTGCCCAGGTTCGGGCTGGACGAGCGGATCACCGTACGGATGCTGCTGCAGCACACCAGCGGGCTGTACAACTGCACCGGCGAGCTCGACCCCGACGGGACCTTCGTGCCCGGGCTCCCCTCGATAGGCAAGGAGTGGGTGAACAACCGCTTCCACAACTACCGGCCGGACGAACTGGTGCGGTTCGGCCTGTCCCAGCCCGCGCGGTTCGAGCCGGGGACCGACCAGAGCTACTCCAACACCAACTACACGCTGGCCGCGTTGTTGGTCGAGGCGGTCACCGGGCACTCGTACGCCGAGGAGATGGAGCGGCGGATCCTGCGGCCGCTCGGGCTTCGGGACACCGTGATGCCGGGCGACTCGTCGGAGATCCCCGGCCCCCACGCCCACGGCTACTACCGCTACGAGGACGGCGGGGAGTGGAAGGCGGCGGACGTCTCTCGCCAGAACCTCTCGCTCCTGGTCGGCGCCGGGGACATGATCTCGACCACCCGGGACCTCCACACCTTCTTCGCCGCGCTGCTCGGCGGCAGGCTCCTGCCGACGCCGCTGCTGGACGACATGCGCACGCCGCACGGGATGCTCGGCTACGGCCTCGGGCTGTTCGTGCAGGACCTGGGCCCGGACCACGGCATCATCGTCCACCACAACGGCGGCGCCCCGGGCGGCTACGGCGCGCTGATGATCGGCACGCCCGACGGCGGCAGGACCCTGACCGCCGGCCTGACCACCGGCGACGCCGCCATCGACCTGGCGCAGGTGTTCCCGAAGGCACTGGGCCGGCTCATCGACGCGGTGTTCTGTGACGGGCAGGCCGCAGGCTGACGGTCGCCACGACCTACGTGGTGATGCTCCTGAACCTCATGGCATCAGGTGACCGACGGTGGATGAGGACGAGGTCCACGGGTTCAGGGGAGGGGCCGTCGGGTGAGGTCGTGGAGGCGGCACGGGAAGAGAGGGACACCTGCCCCCGAGGATCTTCGGTGGCACCCGGTTAGGGTCGATGGCATGCGACTGAGTACGGTGATCCTCCCCATCCACCGGTGGGCCGAGGGGCAGAAGATCTGGCGGCGGGCCGAGGACCTCGGGTTCCACGCCGCCTACACCTACGACCACCTGAGCTGGCGGTCCTTCCGCGAGGAGCCCTGGTTCGGCTCCCTCCCGACGCTGACGGCGGCGGCCTGCGCCACCGAGCGGCTGCGGCTCGGGACGCTGGTGACCTCGCCGAACTTCCGCCACCCGGTGACGCTGGCGAAGGACCTGATCACCCTGGACGACGTGTCCGGCGGGCGGATCACGCTGGGGATCGGGGCCGGGGGGACGGGGTTCGACGCGACGGCGATGGGGCAGGAGGCGTGGTCGCCCAAGGAGCGGGCGGACCGCTTCGGGGAGTTCCTGCCGCTGCTGGACGAGTTGCTGAGGAACGATGCCACGACGCGTGAGGGTGCGTACTACTCGGCGGTCGAGGCCCGGAACATCCCCGGCTGCGTGCAGACCCCGCGCCTGCCGTTCTACGTGGCCGCGGCCGGCCCGCGCGGGATGCGGCTGGCGGCCGAGTACGGGCAGGGCTGGGTGACGTACGGGGACCCGAAGGGCCCGGCGGACGTGCCGGTGGAGCAGGCGCCCGACGTGATCAGGAGCCAGATCGCGAAGCTGACGGCGGCCTGCGAGAAGACGGGCCGCGACGTGGCGACGCTGGAGAAGATGCTGCTCCAGGGCTCGACGGCGGAGAAGCCCCTGGAGTCCCTGGACGCCTTCGTCGACTGGGCGGGCACCTACCAGGAGCTGGGCATCACCGAGCTGGTGATCCACTGGCCCGTCCCCGACTCGATCTTCGCCAACGACCTCGCCGTCTTCGAGCGGATCGCCACCGAGGGCCTCGCCCAGCTCACCTGAGCCCCTCCCATGAGCGGGCCCGCACACACGCCGGGCCCGCTCATGGCGCCACCGCGCCGCCCGCGACGGTGGCGACCAGCCGTTCGAGGAGGCGCCGCCCCTCCTCCCCGGCCGAGGCGCCGGTCATGAGCAGGTGGTGCACGGTGCCGACGATCGCCAGCGCGATGACCGCGCGGTCCGCCTCCTCGCGGACCCGCCCGAGCCGTTGCTCCGCCGCCAGGTAGTCGGCGATCAGCCCCTCCACCGCGCCCGGCCCGGGTGCCCCGCCCGCCCACTCCTCCCGGACCCGCGCGGCCACGCCCGGCCGCGACATGGCCGCCGCGGTGAGCGCCGGGCCGTTCGAGCCGAGGAGCGTCCGGGCCGCCCCGGCCAGGTGGCCGAGCACCTCGCCCGTGCCCGCGAGGGTGGGCAGGGGGGCCAGTTCCTCGGCGACCTGCCGGAACCGGTTCAGGACGAGCTGGGTGACGAAGTCGTCCAGGTCGGTGAAGTGGTTGTACAGCAGCCCCTTGGCGCAGCCCGCCTCCTCCGTGACGGCCCGGTTGGTCAGGCCCGCGGGCCCGCCGCGTTCCAGCACGCGCTCGGCCGCGTCGAAGAGCCGCTCCCGGACGTTCGGCACCGCAATCCCACGAGGTGACAAGACTGGCCTCCCACAAGGCACTTGAAAGTATGGGCGCCTGCCCATACTTTGAATGAGCAGGCGCCCATACTAGGGGGCGTCCGCTCGGACCTGCACCGACGGCAGGACATACGGGGAGCCGAACCGATGACCGGTCACATCGTCAACACCGAGCAGTCCCAGGCCTGGAACGGGTACGAGGGCCACCACTGGAGCGACCACGCCGACCGCTGGAACGCCGTGAACAGCGGCTTCAACGCGCCGCTGCTCGCCGCGGCGGCCGTACGCCCGGGCGACACCGTCCTCGACATCGGCTGCGGCACCGGCCAGACGAGCCGCCTAGCGGCCCGGGCAGCGAACGGGGGCACGGGCACGAACGGGGGAACCGTCCTCGGGCTCGACATCTCCGGGCCCATGCTCACCCGCGCCCGGGCCCTGGCGGCCGAAGAGGGCCTGGCCAACCTGGAGTTCCGGCAGGGGGACGCCCAGGTCCACGCCCTGCCGGCCGACGGCTTCGACGTGGCCCTCAGCCGCTTCGGCGTCATGTTCTTCGCGGACCACGCCGCGGCCTTCGCCAACCTCGCGGGCGCGCTGCGCCCCGGCGGGCGGCTCGCCTTCGTCTGCATGGCGGACCCCGCCCGTACGGAGTGGGTGCCGATCTTCGCCGCCCTGCGCGACCTCGCGCCCACGCCCCCGGCCGACCTCGCCTCGGGCCCCGGCATGTTCTCCCTCGCGGACCCGGACCACCTGCGCCGGCTCCTCACCACCGCGGGCTTCTCCGCCGTCGACGTCGAGGCCGTCGAGGCCCAGGGCATCTGGGGCGGCGACGCCGAGGACGCCGCCTCCTTCCTCCTCGCCTCCGGCCCCGCCCGCCACCTCCTGGCCCACCTCGACCCGCACACGGCCGCCCGGGCCCGCACCGCCCTCACCGACCGCCTGCGCACCTACGAGACCCCTGCCGGAGTCGCCCTCCGCAGCGCGGCCTGGCTGGTCACCGCCACCCGCGCCTGAATCCGGCCGCCGACCTCGGCCCGGGCTCACACCACCGCGAGCCCCTCCGGCCCGCCCGGGCAGTGGAGTGGGCGCTCGGCGGCGCGGCGGGCGAAGTCGCGGGCCAGTTCGGCCATGCGGGAGGAGTCCGGGCCGTCCGGGAGGAGCCTGTCGTCGGGGCCGGTGAGGCGGACGAGGGCGTGGTAGCGGGCGTCGCCGCAGACGAAGGAGGCGGAGCCGACGCCGTCGCCGCCCCGGCGGGCGGGGCCGGGGGAGGCCTCGGCGGTGAGCCGGCGGCCGCCCGCGCCGGTGACCGAGCAGGTGACGGTCGGGGAGCCGGTGTCCCGGTGGTCGGTGCGGACGCGGACGCGGGGCTGCCCGCCGAGGAGATCGGGGAGGGAGGGGTCGTCGAGCAGGCCCAGGCACTCGCCGTGGCCCAACTGGACGGCGGCCGGCCGGTAGGAGGTCCGGTCGAGGTACACGTGCCAGCCGAGGAGCCCGCCGCCGAGGGCGAGGGCGGTGACGCCCGCGACGACCGTACGGGGGTGCTTCATCGGCAGAGCTCCTTCGCCATCGAGGGCAGCAGGCCGCGGGTGAACTCCTCCAGGTCCGCAGCCGCGCCGCGCGCGGCCTCCCCGGTGTGCGCCTCCACCTCCAGGTACCCGGTCGGCTGCTCGACGCAGTTCAGGGCGACGGCCGCCCCGCCGGGCCAGGAGGCGGACAGCCCGCCGGCCCCGAAGGGGTGCGCGTCCGGCCGCTTCGCGCCCTCGCTCGCGAGCGTGAGCTGCCCTTCGCGCCGGACGGCGTCGACGGCGACCACCGTGCGCCCGTCGACCCGGACGACGCAGGAGCCCGTGGCCGTCCCCGCCGTCCAGTCCTCCGTGTCCTGCGCACCGCCCTCCGGCAGCAGCCGCCCGAGCGCGGTGCCGGCCCCGGTGGGCTGCCGGCACAGGAAGGCGGAGCGGCCGGGGGCGTCCTCGGGCCGGTGGCCCTGCCAGTCCCGCCAGCCGACGTACCCGGCGGACGCCGCCAGCACCGCCAGCACCACGGGCAGCGCCCACGGGCCGTCCCGCCACACGGAGAACCGCAGGGAGATCCGATCGGCCGCGAACCGTCCGATCCGGCCGACGAGTTCACGCACAGGGCCCCCTAGGTCAAGAGTTCGGCAAGGGTACCGGCCCGCGCCGAGCCCCCGACCCCGAGGCCCCCGCCCGCGAACCCCTAGGGGAGAGGCGCCCCGGAGTCATACCGCAGCATCAGCGACCCGCCGCAGACCTCGTCATTCCAGCTCATGGCCCTTGCCGCGCCCGCCCGTTACGTTGTGAGGCGTGTCCACAGCTGTCATCAAGACGGACGGCCTCACCAAGAGGTTCCCCCGCGTCACGGCCCTCGACCAGCTCACCGTCGAGGTGCAGCCGGGGGTGGTCGGCCTGGTCGGGGCCAACGGCGCGGGCAAGTCCACGCTCATCAAGATCCTGCTCGGGCTGGCCCCGGCGACCTCCGGCCGGGGCGAGGTCCTCGGCCTGGACATCGCCACCCGCGGCTCCGAGATCCGCGAGCTCGTCGGCTACATGCCCGAGCACGACTGCCTGCCACCGGACGTCTCCGCCACCGAGTTCGTGGTGCACATGGCCCGGATGGCGGGCCTGCCCGCCACCGCCGCCCGCGAGCGCACCGCCGACACCCTGCGCCACGTCGGCCTGTACGAGGAGCGGTACCGCCCGATGGGCGGCTACTCGACGGGCATGAAGCAGCGCGTCAAGCTCGCCCAGGCGCTGGTGCACGACCCGAAGCTGGTGCTGCTGGACGAGCCGACCAACGGCCTCGACCCGGCCGGCCGCGACGAGATGCTCGGTCTGATCCGGCGCGTGCACAGCGACTTCGGCATCTCGGTGCTGGTCACCACCCACCTCCTCGGTGAGCTGGAGCGCACCTGCGACCACCTGGTCGTCATCGACGGCGGCAAGCTGCTGCGCTCCTCCTCCACCGCCTCCTTCACCGAGGCGACGGCCGTCCTCGCCGTCGAGGTCACCGACCACCCGCGGGACCAGGCGCTGGAGCCGGGCCCGGCCGTCCGCGAGCGCCTCGCCGCCGCCGGGCTGTACGTGCAGCCGGAGGGCTCGCACGTCCTGCTGGTCCGGCTGGCCGGCGAGGACACGTACGACACCATCCGCGACGCCGTGGCCGAACTGGGCCTCGGCCTGGTGCGGTTGGAGCAGCGCCGCCACCGCGTCGCCGAACTCTTCACGGACGGCGCCGAATCGACCGACGCACCGCAGACCAGGGGAGGTACGGACGATGTCGCTGCCTCCTGACACCAGGCCCACCGGCACCACGCCCGCAGGCGCAACGCCCACCGGGACCACGCCCGCCGGCACCACGCCCGCCGACACCGGCGTCATCCACGACATCGGCTACCGCGGCTACCAGGGCCCCCGCCTCGGCCGCGCCTACGCCACCCGCTCGCTCTTCACCCAGAGCCTGCGCGCCGCCTACGGCCTCGGCCGCTCCGGCAAGTCCAAGGTCCTGCCGATGCTGGTCCTCGGCGCGGTCACCGTGCCCGCCGCGATCATGGTCGCGCTCGCCATCACGACCAAGCAGGACACCCTCCCCGTCGAGTACACGGGCTACCTCTCCGCCCTCGGCCTGGTCATCTGGATCTTCCTCGCCGCCCAGACGCCCGTCCTGCTCTCCCGGGACCTGCGCCACCACACCGTCCCGCTGTACTTCTCCCGCCCGATCACCCGCGCCGACTACGTCCGCGCCAAGTCCGCGGCCATGTTCTGCGCGCAACTCCTCCTGATGACAGCACCGTTGGTGGTGCTGTACGTCGGCGCGCTGCTCGGCGGGATGGACTTCGGCGACAACACGGAGCACTTCCTCCAGGGCCTGTTCGCCGCCGTGCTCTACGCCCTGGTGCCGACCTCGATCGCCCTGGTGATCGCGGCGAGCACCCCGCGCCGGGGCTTCGGCGTGGCCGCCATCATGGGCTACCTCGCGGTCAGCGCCACGGTGGCGGCCGTCTCCGTCGGCATGACCCGGGGCACGGACAGCGCCGACGCCGCGCAGTGGACGGCCCTGATCTCGCCGGACAGCCTGGTGGAGAGCCTGGTCAACGAACTCTTCGACCTGGGTACGGGGTTGGACCGCCGCCACGCGCCGGGCGGGCTCGGCCTGATGGTGTTCGCGCTCGTCGCCGTGGCGATGGTGGCCGGTTCCCACCGGCTGCTGCTGCGCCGATACAAGACCATCTGAGAGGGCGGCATGGCCACCATCACCATCGACAAGGTCTCCCGCTGGTTCGGGAACGTGGTCGCGGTCAACGACGTCTCCATGACGATCGGCCCGGGCATCACCGGCCTGCTGGGCCCCAACGGCGCCGGAAAGTCCACCCTCATCCACATGATGAGCGGCTTCCTGGCCCCCTCCAGCGGCTCGGTCACCCTCGACGGCGCGCCGATCTGGCGCAACCAGGAGGTGTACCGGCGGATCGGCCTCGTCCCCGAGCGCGAGTCGATGTACGACTACCTGACGGGCTGGGAGTTCGTCCTCGCCAACGCCGAGCTGCACGGCCTGGAGCACCCCGGTGCCGCCGCCCGCAGGGCCCTCGACCTGGTCGAGATGGACTACGCCAAGGACCGCCGTACCGGCACCTACTCCAAGGGCATGAAGCAGCGCGTCAAGATGGCCTCCGCGCTGGTCCACGACCCGTCCGTGCTGCTGCTCGACGAGCCCTTCAACGGCATGGACCCGCGCCAGCGCCTCCAGCTCATGGAGCTGCTGCGCCAGTTCGGCGCGGACGGCCGGACGGTGCTCTTCTCCTCGCACATCCTGGAGGAGGTCGAGCAGCTCGCCCGCCACATCGAGGTGATCGTGGCCGGTCGGCACGCCGCCTCCGGCGACTTCCGCAAGATCCGCCGGCTGATGACGGACCGCCCGCACCGCTACCTCGTCCGCTCCAGCGACGACCGCCGCCTCGCCGCCGCCCTGATCGCGGACGGCTCCACCTCCGGCATCGAGGTGGACGAGCGCGAACGGGCGCTGCGCATCGAGGCGGTGAACTTCCAGGGCTTCACCACCCTGCTGCCCGCCGTGGCCCGCGAGGCCGGCATCCGGCTGTACACCGTCTCGCCGGCGGACGAGTCGCTGGAGAGCGTCTTCTCCTACCTGGTCTCCGCATGAGCGGCCTCAGGGACAAGCACCCCGACCACCCGAACCCCGACCGCCCGCACGACCACTGGACCCGGGAAGGGGCCGACCGACCATGAACCCGACCGTCGCCAGGCTGACGGTACGCGGCCTGCTGGGCCGCCGCCGCGGCCTGCTGCTGCTGGTGGTCCCCGCACTGCTGCTGCTCGTCTCCGCCATCGCCGCGAGCACCGACGGCGACAAGCTGGACCTCACCGTCAAGATCCTCGGCCAGCTCGACCTCGGCACCCTGGTGCCGATCCTGGGCCTGGTCGTCGGCACCGGCGTCATCGCCACCGAGATCGACGACGGCTCGATCGTCTACCTGCTCGCCAAGCCGCTGCCGCGCTGGAAGATCATCACCACCAAGCTGACCGTCGCCGTCGTCACCACCTGGGTGTTCGCCGCCGTCCCGACCCTGATCGCCGGGCTGCTGATGTACGGCACCAAGGACGGGCTGGCGCTCGGCTACACCGTGGCCGTGCTGGTTTCGGGCGCCGCGTACAGCGCGCTGTTCCTGATGCTCGGCGTCATCACCCGGCACGCGGTGGTGGCCGGGCTGGCGTACGCGCTGGTCTGGGAGGCGCTGGTCGGCAACTACGTCGAGGGCGCCCGGACGCTCAGCATCCAGCAGTGGGGGCGGGCGGTGGCCGAGGCCGTCGCGGGGGAGACCACCAACCTCAACCCCGCCGTCTCCTTGGGCGCGGGCGTCACGCTGCTGGTGCTGGTCACCGTCGGCGCGACGGCCTTCGCCTCGGTCAAGCTGGCCGGCCTGACCCTGGCCGCCGAGGAGTAACCCGCACAACAGAACGACACGAGGGCGTGCCTCCCCGAGGAGGCACGCCTTCACCCGCGTCTAGAGCGTCCGGTCGCGCCCCGCGCCCCACCCGGCCACGCCCACGACGGCGGCCAGCACCAGCATCACCGTGAGCGGAGCCGTCCACCCGCCGGTCAGCTGGTGCAGCGCACCGGCGCCGACCGGGCCCGCCGCCGCGACGACGTAGCCGATCGCCTGCGACATCCCGCCCAGCTGTGCGGCCCCGGCCGCGCTGCCCGTCCGCAGCACGATGAACGCCAGGCCCAGGCCCAGCGAGCCGCCCTGCGCGATCCCGAGGATCGCCGCCGCGACCCAGGCGCCGGAGAGCGGAGCCGCCAGCAGCACGGCGATGCCCAGCCCGTTCAGCACGGCCATCGTGACGGCCAGGGCGCGCTGGCGGGTCATCCGGCCGGCCATCAGCGGCACCAGGAAGGCGCCCACGACCTGCAGCAGGTTGGAGAAGGCGAAGGCCAGCGCGGCCTGCCCGCGGTCCATGCCCTGGTCGGCCAGGATGGTCGGCATCCACGCGACGACGATGTAGACCAGCAGCGACGAGATGCCCATGAAGAGGCTGATCTGCCAGGCCAGCGGCGTCCGCCACAGGCCCTCGATCGGCTTGCCGGGCCGGACGGCCGCCACCCGGGCCTGCTCCTCGTCCCGCTCCTGCCGCGAGCGCAGCACCTGCGGCAGCCAGGCGACGGCGGCGACGACGGCGAGCAGCGACCAGACCCCCAGCGAGGCCTCCCAGCCGCCGCCCAGCGCGTGCTCCAGCGGGACGGAGAGCCCGGCGGCGAGCGTCGCGCCGACGAGCATGGTGGTCGAGTAGACGCCGGTCATGGTGGCCGCGCGGTCCGGGAACTCCCGCTTGACCAGGCCCGGCATCGACACGTTCAGCACCGCGATGGCCACGCCGATCACCATGCAGCCCAGATAGAGCGCGTACACCGAGGGCAGCACCCGCAGCAGCACGCCCGCGCCCAGCACCAGGACGGCGCCCAGCACGACCCGCTCGGCGCCGAACCGGCGGGTCAGCCGGGGCGTGAGCGGCGCGCCGACGCCCTGGAACAGCACCGGCACGGTGGTGATCAGGCCGCTCGCGGTGGCGGAGAGGCCGAAGGTGCGCTGGATCTCGGCGACCATCGGGGAGACGGCGGCCAGGCAGGCGCGCATGTTGAGCGCGACCAGCAGGATGCCGGTCAGCAGCAGGGCGGGGTGGGCCAGCCGGGAGCGGACGGGGAGCGCGGCGGGGGTGGTGACCACCGGCTGCTGGGCACGGGTGACGGCCATGGGTGTGCGGTTCTTTCGTGACAGGGCGTACGGGCGGACGGCGGAAGGGGGCTCGCGCCGTCCTACTTCCGCGCCGCGATGGCGGCGAGCAGCTGCTCGACGGCCGCGGTCGGCTCGGCGAGCAGCGCGCGACAGGCCGTCTCGGCCCGGTCCGGGTCGCCGCTCTCGATCGCGTCGACCAGTGCCGCGTGGGTGACCACGTCGACCTCGGGCATCTCGTGGTCGCCGAAGGCCGTCCGCATCGACTCGCGCACGGAGGCCCCGAAGTACCGGTACACCTCGGCCAGCGCCGGGTTGTGCGCGGCGTCGACGACGGCGGTGTGGAACTCCAGGTCGTGCTCGACGGTCGCCTCGCGGCCGGCCCGCTCGGGGTTCGCCGCCATGACCTCGGCCTCACGGGCCAGCGCGGCCCGCATCCGCCGGACGTCCTCCGGGGTGTGCCGCACGGCGGCGAGGCGGGCGGCCTCGGCCTCCAGTGCGGCGCGGACCTCCAGGACGTCCCGGATTCCGGAGCGCTGGACGCCGCGCAGCACGGCGGCCGGGTCGCTGGTGGAGCGGACGAACGTGCCCTCGCCCTGGCGGGAGACCAGCATCCCGGCGTGCACCAGCACCCGGATGGCCTCCCGCACGGTGTTGCGCCCGACCTTCAGCTGCTCGGCGAGCTCGTGCTCGGTGGGGATCTGCGACCCGACGGGCCAGATTCCGCCGACCACCTGCTCGCGCAGCCGGTCGATGGCGGTGTCCACCAGGGAACGCCGTCCGGCCGCCTGCAGGCTCTCGCCGCCGCTCATCCCGGGCCTCCCCACGTCCACCGCTCATCGGTCGTCGGTCATCCTACAACCACTTGCCCGGTCATCCTACAACCCCTCCCGACCTGCGGTGATCAGCCGAAGATCGCGGTCGGCTCCCCGGTGAACCAGGTGTTGTCGATGCGCATCCGCCGGATGACCCAGCGGTGGCCGTCGCGCACCAGCTCCACGGCGTAGGGGTTCTTGAGCAGCGCGCGCACGGCCGGGTCGGCCGTGAGCAGGTGCTGGGCCTCGACGAGGGCGGTGAGGCGGGCGGTGTCCCCGTCGATCGCGATCCGGGGGTTGGTGACCTGGTGGGTGGTGTCCACCCGGCCGGTGAACATCGACAGGATGGTGTCGACGATGAAGTCCCGGCCGGACATCACCGGGGGCTCGCCGCCCCACTTGGCGGCGGCCGGGCGGAAGTCCAGCTCGGCGTCGGCGGAGAAGGCCGAGGCGAACAGCTCCCGGTCCTTGAGGTCCTGGCCGAGGCCGAAGCGGTACAGGGCGTCGACGATCTCCGCGCGGTCGCGCAGCTCGGCGACGGCGGCCGCGAGGTCCTCGGCGGGGGCGGTCAGGGCGTGGTCGGCGGTGACGTACATGCTGGACTCTCCTCGGTCGGGCGGTACTTCGACACCGGTGATCTTTCCGTTCGCCGGGCTGGTGATCAACGCGCTTGTGAGGCACGATCGTTAAGCCCAGCTTGACGATCAGAAGGGGCCGGGGGGCCACGATGTTGGAGCGGTACGAGCTGGAGGCCTTCCTCACGCTCGCCGAGGAGTTGCACTTCGGGCGGACGGCCGAGCGGCTGCACGTCTCCACGGCCAGGATCAGCCAGACGATCGCCCGGCTGGAGCGCAGGATCGGCGTCCCGCTGTTCCACCGCACCAGCCGCCGCGTCGAACTGGCCGCCGCCGGGCGGGAGTTGTACGAGGAGCTGCGGCCCGCCTGGGAGCGGATCACCGCCGCCGTCGACCGGGCGGTGGAGGCCGGGCGGGGCCTGACCGGCCGGCTGAGGGTCGCCTTCGCCGGGCCGGCGGCGGGCCAACTGCTGGTCGGCGTCGCGCAGGAGTTCCGCGACCGGCACCCGGACTGCGAGGTGCACCTGCGCGAGGCCCAACTGCCCGAGGTCCTGCCCTGGTTGCGCGAGGGGGTGGTCGACCTCGCGCTGACCTGCCACCCGGTACGGGCGGAGGGCGTCGCCCTCGGACCGGTCCTGGTGCGCGAGGCGCGGATGCTCGCCGTACCGGCCGGGCACCCGCTCGCCGGGCGCGGCGCCGTCCCCGTCGCGGAGCTGGACGGACTGCGGGTGCTGCGGCTGCCCGGGGCGCCGCCGGAGCGGGAGCCGGCCCGGGGGGACCTGAGGTCGGCCGGGCGGCTCGTCCCGCTCGGCCCGGAGAGCATGACGTTCAACGAGGCCCTGACCCTCGTCGGCGCCGGGGAGGGCGTCCTCGAGGTGGGCGCGCACATCCGCCGGTACTTCGCCCGCCCGGACGTGGCCTACGTGCGCCTGGCGGACGCCGAGCCGGTGGAATGGGGCCTGCTGTGGCCGGCGGACGGGGCCACCGCCCGCGTCCGCGCCTTCGGCGAGGCGGCCCTCGCCGTCGCCCGCCCCGAGCGGTGACTACCGAGCGGTGACCACCGGGCTGTGACGACCGGACTGCGACCGCCGGGCTGTGACGACCGGGCTGCGACGACCGGGCTGTGACTACCGAGAGGGGAAGAGCCGCTCCAGGACGAGCGCCACGCCGTCCTCGTCGTTGCCCGCCGTGACCTCGTCCGCGACGGCCAGCAGTTCCTCGTGCGCCCCCGCCATCGCCACGCCGTGCGCGGCCCAGCCGAACATCGGGACGTCGTTGGGCATGTCGCCGAAGGCGATGGTGTCGGCCGCGCGCACGCCCAGGCGGCGGGCGGCGACGGCGAGCCCGGTGGCCTTGGAGAGCCCGAGCGGCAGCAGCTCCACCACGCCGGCCCCGGCCATCACCACGCCGACCATCCCCCCGGCGGCGGCGCGGGCGGCCTCCGCGAGGGCGTCGTCGTCGAGCCCGGGGTGCTGGATGTAGAGCTTGCTGACGGGCGAGGCGAGCAGTTCCCCGCGCTCCACCCGCACGACCGGCAGGTCCGAGCCGATGATCAGCTCGTACCCGGGCCCGGCGAGCACCTGCCCGTCCAGGCCGTCCTGGTTGGCGGCGACGGCCAGCGGCCCGATCTCGGCCTCGATCTTCTCGATCGCGAGCGCGGCGAGGCGCCGGTCCAGGGTGAGCGAGGTGAGCAGCTTGTGCGCCCCGGCGTCGTAGACCTGGGCGCCCTGGCCGCAGACCGCTATGCCGGTGTACCCGATCTCGTCGAAGACGGGCCGGGCCCAGACCGCGGAGCGGCCGGTGACGACGATGTGGAGCGCGCCCGCGCCGGTGGCCGCGGCCAGGGCGGCGCGGGTGCGCTCGGAGACGGTCTCCGCGCTGGTGAGCAGCGTGCCGTCCAGGTCGGTGGCGACCAGCCGGTAGGGCAGGTCGCCACCGCCGTGGTTCGCGCCGTCCGGGAGTGCGGGGCTGATGGTGCTCATGGGCCGTACGTCTCCCGGGAGTTGCGGGTGGAGCGGGTGGAGCGGAGGGGGCGGGGCGCCGGTTACTTGACCGGCTCCAGGACGGTCCGCCCGCCGAGGAACGGCCGCAGCGCCTCCGGCACGACGACGGAGCCGTCGGCCTGCTGGTGGTTCTCCAGGATCGCCACGATGGTGCGCGGGACGGCGACCAGCGTGCCGTTCAGGGTCGCGAGCGGGCGGGTCCTGCCCTCCTCGCGCATCCGGATGGAGAGCCGGCGGGCCTGGTACTCGGTGGTGTTGGAGGTCGAGGTGACCTCGCGGTACTTGCCCTGGGTGGGGATCCACGCCTCGATGTCGAACTTGCGGGCGGCCGAGGCGCCGAGGTCGCCGGAGGCGACGTCGATCACGCGGTAGGGCAGCTCGAGGGCGTTGAGGAAGTCCTTCTCCCACTGGAGCAGGCGGCGGTGCTCGTTCTCCGCCTCCTCCGGCGTGGTGTAGACGAACATCTCCACCTTCTCGAACTGGTGGACGCGGATGATGCCGCGGGTGTCCTTGCCGTAGGTGCCGGCCTCGCGGCGGAAGCAGGAGGAGTACCCGGCGTAGCGCAGCGGCAGCTTGTCCGCGTCGAGGATCTCGTCCATGTGGTACGCCGCCAGCGGCACCTCGCTGGTGCCGACGAGGTACCGGTCGTCCTCGGCGAGGTGGTACACGTTCTCGGCGGCCTGGCCGAGGAACCCGGTGCCGTCCATGGCCGCGGGGCGGACCAGGGTCGGGGTGATCATCGGGATGAATCCGGCCGCGGTGGCCTGGGCGATGGCCATGTTGACCAGGGCGAGCTCCAGCAGCGCGCCGACACCGGTCAGGTAGTACGAACGGGCGCCGGCGACCTTGGCGCCGCGCTCGGTGTCGATCGCGCCGAGGATCTGGCCCAGCTCGACGTGGTCGCGGGGCTCGAAGCCCTCGGCGGCGAAGTCGCGCGGGGTGCCGATCTCCTCCAGCGTGACGAAGTCCTCCTCGCCGCCGACCGGGGCGGCCGGGTCGATGAGGTTCGCCAGGGAGCGCAGGAGGCGGTCGGCCTCCTCCTTGGCCGCGCCCTGTTCGGCGTCGGCGGCCTTGACCTCGGCGGCGAGGTCCTTGGTGCGCTGGAGCAGGGCCGCCTTCTCGTCGCCCTTGGCCTGGGCGACCTGCTTGCCGAGCACCCGCTGCTCGTTGCGCAGTTCGTCGAAGCGACTGCCCGAGGACCGGCGCCGCTCGTCGGCGGAGAGGAGGGCGTCGACGATGTCGACGTCCTCGCCACGGACGCGCTGCGAGGCGCGCACTCGGTCAGGGTCCTCACGGAGCAGGCGAAGGTCAATCACAGGCCCTAGCGTACCGGGCGGAGTCCTCCCCACCGGTACCGGATTTCCCCTGGGGATAACTCCGCCCGTCCTGTGGATAACTCCTGTGGGGAGCCGCCCCGGGTCGAGTTATCCACAGGTTCCGGCGTGAGCCTGTGGAGAAACGGGCGCGGCCGTCCCCCGGGATTCGGAACCGGTGAATTGAGGTTTCAAACCTCAATCGACCCACTCGGGCGAGGGAATTGAAGAGTGGAGAAGCACTCACACGGGTGATTTGCAGGCAACCGGGTGACTCTGGTCCGATTAGTCATCTCTGCGACGCAAACCGATGGTCCGACCGGGTCTGGGCAATGGCTATACCGGTTTGTCGACTCGTCCCCAGGTCTGTGGATAACTCGGAGCTGTGGACAGCCACGGGGCCTGTGGACAGCGGGCCCCGCCCGGGCGGGGCCCTGTGGACGACGGTGGAGCGGCCGGCGGGGCCGCGGTGGAGCCGCCCGACCCGGCCCGATCGTCGCGATCGGAACCGGTCGAAAACATCTGGAAAAGAACAGAAAGACGTCAGGCGTCCGCGCGCCCGTCCAGGCAGCGCGAGAGCCAGTCCGAGGCCTCGACGAAATCCTCGTCCGAGGTGCCCGGCCTCCGCAGGGTCGAGACCTGCTTGTCCGCGCGCGGATAGGAGCCCAGGTAGCGCACCTGCGGGCAGATCCGCTTGAGGCCCATCATCGCCTCGCCCACCCGCCGGTCGGACAGGTGGCCCTCGCAGTCGATGAGGAAGCAGTAGCTGCCCAGGCCCTCGCCGGTCGGCCGGGACTCGATCCGCATGAGGTTGACCCCGCGCACCGCGAACTCCTGGAGCAGCTCCAGCAGTGCACCGGGGTGGTCGTCCGGCAGCCAGGCCACCAGCGAGGTCTTGTCCGCGCCGGTCGGCGAGGAGATCCGCCCGGGCCGGCCGACCAGGACGAACCGGGTGGTGGCCGTCTTGGCGTCGGCGATCTCCTTGACCAGCGGGTCCAGCCCGTAGATCGGCGCCGCGAACTCGCCCGCGAACGCCCCGTCGTAGCGGCCCTCCGCGACCAGCCGCGCGCCGTCCGCGTTGGAGGCGGCCGACTCCCAGACGGCGTCCGGCAGGTTGGCGGCCAGCCAGCGCCGCACCTGCGGCTGGGCGACGGGGTGGCTGGTCACCGTCTTGATGTCGGACAGCGCGGTGCCCGGCCGCACCAGCAGCGCGAAGGTGATCGGCAGCAGCACCTCGCGGTAGATCATCAGCGGCGCGCCGGAGGCGAGCTCGTCGTTGGTCGCGGTGACGGCGCCCTCGACGGAGTTCTCGATCGGCACGAACGCCCCGGAGGCCTCCCCGACCCGCACCGCCTCCAGGGTCAGCGCCACGGAGGACAGCGGGACCAGCTCCCGGGTCGCCGCCTCGGGCAGGGTGTGCAGCGCCGCCTCGGTGAAGGTGCCGGCCGGGCCGAGGTAGGTGTAGCGCGTGGCCGACATGACGCCTCCGGGGATCGGTACGAGCGGATCGGTACGAGGGGATCGGTGCGAGGGGACGGGAACGGGGTGGCTGCGGCGCCGATCGGCCCCCGCCCACACCGCCACCCTAGCGATTCCCGCCCCGTGGAACGGACCGGTTCCGGAGGGCGGGACGCTCAGGGGAGGCGGAGCTCAGCCATCCGTCAGCTGCTGCCCCAGGAACCCGCCCGCCGGCACCCCCGGCAGCACCGCGTACAGCCCGCTCGCCTCGTGCCGCAGGAAGCGCGACAGCCCGTCGCCCCGGGCGAGCTTGCGCTGGACCGGGGTGAAGCCCCGGCGCGGATCGGCCTGGAAGGCGAGGAAGAGCAGCCCCGCGTCCGGGCTCCCGTCCGCCGACAGGCCGTCGTGGTACGAGAACCCGCGCCGCAGCATCGCCGCCCCGCCGTTCGCCGAGGGCGCGGCGACCCGGATGTGCGCGTCGGCCGGGACGGCCAGCGCGTCGTCCTGCCCCCGCGCGGCGAGGTCCACCGGGGTGTGCTCCCCGGCCCCGGCGGGCGCGCCCAGCGGGGCCCCGTCCGACTTTCGCCGCCCGACCACCCGCTCCTGCCGGTCGACGGGCAGCGCCTCCCAGTGGTCCAGCAGCATCCGGATGCGGCGGAACACCAGGTACGAGCCGCCCGCCATCCAGGCCGGCTGGTCCCCGCCGGGGGAGCAGAACACCTTGGCGGCGAAGCCGTCCTCGGAGGGCTTGGGGTTGTTGGTGCCGTCGATCTGGCCCATCAGGTTGCGCCCGGTGACGGCCTTCGCGGCGGCGCCGGGCGTCCGGGCGAAGCCGGCCGACTGCCAGCGCAGCGCCGCCGTCCCGGCCGCCAGCCGCTGGAGCACCCGCAGGGCGTGCACCGCGACCAGCGCGTCGTCGGCGCCGATCTGGACGAACAGGTCGCCGTCGCCGCGCGCCGGGTTGAGGGCGTCGCCGGGGAAGGCGGGCAGCGGTTCGAGGGCGGCCGGGCGGCGGTCGGCCAGCCCGGCCTTGTCGAAGAGGGTGGCGCCCACGCCGACGGTGACGGTGAGCGAGCAGGGCCCCGCGTCCAGCGCGACCTGGTCGTCCACCTCCTCGGCCGGCTCCCCGGCGGTCAGCCTCTCCGCGGCCCTGGACCAGCGCTGGAGCAGGCTGCGCAGCCCGTCCCGTCCGACGCCCTGGGCCAGGTCGAAGGCGGCCAGTTGCACCCGGGCCTGCTGCGGATCGAGGACGCCCGCCTGATGTTCCCCGTGGAACGGCACCCGGGCGGCCCCGAGCGCTCCGGCGGCGGGGGCTGCGCCGGTGGCGGCCGGCCGGTCCAGGGCGACGGCCCCGGCCACGCCCGCCCCGGCCCCGGCGAGCAGCCCGGCCCCGGCGGTGCCCAGCAGCGCCCGCCGGGTGAACCCGTGATCGGTGAACTCTGGGGAATCGGTGGAGGTCTCCACGGCCGTCACCCGATCCTGAACTGCTGGGTCGGGGTGGTCTGGTCGATGTCGGAGGAGCGGATCTGCGCCGACACCACCCACGTCCCGGCCAGCGGCAGCTGCGTGGTGCCGCTCCAGCGGCCCGGGCCCTCGGGGGTGAGCGCGACGGGCAGCGGGCCGAGGTCGCGGTCCGGCAGGGTGAAGGCCAGTTGGATCTCGGGCACCTCGACGGGCTTGCCGTCCACGCCGTCGAGCGCCAGCTTCACCTCGTTGGGGCCGGTCCTGGCCGGGTTGAGGGTGACGGTCGCGGTGCCCTTGGCGTTGGGCGTGCGGCCCTTGGTGTCGTACGGGAGCTTCAGCTCCACCGTGCGCCCCGGCTCGGTCTGCGGGGCGGCCCCGGCGGCGCCACCGGCGGGAGCCGTGGCCCCGGCCGCCTTGATCTCGCCCGCGACCCGCCCGGGCGGGGAGTTGGTGAGCATCGTGGTGACGACGAGCACCGCCACCGCGACCAGCGCCTCCACCAGCACCGAGCGGCGCAGCCCCGCCCGCGTCGGGGTGAGCCCGCGCTCGCGGCCCGCGCTCTCCCGTGCGGCCCGCTGGCGCTCCAGCTGCGCCTGCCGGGCCGGGTCCTCGCCCGCCGCCGCGACGGCGACGGGTTCGGGCAGCTCCGCCTTCTCGACCTCCGCCGCCTCGGCCGGGGCCGAGCGCAGCCGGGCCAGCCAGGTGCGGGAGATCCAGGCGACGCCGAGCATCACCAGCACGCAGCCGGTCTTCACCAGCAGCAGCCGCCCGTACTCGGTGCCGTTGAGCGCGCTCCAGCTGCCGAGGCCGCGCCAGGACTGGTAGAGGCCGGTGGCGACCAGCACGGCCACGCAGCCGAACGCGATCTTCGAGAACCGGTCCACCACCTCGGCGCCGACGCCCTCGCGCAGCGCCACCAGCAGCGCGGCCAGCCCGCCCAGCCACAGGGCCATCGCGATCAGGTGCAGCATGCCGAGCGGCAGCGCCAGCCAGACCTGGATGCCGACGGAGGCGTGGTCGGCGCCGACCCAGGTCGCCGAGAGGGCGACGGCCAGCACCAGCCCGGCCACGCCCAGGCCCAGCCTGGTCTCCCGCTGCGGCCGCTCGGCGGCCCGCCGCTCCAGCTCCCGCAGCTCCGCCTCCTCGGCGTCCTCCGGCTCCCCCTGCGCGGTGGCGGCCGACCGCACCGGCTGCCCCAGCTGCCCGACCAGCAGCGACAGGAACACCCCGCTCGCGGCGAGCAGCAGCAGCCGCGCGGCCAGCGCCGTGCCGATCCGCTCGTCCAGCGTGGCGCGCACCAGCGACAGGTCGAAGGCCTGCCCGACCCCGGAGCCGCGCTCGTACGGGCCGCGCAGCATCAGCACCGCGACGGTGGAGACCAGCAGTGCCGTCCACCCCGTCATCAGCAGCCGCTGCAGGGAGCGCCGCGCCGTCCCGCCCGGCCAGCAGACCAGCGCGAACGCGGCCGCGCCGACGAGCAGCGCGAACGCCGCGTACGCGACGGTGCGCCCGGTGCCGTAGAGGGCGGCGACCAGCCCGTCCGCCTTCGCGCCCTGGAGGGCGGAGGTGGAGACGGAGGTGTCCGAGGGGGCGCCGATGGAGAAGGTGAAGGCCCCGCCCACCGGGTGCGAGTCCGCGGAGACGGCCCGCCAGGCCACGGTGTACGTGCCGTTGGCGAGGCCCGCGTCGAGGGAGACGCGGGCGGTGTTGCCCTTGCCGTCCGCGTGCGCGGGGTTCCCGGCGTCCACGGCCTTGCCGGCCGGGTCGAGGACCCGGACGGAGTCGCCGGAGAGCGACACCTCCTCGCTGAAGGTCAGGGTGACCGTCTGCGGAGCCGTGGCGACCACCGAGTTCTGCTGCGGGTCGGTGGAGTCCAGGGTGGCGTGCGCGGAGGCCGGGCCCGCGGCGGCGAGCATCAGGGCGAGCAGCGCGCCGAGCACCCCGATGAGCCCGGTGACGCGGCGGTGGACGATCCGGCGGGGGGAGGCCGTTTCCATGCTGGCGGGTCCTCTAGTTCTGGCCGGGGCGGTAGGTGAGTTCCTTCACCGGCACCTTGACCGCGACGGTGCCGGACTTGGCGAACGTCAGGTCCAGCTCCACCTCGTCGCCGAGGGCCGGGGCCTTCTGCCATCCCATGATCATCAGGTGGTTGCCGCCGCGGGCGAGCTGCAGCGCGCCGTGCGCGGGCACGTCCAGGCTCTCGACCTGCTCCATGCTCGACGGCGTCGAGCGGTGCATGGTGATCGACTCCGCGCCCGGGCTGCTCACCTTGACCAGCTGGTCCTGGCCGCCGTCGTTGCGGACGGTCAGGTACCCGGCGGCCATCCCGCCCGCCGGGGGCAGGGGGATGTACTGGTCGGCGACGCTGATCCGCGCCGGCCCGTCCCCGGCCTTCGCGTCGGCCTGGCTGCCCGAGCCGCAGGCGGCGAGGATCGCGCCGGCGCCGAGGGCGGTGGCGAGCGCCGCGCCGGTCAGCGCGGAGCGGCGGAAGCGCCGGGCGGTGCCGGTCACGCGGCCACCCCCTTGGCGAGCAGCGGCAGGTCGTGGGTGTAGGTGGCCACGTCGGTGCCGCTCATGTAGAGCACGTGCGCCTTGTCGTCCGAGGGGAGGAAGGCCAGCACCTGCGCGCCGTGGGTGGAGGTGACGGTGCCGTCCGCGTTGACCACCGGGTCCTCGATCATGATGCCCAGCGACTTGGCGGCCGTCTTCACCTTCGCCAGGTCCCCGGTGAGGCCTATGAAGTCCTTGCCCATCGAGTCCAGCCAGGTGCGCAGCACCTTGGGGGTGTCGCGCTGCGGGTCGGTGGAGACGAAGACGACGTCGACCTTCTTGCGGTCCTCCTCGGGGAGCGACTTCATCGCCACGCCGATGTCGCCCATGGTGGTGGGGCAGACGTCCGGGCAGCTGGTGTAGCCGAAGAAGAGCAGGGTGGTGTGCCCGTTGGTCTGCCGGCGCAGGTCGAAGGGCTGGCCGGAGGTGTCGGTCAGCTGGAGGTCGGGCTTCTCGAAGTTCTTGGCGAGCTTGGTGCCCTGGTAGGGCGTGTTGTCCTTCTGCTGGACGACCTTGGCGGCGGTGTCGCCGCCGCCGTTGGAGCCGCAGGCGGACAGGGTGAGGGCGGCGGCGAGCGCGAGGGCGGCGGCGCCGGCGAGGCGGGTGGTGCGGGAGGTGCGGGGCATCAGGGGTTCCGATCGTGCGCGCTGGACCGCCGGCGGGGCCGTACCGGGGGTACGGCCCCGCCGGCGCTTGGATCAGGAGGCGGAGCCGCTCTTGCGGCGCAGGCCCGCGATGCCGACGGCGGTGCCGATCACGCCGACGACGATGCCGACGACGCCCAGGGTGCGGGCGGTGGAGTCGCTGGAGGTCTTGTCGCCGTCCGAGGCGGCGGCGTGGTCCGAGCTGTCGCCGTGGGCGCCGGCGGCCGGGGAGGCGGTGGCGGTGGCGCCGTGGGCGTCGCCGGCGGTGGCCTTGGTGAGCTTCAGGACGGGCGCCGGGTGGGCCGGCTCGGGCTGACCGTCCTTGGACTCGTCGATCCAGCGGACGACGTCGCCGTTGTCGTAGGTCTGCAGGGCCTTGAAGGCCATGCTGTCGGCGTCGGTCGGCAGCGGGCCGAGGGAGACGCGGAACTCCTGGAACTGACCGGGGGCGACCTTGACGCCGGCGTCGGCGGTCCAGGTGATCTTGGCGACGGCCTCGGTGACGTCGCTGCCGTGCACCTTGATCGGCTTGTCGAGCTTGGCCTTCTCGACGGCGGCGGTCCAGCCCGGCATCGGCAGGGTGCGGACGGAGGCCAGCGGGTGGTCCAGCGGCAGGTTGACCTCCAGCTTCACCGTGCTCGCGGTGTCGCTCTCGTTCGGCACTCGGAAGTCGACGGCCGTGTAGCCGCCCTGGGCGGCCGAGCCGGGGTTCACGGTGACGTGCGCGAACGCGGGGCCGGCCAGCGCCACCACGGAGGCGGCGGCGGTCAGGGCGACGGCGGCGAGACGACGGGCAGGAAGGGTACGCATGATGCGGGGTCTCCGATCGGAGGGAGGACGTGTGGGGGTGGAGCCGCGGGCCATCGTTCGTGATCGAAGGAAGGCCAGGTCACCGCGCACACCCGTACCCCGGGAAGGCCGTACGGTCAGGGCCGTCGAGCCTGGGGGGAACGCCGGGTCAGTGCGCGAACGCCCCGCGCGGCGGCCCCCGCCGCACCACGCAGTGCCGCAGCACCGCACCCACGGGCAGCGGCCGCTCGCCGCTCCCGCGCCCGAACCCGCGCCGCGGGCCCGCCGTTCCCACCAGCCCGCGCAGCAGCGCGGCCGCCAGCAGCAGGGCCGAGCGCAGCGGCGCCGCCCAGTGCTCCCGGGCCGCCGAGGCGGCCACCCGCAGCAGCCGCCACAGCGCGGCCTCGCCGCGCCGCAGCCACCAGCCCGCCACCAGCGCGGCCGCCAGGTGGCCCGCCAGCATCGAGGGCGTCATCCCGAGCAGCCCGCCCTGCCACCACGGCGCGGAGCCGAAGGCGTGCGGGTCCAGCCCCGCCGAGGAGACCAGCTGCTCGGCGGACGGACCGCCCGGCAGACCCGCCAGCGTGCCCGGCCGGGCCTCGTTGCAGATCAGCCTGGTGGCCACCTCGGGGACGCCCATCGCGTGCCCGCCGCCGTGGTGCATGCCCGCCATCGTGGTCGCGCCGAAGCCGTGGAAGAGGCAGTGCAGCCCCAGCTGGCCGGCGCCCAGCGCCCCGGCGATGCCCGCCAGTGAACGCTCCCGTCCGCCCAGCGCCACCGCGCACACCAGCACCGCGGCGAAGCCCGTCGCGAGGGCGAGCAGCGGGGGGTTCCCGCCGCCGGCCAGCGCGTGCCCGGCCGCCGCTATCAGCGTGCAGACCAGGGCGAAGGGGAGGGCCCGGGCAACCCGCAGGTCCCAGGCGGCGGCCCCCACCGGCCGAGCCGGGGCGGAGGCGCCCGGGAGCGGGGCGGCGGGGTGGGCGTTCATGGCCGGGACATCATCTCATCGCCTACCTCGCCGACACGGGCAGGGTGGGAAATCCCTACGAATGCCCCGTTCGGCGGCGGCGCGAGGGTCCCGGTGTGCGCCGCTCGGCACAGACCCCGGCCCGAGTCCATCCGCCGAACGAGCGGTAGCGCCCCGGCGGCACGGTTCACCGCGGAATCGCCCGGAGATACCTAGTTGTATGTGGAGCCGCAGCCAGGAGGGACCTCCCGTGGACATCTGGTGGACTCTGCACCTCAAGCGCGACCCGGCCAGCGTTCCGCTGGCCCGTCGCATCCTGCTCGGTGCCATGGCGACGGCGGGCGTCGACCCGCAGATCGCCCACGACCTCGGGGTCGCCCTCAGCGAGGCCTGCGCCAACGCCGTCGAGCACGGCGCCTGCGGCCGGCCCGACGGCGGGTTCCAGGTCACCGCCTCCATCTGCGGCGACCGGCTGCGCATCGAGGTCACCGACTCAGGACCGGGCCTGCCCGCCGCCCCGGCCGCCCCCCGCGTCCGGCGCCCCGCCGTCCCCGAGGCGGCCCCGGTCCGCCCGGCCCCGCACCCCCGCCCCCGCCGTGGCCGCGCCAGCGTCCCCGCCCGCGTCCTCACCGCGCACCGCCCCCGGCGCGAGGGCCACCCGTACGACACCCACGTCCTGCCGCACCGCCCCGCCGCCCCCACGCTGCGCCCGGTCGACCTCGACACCCTCCCCGACCTCACCGCCGAGTCGGGCCGGGGCCTCTTCCTCATCCACGCCCTCACCGACCACGTCCAGCTCCGCAACCACCCCCTGCGCGGGGCCATCGTGAGCTTCGACAAGATCCTCAAGTGGCAGGACGGCGCGCTCCTGCGCGCGGCCTCGTAGCGGCGGTCAACTCACCTGTGAAGTCCGGGATGTGAGTGAGGGTCAGCTAAGTACGGAGGTGCCCCCCGGGGTGCGCGGGCGCAGTGCGGCGTGAGGGTGCTCGCGCCCCCGGAGGACGGTCGCACTTGACCAAAGTTGACAAGGACATGCCTCACCTGGGCTTTTCCCTCGAATCCCGGAATCGATTTGAGGCGAACGGTGCGACGGAATTGCGCCGGAGTGGTCGGAAGATCTTGCGACGCGTTGATGTGCGTTGAATGAGAAAACTCTAAACAAGCCCTGTAGCCTTGCGGCGCTTAAGGGGAGCGGCATAGTGTCCGATGCGCTGGATGACCTGACCATGACGGCTCGGGGCGTCCGCCGTACGTCGGCCGATCGGCTGGTTGCCGGTTGTCCGGGCAATGATGTGAATCAACTGTTAAGGCGCTGTGACTGCAGGCGGAACGAGCAGTTCGACGGGTGGGGGAGTGTCGAACGCCCGGCACCGGTTCGGTTTGGCCAAGATCATGGCTGACCTGCGAGGACCACCGGTGCTCCGGGACGCCGTACGGGATCCGCGACGCCCGTCGGCAAAGAAATCGTCAACACTTCCCAGATATCTGCTCAATTCGGCAGCCGGATGAATTCGGACGCTGCTGCAGTCGCTCTCGTTCTCCTGTGAATGCGAGGGATCATGCCGAGATCGGAATCGTCATCGCAATTACGCACGACAAACAGTGCTTCGAGTGCCCCGGAGGATTCGGAGCAGTGGGACCTGCCCCTGGTCCAGGGGCTGGCCCAATTCTTCGAACGGACCTGTGACCGCGTTCCGGGAAACACCGCCGTCGACTGCGGAGCCGTACGCCTCACCTACGCCGAGCTGGACCGACGGGCCAACCGTCTCGCCCGCCTGCTGCGGCAGCGCGGCGCCGGTCCGGGGCAGAGCGTGGGAATCCTGCTGGAGCGCTCCCCGGACAGTTACGTCGCCCTGCTCGCGGTTCTGAAGTCCGGCGCGGCCTATGTGCCGCTGGACCCGTCGTACCCGGCCGACCGGGTCGGGTTCATCGCCTCCGACGCCGGGCTGTGCGCCCTGCTGAGCACCTCCGCCATGCGGCACAGGACTCATGAACTGCCCTGCCAGGTGCTGGAGTTGGACGAGCTTGCAGCCGAGGTGGCCGGGCAGTCCGGGGAGCGCCCGGACACCGCGATCGACCCCGGCTCGGTCTGCTACGTCATCTACACCTCGGGCACCACCGGCAGGCCCAAGGGCGTGGCCGTCTCCCAGGCCAGCATCGTCAACTTCCTCCAGGCCGTGGCACCGATCTACCAGGTCCGCGAGGAGGACCGGGTCTACCAGGGCCTGTCCCTCGCCTTCGACTTCTCGGTCGAGGAGATCTGGCCGGCCTGGGTCGTGGGCGCCACCCTGGTGGCCGGGCCGACCAACGAGCGGCGCATCGGCGAGGGGCTGGGCGCCTTCCTCGTCGAGCAGGCGATCACCGTGCTCTGCTGCGTGCCGACCCTGCTCACCACCATCGAGGCCGAGGTCTCCACGCTGCGCAGCCTGCTCGTCAGCGGCGAGGCCTGCCCGCCCGACCTGGTCAAGCGCTGGTCCCGGCCCGGCCGCCGCTTCCTGAACGTCTACGGCCCGACCG
This sequence comes from Kitasatospora sp. NPDC101183, assembly GCF_044767945.1. Classification (NCBI taxonomy): domain Bacteria; kingdom Bacillati; phylum Actinomycetota; class Actinomycetes; order Kitasatosporales; family Streptomycetaceae; genus Kitasatospora; species Kitasatospora sp. NPDC101183. Next base: position 129,274 of record NZ_JBIWOW010000010.1, on the reverse strand, counting down.
AGTCCACGGTCAGCGCGACCTGGGGCGAGCTCTCGCCCCGCCGGCCCGTCACCATCGGCAGGCCGCTGCCCAGCTACCGGGTCTACATCCTCGACGAGGAGCTGCGCCCGGTGCCGGAGGGCGAGAGCGGCGAGATCTGCATCGGCGGGCCCGGTGTGGCGATCGGCTACCTCAACCGGCCCGAGCTGACCGCGGAGAAGTTCGTCGTCAACCCGGTGGCCCGCGACCGGGAGGAGTACCCGCGGATCTACCGCACCGGGGACCTCGGGCGGCTGACCCCGACCGGCGAGATCGAGTTCCTGGGCCGGATCGACACCCAGGTCAAGATCCGCGGCTACCGGATCGAGCTGGCGGAGATCGAGGAGGTCATCCGCGAGGACGCGGCGGTGGAGAACGCCGTGGTCGTCCCCCGCGAGCACGACGGCGTCGTCCAGGACCTGGTCGGGTACGTCACGCTGACCGACCCCCGGACGAGGGACGACGACGCACTGCGCGAGCGCCTGCACGCCACCCTGCGCGGCCGGCTGCCCGCGTACATGATCCCCTCGTTCGTCGAGGTGCTGGAGCAGTTCCCCCTGCTGGCCGCGGACAAGGTCAACCGCGCCGCGCTGCCCGCCCCCACCTCCTCCCCGCTGGCCAAGCGCGCCCAGCCGCACGCGGCCCCCGCCACCGACACCCAGCGCCGGCTCGCCACGGTGTGGCAGGAGGTCCTCGGGGTCGGGCGGCTCTCCGTCGAGGACGACTTCTTCCTCGACCTGGGCGGCCACTCGATGGCGGCGGCCCGGCTGATGTCCAGGCTGCGCCTGCTGCCCGAACTGGCCCACCTGGCCATGGCGGACCTCTACGCGCACCCCACCGTGCGCGCCCTGGCCGAGTTCATCGACGACGCCGCGCCCGAGACCGCGCAGTCCTCGCCGGACCGGGTCGACGGGCCGGCCCCGCTCCGCCACTCCACCCTCCGGGTCGCGGCCTGCGGGGCGGCCCAACTCGCGCTCCTGTACAGCTGGTTGCTGGTCTTCGGGGCGCCCGCCCTGGTTCTGCTGTACCGGCTGCTGGTCTCCTGGAACCAGCCGACGCCCGGCGTGGGCACCGGCGGCCCCCTCGGGTTCCTCGCGCACCTGGACTACGGGGAGTTCGTCCCGCTGGAGATCGGCTGGCTGCTGCTGGACGTCCTGGTGATCCCGGTGGTCGGCTGCCGACTCCTGCTGGCCCGGGTGCGCCCCGGCCGGTACCCGCTGTGGGGCGTCACCTACCTGCGCTTCTGGCTCTACACCAAGGTCATGGCCAGCTCGCCCGTCGGGCTCCTGGCCGGATCGCCGCTGCTGCCGCCCTTCCTGCGGCTGCTCGGGGCGAAGGTCGGGCGCGGCTGCCACGTGTCCGCCCCCTTCGGCCTGCCCCGGTTCGTCGAACTCGGCGACCACGTGAGCGTGGGCTACGGGGCGCGGGTGCAGTCCTTCGCGGTCGAGGACGGCTGGCTCCGGCTGGCGCCCGTCCGGCTCGGGACCGGCAGCTCCGTGGGGACCAACAGCGTCCTGCTGCCCGGCGCCGCGCTCGGCGAGGACGCCACGGTGGGCGAGCAGTCCCTGATTCCCGCCGACGTGGCCGTACCCGCCGGCGAGCACTGGGCCGGCTCCCCGGCCCGCGCCCAGGAGGCCACCCCGCCGGTGCTCCAGGCCATGGCGGAGCAGCCCGACGACCGGCCCTGGCCGCTGCGGGTGCTGGCCGGCTTCGTCCTCGGCGCCCTGGCGCTCATCCTGGTGCCGCTGGTGATCGCCGCCACCGGCTCGGCCCTGATCGGCTGGGTGTGGTGGGCGGACGGCCCGCGCTGGGCGCTGCTGTCCACCCTGGCGGTCGGGCCGTTGTTCGTCCTGACCACCTGCACCCTGGTGGTCCTGGTCAAGCGGGCGGTGCTTCCCCGGGCCCGGGCCGGCATCCACGCCCAGCGCAGCGGCTTCGGGGTGCGCAAGTGGATCGCCGACGGCCTCCTGACCACCAGCCTGACGCTCACCCACTCGCTCTACTCCACGCTCTACCTCGTCCCGTTCCTGCGCCTGCTCGGCGCCAGGACCGGCCGCTGGTCCGAGGTCGCCACCGTCAGCTTCGTCGACCCGGACATGCTGATCATCGGCGAGCGCAGCTTCGTCGCGGACGTCAGCGTGGTGGCCCCGGCGGTCTTCCACCGCGGCCGGATCGCCCTGGCCCCGGCCGAGGTCGGCGAGCGCAGCTTCGTCGGCAACGGCGCGCTGCTGCCCGGCGGCTGCCGGATGGGCGACAACAGCCTCCTCGGCGTGCACTCCATCGCGCCCGGCAAGCCGATCGACCCGGAGACGACCTGGCTCGGCTCACCGGCGATCTTCCTGCCCCGGCGCGAGGAGAGCCAGAACTTCCCGCCGAAGTACACCTTCGACCCCAGCCCGGGCCTGATCGCCGCCCGGCTGGCCATCGAGTACCTGCGCGTCACCCTCCCCACGACCATCGGCGCCGTCGCCGCGCTCGGCTCCCTGTACGTGGGCATCCAGCTGGGCCGCACCACCTCGCCCCTGCTGCTGCTCCTGCTCGGCCCGGCCCTGCTGCTGGGCGTCGGGGTCCTCTCCACCCTGCTGGTCGTGCTCCTCAAGTGGCTGGTCATCGGCCGCTACCGCCCGCGGGTGGAACCGCTGTGGGGCATCTGGGTGCGGCGCACCGAGCTGATCACCGGGCTGTTCGAGAACCTCGTGGTGCCCACGCTGCTCAACTGGCTCACCGGCACGCCCATGGCCTCCTGGGTCATGCGGCTGTTCGGGGCCCGGATCGGGCGGCGGGTCTGGCTCAACACGACGTACCTCACCGAGTTCGACCTGGTCGAGGTCGGCGACGACGCGGCCGTCGGGGAGTTCACCTCCCTGCAGACCCACCTGTTCGAGGACAGGGTCATGAAGATGTCCACGGTCGTCGTCGGACCGGCCGCCTCGATCGGCGCGCGGTGCGTGGTCCTCTACGACGCCGAGGTCGGAGCGGGCACCAGCCTGGACGCGATGTCCCTGGTGATGAAGGGCGAGCACCTTCCGCCCCGGACCAACTGGCGCGGCATTCCCGGCCGCCGCTGCTGACCAGCCGCAGCTCCCCGTCCCCCGTCACGGCCGTGGCTCACCCCGCCGCGGCCCCGCAGTCGGCGAGACACGACCTCGCCCCGACCGATCTCCGTCCGCCCCCCACCCCGGAGGCTCACATGACCCCGATCCAGCGACTCGACGCCCTGACCGCTCCTCAGGTGACCGGCGACCTGCCGGGCCCGCGATCCGCCGCGTTCCTCACCCGCCAGGCGGGCTACGAGTCCAACGCCCGCAGCTACCCCCGGCGTCTGCCGATCGCCATCGAGCAGGCCTCCGGCAGCCTGGTCCGGGACGTGGACGGCAACGTCTTCATCGACTTCCTGGCCGGCGCGGGCGTCCTCTCGCTCGGCCACAACCACCCCGAGCTGGTCGCCGCCGTCACCGCCCAACTCGACGTGCTCACCCACGGGTTGGACTTCCCCACCCCCGTGCGGGAGGAGTTCGTCGAGGCCCAGCTCTCCATGCTGCCGGAGTCGATGCGCTCCCGGATGAAGATCCACTTCTGCGGGCCCACCGGCGCCAACGCCGTCGACGCGGCCCTCAAGCTGTGCAAGACCGCCACCGGGCGCGGCGACGTGATCTCCTTCCAGGGCGGCTTCCACGGCAGCACCCACGCGGCGATGGCGCTCACCGGGCTGGTCTCCCAGAAGCGCCCGGTGCCCAACGGCGTCCCCGGCGTCCACTTCTTCCCCTACTCGTACTGCGCCCGCTGCCCCGTGGGCCTGACCCCCGACGCCTGCGCCACCAACTGCGTCACCTACCTGGAACGGGCCCTGACCGACGGCAACGGCGGGGTGCCGCTCCCTGCCGCCGTGGTGATGGAGATGATCCAGGGCGAGGGCGGCATCATCCCCGCGACCGTCGACTTCGCCCGCCGGGTCCGCACGCTGACCAGGGAGCTGGGCATCCCGCTGGTGGTCGACGAGGTCCAGACCGGCTGCGGGCGCACGGGGACGTGGTTCGCGTTCGAGGAGTACGGCATCGAGCCGGACGTCGTCATCGCCTCGAAGGCGCTCAGCGGCATCGGCACCCCGGTCGCGCTCATCCTCTACGACGCCGCGCTCGACACCTGGGCCCCCGGCGCCCACACCGGGACGTTCCGCGGCAACCAACTCGCCTTCGCCGCCGGGGTGGAGGCGGTGCGCATCGTCCGGCGCGACGACATCCTCGGCAACGTCGTCCGGCGCGGCGAGCAGATCGCGGACAGCCTCAAGCCGCTGCTGGACGAGCCGTGGGTCGCCGAGGTGCGCGGGCGCGGCCTGATCTGGGGCATCGAGTTCGCCGACCCCGAGGACGGCAGCCCCGCGGGTGGCCTCGCCACCGCCGTCCAGCGCGCCGCGCTGCACGGCGGGCTGATCGTCGAGGTCGGCGGCCGCGACGACGCCGTGGTCCGGCTGATGCCCCCGCTCAACGTCACCGAGGCGACCGTCGACACGGCCTGCTCGATCCTGCTGCACGCGATCCGCACCGCGAAAGCCACTCACCGGAAGGTCTGAGCAGATGAGCCTGATCGTGCAGAAGTACGGTGGTTCCTCCGTGCACAGCACGGAGCGCGTCAAGCGGGTCGCCGAGCACGTCGCGGCCACCCGCCGGGCCGGCCACGACGTGGTCGTGGTGGTCTCCGCGATGGGCGACACCACCGACGAACTCCTCGACCTCGCAGGCGCGTTGACGGACAACGCGGCGCCGCGCGAGCTGGACGTGCTGCTGACGGCGGGGGAGCGGATCTCCAACGCCCTGATGGCCATCGCCATCGACTCCCTCGGCGTCGAGGCGCGCTCGTTCTCGGGCGCGCAGGCCGGCATCCTCACCACCAGGACGCCCGGGCGGGCGCGCATCGTCGAGGTGCAGCCCGACAGGGTCCGCCAGAGCCTCGACCGGGGCGCCGTCGCCCTGGTCGCGGGCTTCCAGGGGATCAGCGCCGAGACCGGGGACGTCACCACCCTCGGGCGCGGCGGCTCCGACACGACCGCCGTCGCCCTGGCGGCCGCGCTCAAGGCCGACCTCTGCGAGATCTACACGGACGTCGACGGCGTCTACTCCGCCGATCCCCGCATCGTCCCCGACGCGCGGCTGCTGACGCACGTCAACTACGACATCATGCGGGAGCTCGCCGCCAACGGGGCCAAGGTGCTGGCGCCCAGGAGCGTGGAGTACGCCAGCCGGCACCGGGTCCCGATCCGCGTCCGCTCCTCGTACAACGACGGCCCCGGCACCATGGTGACCGGCGCGGCGACCGACCCGTCCGCCGAGTACTCCAACGTCGTCGGCGTGGCCCACGACGCCACCGGGGCGAGGATCACGCTCAGCAACGTCCCCGACTCCCCCGAACTCACCAGCCGGGTCCTCCAGGTGGTGACCGACATCGAGGCCGGGCTCCAGTTCACCGTCCAGGACACCGCCGGGGCCTCGACCGGCACGACCGACATCTCGCTCCTCCTGCCCGCGCAGGACGGCCCCTCCGTCCTGCGCGCCCTCCACCCGCAGTGCCGGGAACTCGGCATCGCGGAGCCGCACTACACGGAACGGGTCGGCAAGCTCTCGCTCGTCGGCACCGGCCTGCTGTCCCAGCCCGGCGTCCTGGCCACCTGCTGCGAGACCCTGGCCGCCGCCGGCGTGCAGCTGGAGACCATCTCCACCTCGGACCTCCACATCACCGCGTTCTGCCCGGCGGCCCAACTGCCGGAAGCCGTACGGGCCTGGCACGCCGCCTTCGAGCTCGGCGCCGGCGAACTCGCCGTCGTCCACGCGGGGACGGGCCGCTGACGGGCGCGTGGTCGCACCGCCGGCCGCCGTCCCGTGCGGCGGACACCGGTTGACCGTCCCCCGGACCAGGGCCTCACCCGTGCGGGGGTGGGGCCCTACCGGTACGACCCGGCGCGGCGGTCAGTCCGTGGTCGGCCAGTCCCAGCCGAGCTGGATGAACATGCCGAGGCGGTCGCTGACGGCACGGATCTCGGCGATGCGGCCGTCGCGGACGGTGAAGATCCAGATCTGCTCGACGTCGCAGCGGCGGTGGGTGGGCTCGGGCATCCGGGCGTGGTGGCCGGTGTGGACCCCGGCGACGCGGAGGCGGGCGACGACCTCGTCGTCCTCGGCGATCAGCTGCTCGATGTGGAAGCCGTCGTCCTCGGCCTCGGTGCTGAAGGCGGCGAGCTGGAGGCGGAAGCCCTCGACGGCGGCGCCGGGGGTGTCCTCCTCGCCGAAGATGACCTTGTTGTGGTCGATCACGGTCGGGGAGAGCAGCCGCACCCAGTCCTCGCCGGTGCGGTCGTTGAGCGCGGTGACGAAGTCGCGGACGACCTGCTTGGTGGTGGCGGTGTTCGACATCGTGGTCCCCCTGCGGCTTGATTCTTACGCGGTAAGTTTCCCGGGGGAGGAGTGTTCTCTTATGCTGTAAGAAAGTCAAGCGGTCACGGGGGAGAAGCGGATGGCGCAGCAGCACCCGGCCCGGCGCGGTCGGGGCGAGCGGGCCGGCCTGAGCCGGCAGCAGGTCCTCGACGCGGCCCTCGCCCTGGTCGACCGGGACGGTCTCAAAGGCCTCACGATGCGCTCGCTCGGCGAGCACCTGGGCGTGGAGGCGATGACGCTCTACCACTACGTGCCCAACAAGGACGCCCTGCTCGACGGCCTGGTCGAACTGGTCTTCACGGCGGCGACCCCCGCCATCGACGGCGCGGCCGACTGGCGCACCGCCCTGCGCGCCTACGCCACCGCCCTGCGCGAGGGCCTGCTGCGCCACCCCGCCGTCCTCCCGCTCGCCACCTCCCGGCCCGCCGTCACCCCGGCGACCCTCGACGACGTCGAGGCCCTGCTGCGCCTGCTCGACGAGGCCGGCTTCCCGCTCGGCCGCGCCCTGCACGCGCTCAACTCCCTCGCGGTGTTCGTGATCGGCCACGCGACGGCGGAGGCCCGGATCGAGGTCGGGGCCGAGGAGGCCGGCGGCACCGCCTGGCTGTCCGCCCTGGAGGCGGAGCGCTACCCGCTGCTGATCCGCGCCGCGACCGAGGGCGTCGGCACGGACGACGCCGAGCGGTTCGCCTTCGCCCTCGACGCGCTGCTCCTGGGCTTCGAGGCGCTGCGGTAGACACCCCCCGGCCCCGGTTGCCGGGCCGTGGGGGCGGGCGGAGCATGAGGGGCATGAGGCACCAGATGCGGGCTGAGTACGGGGCGGAGGGGGCTGCGGGCGGGGTGCGGCTGTGGCACGTGGTCCGGGGCGAGGAGACCGTGGCCATGTGCGGGCGGGAGCTGGCGCCGGACGCGCGGGTGCGCGAGGCCGTGGACTGGGGCAAGACGGCGGAGCTGTGCTGCCACACCTGCGGGGCGTACTTCCTGCGCGAGGCGCCGTACCTGGCGGCCGAGCACCAGTAGTCCGCGTCAGGGCCCCTATCGTGTCCGGTATGGACGAATCCCCGCTCGGGCCAAGGTCGTTGATCGACGAGACCGCCGCGCTGCGGGCCGGGAGGCCCGCGCCGGGGGAGTACGTCGACCGGTTCCTGGCACGGCTGGAGCACCTGGACCCGCTGATCCACGCCTTCGTGCCCGAGCCCGGGCGGGCGGAGCGGCTGCACGCCCAGGTGCGGGAGGCGGCCGGGCGGGGGCCGCTGCACGGGGCGGTGGTGGGGATCAAGGACATCGTGCACGTGGACGGCCTGCCCACGCACGCCGGTTCGGCGCTGCCGCCGGGGGTGCTGGCCGGGCCGCAGGCCGCGGTGGTCGACCGGCTGCTCGCGGCCGGGGCGCTGGTCGCGGGCAAGACGACGACCGCCGAGTTCGCCGCCACCGCCCCCGGCCCGACCCGCAACCCTCACCACCCCGGCCACACCCCGGGCGGCTCCAGCAGCGGTTCGGCGGCGGCCGTCGCGGCGGGGCTGGTGCCCCTGGCGGTGGGCACGCAGACGGTCGGCTCGGTGATCCGCCCCGCCGCGTACTGCGGGGTGGTGGGCTTCCGGCCCACGTACGGGCGGATTCCGACGGCGGGCGTGATCCCGAACGCGCCGAGCTTCGACACCCTGGGCGTGTTCACCGCCGACCTGCCGAGCGCCGCCCTGGCGGCCTCCCTGGTCTGCGACGACTGGCAGGCGGCCGGGCCCGTGCCCCGGCCCGTGCTCGGGGTGCCCCGGGGGCCGTACCTGGAGCGGGCGGAGCCCGAGGCGCTGCGGGCGTTCGAGGGGTGGCTGGCCCGGCTGGAGGCGGCCGGCCTGGAGGTGCGCCGGGTCGAGCTGTTCCCCGACTTCGCCGAGATCGCACGGCAGTTGCAGGTGGTCAACCGCTTCGAGCTGGCCCGCAGCCACGCCGACTGGTTCGCCCGGTTCGGCGGCCTGTACCGGCCGGAGACGGCGGCGAGCATCCGGGTCGGCCAGGGCGTCGCGGCCGAGGACCGTACGGCGGCCCTGCACGCCCGGGAGCGGCTGCGCGAGCGGGTCGCGGAGCGCACGGCCGCCGAGGGGGTCGACCTCTGGCTGGCCCCGTCCGCGACCGGCGGGGCGCCGGAGGGCCTGCACACCACCGGGGACGGGGTGATGTCCCTGCCGTGGAGCCACCTGGGCCTGCCCGCGCTGAGCCTGCCCGCCGGGCGGACGGCGGACGGGCTGCCGCTGGGCCTCCAGGTGGTCGGCGCGCGGGGGCGGGACGAGCTGCTGCTCGCCCAAGCAGCTGATCCCGCAAGCGTGTTGGTCTAGGAGAGCGCGGGGTCGCCCGGGTCGACGGCCTCGGCGCGCAGCAGGCGCAGCAGCAGGCGCTCGGCGCGCTGGTACGGGGTGTCGTCGTCGAGCAGCACGGCCTGGTTGTTGGCCGCCTCCAGGACGGCGATGAGGGCGAAGGCGAGGTCCCCGGCCTCGGTGTCGGCGCGCAGCTCGCCGGTGGCCCGGGCCTCGGCGAGGGCGGCGGCCACGAGGTCGTGCCACTCGCGGGCGCAGGCGGCGAGGGCGTCGCGCAGGGCGCCGGGGCGGGCGTCGAACTCGGCGGTGACCTCGTAGAAGAAGCAGCCGCCGGGGAAGATCCGGGCCCGGGAGTAGTCGAGCCAGCTCTCGCAGAGGGCGCGGGCGCGGGCGAGGCCGGGCTGGGTGTCGGCGACGGGGGTGACGACGGCGTCGGAGAAGATCCGGCGGGCGGCGCGGACGGTGGCGAGCTGCAGCTCCTCCTTGGAGCCGAAGCCGGCGAAGACGCCGCTCTTGCTGAGGCCCAGGTCGGTGGCGAGCCGGCCGATGGAGAGGGCGTCGAGGCCTTCGACGGAGGCGATCTCGACAGCCCGGCGCAGGACGGCCCGGCGGGTCTCCTCGCCGCGCAGGAGTCGCCTGTCGGTGGTCGGTTCGGCCATCGTCCGCCCCGTTTCTGGTCGCCGTGGAAGCCCGTGGAAGCCCCTGGGAGCCCGTCGATGCTCGCGTCGATGCTCGCGTGGGTGCTCGTGTGGGTGCCTTGCCCAGGGTAGTGCGTGAGCGTGCCCCTTCCGCTAAAACTGTACGAACGGTCGTGCTAATATCTCGCCCGCAGGAACGCAGCGACAGGGAGGACTCGATGGACCCCGCCCGAGCACTGATCCGCACCGCCCTCAACGGCACCGCCGCCCTCGCCCCCGGCCCCGCCGGGAGGGCCGCCGTCGAGCTGTTCCGCCGCCCGCTGCGCCGCAGCCGGGTCCGCCCCGCCGAACTGGAGGTGCACCGCGGGGCCGCCCTCGAACCGCTGCGGGTCGACGGCAAGCCCGTGGTCGGCTACCGCTGGGGCGACGGCGAGCGGCCCGTCCTGATGCTGCACGGCTGGCGCTCGCGGGCCTCCCGCTTCGCGCCGTACGTGCCCAGGCTGCGCGAACTCGGCCTGAGCGTCCTCGCGTTCGACGCCCCGGGCCACGGCGACTCGGGCGGCCGTCACACCAGCGTGCTGGAGTACCGCCGGCTGGCGCTCCAACTCCAGGGCAGATACGGCCCGTTCGAGGCCGTGGTGGCGCACTCCCTGGGCGTCTGCGCGGCCTTCGGGGCATTGGCGGACGGCCTGCGGGCGGGCAGGCTGGCGGCCGTCTCCGGGGTGTCCTCGGTCGGGTTCTTCCCGGCCGCGTTCTGCGCCGGGCTCGGGCTCAACGCCGTCGTCGAGCGCGAACTGCGCCGCAGGATCGAGGAGTTGCTCCTCAAGGGCGACGCCGGCGCCTGGGAGCGCTTCGACGCCGCCCGACAGGCGGAGGCGATCGGCCTGCCCGTCCTGGTGGTGCACGACGAGGGGGACGAGGTCGTCCCGCTCGGCCAGGCGCACCGGCTGCGCCGCGCGTACGGCGACCGGCTCGACCTGGTCGTCACCCAGGGCCTGGGCCACCGGCGGATCATCGCCGAGCCGACCGTCGTTGACCAGGTGATCGGATTCATCGCCGCCGGGCAGGACACCGGCCGACCCACCGACCAGGAGGTCACCCCCGCATGACTCCCTCCGACCCGAAGCACGCGGACCCGAAGCACGCGGACCCGAAGCACGCGGACCCGAAGCACGTGGGCGCGAAGCTCGTCGAACTGCACGCGCGATCGCTGGACCTGGCCGCCGAGGTGGTCGACACCGTACGGCCGGAGCACCTCGACCTGCCCTCCCCGTGCGCCGGCTGGACGCTGCGCAACCTGCTGGAGCACGTCCTCGGCCAGCACCGGGGCTTCGCCGCGGCCGCCCGGGGCGCCGGGCCGGACCTCGCGCTGTTCGCGGACGCCCCGGTCGGCCCGGACGTGGCCGCCGAGTTCCGCCGCACCGGAGCCGAACTCACCGCCGCCTTCCGGGATGCGGCCGCCGCCGACCGGGCGCTCTGGCTGCCCGAGATCCGCGACGGGGGCCCCTTCCCGGTCGCCCAGGCGGTGGGCTTCCACCTGCTCGACACCCTGGTGCACGGCTGGGACGTCGCCGCCTCCCTGGGCACGGCGGACCGGCTGATCGCCGTGGCCGAGGCCGAGGACGCCCTCACCGACACCCTGCTGAAGGTCACCGAGATCGTCCCGGACACCCCGGAGGCCCGCGCCCCCGGCAACGCCTTCCGCCCCGGCCTGGACCCGGCCGGCGGGGGCCGGTTCGCCCGCTCCCTCGCCCTGCTCGGCCGCGACCCGCTCTGGAAGGGCTAATCCCGCTTCTCGTCGGGGAAGCGCGGCCCGCCGATCAGGAAGAGCAGTGCGGCGGTGGGGAATCCGAGCGAGGCGGCCAGCACCACGATGAACTGCCAGAACATGATCCGCTCCTCGCGTCAGTCCTGAGCCGCGCCGGCACTCGAAGGTGAAGCCAAACCCGGCCGGCCCGAATTGGCCGAAAATTCCAGCCGATATCCGACGGTATGGCCGAATCGCCCCCGCTGCCACCGGACGCCGCCCCCGACCCGCGCCACACCGGCGCACGGGTCTGGGCGCGGGCCGGTGGCGGCGTCACACTGTCGGGATGCAGCTACAGCTCGCAGGGGAAGCACGGCGGCCCGACCGGGAGAGCGAGGACTTCGCGGCGGCCTCGCCGGAGGCTCTCGTCCTGCTGGACGGCTCCAGCTCACCGGCCGGGATGGACTCCGGCTGCCGCCACGGGACGGCCTGGTACGTCCGCAGACTCGGGGTGCACCTGCTCGCCCGCCTCACCGACCGCGCGGACCGCGCGATCGCCGACTGCCTGGCCGACGCCATCGTGGAGACGGCCGCCCTGCACGGCGGCCGCTGCGACCTGGCCCACCCCAACACCCCCGCCGCGATGGTCGTCGCCGCCCGGCGGCACGGGGAGTCGCTGGAGTACCTGGTGCTCGGCGACTCCGTCCTGGTGCTGGAGTTCACCGACGCCCCGCCCCGGGTGATCGGCGACAACCAGCGCTTCCCGGACGGCGAGGAGCTGCGCCGCCGCGTCTGGTCCACCGTCCCCGGCAGTGCCGAACGGGCCGCGCTGCACCTGGAGTACGCCCTGGCCGTCCGCGCCGCCCGCAACCGCGGCGACGGCCCGTGGATCGCCGCCGCCAGCCCGCGCGCCGCCGGCCACGCCGAGACGGGCTTCGTCCGCCTCGACCGCCTGCGCGCCCTGGCCGCCCTGACCGACGGCGCCACGCGCTACACCGAGCGCTTCGGCCTGGGCAGTTGGGCCGACGCCCTGCGCCTGCTCGCCGAGTCCGGCCCGGCCGAACTCATCGCCCGCGTCCGCGCGGTGGAACGCGACGACGCCCACTGCGAACGCTGGCCCCGCGGCAAGGCGCACGACGACGCCTCCGCCGTCTACGCGTTGCTGTAGACGGCGGAGGCGTCGCGCGCGGGGGAGGAGGGGCTTACTTGGCGTCCGCCGGGATGGTGCCGAGGCGGCCGGCCTGGAAGTCCTCCATGGCCTGCTGGAGTTCGCGGTGGCTGTTCATCACGAACGGGCCGTAGTGGGCGACGGGTTCGCGGATCGGGAGGCCGCCGAGGAGGACGACCTCGAGGTTGTCGTCGCGGGAGTCCTGCTTCTCGTCGGCGCGGATGGTGATCGAGTCGCCGTCGCCGAAGACGACGGCCTGGCCGCGGTGGAAGGGGCGGTGGTCGGTGCCGGCCGAGCCGTTGCCGGCGAGGCCGTAGGCGAGGGCGTTGAAGTCGGAGCGCCAGGGCAGGGTGATCTGGGCGCCGGGGTTGACCGAGGCGTGGATCATGGTGATCGGGGTGAAGGTGGTGCCGGGGCCCTGGTGGCCGTCGAGCTCGCCCGCGATCACCCGGAGCAGCGCACCGCCGTCCTCGGTGCTGAGGAGCTTGACGCTGCCGCCGCGGATGTCCTGGTACTTCGGGGTGATCATCTTGTCCGAGGCGGGCAGGTTCACCCACAGCTGGAGGCCGTGGAAGAGGCCGCCGGACTTCACCAGCGACTCCGGCGGGGTCTCGATGTGCAGCAGGCCCGAGCCGGCGGTCATCCACTGGGTGTCGCCGTCGGTGATGGTGCCGCCGCCGCCGTGCGAGTCCCGGTGGATGAACGTTCCGTCGATGATGTACGTGACCGTCTCGAAGCCCCGGTGCGGGTGCCAGGGGGTTCCCTTCGGCTCACCGGCCGCGTAGTCCACCTCGCCCATCTGGTCCATCATGATGAACGGGTCGAGGTACTTCTGGTTGATCTTGGCGAAGGCGCGGCGGACGGGGAAGCCCTCGCCTTCGAAGCCTTCGGGGGCGGTGGCGACCGCCATGACGGGGCGGGCGGTCGAGGCGGCGGCGTCGGGGGTGGTGACGCGCGGCAGGGTCAGCGGGTTCTCGACGGTCACGGCGGGCATGTCGGCCTCCTTCGGGGGGTCCTCTCGGCCTTCGTCCACGAGAATAGTTCAACTCTCAACAACAAGCAAGTTGAAAATTGAACCATATGGTGACGAGGGAGCGCGGGGCTCCTCTCCAGGATGGGTCAGCCGTACATCCGGCGCATGGTGAAGTCGACCATCTGTTCCACCGCCTTGGCGTCGAACACCATCCGGTGCTCGCCCTCCATGTCCAGGGCGAAGCCGTAGCCGGTCGGCAGCAGGTCCAGCACCTCGGCGCCCGTGACGGTGAAGTGCTTGGACTCCTTGCCGGCGTAGCGGCGCAGCTCCTTCAGGGAGCTGAACATCGGGATCACCGGCGTCGGCGTGTTGTGCAGCGCCAGGAAGCCGGGGCGCTCGCCGCGGGGGCAGTGGACCTTGGAGGTGATGAAGATCGCCTGGAAGTCCTCGACCGCCATGGAGCCCGTCGTGAAGGCCCGGACGGCGTCCGCGAGTGAGGGCGGCGAGGGCTCGGGGTAGAGGGACTGCTGGGGGGCCTGTCCCTGTGCGCCGTAGGCGTCCGGTCCGGGCATGCCGCCCATGCCCGGCTGCGGACCCGCCTGCTGCTGGTAGGGGTCGCCCGGGTATGCGTTCTGGTCATATCCGTACACACGGACAGGCTAGCGGGAGCGCACCCGCCCGTGCGGGCGTCGATCCTGACAAGGAGTGGTCGTCCCGCCCTGTGGGACGTGACAACGGACGTGACAACGTTCATAGCGGATTCGCCGTCAGGGGCTTGCCCAAGTTACCGCTGGGTAGCATCATGATGCCTACTGGTGGGTACGGGGCGCCCGAACGCGGCGGTCACCCGGAAGCGACGAACCGGAGAAAACGGCCATGGGTCACTACAAGTCCAACCTGCGGGACGTGGAGTTCAACCTCTTCGAGGTGTTCGGCCGCGAGCAGGTCTACGGCACCGGACCGTTCGCGGACATGGACGTCGAGACCGCGAAGAACATCCTGAGCGAGATCGCGCGTCTCGCCGAGAACGACCTCGCCGCGTCCTTCGCCGACACCGACCGCAACCCCCCGGTCTTCGACCCGGAGACCAACACCGCCCCGGTCCCCGCCACGTTCAAGAAGAGCTACCAGACCTTCATGGACGCCGAGTGGTGGCGCCTGGGCATCCCGGAGTCGATCGGCGGCCAGGTCACCCCGAACTCCCTGATCTGGGCCTTCGCCGAGCAGATCCTGGGCTCCAACCCCGCCATCTGGATGTACTCCTCCGGCCCGGCCTTCGCCGGCGTCATCGCCGAGGAGGGCACCGAGGAGCAGCACAAGGTCGCCGAGCGGATGACCGACCGTCTCTGGGGCTCCACCATGGTCCTCACCGAGCCCGACGCGGGCTCCGACGTGGGCGCCGGTCGCACCAAGGCCGTCCAGCAGGAGGACGGCTCCTGGCACATCGAGGGCGTGAAGCGCTTCATCACCTCGGGTGAGCACGACATGTCCGAGAACATCGTCCACATGGTCCTGGCCCGCCCCGAGGGCGGCAAGCCCGGCACCAAGGGCCTGGGCCTGTTCATCGTCCCGAAGTTCGACTTCGACTGGGAGACCGGCGAGCTCGGCGAGCGCAACGGCGTCTACGCCACCAACGTCGAGCACAAGATGGGCCTCAAGGCCTCGAACACCTGCGAGATGACCTTCGGCGCCAAGCACCCGGCCAAGGGCTGGCTGCTCGGCGAGAAGGTCGACGGCATCCGCCAGATGTTCAAGATCATCGAGTTCGCCCGCATGATGGTCGGCACGAAGGCCATCGCCACCCTCTCCACCGGCTACCTGAACGCCCTGGAGTACGCCAAGGAGCGCGTGCAGGGCGCCGACATCTCGCAGTTCCTGGACAAGACCGCCCCGCGCGTCACCATCACGCACCACCCCGACGTGCGCCGCTCGCTCCTGACCCAGAAGGCCTACGCCGAGGGCATGCGCGCGCTGGTCCTGTTCACCGCGTCCACCCAGGACGACATGACCGTCGCCAAGCTGCGCGGCGAGCGCGACGAGGCCGCCGAGCGCCTCAACGACCTGCTCCTGCCGATCGTCAAGGGCTACGGCTCCGAGAAGTCGTACGAGCAGCTCGCCCAGTCGCTCCAGACCTTCGGCGGCTCCGGGTACCTGCAGGAGTACCCGATCGAGCAGTACATCCGCGACGCCAAGATCGACACCCTCTACGAGGGCACCACCGCGATCCAGGGCCAGGACTTCTTCTTCCGCAAGATCGTCAAGGACGGCGGCCAGGCGCTGACCGCCCTGTCCGAGCAGATCCAGAAGTTCCTGGGCTCCGCCGAGGGCGGCGACGCCCTGGCCACCGAGCGCGAGCTGCTCGCCAAGGCCGCGGGCGACCTCGAGGCCATCGTCGGCAAGCTGCTGGCGGACCTCACCTCGGTCGAGCAGGACGTCAAGAACATGTACAAGGTGGGCCTCAACACCACCCGCCTGCTGATGGTCTGCGGCGACGTCGTCATCGGCTGGCTGCTGCTGCGCCAGGCCGTGGTGGCCCTGGCCAAGCTGGAGGCCGGCGCCTCCGAGAAGGACGTGCCGTTCTACCAGGGCAAGGTCGCGGCCGCCCGCTTCTTCGCCAGGAACGTCCTCCCGACCGTCGCCCCGCAGCGGGTGATCGCCGAGGGCGTCGACAACGCGATCATGGAGCTGGCGGAGGAGGCCTTCTAAGCCCCCCTGCCCCTCTTCTGGGACTGCCTGACGACACCCTCACACCGAAGGGCCCGGCTGCCACCGGGCCCTTCGGTGTTTCCTCATGCGCTCCGGAGCGCGGTGAGCGGGTCCGTACGGGCGGCGCGCACGGCCGGGTAGAGGCCCGCGAGCAGGCCGACCACCGAGCCGATCAGCGGCGCGGGCAGGGTGGTCGCGGGCTGGAGGACGGCCGTCCACTCGCGGGCGGCGGCCACGGCGACCACCGTCACCACGCCCAGGCCCGTGCCGACCAGGCCGCCGAGGGTGCCCAGGGCCGTCGACTCGGTGAGGAACTGGGCGGCGATGTGCCCGGTGCGGGCGCCCAGCGAGCGGCGCAGGCCGATCTCCTGCGTCCGCTCCAGCACGGCGACCAGCGTGGTGTTGGCGATCCCGACCGCGCCGACCAGCAGGCAGATCCCGGCCAGCGCCAGGAACAGGCCGGTGAGGTCGGAGGTCACGTTGTCCTGGAGGCTGTGCGGGTCCGGCGGCGGGACGACGGTGAAGGCGTCGGGGGCGTCCGGCCGCAGGGCGAGCGGGAGTTGGGCGGCGACCACCCCGGCCGCGCCGACCCGGGTGGAGACCAGCCCCTGCGCGCCGCGGTCCGGCTGCGGGGCCGGGTCGCCGTACCGCTCCAGCGCCGTACTGGCAGGGATGATCAGGCCGAGCAGGGCGCCCGGCTGGCGCTGGACGTCGGAGTAGATGCCGATGACGGTGTACGGGACGCGGTCGATGAAGACGGCCGGCTGGGCGTCCAGCCGGCTCACCCCGAGGCGCTCGGCGGCGGCCTCGCTGAGCAGCACCACCGGCTGTGCGGTCTTCTGGACGAACTCGTCCAGCGTGACCCCGGCGGTCAGGGTCGGCTCCATCGCGGCCACCGCGCCGGGGGTGGCCGCGAGGACGGACAGGCCGGTGCCCTCGTCGGGGCCGTCCGGGCGGCTGGACATCGTGGGGGCGCCGGGCACCGGCCACCAGACGCCGCCGGTGCGGACGCCGTCGATCGCGCGGATCCGTCGGTCCGCGTCCGCGGGGAAGTCGCTGGGCGGGTTGGCGCCGGGGGCGGCGCCGTCGGTGCGCGGCCGGTCGGTCACGGTGACGGTGGTGGCCTTGGTGAGGCTGAACCGCTCGCCGATCTGGCCGGCGGCCGTCGCGGTGAGGCCGAGGACGGCGACGAAGGCGCCGATGCCGAGCACCGTGCCGAGCATGGTGAGCACCGAGCGGCCCGGGCGCTGGAGGATGCCGGACAGGGCCTCGGAGAGCAGGTCGCGCGGGCTCAGCCGGGAGGGCGGCTCGGGGAGCAGGGCCGGGCCGCGTCGTCGTCGCCGGATCACTGGACGGCCGCCTCCGCCTCGCTCAGCACGCCGTCGTGGATGGTCACCCGGCGCCGGGCACGGGCGGCCACGGCCGGGTCGTGGGTGATGACGACCAGGGTGTAGCCCTGTTCGTGCAGCTCGTCGAACTGGGCGAGCACCGCCTGGGCGTTGGCGGAGTCCAGGTTGCCGGTCGGCTCGTCGCACAGCAGCAGGCTGGGCCGGTTCACCAGGGCCCGGGCGATCGCCACCCGTTGGCGCTCGCCGCCGGACATGGTGCCGGGCAGGGCGTCCGTGCGGTGGCCGAGGCCGACCATGTCGAGCGCCGCCACCGCGGCGGCGCGGCGGTCGCGGCGCGGAGTGCGGTTGTAGACCTGGGCGAGGAGGACGTTCTCCTCGGCGGTGCGGTGCGGGAGCAGGTGGAAGGACTGGAAGACGAAGCCGATCCGGGCCCCGCGCAGCGTCGAGCGGTCCCGGTCGCGCAGGGTGCCGGTGTCGATGCCGTCCAGTTCGTAGCGGCCGGTGGTGGGGGTGTCGAGCAGACCGAGCAGGTGCAGCAGGGTGGACTTGCCGGAGCCGGACGGACCGGTGACGGCCAGGTACTCGCCGCGGTGGACGGTCAGGTCGGTGGGGCGCAGCGCGACCACGGGAGGGCGGCCCGGGTGGGTGCGGCCGACGCCGTGCAGGGCGATGACGGGTAGCTCGGTGACGGGCGGTTCGGTGACGGGCGGTTCGGTGAAGGGCGCTGTCACTTGCCGACCACCACCTGGTCGCCGGCCTTGATCACGGCGCCCTCCGCCGGGGTGACGGCCACCAGGCCGTCGACGGTGACGCCGGTGGTGACCCGGATGGTGGTGCGGGTCCCCGCGGCGTCCACCCTGGTGACGGATGTCCGGCCGGCCGCGTCGGTGGAGACGGCGGCGATCGGGACGGCGGTGACGGGGGAGCCCGCCTTGGCCTTCAGGACGGTGAGCCGGACGTTCTTGCCGCTCATCGCGGCGGGCAGCGGGGTGTTCGGGGTGATCGTCACCGGGACGTAACTCTGGCCGCCGGGCTGGTTGTTGGGCGCTCCGCCACCGGCTCCGGCAGCCCCGGGCTGGGGGCCCGCGCCGCCGCCGGCCGCCGAGCCGCCCGCCGCCGAGCCGCCGAGGGTGATCACCTTGCCGGCCGGGGCGGCGGTGGTCGGGGTGCCGACCTCGGCGACGGTGCCGGGGACGGTGGTGTCGGTGTCCTCGGCCAGTAGTTCGACGGCCATGCCCGGCTTCACGCCCGCCGCCTGGGCGGGGGTGAGCTGCCCGGTGGCGGCCAGACCGCCGCTGGTGAGCGACAGCAGGGGCCCGGAGACGGGCGAGCCGACCGCGCCGTTGACGGCGGTGACGGTCGCCGGGAGGGCGGGCAGGAACAGCACGTGGGCGGCCGGGACCATCGGGCCGTTGGCGGCCCGGGCTTTGGTGAGGGCGGCCTGGTCGGTGGCCAACTGCTTCTTCGCGTTGGCGAGTTGCTGGTCTAGGTCGCCGGTGGCGGCGGGCTGTTGGGCAGGCTGTGCCGCGCCCTGGCCGGCCGGGGGTCGAGCGGGGGGCGGCTGCGCGGTGCCCGCCTTCTTCTGGGCGGTGAGGCCGTCCACCGTCTGCTTGTCGGTGTCCACCGCCTTCTGCGCGGTGTCCACGGCCTGTTGGGTGGTGGCGCCGGTGGTCGGAACGGGGTAGCCGAGCGCACGGTAGAAGGCCGACACGGCGGCGGCCGTGCCCGGCCCGTACGAGCCCTTGTCGTCCTCACCGATCCCGTGCCCCAACCCGGCCAGGGCGTCCTGGAGTTCGGCGACGTCGGGGCCGGAGCTGCCCGGCTTGAGGTCACGGTAGGCGGGTACCGGTCCGGGCAGGGCGAACAGGGGCTGCCCGGACACCTCGGCGAGCAGCTTCCCGGCCGTGACGGCGTCCCCCGGCTTCACGGCCAGTTTGGAGACGAACAACTGGGTGACGTCCGCGGAGGCGGGCACCGGGACCACGTTGTACTGCGCCGGCGGGTACACCACCGCGCGGGCCGCGATCGAGGGGGTCAGCACCTGGCTGACCACCGGCGCCGTGAGCAGACTGTTCGGCGGCGGCGCGCTCTGCGCGGCCCGCTCGGCCGGGGACTTCACCAGCGTCGCCGCCCCCACCCCGCCCACCGCCACCAGCGCGGCGGCCAGCGCCACCCCGAGCAGCACCCGCCTGCGCCGCACGACCCGGGAACGCGCGGGCGGCTCCAGGGGGGTCGGTTCGGCGCTCGTACTCGTCGTTGTGGTCAACAAGGCACTCTCCCCGGGGACTTCACTCCGAATAGTGTCATCGCCCGACTGTCGGGGGGATGTAATTGAACGTACCGCCGTCACCCGTTCTGGCCGGCGGCGGCCTGCCCGGCTCTGCGGAGCAGGTCCTCGGTCCGCTGCCGGTAGGCGGCGAGCTCGGCCGTGTTGGCCTCGATGTACTTCTTGTCGTACGCCGTCTGGACCGCGACGACGACCCCGACG
This sequence comes from Kitasatospora sp. NPDC101183, assembly GCF_044767945.1. NCBI lineage: Bacteria > Bacillati > Actinomycetota > Actinomycetes > Kitasatosporales > Streptomycetaceae > Kitasatospora > Kitasatospora sp. NPDC101183. Next base: position 109,453 of record NZ_JBIWOW010000010.1, on the reverse strand, counting down.
GTGTTGTTGGAGAGTTTGCAGTCGATGTCGGCGGTGGCCGTCGCGATCTCCGCCGTGGTCGCGGTCCTGCTGTCGTGCCACCTGGGGTCGCCGATGGCCGCCACCGGGTCCCGGTAGTCGAACCCCTTGCCCTTCATGCAGGTCGACCAGGCGGCGTAAGCCGCCTTCAGCCGGGGGTCGCTCGGCGGAACCTTCGGGCCGCCGTCGGGCAGCGCGGAGTCGTCGATCGAGAACTCGTCGCTCTTGAACGTCTCCCGGGCCTTTCCGTTGCAGCCGCCCGGTGGCACCGGCTTGCCGCCGACGCTGGTCGCCGGCTGGTGGGTGGTCGGATCGTTGCCGGTGAGCGCGCTCTGCTCGTCCTTGGAGAGCGGCACTGCGCCGGCCGGTTCGGGCGGCATCTCCCGGAACCTGTCGTACCCCTTCGCGGAGGCCTTGGCGATGTCGAAGTATCCGTAGACCCCGCTGCGGGTCAGCCTGGTGACGGGCGCCTCGTCCAGTCCGACGGCGATCGTGGGCCGCGCGGTGAACCCGAAGCCCCTCATGCACTCGGCGCTGATGGCGTCCTGACCCGGGTCCGTGATGGTCGGTGTCGGACCGGAGGCGGTGCGGGTGGTGGCGGCGGTGCTGGCGATCGTGCCGGGCCTGCCGTTGGGGGAGCTGGTGCGGAGGTTGGAAGAGCCCGATGGGGGGTGAAGGTTCCGAATACCGTGACTGTGTACAGGCATATGCTCAAGGTGCTCAGCCGGCCCCCTCACCTGGCTCCGGCCCCCTCGACCCAGGAGCAGCATGTCGACCGCCGCCCACCAGGCCTTCTTCGACCGCACGCACAGTGACGACCTGATCGCGTTCCTCGGGACCTCGCCGTCCCCGTACCACGCGGTCGCGAGCGCCGCCGAGCGGCTGGAGAAGGCGGGCTTCCGGCAGGTCGCCGAGACGGATGCCTGGGATGCCGCGCCCGGCGGCCGGTATCTGATCCGCGGGGGCGCGATGATCGCCTGGTACGTGCCCGGGGGCGCGGGCCCGCAGACGCCGTTCCGGGTCGTCGGCACCCACACCGACTCGCCCAACCTGCGGGTGAAGCCGCTGCCGGACACCGGCTCGGCCGGCTGGCGGCAGGTCGCCGTGGAGATCTACGGCGGCGTCCCGCTGAACACCTGGCTCGACCGGGACCTCGGCCTCTCCGGCAGACTCGTGCTGAAGGACGGCACCGCGCGGCTCGTCCAGTTGGACGAGCCGTTGCTGCGCGTGCCGCAGCTCGCCATCCACCTCGACCGCTCGGTCAACGACGGGATGAAGCTCGACCGGCAGCGCCACCTCACCCCGATCTGGGGCCTCGGCCCGGTCGACGAGGGCTCGCTGATCGCCTACGTCGCCGAGCGCGCCGGGCTGGCCGCCGAGGACGTGGCCGGCTGGGACCTCATGACGCACGACGTGCAGCCCGCCTCCTATCTCGGCCGCGACCGCGAGCTGCTGGCCGCCCCGCGCCTGGACAACCTGCTGTCCGTCCACGCCGCCACCGCCGCGCTGGCCGCCGTCGCCACCGAGCCCGGCGCCGCCGACCTGCCGTACATCCCGGTGCTGGCCGCCTTCGACCACGAGGAGACCGGCAGCGAGTCGGACACCGGCGCGCAGAGCCCGCTGCTCGGCAACGTCCTCGACCGGTCGGTCCACGCGCGCGGCGGCGACGCCGAGGACCGCGCCCGGGCGCTGGCCGGCACGATCTGTCTCTCCTCGGACATGGGCCACGCCGTGCACCCCAACTACGTCGAGCGGCACGAGCCGGGCCACCACCCGGTGCCCAACGGCGGGCCGATCCTCAAGGTCAACGTCAACAACCGCTACGCGACGGACGGCGTCGGCCGGGCGGTGTTCGCGGCGGCCTGCGAGAAGGCGGGCGTGCCGTGGCAGACCTTCGTCTCCAACAACGCCGTGGCCTGCGGGACGACGATCGGCCCGATCACGGCGGCGCGCCTGGGCATCAAGACGGTGGACTGCGGCATCGCGGCGCTGTCCATGCACTCGGCGCGCGAGCTGTGCGGGGCGGACGACCCGTACCTGCTGGCGAGCGCGCTCAAGGCCTTCCTGGAGGGCTGAGCCGACGCTGAGGGCCCGGTCGCCGTCGCGGCCGGGCCCTCTCCGTGCGTTCGGGGCCTACTCCATCCCGGCGAGGACCAGCGGCAGGCGCCGGGTGCCGTCGGCCGTCAGCTTCACCGGCACGCCCCAGTCCTGCTGGTGCACGTGGCAGGCCGGGTACTCGATCTCCGGGTCGTCGTCGCAGGAGGCGGCCATCGCCGAGACGTGCAGCACGCCCTCGGCGACCTCGTCGGAGAGCACCAGCTCGCGGGAGAGCGCCGAGTCCGCGCCGGCGCCGGAGACCAGCAGCTCGGGCGGGGTCGCGCTGACCAGCAGGCGGGTGGAGGGGCCGTAGCGCTCGTCCAGCTTCTGGCCGGTGGGCGCCTCGAAGACCACGTCCAGGCGGAAGGAGCCCGGGGCGACCTCGGTGGCCGCGCGCTGGGTGCGGTGCGCCACCGACTCGACGCGGACGGCCTCCTCGGGCAGCCGCAGCCTGGTCAGCCGGTGCCGGGCCGACTCGACGACCACGAGGTCCCCGTCGACCAGCACGGCGCCGGAGGGCTCGCGCAGGTCGGTGGCCAGGGTGCTCACCTCGCCGGTGGCGGGGTCGAAGCGGCGCAGCGCGTGGTTGTAGGTGTCGGCGACGGCCACCGAGCCGTCCGGCAGGACGGTGACGCCCAGGGGGTGCTGGAACAGCGCCTGCTCGGCGGCGCCGTCGCGGTGGCCGAAGTCGAACAGGCCGGTGCCGACGGCGGTGCTGACCGTTCCACGTGAAACCGAACGCAGGGCCGAGGTCTCGGAGTCCGCGACCCAGAGGCGCTCGCCGTCCGCCGAGACGGCCAGGCCGGAGGGCTGGGCGAACCAGGCCTCGCCGACGGGCCCGTCCACCAGGCCCTCGTTGGTGGTGCCGGCCGCGACCCGGACCGTCCCGGTGGCCGGGTCGTACGCCCACAGCTGGTGCACGCCCGCCATCGCGATCCAGACCTCGCCGTCGAACCAGGCGACGTCCCACGGGGAGGAGAGGTCCACCTCCAGGGCCGGGCCCTCGGTGGTGGAGCCCTGCCACCACTGGCGGCCGGTGCCGGCCAGGGTGGTCACGCTGCCGTCGGCCAGCCGGACCCCGCGCAGGGCGTGGTTGACGGTGTCTGCCACCACCACGTCGTACGGGTGCCCGGGCGGCAGCAGCGCCAGGCCCTGCGGCTCGCTGAAGCGGGGCGCGGCGCCGTCGACCAGCCCGCGCTGCCCGTCGCCGATGCGGCGCACCACCGTCTCGCCGTCCTCGGCCAGCTCCAGCAGGCTGTGGTGGCCCGAGTCCGCGACCAGGAAGTGGCCGTCGGGCAGGCGCACCGCCTTGCCGGGGAACTTGAGGTCCCCCGCCGTCGGCTCCGGCGGCACGTACGGGCCGTCGCCCCGGCGCAGCGTGCCCTTCGCGGCGTGCTCCGCCTCCAGCTCCTCCACCAGCCGCCCGATCGCGTGGGCGTGCCCCTCCCCGGCGTGCTGGGCCACCACGTAGCCCTCCGGGTCGATCACCACCAGCGTCGGCCAGGCCCGGACGGCGTACTGCTTCCAGGTGGCCAGCGCCGGGTCGTCCAGCACGGGGTGGTGCACCTCGTACCGGTCCACGGCGTCCACCACCGCCTGGTGGTCCGCCTCGTGGACGAACTTCGGCGAGTGCACCCCGACGATCACCACGGTGTCGCGGTGCTTCTCCTCCAACTCGCGCAGCTCGTCCAGGACGTGCAGGCAGTTGATGCAGCAGAAGGTCCAGAAGTCCAGGACGGTGATCTTGCCCCGGAAGTCGGCGAGGGTCAGCTCCTTGCCGCCGGTGTTCAGCCAGCCGCCTGCGCCGACGAGCTCGGGGGCGCGTACACGTGCACGAGAGGTCATGCCCCAATCCAACCGCATGCCCGGATTGCGCATTCCGGCGGCCGGGAGTGCGCCGGGAGTGCCCTAGCGGGCGAGCGGTTCGGGGACCGCGGCGGCGGGGGTGTCGGCGGAGGGGTCGGAGGTGGCCTGGGCGGGGACGGCGGGGGCGGGGCGCTTGGGGAGGATGCGCTTGATGAGGGTGCGGCCCGCGTTGATCATGGGCTGCTCCAGGCGCCCGTACAGGAAGTCGGCGAGGAGCACGCTGATCAGGACGACGGCCGTCCCGTGGCGCAGGTTGCCGGCGCTGGCCCAGGGGGTGAGGACGGCGGCCAGGCCGGCGGCGACGGCCTGGAAGAGGTAGAGGGCGTAGGAGCGCTCGCCGACGAAGACGAGGGGCTTGAGCGAGAGGAACCACCGGCCGGGGCCCGGGGCGAGCAGGGAGGGCATGACCAGGGCCAGGACGACCGCGTAGAGGAAGATCGGCTTGGGCTGTCCGCCGAAGTGCTCGATCAGGTCGGGGAGCCGCAGGTGCAGGTAGACGAACCCGGCGGCGAGTGCCACGCCGACGAGTGGGTGGGTGAGCGGCCGCATCACGGCGTAGCCGCGCGGCGAGTGCAGCACCAGGGCGAGCAGCGCGCCGATCAGGAGGATCGAGTAGTGCAGGCCCATGCCCGTCCAGGTCTGCGTCCAGGGGACGAGCACGGCGGCGATGGCGGCGACGGCCAGCGGGATGCGCAGCTTCCGGGAGACGGCGCTGACGCCGACCAGCAGGATCGGCCACACCATGTAGAACTTCCACTCGATGCCGATCGTCCACGAGTGCAGGAACGGCTCGTAGCCGTGGAGCTGGTACTCGTTCATGAACAGCAGGTAGTGGGGGAGGTGGCCCATGAGGGCGTTCCAGCCCCAGCCGCTCTGGTACAGGCCGACGGCGGTGACGAAGAGCGCCAGGTAGTACAGCGGCCAGATCCGGAAGATCCGGCGGAGGTAGAACGCGCGGAGGTCTATTCGCCCCGTGCGGTCCTTCTCGCGCAGCATCAGGGTGGTGATCAGGAAGCCCGAGACCACGAAGAAGATGTGCACGCCGATCCAGCCGGAGAGGCCGTCGGCCCAGGGCCTGGCGTAGTGGAAGAAGACGACCATGACGGCTGCGAGCGCGCGCAGCCCGTCCAGGGCGTCGAACCGCCGCAGCGCGAGGAATTCGGTATGGGTCATGGTGCGCATGGGTGGGCTCTCCGGGCGGTCCTGGTAGACAGCGCCCGGATCGCGTGGAAACCGTTGGGCGCGCAGCGGCCGACATTATGGCCGATCGTCATCGGCCTTTTCCAGTCATTCACAGTCGGATTCGATCGTGATCGAAATACGGATGCTCAGGGCTTGCGGTCGATCAGCTTGGTGACCCGGTGGCCGAGCTTCTGGAAGGGCTTCTCGATCCAGCGGTGGGTCAGGTGGCTGAGGGCCAGGACGGTGGCGCAGAAGGCGAAGCCGAGCGCGACGCGCTTGCCGGTGCTGAGCGCGGTGACGGGCTCGGGGCCGATCGCCTTCAGCAGCACGGACAGCAGCACGGGGTGGATCAGGTAGACCGAGTAGCTGATGCCGCCCAGCCAGGTCAGCGGCTTGGGCATCCGGACGTTGCGCAGCGCCATCCCGATGCCGAAGACCCCCCAGACGGAGAGCAGGGTGACCACCCAGATCCACTGGACGGTCGGGTAGCGCTGCCCGTTCTCGCCGAAGTTACTGCCGACGTACATGCCGGCGCCCAGGGCGACCACGAGGCCGATCCCGGTGTACAGCCGGTTGATCTGGCGCTGCTCGGCGCGGTAGATCGCGGTGCCCGCGAACATGGTCGACAGGATCACCAGGCTGAACCAGCCCGGCATCCGGGAGTGGCTCGCGAGCAGGGCGGCCGACATGCCTCCCAGCATCAGCGCGCCCAGGATCGCCAGCGGACGGCGGCGGCTCATGGTGGCGAGCACGCCGAGGGCCATCACGACGGCGGTGACGACGACCAGGCGCTTCTGGCCCTGCGGGGAGTGGAACAGGGTGATCAGCGGCAGGGAGCCGACGGCGGTCGCCGCGGCCACGGCGAGGCCGGCCGATATCTCGGTGCTGCGGCGGTGCAGGCGCAGGACGAAGAGCGAGGCGACCAGCAGGTAGAAGACCATCTCGTAGGAGAGGGTCCACATCACGAAGATCGTCCCGTGGACGCCGGTGAAGTCGTGCAGCATCGTCGCGTTGCCCAGGGCGGCGATGGCCGGGTGCTGCATGGTGAACCAGTTCACCGGCGGCAGCCCCGGCGTGTAGTAGCCGGCCTTCCAGACGATGACACCGGCCGCGACGACCGCCACGCAGAGCGGGTAGATGCGGAAGAGCCGGCTGATCCAGAACGCGCGGACGCTGCCGCGGCGCTCCAGCGAGGCCGGGACGATGTAGCCGCTCACCAGGAAGAACAGGAAGACGCCGAAGGTGCCGAGGTCCAGGTGGGCCGTGACCTTGGGGAACTGCTCCGGCAGGACGAACTGGGTGAAGTGCGCGACCACGATGATCAGCGCAGCCAGACCGCGCAGGGCGTCGAGCCAGCCGAGCCGGGCCTTCGCGGGGGCGGCGGGCGGCTGCTCGCCGTCCGCCTCCGCCGACTGCGGCGGAGGGGTCTGGGAGATGAGAGACATCTGAGGAGGCTAGCGCAGCGCTCGTACGCCTGATCGGGCCCGGTGCCCGTTGGGGCCCGGCCGCATCCCGTCAGTCCGTGCCCGGGGCCGGTCGGAGGGCGGCCTCCCAGCGGGTCTCGCCGTCCACGGTGTGCGGGGTCGGGGTGAGGCCGAGGGTGCGGGCGACGGCGGCGGAGGCGTGGTGGTCGGGGTGGATGTGGGCGACGGCGGTGGGGACGCCGGAGGCGGCGAGGTGGGCGAGGAGGGTGCGGGCCGCCTCGGTGGCGAGGCCACGGCCCTGCCAGGGGGTGCCGACCACCCAGGCGAGTTCGGCGGCCCCGGGGCGCAGGGTGGTCTGGACGTAGCCGACGAGTTCGCCACAGGCGCGCAGGCGCAGGGCCCAGTTGCCCCAGCCCTCGGCGGGGTCGGGGGAGCCGGCGGCGAGGCGGGTGTAGCGGTCGCGCAGCTCCTCGGCGGTGGACGGCGCGCCGCCGGTGAAGGCGTGCAGGGCCGGGTCGTCGAGGGCGGCGGCCATCGCCTCGGCGTGCTCGGGGCCGATCGGGAGCAGGTCGAGGCGGTCGCTGCGCAGGGGGGTGGTGAGGGAGACGTTCACGGGGGTATCGAACCGTACGCCGAGGCGGCGCCCTCCGGCGGGTGCGGTTTCGGAGGTGATCGCCCGAGCTGCGACAAGTGTCGCTCTGGTGCGTGTAGTTGGCGGAATGTCCGGCCGAAATCGCTGCGCAGCGGCGGCCGGGCCGGTAACGTACCGCCATGGCTGACCTTGAAGAACGCGCCAACGTCGTCGCGTCCGGTCCTCGGTGGTCCGGGGAGGTGGCGTCCGTCCGCAGGCGCCGCCCCGACGACCTCGCCGAGTGCGTCCGGGTGCTGGGCGACGTCCACGCCGCCGACCGCTACCCCGCCGACTGGCCCGACCGCCCCGCCGCCTGGCTCACCCCGGACGGCCTGCTCGCCGCCTGGGTCGCCGAGCGGGACGGCCGGATCACCGGCCACATCGGGCTCTGCCGCAGCGTCCCCGGGGACGCCGGCCCCGAGCTGTGGAGCCACCGCACCGGCGGGCGCCCGGAGTTGACCGCCGTGATCGCCCGGCTCTACGTCGCCCCCTCCGATCGCGGCCAGGGCCTCGGTGAGCGGCTGCTCGGCGCCGCCGTGACGCACGCGCGGGTGCTCGGTCTCCACCCCGTCCTCGACGTGCTGCCCACGGACACCGAGGCCGTCGCCCTCTACCGCCGCCTCGGCTGGACCCTCCTCGGCTCCACCACCCAGCACTGGCCCTCCGGCCGCACCGTCGAGGTCCACGGCTACGCCGCCCCGAGGGCGTAGCGGATTTGCTGAGGCGGCAAGAAGGCTTGCCGCCTCGGCGCGGTCGGCCGCAGCCTGGCCGTGGAGGTGAGCGCCATGAGCGAGGCGACGGACACGGTGACGGGTACGGCAACGGACGCGGTGGTGGACACAGCGACGGACACGGCAGCGGACGAGCGCTACGACGCGGTGGTGGTCGGCGCGGGAGCGGCCGGGCTGAACGCGGCCCTCGTGCTGGGCCGGGCCCGGCGCAGGGTCGCGGTGGTGGACGCGGGCGAGCCGCGCAACGCCCCGGCCGCCCACATGTACGGGTTCCTCAGCCGGGACGGCCTGCCGCCGGCCGCGCTGCTGGAGATCGGGCGCGAGGAGGTCGCCCGCTACGGGGTGGACCTGATCGACGCCCGGGTCGAGCACATCGAGCCGGCCGGCGACGGCTACCTCGTCCACCTGGCGGGCGGCCCGGTGCTCCCCGCCCGCCGGATCGTGGTCGCCACCGGCCTGCGCGACGGCCTTCCGGAGCTGCCGGGACTGGCCGAGCGCTGGGGCCGCGACGTGCTGCACTGCCCGTACTGCCACGGCTGGGAGGTCCGCGACCGCCCGCTCGGAGTGCTCGGCACCGGCCCCGGCGCGGTCAACCAGGCGTTGCTGCTGCGCCAGTGGTCGGCGGACGTGGTGCTGCTCGCGCACACCCTCGTACTGACCGGCGCCGACCGCGAGCGCCTCGCCGCCCGGGGCGTCCGGGTGGTCGAGGGCCGGATCGTCCGGCTGGTCTCCGACGGCGGGCGGCTGCGCGGCGTCGAGCTGGACAGCGGGCAGGTGGTGCCGCGCGAGGCGGTGTTCCTCTTCCCGCAGCCGGTGCCCCGGGACGCGCTGCTCTTCGGCCTCGACTGCGAGCGCGGCGAGGACGGCTGGGTCACCACCGACCGGACGGGACGCACCAGCCTGCCCGGCGTCTGGGCCGTCGGCAACGTCGCCGACCCGCGCGCCCAGGTGGTCGTCGCCGCCGGGGCGGGCGCGGCGGCCGCCTTCGCCCTCGACCACGACCTCGCGGCGGAGGACGTCGAGCGGGCCCTCGCCCGCCACCGCGCGTCCGGTCCCGCCGTTCCCGCCGTTCCCGCCGTATCCGCCGTATCCGCCTGAACCGTCACCCGAACCGGAAGGAAACCCCCATGAGCACGCACCAGCACGGCCACGGCCACGGACACCACCACGGCCACGGCGTCCCCGCCGCCGACCTCGACTGGGACGCGCTCGCCGCGCACCTGGAGCGGGAGGCCGACCTGCGCGGCGCCGCCGTCACCGAGGCCGCCCACTGGCTCGCCGGACTGCACGAGGGCGAGGTGCGCCGGGCGCTGGACGTCGGCAGCGGCCCCGGCGTGATCGCCGCGATGATCGCCGAGGTCTTCCCGGCCGCCGAGGTCGTCGCGGTGGACCAGTCGGCCGCCCTCCTGGAGCGCGCCGAGGCCCGCTCCGGCGGCCGGCTGTCCGTCCAGCGGGTGGACCTCCCGGCCGAGTTCGCCGAACTCGGTGAGGAGGAGGCCGACCTGATCTGGTCCGGCAACGCCGTCCACCACCTCGGCGACCAGCAGGCCGCGCTCACCGCCCTCGCCCGGGTGCTGCGCCCCGGCGGGCTGCTCGCCGTCGCCGAGAGCGGCCTGCCGCCGCGCTACCTGCCGCGCGACTTCGGCCTCGGCCGGCCCGGATTCCAGGCCCGGCTGGACGCGGTGCAGGAGGACGGGTTCGCCGCGATGCGCGCCGAACTGCCGGGCGCCGTCGAGGAGGTGGAGGACTGGGCGGCCATGCTGGAGCGCGCCGGGCTGACCCCGAGCGGCACCCGCACCTTCCTGGTCGAGCACCGGGCCCCGCTCGCCCGGCCGGTGCGCGAGTACCTGCACACCCAGCTCGACCGCCGCCGCGAGCAACTCGCCGAGCACCTCGCCCCCGAGGACCGCTCCACCCTGGACGCCCTGCTCGCCGAGGACGCGCCCACCGGCATCCTGAGCCGCCCCGACGCCTTCTACCTCTCCGCGATGACGGTCCACACCGCCCGCAAGGCCTGAGAACGGCAAGGCCCGAGAACGGCAAGGTCTGACAACCGCAAGGCCTGACAACCGCAAGGCCCGAGAACGGCGCAAGGGCTCAGGCGGGCGGGGCGACGTCGAGGAACGCGAGGACCGCCAGCACCCGCCGGTGGTCCTCCTCCGAGGGCGGCAGGTCGAGCTTGAGGAAGATGTTGGCGGTGTGCTTCTTCACGGCCCGCTCGGTGATCACCATCCGCTCGGCGATCGCCCCGTTGGACCGCCCCTCCGCCATCAGCTCCAGCACCTCCCGCTCGCGCGGCGTCAGCCGGTCGAGCGGCTTGGTGCGTTCGGTGTTGCTCACCAGCATGGCGATGACCTGCGGGTCCAGCGCCGTCCCGCCGGCGGCCACCCGCTGGACGGTGGCCACGAACTCGTCGGGGTCGAAGACCCGGTCCTTCAGCAGGTACCCGATCGCCCCGGTGCCGTCGGCGAGCAACTCCTTGGCGTAGAGCTGCTCGACGTACTGGGAGAGCACCAGCACCGGCAGGCCGGGGATCTGTCGGCGGGCCTCCAGGGCGGCCTGGAGGCCCTCGTCGGTGAACGTCGGGGGCAGCCGCACGTCGACGACGGCCACGTCCGGGCGCTCGGTGAGGAGGGCCTGCAGCAGGTCGGGCCCGGTGTCGACGGCGGCCACGACCTCGAAGTCGTACGCCTTCAACATCCGGACCAGACCGTCCCTCAGGAGGAAGAGGTCCTCCGCGAGAACAACTCGCACGGCAGCTCCATCGTCAGCGTCGTGGGGCCGCCGAGCGGGCTGCGGACGGCCAAGATCCCGTCGAAGGTAGCAAGCCGCCGCTCGATGCCCCGCAGGCCGGTGCCGCGGGAGGGGTCGGCGCCGCCGACGCCGTCGTCGGTGACCTGGGCCTTCAGGACGCCGTCCTGGTGCCAGAGTTGGACGTCGACGTGGTCGGCGCCGGAGTACTTGGCCGCATTGGTGAGCGCCTCGGAGACGGCGAAGTAGAGCGCGGACTCGACGGGCGCCTCGGGCCGGCCGGGCAGTTCGGCGGTGACGGTGACGTTCAGCGGGCTGTCCATGCACAGCGCCCGTACGGCGTCGGCCAGTCCACGGTCGGCCAGGACCGGCGGGTGGATGCCGCGCACCAGGTCGCGCAGCTCGCTGAGCGCCGTCGCGGAGGCCTGCCGGGTCTCGGCGAGCAGCTCCTTCGCGGCCTGCGGGTCGCGCTCGACGAGCCGCTCGGCCACGCCCAGGTTCATCCCCATGGCGACGAGCCGGGCCTGCGCCCCGTCGTGCAGGTCCCGCTCGATGCGGCGCAGTTCGGCGGCCTGGGTGGTCAGCGCGTCGCGCCTGGTCTCGGTGAGGTGGGCGACCTTGCGCTCGGCGGCCAGGGCCTCGGCACGGGCCGTCGGGCCGAGCAGGGACTGGGCGAAGAGGCTGTGGCCGCGCAGCACGGCGGGGGCGAGGGCCAGGCCGGCCGCGATCAGCGGCAGCCCGTACAGGGTGCAGTGCAGGGCGCTGCCGTCGCCGGTCACCTTCACCCACAGGTACCAGTCGTTGCCGCCGTTGGAGACGATCGGCTCCCAGACCCAGGGCATGACCAGGCCGAAGAGGCCGTAGGCGATCAGCGAGAGCGGGACGATCGCCAGGGTGAAGCCGAGCACCGAGTCGGCGAGCAGCCAGGTGATGTCCCGCCAGGTGGCCGGGTCGCCGAGGAGGGCCTGGCAGCGCTGCCACAGGCCCCGGAAGCCCGGCTCGGCCTCGGGGGCCGGCAGGTACGGCTCGCGGATCTCGACCTCGGACCAGCGCGCGGCCAACTCCCGCCGCAGCGTGGTGACTCGGCGCACCGCCAGGAAGGTCGGCGGCACGAGCAGCAGGCCGAAGCCCAGCCCCACCAGCGAGGCGGTGACGGAGACGGCCGTCAGCAGCAGCACCTGCGGCAGGATGAACCCGGCCAGCGCGGTGCTGCGCGCCGTGTCCCGCAGGGCCCGCCCGATCCGGCCGAGCAGGCCCGCCCGGCCCCGCCCCGTGCTCCCGATCCCCTTGCCCACTGTGCTCGTCATGCCGTCCGCCCCCTTGTCGTTCGCCTGCTGACGGGGTCAAGACTGCCGCGATCCCCGCTGGAGATCACTGGGCCCAGGACCCCTGTCACGGGTACCTGGGTACACCATCGGATCCACCTCCGGAGTCCATGTCCACGAACTGTTCCCGTCCGTAGCGTTCTCGGTGTCGGGAAGCGGCCCGCTCCACAGCGTCGGAGCTTCCACAATCACCTTGCCATCAACGGGAGTTGCGATGAAGAAGCGCGTCCGGCTGCTGATCGTCCTGGCCGCGATCGGCCTCTTCCTCTACGGCCTCACCCCGGCCCGCGCCGAGGCCGCCACCCCGGGAACGCCGGCCCCGGGAGCATCGGCCCCGGCGCCCTCCGCCCCGCCGTCCCCCGCCCCGCCGTCCCCCGCCGAGGTCAAGAGGCTGATGGACGAGACGATCCCCAAGCTGCTGGCCGAACACCACGTCCCCGGCGCCACGGTGGCGGTGGTCGGCGGCGGCCGCGAGCTGTACGCCGGGGGCTACGGCGTTTCGGACGTGCCGGCCGGGAAGCCGGTCGACCCGGCGCGGACGGCCTTCTTCATGGGCTCGGACGCCAAGCTGTTCACCGCGATCGCCGTCCTCCAGCAGGTCCGGGCAGGGGCGTTGGACCTGAACGCCGACGTCAACCGCTACCTGACCGCCTTCAAGGTCCGCGACACCTACCCGGGCCACCCCGTCACCGTCGAGAACCTGCTCACCCACACCGGCGGCTTCGACGACACCTTCATGGGCCTGGCCCAGGCCGGCCCCGAGCACGTCGGCGCCCTCGGCGCGACCCTCGCCGCCCACCAGCCCGACCGGGTGCGCGCCCCGGGCACCGCCGCCGCGTACGACAACTACGGTGTGGCGCTGGTCGGTTACCTGGTCGAGGTGGTCTCCGGCCGTCCGTACGATCAGTACCTGACCGAGCACGTGCTCCGCCCGCTCGGCATGGACCGCACCACCTTCACCCAGCCCCACCCCGCCCCGATCGACGCCGAACTCGCCCACGGCTACCGCCCCGAGGGCGACGGCCAGACCGGGACCAAGGGCCTCTACGGCCCGCTGACCCCCACCGGCGCCGCCGCCGTCACCACCGCCGGCGACATGTCGAAGCTGCTGCTCGCCCTGCTCGGGAACGGCTCCGTCGACGGCAGGCAGATCCTCGACCCGGCCACCACCGCCCGGCTGCTCGACCGCCACTACGGCCCCGACCCCCGCCTGCCCGGCATGGCGTACCTGCTGGAGCAGCGCGACCGCAACGGCCTGCGCTTCCTGGTCAAGGACGGCGACGTCCCCGGCTTCCACACCAACGTGGCGCTGCTGCCCCAGCAGGGCGTCGGCCTCTACGTGAGCGTCAACGGCGACGGCGAGGACTCCACCGGCGGCTGGACCACCCAGCAGGTCCTCAACGCCTTCCTCGACCGCTTCTACCCGGCCCCGGCCGCCACCAGCCCCGCCCCGCCCGCCCTCACCTCCGGCCTGGACGCCTACACGGGCGACTACCGCTCCACCCGCACCAGCCAGTCCACGCTGACCAGGGCCGCCGCCCTCATGGGCTCCCTGCACGTCACCGCCGACGGCGGCGAGCTCACCGTCTCCGGCCCGCTGAGCCGCGACCCGCAGGTCACCGAGACGCACTGGCGCCAGGTCGAGCCCGGCCTGTTCCAGGAGGTCGGCGGCACCGCGAGGATCGCCTTCCGGACGGACGCGAGCGGCAAGGTCGTCTCCCTGCTCAGCGACGCCGACCCGACCGTCGCCTACGAGCCGCTGGCCTGGTACCAGGCCCCCGGCCTGCACCAGGTCCTGATGCTGGTCAGCGTGTCCGTCCTCGCCCTGAGCCTGATCGGCCGGTCGGTGGCCGCCGCGGTGCGGCTGCTGCGCCGCCGGGGCCGGGCCGGCCGGCCCGCCGTACGGCTGCTCGCCTGGGCCACCACCGCGCTGCTGGTCGCCGCCACCGCCGGCTTCGCGATGCTGACGGCCGACTCCAACGCGCTCAACCAGACGCTGTTCCTGGGCGATTCGCCGCTGTTGACCCTGGTGCCGGTGCTGATCCTCACCGCGCTGGCCCTGGTCGTCCCGATGACGGTCTGCACCGTGCTGGCCTGGATGAAGGGCTGGTGGGGCGTGCTCGGCCGGGTGCACTACACCGGCGTGACGCTCTCGGCGCTGTTCTTCCTGCTGCTCGCCGGGGCGTACGACCTGGCGAACACCGGGGCGCTGGACCTGATCGGCTGAGGAGGCCGGTCAGTGGGGGAGGGGACGACCGCGGGGCCCGGGAGGAGATCCCGGGCCCCGCGGTCGTCCCCCGTGTGCCCTGTCCGCCGGCCTGTTCAGGACTGGCCGAAGTCCCCGTAGCCGTCGAACTCGCCCGCCTTCACCCCACGGACGAAGGCGGCCCACTTGCGCGGCGTCGTCCGCACGATCACCTCGGGCCAGTCCGACTCGCGGATCTCCACCAGCCCGCCCGTCGCCCTGACCTCGACGCACTCTCCCTGCTCGGTGCTGGTCGACGCCTTTCTCCAGGTGCTCATGAGAAGTCTTTCGCCAAGGCCCGGATGAAGTCCCGGGACTCCTCCGCACCGAGCGCGATCGCCGTGGCCTCCTCCTTGACCCGGCGGTAGGTGGCCAGTTCGGCCTCGGCGTGGATGAACTTCGGCCCGTTGGAGAGGTCGGTCTGCACGGTGTCGAGCTCCGGGACGGGGCCGCGGGCGAGGTAGAGGCTGCTCTCGTTGGAGCCCCGGTAGGAGGGGACGCTGAACGGGATCACCCGGATGTCCAGCCCGGGCCGCTCGGACGCCTCCAGCAGCGCGAGCAGCTGCTCGCGCTGGACCTCCGGCCCGCCGAACTGCATGCGCAGCGAGGACTCGTGGAGGATCGCGCAGTACGGCTTGGGCCGGTCGACGAAGATCCGCTGGCGCCGGATCCGGAACTCCGACCGGACGGGCGCGGAATCCCGCAGCTGCGGGGGCAGGCGCTCGAACACCGCCGCCGCGTAGGCGGGGGTCTGCAACAGGCCGGGGATGAAGGTGGTGTTGAGGATGGAGAGCGACTCGGCGTGGTGCTCCATCTCCGCGATGTCGACGATCGGGCCGGGCATCCGGCCGCGGAAGCCGTCCCACCAGTACTTGCGCCGGTCCTGCGTCATGGCGAGCAGGGCGTCGAGGTACGGCCCGTCGGGGCAGTCGCAGGTCCGGGCCCAGATCCTCAGCCGCTCGGCGCTGATGCCGGACTTCCCGTTCTCCATCTGGGAGATCTTGGGCAGGTCGGTGCCGATCGTGGCGGCCAGGTTCTTGGGCGTCACGCCCACGCGTTCGCGCATCTTGCGCAGTTCGATCCCGAGGCGCTGCTGGCGCACGGTGGGCGACAAGCGGGGTGGCATGTCTCTACTCTCCGGATCGCGGGCTTCGGTCGATGCTTCCGGTGAAGTGTGCCGCGCGTAACCGGACGTAGCTACCGAAATGGGGGATACCCCACGATGGAGTGAACGTCCACGGGCTCGGTAGCAAGTCTTGCACCTCGACTCTATGGTCATCCGTGTCACTCGCTGACTTGTTGTCGGCTGAACAGTCCCACCGGTTCCCATCCGTCACAACAGCCCCAACCCGGCTGTGGAACGCACCGGTTGCATGGTCAATGCGCCCGACATCACCGACCGGAGACTCCCGTGCCCCTTGCCGCGCCTCCCCGCGATCCCGTACCCCGGTGAACGCCCTCCTCGTCGGCGGACTGTCCGCCCTCCTCCTCGCCGTCCTCTTCGTCGGCTGGCTGGTCTGGCTGGTCAACATCCAGCCCCGCGAGCGCCGCTCCCCCAACTCCGACTTCCCCGCCCGCCGTTCGAGCCCCGTCGACCGCAAATGACCCGCGACCCCGCGCCCCCTCGCACGCGAATCGTGCGAGGGGGCGCGGGGTCGGTCGGCGGGCCGGCGGCTCAGCCGCGCGAAAGGCGCTCGACGAGACGGGACTTGGCGGCCGGCCACTCCCCGGCGAGCATCCCGAAGAAGGCGGTGTCGCGCCAGGTGCCGTTGTCGCGGTGCTTGTCCCGCCGGTGGACGCCCTCGAACTGCGCGCCGAGGCGCAGGATGGCGTTGCGGGAGCGGTCGTTGAGGGCGTCGGTCTTCCAGGAGACGCGGCCCATGCCGAGGTCCTCGAAGGCGTGGGTGAGCAGCAGCAGCTTGGCCTCGGTGTTCACAGCGGTGCGCCAGACCGAGCGGGCGTACCAGGTGCCGCCGATCTCCAGCAGCTCGTTCTCCGCACTGAAGTCGTAGAAGCCGGTGATGCCGACGGCCCGGCCGCTCGGCAGGTCGACGACGGCGAACTTCACCGCCGTGCCCGCAGCCGCCGCGGCGATGCGCCTGTCGAGGATCACGCCCAGCTCCTCCCGCGTGGTCGGCGGGAGGAAGGGGATCCAGCGCCACACGTCGGGGTCGGGGCCGACGGTGTCCCAGAGGTCGGGCAGGTGGTCCCGGCTCAGCGGCTCCAGCCGGATGTGGTGGCCGGTGAGGGTGACGGGGGCGGGGAGCTTCGCGGTCATGGGGCCGACCGTAGACCCGTATTGCACTAGAGGCAAGTGATATCTGCACTAGTGCAAAACTCCGAATCTGGACACGGCGAAGGCCCGGCGGGAGTCTCCCGCCGGGCCTTCGCCGCAACTATCCGATCAGATGAACGAGTTGATCTCGATCGTCTCGGTCCGGCCGGGGCCGACGCCGATCGCCGAGATCGGGGCGCCGGACATCTCCTCCAGCGCCTTCACGTACGCCTGGGCGTTCTTCGGCAGCTCGGCGAAGGTCTTCGCCTTGCTGATGTCCTCGGTCCAGCCCGGCAGCGTCTCGTAGATCGGCTTGGCGTGGTGGAAGTCGGACTGGTTGTAGGGGAGTTCCTCGACCCGCTTGCCGTCGATCTCGTACGCGACGCAGACCGGGATCTGCTCCCAGCCGGTGAGCACGTCGAGCTTGGTCAGGAAGAAGTCGGTGAGGCCGTTGACGCGGGTCGCGTAGCGGGCGATCACGGCGTCGAACCAGCCGCAGCGGCGGTCGCGGCCGGTGGTCACGCCGCGCTCGCCGCCGATGCGGCGCAGGGCCTCGCCGTCCTCGTCGAGCAACTCGGTCGGGAACGGGCCGGAGCCGACGCGGGTGGTGTACGCCTTGAGGATGCCGATGACCCGGTCGATCTTGGTCGGGCCGATGCCGGAGCCGGTGCAGGCGCCGCCCGAGGTCGGGTTCGACGAGGTCACGAAGGGGTACGTGCCGTGGTCGACGTCGAGCAGGGTGCCCTGGCCGCCCTCCAGCAGGACGACCTTGTTCGCCTTGAGCGCCTCGTCCAGGACGAGGGTGGTGTCGGCGAGGAAGGGCCGGATCTTCTCCGCGTAGCCCAGGTACTCCTCGACCACCAGGTCGGCGGGCATCGCGCGGCGGTTGTACAGCTTGACCAGGATCTGGTTCTTGTCGTGCAGCGCCGCCTCGATCTTCTGGCGCAGGATCGACTCGTCGAAGAGGTCCTGGACCCGGATGCCGATGCGGTTGATCTTGTCCGCGTACGCGGGGCCGATGCCGCGCCCGGTGGTGCCGATCTTGCGCTTGCCGAGGAAGCGCTCGGTCACCTTGTCGATGGTGCGGTGGTACGGGGTGATCAGGTGGGCGTTGCCCGAGATCAGCAGCTTCGAGGTGTCGATGCCGCGCTCGTTCAGGCCGGCCAGCTCGGAGAGCAGCACGCCCGGGTCGATGACCACGCCGTTGCCGATGACCGGCGTGACGTTCGGGCTGAGGATGCCGGAAGGGAGCAGGTGCAGGGCGTACTTCTGGTCGCCGATGACCACCGTGTGACCGGCGTTGTTGCCGCCCTGGTAGCGGACGACGTAGTCGACGGAGCCGCCGAGGAGGTCGGTGGCCTTCCCCTTGCCCTCGTCCCCCCACTGAGCGCCAACGAGCACGAGTGCCGGCACAGGCGTACACCCCTTCCGGTTGGGGCATCCTGCGTAGGCCGCAGTCTGCCCCGAGATAGACGAAGCCCCTGGCGCAGTAGCGCAAGGGGCTCTTGCACCGAGAGATTACCTGAGGAAGGACCGGTCGTGTCGTCCCAGTCCACGCCCGTGAACGGCGGCCCCGAGCCGATCCTGCTGCTCCTCGACCCGGTGGCCCGGCAGGTCGACGGCGAGTCGGTGCGGATCGCGAGGGACGTGCTCTGCGGAGGTACGGACGTCAAGGTGGCCCATCCGGAGAGCCCGTCCGAACTCGACCGGCTGCTTTCGCACCGGGGTCGCAGGCGTCCGGTCGTGATCGGTTCCGACCTCGCCCTCCAGCGGGTGCTCCAGGCCTTGTACCGCCAGCGTGAGCTGGGCGCCGATCCGGTGGGAGTGGTTCCGGTCGGCCGCCCCGAGGAGGTGGCGGCGGCCCGGGCGCTCGGCGTGCCGACGGAGCCGGTGCGGGCCGCGCGGGCGGTGCTCTCGGGCGTGGCCCGCCGGCTCGACCTGCTGGTGGACGACGGCGGCGGGGTGGCGCTCGGCGGGGTGCGGATCACGGGGGCCGGGGTCCGGCGCCCGGGGGGCCGTCCGGGTGGCTGGCGTTCGCTATGGGCGAAACTGGCTGCGGCCGAGCAGGCGAACGCACTCACCTCCGAGGCCGTCGACCACAGCCCCCGCGTCCGGGTCGAGGCGGACGGGCGGCTGCTCGCGGACGTCCACCGGCCGGTCCGGCTGGTCGAGCTGACCCTGCCCGCCGCCGTACCACCCGCGGCGGGGGAGGGCGCGGGCACCACGGGCGCGGCGGCCGGGGTCCTGGAGGTCGTGGTCCGCGCACCCGGCGCGATGGTGCGCGCCCGGGCGGCCAGCGTCTCGGTGGTCGGCCGGGGCTTCGGCTACGAGGCGGACGGCCACCCCGTCGGCCCGGTCCGCGCCCGGACCTGGACGGCCCACCCCGGCGCCTGGGGCCTGCTGCTGCCCGCCGTGTGACGCCCGGACGGTCCCCGGGTGAACGCCGGGTGAGCAGGCTCACGTTCGCCCCCGCCCCGCCGACCCCCGTCGTACGCCCCCGAATCCCCAACAGGCGCGAACCGCAAGGCCAACCGCCCTGCGCGGGAATTCCCCCCACCCGAATTCCCCGCCCCGTAAGGGGTTTTGTCTACGCGCGTCGCCCGTCCCTGACCCCCTGGTCGCGGCATCCCGGGTTCCGGAAGCCCTGGTCAACTGCCCTAGACTCGAAGGCGTGCCACGTGGTGACGGAAGACTCAACCACGATCTTCTTCCCGGTGAGAAAGGCCCCCAGGACGCTTGCGGCGTCTTCGGTGTCTGGGCTCCCGGCGAGGAGGTCGCCAAGCTCACGTTCTTCGGCCTTTACGCCCTGCAGCACCGCGGTCAGGAATCCGCGGGCATCGCAGTGAGCAACGGCTCCCAGATTCTCGTCTTCAAGGACATGGGGCTCGTCTCCCAGGTCTTCGACGAGGCCTCCCTGGGGTCGTTGCACGGGCATATCGCCGTCGGACACGCCCGCTACTCGACCACCGGGTCCTCGGTCTGGGAGAACGCCCAGCCGACCTTCCGCGCGACCGTCCACGGTTCGCTGGCCCTCGGGCACAACGGAAACCTGGTGAACACCGCCGAACTGGCGGCCATGGTCGCCGAACTGCCCGGCGAGGAGCACGTCTCGCGCTCCGGCCGGACGGCCGCGACCAACGACACCGACCTGGTGACCGCCCTCCTGGCCGGCCACCCGGACCTCTCCATCGAGGAGACGGCCAAGGTCGTACTGCCCAAGGTCAAGGGCGCCTTCTCGCTGGTCTTCATGGACGAGCACACCCTCTACGCCGCCCGCGACCCGCAGGGCATCCGCCCGCTGGTCCTCGGCCGGCTGGAGCGCGGCTGGGTCGTGGCCTCCGAGACGGCGGCGCTGGACATCTGCGGCGCCTCCTTCATCCGCGAGGTCGAGCCCGGCGAGCTCATCGCCATCGACGAGAACGGCATGCGCACCAGCCGCTTCGCCGAGGCCAAGCCCAAGGGCTGCGTCTTCGAGTACGTCTACCTCGCCCGCCCCGACACCTCCATCGCCGGCCGCAACGTGCACCTCTCCCGCGTGGAGATGGGCCGCCGCCTGGCGAAGGAGGCCCCCGTCGAGGCCGACCTGGTGATAGCCACCCCCGAGTCCGGCACCCCCGCCGCGATCGGGTACGCCGAGGCCAGCGGCATCCCGTACGGCTCCGGCCTGGTGAAGAACGCCTACGTGGGCCGCACCTTCATCCAGCCGAGCCAGACCATCCGCCAGCTCGGCATCCGCCTCAAGCTCAACCCGCTGCGCGAGGTCATCGCCGGCAAGCGCCTGGTGGTCGTGGACGACTCGATCGTGCGCGGCAACACCCAGCGCGCGCTGGTCAAGATGCTCCGCGAGGCCGGCGCCGCCGAGGTGCACATCCGCATCTCCTCGCCGCCGGTGAAGTGGCCCTGCTTCTTCGGCATCGACTTCGCCACCCGCGCGGAGCTGATCGCCAACGGCATGACCATCGAGGAGATCGGCCGCACCCTGGGCGCCGACTCGCTCTCGTACATCTCGATCGACGGCATGATCGAGGCCACCAAGCAGCCCAAGGACAGGCTCTGCCGGGCCTGCTTCGACGGCGAGTACCCGATGGAGCTGCCGGACCCGGCGCTGCTGGGCAAGCTCCTGCTGGAGGCCGAGATCAAGGGCGGCCAGCAGCAGCCCGCCGTCCGCGGCAAGCCGACCAGCGGCAGCGACCTGGACGGCGTCCAGTCGCTCCTCGGCGGGGCGGGCGCGGCCGACGCGCTGCGCCGCCCGTAAGAACGCACGGTGGGGTCCCGAGAACCGGGGCCCCACCGCTGTTCCACCCGAACCCCCAGACCCGAAAGGGCCGCACCGCAGTGACCTCCAACCAGAACGGCGCCACCTACGCCGCAGCCGGTGTCGACATCGAGGCGGGCGACCGCGCCGTCGAGCTCATGAAGCAGTGGGTGAAGAAGGCCAACCGCCCCGAGGTGGTCGGCGGTCTCGGCGGTTTCGCCGGCCTCTTCGACGTCTCCGCCCTCAAGGACTACGAGCGTCCGCTGCTGGCCTCGGCCACCGACGGCGTGGGGACGAAGGTCGCCATCGCGGCCGCCATGGACAAGCACGACACCATCGGCCACGACCTGGTCGGCATGGTCGTCGACGACATCGTGGTGTGCGGCGCCGAGCCGCTCTTCATGACCGACTACATCTGCGTCGGCAAGGTCGTCCCCGAGCGCGTCGCCTCGATCGTCAAGGGCATCGCCGAGGGCTGCGCCCTGGCCGGCTGCGCCCTGGTCGGCGGCGAGACCGCCGAGCACCCGGGCCTGCTCGGGCCGGACGAGTACGACGTCGCGGGCGCCGGCACCGGCGTGGTGGAGGCCGACGCGCTGCTGGGCGCCGAGCGCGTCCGGGCGGGCGACGTGGTGATCGCCATGGCCGCCTCCGGCCTGCACTCCAACGGCTACTCGCTGGTCCGCCACGTGCTGCTGAACGAGGCCGGCTGGAAGCTGGACCGCAAGGTCGAGGAGTTCGGCCGCACCCTCGGCGAGGAGCTGCTGGAGCCGACCCGGATCTACTCCCTGGACTGCCTGGCGCTGATCCGCGCCACCGAGGTCCACGCCTTCTCGCACGTCACCGGCGGCGGCCTGGCGGCCAACCTGGCCCGGGTCGTCCCCGAGGGCCTGCACGCCCGCCTGGACCGCGGCACCTGGACCCCGCTGCCGGTCTTCCGCACGGTCGCCGAGGTCGGCCAGGTGGCCACCCTGGAGATCGAGAAGACGCTGAACATGGGCGTCGGCATGGTCGCCGTCGTCCCGCCGCACTCGGTGGACGCGGTGCTGTCGATCCTGGAGGACCGCGGCGTCGAGGCCTGGCTGCTGGGCGACATCGTCGACCGCACCGACGAGCACGACGGCGGCGCGGCGCTCTACAACGCCTACGAGGGCTTCGCGACCCGCTGAGGCCCCGGAACGCCAGGTGAGGCCCTTCCGGAACGCTCCGGAGGGGCCTCACCCGTGTGCGGTCGGCCGCGGTGCGCGCGGGAACGCCGAAGACCGGCCCGGCGCCTGGGCGCCCGGACCGGTCCGGCGAAGCTGTGGTTACGAGCGGCTGCGGGCCTGCGACGGCCCGGGGCCCGGCTCGGTGTCGTCCTCGTCGTCGAGGTCGGCGTAGCGGGCGGCGTACTCCGCGTACGGGTCGTCGTCCTCCTCCTCCTCTTCGATCGGCTCCGGCTCGATCGGAGAGGTGGACGGCGATACGCCCAGCTCGTTGGACAGACGGTTAGCGTCGAACCCGCCGCTGTTGTACTTCAGCTCGCGGGCGACCTTCGTCTGCTTGGCCTTGGCCCGGCCGCGCCCCATGGGTCGACCCCCTCAACGATGGGGCTCACGGCCCCGAGTCTGACACGTGTTCATGTTCAGGACCGGCCGCGCCCGAATGGGAGGACCGTCCCTTGGAGCATTAACGGTACCCGTTTCCGCCGCTGGACGGTACGTCGTCAGTGTGACGTGGCGCGCACCGACCGCATCCGCGACCAGGTCTTCCCAGGTCAGCGGAGGTTTTGCGGCGGTTTGCACGCTGTTCGGTGGTGGCTCGGGTCCGTCGTTCCGAGAACGATTATCCCCCCTAGGGGGGCGTGGGATCACCCGTTCGGGCGGGGAAGTGAGAATCCGGTTCCACATCGTGATGCGCGGGAGGCGGGTGGGGGCCGCCTCCCGCGCAACGCGGTGTGGGGATCAGGCGCGGCGGGCGGCCGGGAGCAGGACGGTGCGCAGGGCGCTGATCTCGCGCATCCGCTTCTCGGCGAGGCGGTCGGCGGCGACGGCCGGCGGCACGCCGTCGGAGGCGGCGCGGGTGAAGATCTCCAGGGTGGTGTCGAAGATCTTCGTGGCCTTGTTCTTGGCCCGTTCGAAGTTGAAGCCGTCGATCTCGTCGGCGACCTGGATCACGCCGCCGGAGTTCACCAGGTAGTCCGGGGCGTAGAGGATGCCGCGGTCGGCGAGGTCCTTCTCGACGCCCGGGTGGGACAGCTGGTTGTTGGCCGCGCCGCAGACCACGGAGGTGCCGAACCCGCCCAGCGCCGCGACGGTCTCGTCCGTCAGCGCGCCGCCGAGGGCGCAGGGGGCGTAGACGTCCAGCTCGGCCTGGAACAGGGCGGCGGTGTCGGCGACGACCTCCACCTCCGGGTGGGCGGCGCGGACGCGGTTGACGGCCGCCTCGAAGGGGTCGGTGACGACGACGGTGGCGCCGTCGGCGACCAGGTGGCCGACCAGGTAGTGGCCGACCTTGCCGACGCCCGCGACGCCGACGCGCTTGCCGCGCAGGGTCGGCTGGCCCCAGCGGGCCTGGGCGGAGGCGCGCATGCCCTGGAAGACGCCGAAGGCGGTCAGGATGGACGAGTCGCCGGCGCCGCCGTGCTCGGGCGAACGACCCGTCACGAACTCGGACTCGCGGGCGATGACGTCCATGTCCTGGACGTAGGTGCCCACGTCGCAGGCGGTGATGTAGCGGCCGCGCAGGGACTCGACGAAGCGCCCGTACGCGCGGAGCATCGCCTCGTTCTTGTCCTTGTTCGGGTCGCCGATGATGACGGCCTTGCCGCCGCCGAGGTCGAGGCCCGCCAGCGCGTTCTTGTAGGACATGCCGCGGGAGAGGTTGAGCGCGTCCTCCAGCGCCGCCTCCTCGGAGGCGTAGGGGAAGAAGCGGGTGCCGCCGAGGGCCGGGCCGAGGGCGGTGGAGTGGATGGCGATGATCGCCTTGAGCCCGGAGCTGCGGTCGTGGCAGAGGACGACCTGCTCGTGGCCGTCGCCGGGGGCGCCGTCCTGCTCGGTGCGGAAGATCCTGCTGAGCACGCCGGGTGCGGGGTGCGAGGCGGGGGTCTGTACGTCGGTCACGGTGGTGACTCCAGTAGTCGCGAAGGCCCGCTGCTGTGGTGCGGGCGTCTACCGCGAAGCGTAGTCGCGCGGGGGTGGCCGATCCCGGCTTCCGTCCGAGGTGGGGGCGGTTGTCCGAGGAGTGAGACGCGAGGGGGTGCGGGGTGCGGGCGCGAACGGTTCGGGCCCGCGCCCTCCCCGGTGTGGGCGGTGCGTGCGACCATGCAGGACGTGACCGTCGTGCGCACGTCCGTCCAGCCGCCCTACGCCGCCCACCTGCGGGTGTACGAGCCGCTGGCGGCCTATCCGGAGCCCGAGCGGACGCACTGGCAGGCCTACGCCGCCGAGCACGGGCCGGACGCGACGGGCGCCGGGCAGCCGGTGGCCCAGGCGGTGCTGGAGGAGCAGCGGGAGGCGCTCGCGGAGCTGGCCGCCCGCACGCCGAGGGCGCTGCCGGAGCGGGAGAGCGGGCGGGCGTTCCTGCGGGTGCTGGACGGCGTTCTCTACGTCTGCCCGTGGGCGACCCGGCTGCGCAGCTGGCAGGCGCTGGAGGGGATGCGCACGGCGGCGCCGGTGGCGCTGCTGGAGACCGCCCTGCCGGCCGCGGCGCGGGAGGCCGCCGAGGCGGACCGGGAGCGCTGGAAGGCCGAGCACCCGGACGCGCGGCCGTGGATCCTCACGAGCCGGTGGGAGGTGCCGGTGCGGTGGTTCCTGCCGTTCGGGGACGAGGACCGCTGCTTCCTGCCGCCGGAGAGCGCGGACGGGCGGACGCGGGCGGCGGCCCTGTACTACCTGGTGCCGATGGCGCAGGCGCGCCGCCGGGTGGCCCGGGCGTACCGGGCGCTGCGCGAGGGGGTGCCGGAGGGGGAGCTGGTGCGGGGCGCCGAGCGGATCGGGCGGTGGCTGGAGGAGTTCCACCCGCGCTCGCTGGTGGAGTTGGACTACGGGGGCCTGGTGCACCTGCTGGGGCCCGAGCGGTTGTCGACGGACCGTTCGGCGGGGGAGCTGGAGGAGGGGCTGCGGGCGCTGCGGGCCGGGGACACCGCCGAGGCGCTGCGCGCGTACGGGGAACTGACGGTGCGCTGGCGCGGGGTGCTGGCCCTGCGGCACGCGAACTGACGTCCGAGCAGGCGTGTTTGACTGTAAGGGCCCTACGTCCTCCGGAGGCGATGACCAAGGTCCCGGTTCGGGTCAATACCTCTCGAACGTGACACTACTCACCGTTGACGCGAACTTACCCCTATGTGCAAAAATGGGACAACCAGCCCAACTTCACGTGAGCGTGCCCACTTTTGGGTGGTTCTGGAGTTGATGCGCGCTTTGCGGGGAAACGGTGGGTCTGGTCCCCTCGTAACCGGACGTCATCGCTGAGTGACTGTCCGTTATGGGGTGGTCCATTGCCATCCGTCAGCCTTGAACCCGTGAGGGGTCAATTTTGGCGGTTTGGTCGATAGGGCTGGACGGATGGTGTAGTTGTAGACACCAGGACAAGCCGTTCGTCCTATAACCGACTCGGCCCGTCTATGCCATTTCGGGCATCGCGGGCCAAGGTGCAGAATTTGAAGGATAGAACCGCCCTGGTTCGGTTCTCCCGAGGAGGCCGCTCATGACCGCTCGTACCCCTGATGCTGAGCCCCTGCTGACGCCGGCAGAGGTTGCCACCATGTTCCGCGTTGACCCCAAGACGGTCACCCGCTGGGCCAAGGCGGGCAAGCTGACGTCGATCCGCACGCTCGGTGGTCACCGCCGTTACCGCGAGGCGGAGGTGCGTGCCCTGCTGGCCGGTATTCCGGCTCAGCGCACCGAGGCCTGATCGGCCAAAGGCTCTTTAAAGGGGCTGCTTACCGGACTCCGCCGGGTCCGGTAAGCAGCCCCTTTGTCATGCCTGGCATGTCGGAATGTTGAACTCCGGATAACGATTTGGTGGGCCTGGTGCGGGGGGCTTTTACAGTGAATATCTGTACAATTTTACATATTAAATTAACGAGGCCTTGGAAGGGGCTGAAGACACCCTTTTTCGGGCGGGGCCGGGTGACGACCGTCACGCGCGTCAACCCTTGTGGTCTAGACCTAGTCCGGGGTACAAGCCGGCCTGTCAAAAGCGAGAGGCCCGGAACCTGACGGTTCCGGGCCTCTCACATCTACGGCGATCCTGACGGGACTTGAACCCGCGACCTCCACCTTGACAGGGTGGCGAGCTAACCAACTGCTCCACAGGACCAGAGTGTTCTGATCTCGTTCACTCGCTTGCCGCGCTGCGAACAAGACAGATCGTAGCCCATGACGGGCCTCCAGGTCGAACCGGCTCCTGGCCGGCCCCCGGAGGCCCGTCCGCAGATCAGAGCGCTGCCCGGGCCGCCTCCATCGCCTTCATGATCCGCTTCTCCGAGACGGGGCTCGGCGTCCCCAGCCCCTGGGCGAAGAAGCTGACCCGCAACTCCTCGATCATCCAGCGGATCGCCCGCACCTCCTCGGAGGGCTGCCGGCCCGCCGGAACGGCCGCCAGCAGCTCCCCGTAGGCCTGCTGGACCTGCTGGACCTTCAGCAGGTTCTGGGCGTCGCGCTGCGGGTGGTTGGGCAGCGCCTCCAGGCGGCGGTCCACCGCCAGCAGGTAGCGCTTGACGTCCGGCAGCCGCTGCCAGCCCGTGGCCGTCACGAAGCCCGGGTGCACCAGGGAGGCCAGGTGCAGCCGGACGTCGTTCACCGCGTTCAGCAGCACCGGGCTGCTCACCGACTTCAGCCGGGTCGAGGCCTTGTGGAAGGCGATCAGCGCGGTCGCCGTCTTCAGGGTGGTGTCGGCGGACAGGTCGTAGAGGTCCGTGCGCACCTTGTCGTGGAGCTTGCCGAAGGCCGTCTCGTCCCAGGCGGGGCCGCCGGCCAGGGCCGTCAGCCGGTCCGTCGCGGCCGCGACGACGTCCTCGAACAGGGCCGCGATCGAGCCGTGCGGGCTGTGCGAGAGCGCCAGCTTGGCCTGGTTGCCCAGGCGGCCCTGGATGGACTTCGCGGGGGAGGTGGTGGTCAGCATCAGCAGCCGCCGGGTGCCCTCCCACATCGCCTGCGCCTGGGCCTCCGGGGTGTCGAACAGCTTGACGCCCACCGACGCGCCCTCGTCCACCAGCGCCGGGTAGGCGCGCAGCGAATGGCCCTTGGAGCGCTGCTCGAAGGTGCGCTGGAGCACCGGCAGCGAGGCCGGCCAGGCCGTCAGCCCGCTCTGCTCGATGCCCCGGCCCGAAGCGGCCGAGGAGAGCGTCTCCTTGAGCTTGGGCTTGAGCCTGAGCCGCAGCTCCTCCAGGTCCTTGGACTCGGCGAGCTTCCGCTTGCCGTCCACCACCCGGAAGGTCACCTTGAGGTGGTCCGGCACCCGCTCGTCGTCCCAGGCCTCCGGGGGCACGGTGATCGCGGTCAGGCGCTTGAGGGCGTGCTCCAGGGCCGGGAGCAGAGGCTCCTGGCGGTCCTTCACCGCGCGCAGCGCCGCCTTGGCGAAGTCCGGCGCGGGGACGAAGTTGCGGCGGACCGCCTTGGGCAGCGACTTGATGTACGCGGTGACCAGCTCCTCCCGCAGGCCCGGGATCTGCCAGTCGAAGCCCTCCGCGGTGACCTGGTTGAGCACCGGCAGCGGGATGTGGACGGTCACGCCGTCCGCGTCGCTGCCCGGCTCGAACTGGTACGTCAGCTGGAAGCGCAGCTTGCCCTGCTGCCAGGTGTCCGGGTAGTCGGCCTCGGTGACGCCGCCGGCGGCGTCGTTGATCAGCATCGACTTCTCGAAGTTCAGCAGGTCCGGCTGCTCGTGCCGGGCCTTCTTCCACCAGGAGTCGAAGTGCCGGGTGGAGACGATCTCCTCGGGCAGCCGGGAGTCGTAGAAGTCGAAGAGGGTCTGGTCGTCCACCATGATGTCGCGGCGGCGGGCCCGGTTCTCCAGCTCCTCGACCTCGCCGAGGAGCGTGCGGTTCTCGGCGAAGAACCGGTGGTGGGTCTCCCAGTCGCCCTCGACCAGGGCGTTGCGGATGAAGAGCTCGCGGCACAGCTCCGCGTCGATCCGCCCGTAGTTGACCTTGCGCTGGGCGACGACCGGCATCCCGTAGAGGGTGACCTTCTCGTACGCGAGGACGGCGCCGGCCTTCTTCTCCCAGTGCGGCTCGCTGTAGCTGCGCTTGATCAGGTGGCCGGCCAGCGGCTCCACCCACTCGGGCTCGATCTTCGCGTTGATCCGCGCCCAGAGCCGGGAGGTCTCGACCAGCTCGGCGGACATCACCCAGCGCGGCGGCTTCTTGAACAGGCCCGAGCCGGGGAACACCGCGAAGCGGGCGCCTCGGGCGCCGCCGTACTCGCGCTTCTCCACGTCGAACAGGCCGATGTGGGAGAGCAGTCCGGCCAGCAGGGACTGGTGGATGCGGTCCGCGTCCGGCTCGGCGTCCGGGTGGGGCTCCTCGATGGTGACGCCCAACTGCTTCGCCACCGTGCGGAGTTGGGTGTAGATGTCCTGCCACTCCCGTATCCGGAGGTAGTTCAGGAACTCCGTCTTGCACATCCGGCGGAAGGCCGAGGAGGACAACTCCTTCTGCTGCTCGCGCACGTAGCGCCACATCGCGAGGAAGGAGAGGAAGTCCGAGGTCTCCGAGGTGAAGCGGCGGTGCCGTTCGTCGGCGGCCTGGCGCTTCTCGGCCGGGCGCTCGCGCGGGTCCTGGATGGAGAGCGCGGCGGCGATCACCATGACGTCCCGCACGCAGCCGTTCTTGTCCGCCTCCAGCACCATGCGGGCCATCCGCGGGTCCACCGGGAGCTGGGCCAGCTTGCGGCCGAGGCCGGTCAGGCGCTTGCGCGGGTCCTTCTCCTCGGGGTCGAGGGCGCCCAGTTCGTGCAGCAGGTGGACGCCGTCCTTGATGTTGCGCGAGTCCGGCGGGTCCAGGAACGGGAAGGCGGAGATGTCGCCGAGGCCGGCGGCCGTCATCTGCAGGATCACCGAGGCCAGGTTGGTGCGCAGGATCTCGGCGTCGGTGAACTCGGGGCGGGAGAGGAAGTCCTCCTCCGAGTACAGCCGGATGCAGATGCCGTCCGAGGTGCGGCCGCAGCGGCCCTTGCGCTGGTTGGCGCTGGCCTGGCTGATCGCCTCGATCGGCAGCCGCTGCACCTTGGTGCGGTGGCTGTAGCGGGAGATGCGGGCCGTGCCCGGGTCGATCACGTACTTGATGCCGGGGACGGTCAGCGAGGTCTCGGCCACGTTGGTGGCCAGGACGATCCGGCGGCTGGTGGAGCGCTGGAACACCCGGTGCTGCTCGGCGGAGCTGAGGCGGGCGTACAGGGGGAGGATCTCGGTGTTCTTGAGCCTGAGCTTCGTGAGGGCGTCGGCGGTGTCGCGGATCTCCCGCTCGCCGGAGAGGAAGACCAGGATGTCGCCCGGGCCCTCGGCCTGGAGCTCCTCGGCGGCCTCGCAGATCGCCTGGACCTGGTCGCGGTCGCGGTCGGTGTCGTCGGCCTCGCCGTCCTCGTCCTCGTCGACGATCGGCTGGTAGCGGACCTCCACCGGGTACGTACGGCCGGAGACCTCGACGATCGGGGCGTCGCCGAAGTGGCGGGAGAAGCGCTCCGGGTCGATGGTCGCGGAGGTGATCACGACCTTGAGGTCGGGGCGGCGGGGGAGCAGCTGCTTGAGGTAGCCGAGCAGGAAGTCGATGTTGAGGCTGCGCTCGTGGGCCTCGTCGATGATCAGGGTGTCGTACTGGTGCAGATCGCGGTCCGTCTGGATCTCCGCCAGCAGGATGCCGTCCGTCATCAGCTTCACCAGCGTCTGCTGGCCGACCTGGTCGGTGAACCGGACCTTCCAGCCGACCGCCTCGCCGAGCGGGGTGTTCAGCTCCTCCGCGACGCGGTCGGCCACCGTGCGGGCCGCGATCCGGCGCGGCTGGGTGTGGCCCACCAGGCCCCGTACGCCCCGGCCCAGCTCCAGACAGATCTTCGGGATCTGCGTCGTCTTCCCGGAGCCGGTCTCGCCCGCGACGATCACCACCTGGTGGTCGCGGATCGCCTCCAGGATCTCGTCCTTCTTCTGGCTGACCGGCAGTTCGGCCGGATAGGAGATCTTCGGCACGGCGCTGCGGCGCTGCTCCACCAGCAGCTCGGCGCGGTCGATCTCGGCGGCCAGCTCGGCCGCGACCTTCTGCCGGGCCTCCGGCTTGCGGACCCTGCGGGCCCCCTCCAGCCGGCGCCCGATCCGCACCTGGTCGCGCAGGGTCAGCTCGGGCAGACGGGCGGCCAGCTCACCGATGCCGGGCCCGGCGGGGGTGTCGGCGGCGGTGGACTGGGCTGCGGGAGAACTCACTGCGGGCATCCCTCTAGGTTCGCAAGGAGGCACGGCGGCGCGCACCTCGGTTTTCGAGCCCCTCCAGTGTCACAGCCCCGGGCGGACGATCGCGAACGCCGGGGCGGGGGCGTTCGCGGGACCGTGCAACGGGCCGGGGCGCTTCCGGGGTGGACGGCGGCTCGAAGCCGTCCCTCGACCGGTCCCGCCCCCGGTCCCGTGCCCGCCCCCGGTCCCGCCCCCGGCCCGGGCACGGAGAAGGAGTTCTACCGCGCGGCCGGGCCGGAGAAGAGGGTGCGCTCGGCGTGCTGGGTGTCCGTGTACTCGCGGACGGCGGTGATCCTGCCGTCCCGGACGGTGAAGACGCCCAGGCAGGCGTTGTCGTAGCGGTGGCCGTGGAGGGTGGTGCCCTTCGAGGTCCACTCGGCGACGACCTGGTCGCCGTCGGCGATCACGTGGGTCAGCTGGATCTCGACCGGGGTGCCGGGGGCGAAGAGGCCGCCGGCCTGGCCGAGGAAGTCCTCGAGGATGGCCGTCCGGCCGCGCCACACGCCGGTCAGGGGGAGGTCGCCCGGGTACGTCCAGACGGCGTCCTCGGCGAAGGCGGCGGTCATGGCGTCGAGGTCGCCCCGGGCGACGGCCTCGACGTAGTCGACGACGACGGTGCGGGGGTCGGTGGTGGTCATGTCGTGCTCCCTGTCGGTGAGTTGGGTGGTGACGAAAGTTACGAAAGGGTCAGGACGGCGTTGCCGCGGACGCGGCGCTCGCGCAGGTCGTCGAGGACCTCGGCGGTGCGGCTCCAGTCCTCGACCCGGCCGATCTCGGGGTGGAGCCGGCCCTCGGCGACCAGCCGGACCAGCGTCTCCAGGTCGGCGGCGTACGGCTGGTCGCCGTCGGCGTAGCTGAAGTGCCGCACCGTCGCGGAGACCGGGCCGGCGAAGAAGGAGAAGAAGTCCAGCTCGACGGGCTTCCGGCTGGCCTGGCCGAACCAGATCAGCTCGCCGCGCGGCGCCAGCCGGGCCAGGGCGAGCGGGAGGTCTGCCCCGCCGGTGGACTCCAGGACGAGGTCGAAGGGGCCCGGCGCGTCCTCGACCCGGTGGACGACGGAGGCCGCCCCGAGCTCCGCCAGCCGGGCGCCGCGTTCGGCGGAGGAGGTCACCGCCGTCACCAGGGCCCCCGCGGCGGCGGCGAGTTCGACGAGGTAGTGGCCGACTCCGCCGGAGGCCCCGGTGAGCAGGAGGCGGCGCCCGGCGAGGCTCCCCGCCGCCCGCAGCAGGCGCAGCGCGGTGATCCCGGCCAGCGGCAGGGCGGCGGCCCGGGCCGTGGACACCTGCTCGGGCAGCCGGGCCAGCGCATCGGTCGGCACGGCGACGTACTCGGCCCAGCCCCCGGCGGGCGGGTGGGCCACCACCCGCTGCCCGACCGCCGGACCGGAGCCGTCCGCCGCGGCCTGGACGACCAGCCCGGCGACGTCCTTGCCCGGCCGCCAGTCGGGCGGCGGGTTCTCCAACTGGAAGGTCTCGCCCCGGTTCACGGAGTACGCGTCGACCTTCACCAGGACCTCGCCGCTCCTCGGCTCGGGGACGCCCACCTCGGCGAACTCCACCGACCGGCCGTCCCGGCCGTCCCGTCCGGCCTGTTTGGCCACAACCGCCCTCATGTCCACGGCCCTTCGCTCGGTCCTTCGCTCAGTCCTTCGCCGGTCTCTCCCGGCCGACCACCAGCAAAGCGCCGGGCGGCGGCCGGCCGCCAACAACCGCGATCCCCTTTCGACAGCCGTCGGTTGTCGAGGAGGATGGCGCCCGTGGACCTCGATCTCGCCCAGGTGCGCGCCTTCCTGGCCGCCGCCGAGCACCTGCACTTCGGCCGCGCGGCCGCGTCGCTGTCGCTCACCCAGCAGGGGCTGTCCAAGCGCGTCGCCCGGCTGGAGGAGGCCCTCGGCGTCCGGCTCCTCGAACGCGACCGCAGCGGTGTCCGACTCACCGCGGAGGGGGCCCGGTTCCTCGCCCCGGCCCGCGCCGCGCTCGACGCGGGGGCGGCGGCGGTGGAGGCGGTGCGCCCGGCCGGCCGGGCGACCAGGATCGACGTCTGGGGGCACCTGTACGCGCCGCTGCGCACCGTGCGCGAGGCGCTGGACGCGGGCGGCGGGGCGCCGCACGTCGAGGTCGGGCCGGGGCGGGACCTGCCCGCCGTGGCGGCGGCCCTGGCGCGCGGGGAGGTCGGCGCCGGGTTCGGCCGGTTCCACGCCTTCGGCGACGGCCTCGACGAGGGCCTCGCGCACCGGCTCGTCCGGCTGGAACCGGTGGACGCGGTGCTCGCCTCCGACCACCCGCTGGCGGCCGAGCCCGAACTGCGGCCCGCCCGGCTCGCGGCCCTGCGGCTGGTCCTCCCGGCGGCGGCCGGACGGCTGGACTTCCTGGGGCGCTTCGCCGAGCAGTTCGGCGTGCCCGTCCTGCCGGGCGAGGCCAACCTGGGCCTGGAACACCTGCTGGAGCGGGTCCGCACCACCCCGGGCGGCTTCACCCTGCTGCCCTCGGAGCTGCCGCTGGCCCCCGGCGCCGGCCTCACCGTCGTCCCCCTGGCCGACCCGACCCCGCTCTACGCCTGGTCCCTGGTCTGGCGCCGCGACCGCCCCGACCCCGGCGTCCCCGCCCTCCTCCACGCCTTCGCCACCGCCGGCCGCACCCGCCGCTGGCTGGAGTACGACCCCGCCCGTGACTGGCTCCCCGAGGCCGACGCCACCGAGGCCCTGGCGCCCTGACACAGCGCAAAGGCCCCGGAGAGCGAACTCTCCGGGGCCTTTCCGATCTGTGGCCAGGGCCGGGGTCGAACCGGCGACCTTCCGCTTTTCAGGCCGCGTGAGGGGCCCCGGCTGCCCTGGAACGGCTTGGATCCGAGTGCGGGGAGGTCTCGCGCCGTCCAGTGTTGTACGCCGCTGTTGGCGTACGGGTTGGAGTACGCCCGCACGGCGCTGACTAGGCCGTGACACGCACGGTTCGGTCGGTGAACCCGTGCTCCGCCGGGCCAGCAGCGCGCTGGGCCAGCCAGCCCGACACGCGAGGGCCGCCGTTCACGGCGCCGCCTTCAAGCTCCGTCCGCACGTGGGTGAACCCGTGCTCCAGGTAGTACCGCTGGAGGGGCTCATTGGTGGTCCAGGCGTCCAGCCGGAGCCACACGGCGCCCTCGTTAGCCGCGCGCTCGCCAGCCCAATTCAGCAGGCGTCCACCGAGGTCATGACCGGCGTAGGCCCGTGACACGGTCAGCTTGTTGATGAACCGCGACGGCTCGGCGAGTTCGCCGGGGCTCCAGAGCCCCGGCTCGGCTTCCGGCGTGACGGTTATCGTCCCGGCCGTCTCGGCACCGTCTCGCAGCATGAAGACCGTGCCGGCCTCGATGGTGGCCAGCAGCTTGTCGGCGGGGTAGTCACGGCTCCACTGGTCGCTGCCCAGAGTCTGAAGCCAGGTGGCTGCTTCGCGGCGGAAGGCGAGCAGATGCTCAAGGTCGGCAGGCGTGGCGGTTTCGATGATCACAGTTCGCCGTCCAGAGCGTTCAGGTTGCCGATCTCGTAGTTCATTTCGTTCAGGTCTCCACGGAGCGTCGTGACCGTGTGACGGACCGGCTTGTCCAGGGAGTAGCCAGTGCGATGCCAGACGAGCACGGGAACGCCGTCGCCGGTCTGAAGCAACCTGCTCTCCTCGGGCGTAGGCATCCGGGTCGAGATGGAATCGAAGTAGCCCACCTGCTCGACCCCGATTCCGGCCAGGTACCGCGTCGTCCCCTCGTCGATGTCGCCGGGTTCGGCCAAGCGTGGAGCCCTCTCGACCAGCCACATCGGGTAGTTCGTGGCCTGGGTCGACCACGGCACCCCGTCGACGTAGCGGTGACAGAACCGTAGGACCGTCGTCGCACCCTCCTCGATGTGGAGCTGCCTAGCCGCCTTGGCCGGTGCGGGCTGCATCTCGACGCGGAACTCCTGATGCGGCCGGCGCCCGGCCTGCGTGACGTCGGTGTTGTAGGCGTCCCCGTTCTGGGGGAAGGTCAGGTTCTCGAAGCGCGAGGCGTTCAGCGTGAAGACCTCGTGTGACCTGACCTCGTAGCCCAGCCCCTGGCTAGGTGCGACAAGGCCCTCGGATACGAGCACCTTCAGGCCATTGCGGACGGTGTTCCGGGAGGCGTCGAAGCGGTCGCATAGGTCGCGCTCGGACGGCAGCCGGGCACCAGGTGCGAAGGCTCCGGAGCTGATCTCGCTCCGGAGGGCGTCGGCCACGCGACGGTACAGCGGCGGGGTGCTCATGCCTCAATGATGACGCATCCAGGCAACTGGTTCCTACATGTTGAACCAATGGGCTTGACGATTGCGCTCCGTGAGTGCAGAGTCATGTTCAGCAGCTTGTACCTACCAGTTGAGCCAGCGGCTCAATGGGGACAAGATGCCCGTGCTGAGTCACGCCTAAAGCGGGTGTGACCTGCGCGGATGCGACCCGCAGGTGTCGGGGGAAGGCGGCTCAGCCGCGCGTCCTACGGCCTGCGCGGATCGCAGTTCTTTGAGAACTCAACAGTGTGCTGATCAAGAACGAGTGTCTTTGGTCCCCGATCCGTGCCGCCTGAGGCGGGTCGGGGGTCATGGCTGCTCGTGACATGACGAGTGGCTGAGCCCGCATGAGTCGGGCCGCCGCGCTCCGGCCAAGGAACGCGCGGCGGCCCTCGGGCTCACTCACCAACGATGAAGAGGTGAACCCGTGAAGTCGATTGTTGCAGGCCAACGGGCCGTTTCGGCCCTGGAGTACACCGAGCTGGCGCTCGGCATCGACAGTGCGCCGTTCGACGCGTTGTTCGGTGGCGTGGTCGGCGAGAGCATGGCCCAGTACGCCGCCCGCACGGACGTGGCGCGTGAGGTGCTGGCGGAGCTGTGGGAGTCGGACCCGGAGTCGGCGGAGGTCGCGGCGGAGCTGCTGCGGACCGCCCCGGTTCCGCTGCACCGTCCGCGCCCGGCTGGCCGCCGCAGCCGCTCGGGGGTGGCGGCGTGACGGCCGAGGCCCGCGCGGAGATCGAGCGGGCCACCGCTGCTGCGGAAGCCGCCCGGATCGCCGCCGCGACTGCTGCCGAAGCCGCCCGCGCCACTCGCGAAGCCGCACAGTCCCTCGTCGCTGCCGGAGCCCCGGGAGCTGCGCGGTGATCGCGGACATGGTGGGTGCTGGCTGGCACCACGACTGGGACACGGGGCTGACGTCCCGCAACCCGGTGCCGGAGATCTACGAGGACACCGACTCCGAGCGGCTCATGGGCCTGCCGGAGGGGCAGTTGCGCATGGGTACGGCGGTGCACGAGGCGGCCCACGCGGTGGTCATGCTCCACTTCGGCCTGCCCTTCGTGGAGGTCGGCGTGGGGAACATGGGCGGCGGCCCGAACCAGGCGGGCGCCGTCATCCGGGAGTCCGGAACGGTCCAGGCCAACCACTACCTGTACACGCTGGCCGCCGGGGAGCGGGCCCAGGACCGGTGGCTGCGGCTGGCCAACCTGTGGACGCCGACCCGGGGCTGGGTCGTCGAGAGCGGGGCCTTCGGCGACCGGCGGGAGATCGCCCGCGTGGTGAAGCAGGTGACCGGCGCCGATCTCACCTTCGGCGTGACCGACACCCCGGACACGGACCTCGCCGCGCTGCACGCCGTTGCCGACGAGATCCTGACCTTCCTCTGGGGCCGCGTCACCGCCCTCGCCGAAGCCCTGCACCACCACGGCCGACTGACCGAAGCCGAAGCCGCTGCGGCGGCCGGACTCGCGGCGCTTTCCGCCGGGGGTGCGCGATGAGCAGGGCCGGGAAGTTCTGGCTCATCGCGGGCCTGCTGGCCGTCGCCGCGATGGCGTTCCGCGTCTCGTGGAACGCTCTGCGCGACGTCGCGGCGGCGATCGGGGCCGACCCGACCGCCGCCACCGTCTACCCGCTGGTCGTGGACGGGCTGATGGCGCTGGCGCTGGTCGTCGCGCTGGTCCTGTCCGACGCCGACCGCAGGTTCGCCCTGCGGGTACTGGCCGGGTACACGGCCGCGTCGCTGGTGCTCAACTACGTGCACGGCCTGGTGCCGACTCTGCACGGCGGCGGGCGGACCCGACTGGCCGAGTGGGCGCCCGCGCACTGGGCCCTGGTCCTGCTCGCGTCGTCGCTTCCGGTCGGCTCGATCTACTTCGGCTCGGACCTGGTCGCCAAGGTCCTGCACGCCCGCCCCAAGGCCGACAAAACAGACCAGACCATGACGAATCGGTCGGGGTCTGACCAGGGTGAACCCGAGACGGGCGAACCGGACTGGCCGCTGTACGAGTCGGCCGACCAGGTGCCCGCCCCGGCCCCGACCGCCCCGGACATCGAGCCGACCGAGGACCCGACCGAGCAGGCACCCACGGCGCCGGTCCGCAAGCCGACCACCCCGGCGGCGGCCCGGACGCGTCGGGCGACCGGCACCGTCCCGCAGTCGGCCCGCACCACCCGACCCAAGCGCACGGACACCGAACTGCTCGACGAGGCGAGGTCGGCCACGGCCGGTTGGCCCGACGCCGACCTGACCGCCGACCGCATCCGCACCACGGTCCGCACCTCCGCCGAACGCGCCCGCATCCTGCGCGACACCCTCACCGCCGAACGCGCCACCCCGGCCGCCGCCGCCGAGCCGGAGCGGCCCGCGCTGCACGCCGTGCCCACGCCCACCCCGCCTGTCGACGAGGTAGGCGCCATCACCGAAGTCCCCAACTCCACCGAGGAGAAGGCATCGTGACCACCGCCATCCGGTCGAAGTGCCTGCCCGTCGTCCGTGACTGCCGCCTCGTCGCCCTGACGGACGGCGTGAAGGGCAGCACCCGCCACCTGTCCGTCTACGAGGCCCGCACCGCCGTGCGGGGCTGGCGCCGCGACGGCGAGAGCGTGCACACATACCGCACCACCGATCGCGACGGCGCCGACATGGTCGTCGCCAACGTGCAGATCGCCCCCGGCCGCTGGAGCGGCGTCACCCGGGTCAACTTCGTCTACGAGATCCCCGTCGAGTCCCTGCTCGACCTCTGACCAGGGGCGACACCCCCGCACAACACCCCGGGACGGCCGTGCTTGCTTGCCGGCGCGTCCGACCGTCCCGGGGCCCCTTTCCGCACCACAACCAGCAGTGAGGAAGGAAGCCCCAGTGAACCACCACAGCCCCGGCGACGACGCCGAGAACGAGCTGTTCGAGCGCCTGGCCGCCGAGATGGCCGAGGACGGCGTGGTCGACCTCGCCAAGGCCCGTGCCGAACGACGCACCACCACCGCCACCCTCGACGACGACGAGGACGGCGGAAGCGTCTACGTCGACCAGCGGCTCACCGCGCCGATGCCGCTGCCGGTGCCGGAGGGCACCCGCCGCCCGATCCTCCCGGCCTGGCTGCTGTCCAGGGCCGAGCTTCGGACCCAACTCGCCTACGTGGCCGGGCGGATGGGCCACACGGTCGCCTACCACGCGATCCGCGCACCGCTCTACGCCGCCCGCCTCGCCGTGCGCTCGCCGCGCGGCGCCGCGCGGGTGCTGAACTTCCTGGGCCGGTGGACCTCGGACGCCGAGGGTCAGCCCCTGCGGGCGGCGGCGGCCCGGCGCGAGGACGCCGAGCTGTACCTCAAGCTCACCCGCCAGCGCGACAACCGCGTCAAGCTCCGGAGCTTGGTCTCCCTGCTCGGCTCCGTGTTCGGCCTTACCGCCGTGATCGTGCTGTGGGTGCTGACCAGCACCGCCACCCTGCTCGCCCTCGCCTCCGCCGTCGTCCTCGCCCTGGGCGTGGCCGGGGCGCCGGCGGACGAGCCGCTCATCGGTCGCGCGGTGGTCAAGGCCAAGGCGCCCAAGCTCACCTCGGACATGGTGGTGCGGGCCCTGGAGTCCCTGGGGATCGGCGGCATCACCTCCGCCAGGACCAAGGGCAGCAGCATCACCTTCCCGGCCCCGATCATGCGGGATGGGCCCGGGTGGCGGGCAGACGTCGAACTGCCCCACGGCGTCACCGTCGCGGACGTGATGGGCAAGCGCGGCCAGCTCGCCTCCGGCCTGCGCCGCCCGCTGGGGACCGTGTGGCCGGAACAGGCACCGGGCGAGCACCCCGGCCGCCTGGTCCTGTGGGTCGGCGACCAGGACATGGCCAAGGCCAAGAAGCCCGCCTGGCCGCTCGCCACCAGGGGCACGGTCGACCTGTTCGACCCGGTCGGGTTCGCCACCGACCAGCGCGGCGCCTGGGTGAACGTCACCCTGATGTTCGTCGCCGGGATCATCGGCGCTGTCCCCCGCATGGGCAAGACCTTCCTGCTCAGGTTGCTGCTGCTGATCGCCGCGCTCGACCCCCGGGCCGAGCTGCACACCTACGACCTCAAGGGCACCGGCGACCTCGACCCGGTCGGCGAGAAGGTGTCCCACCGTCACCGGGCCGGCGACGACGAGGAGGACATCGAGTACGCCATCGCCGACATGCGCGAGCTGCAGGCCGAACTGCGGCGCCGCACCAAGGTGATCCGCTCCCTGCCCAGGGACGTGTGCCCGGAGTCGAAGGTCACCAGCAAGCTCGCCGACAACAAGTCCCTGCGCCTGC
The DNA here is from genome assembly GCF_044767945.1 of Kitasatospora sp. NPDC101183. Lineage (NCBI taxonomy): Bacteria > Bacillati > Actinomycetota > Actinomycetes > Kitasatosporales > Streptomycetaceae > Kitasatospora > Kitasatospora sp. NPDC101183. Next base: position 70,689 of record NZ_JBIWOW010000010.1, on the reverse strand, counting down.
ACCCCATCGTCGTCGGCGTCGACGAGTGCCAGCGCTGGTTCGAGCACCCCAAGTACGGCGGTGAGCTGGAGGAGATCTGCACCGACCTCGTCAAGCGCGGCCCCGCCACCGGCATCGTGCTGCTGCTGGCCACCCAGCGCCCCGACTCCAGGTCCCTGCCCACCGGCATCAGCGCCAACGCCGTCCTGCGCCTGTGCCTCAAGGTCATGGGCCAGATCGAGAACGACATGGTGCTCGGAACCTCCGCCTACAAGAGCGGCATCCGGGCCACCACCTTCACCTCCGCCGACAAGGGCCTGGCCTACTTCATCGGCGGCGAAGGCGCCGACGCCCAGATCATCAGCGCCGTGTTCGTCAACGCCCCCGGCGCCGAAGCCATCGCCGAACGCGGCCGACAGGCCCGCGAACAGGCCGGACTCCTGACCGGCCACGCCGCCGGCAACGCCGACACCACCCCGGCGGCGGCCCCCGCGTACGACCTGCTCGCCGACCTCCTCGCCGTCATGAGCCCGGATGAGCCCAAGCTCTGGTCGGAGACGATCGTCACCCGCCTCGCCGAGCTGCGGCCCGACGCATACGGCCCGTGGGGCGCCCTGGAGGGCCGGGCGAAAGCCGACCAGTTGGTGACCGCGCTCAAGCCGCACGGCATCGCCACCGGCCAGGTGTGGGGCACCACCGAGGACGGCAGGGGCGCCAACCGGCGCGGCATCACCCGCACCGACGTCCTCAAGGCCGTCACCGAGCGCGACAAGAAGCGCGACGCCGGATAGTCCCGGACAGCCCAGCACGGGTGCTAGGTCTAGCGGCCACCCCCGCTAGACCTAGCACCCCCGCTAGCGGCCCGCACATGCCCTGATCAGCGCGCTAGCCCCTAGCGCGCTGCCCCCGCGCACCCCAGAAACCGCCCCGGAGGCACCCATGACCCTCCTGATACTCGCCGCTATGGCCGCCGCCCTGCTGGTCGCCCTCGTTTACGCAGCGTTGTGCGCCGCCAGCCCGTTCGGCGACTGCCGCAAGTGCGGCGGCTTCGGCTTCAAGGTCGTCACCGACCGCAAGGGCAAGGCCAAGCGGGGCAAGCAGTGCCGCCGCTGTCGGGGCGTCGGCAAGCGCGTCCGCGTCGGCCGCCACCTCTACAACGTCGGCAAGCGCACCTGGTCCGCCGGCACCAACTAGCCCACCGCCCGCCTCGACACAGCCCCGGGAGAACCGCATGAACGTCACCGTCTCGGTCGCCCTCGTGACCGGCGTCGTCACCGTCGTCCTCGTGTGGACCAAGCGCGTCGGCACCGGCACCGCCCTCATCGTCTGGCTGTCCGGCCTCACCGCCGCCTCCACCGGCCTGGCCGGGCCCGTCAACGACATGCTCGGCGCCCTCGCCGCCGCCGTCAGCACCCACTGACCGGCCGCCCGCGATGACCGCCCCCGCCGCGATCCGGCCGCTCGCCGCCGTCCACCTGCGCGAAGCCCTGACCGCCGCCGCCGACCACCGCCCGGCCGCCGCCCTCGCCGCGCTCATGCACATCGACCCGCAGTCCTGGACCGCGATCGAGCAGCGCGCCGCCCTGCTCGGCGCCGACCTCGTCGACCTGCTCGCCCACGCCGCTCGCACCGGAGGAACCCCGTGAGCACCACCACCGACGCCATCACCGCTGCCGCACTCTTCGGTCCCGGTGCCCTGCTCGGCGCCGCCGCCCTCATCAGCCAGCGCGGTGCCAAGGGCGACTCCGCCGCCGTCCGGCGGGTCCTCGCCGAGTCCGCCGCCGAACGGGCGGCCCGCTCGGCGGCCGGGGCGGACATGGCCCCGCCGGACGGGGGCGAGGGCGCCCCGGCCCCGGCCGCCGAGCAGTCCGCTCGCCTCGCCACCGTCCACCAGTTCCCCGGCGCGCGCGGGCGCCGGGCCGCCTGACCATCCCGGAGGTAATCGTGGCCCGCAAGGTCCGCCTGGTTGAGGACATGTTCCCCGGCATGCCCGACCTGCTGCCCAAAGCCCCGCCGAAGGCGAGCGATGGCGAGCACGTCGCGCTGACGCTGGACGAGGCGATCGCCCGCTCGCACGCCATCCTGGATGAGGCCCTGGCCACCTACCCGGTGATCGAGGGTGTCTACGGGCTGTTCTCGGGTGGCAACGACTCCGTCAACCTCATGCACCTGATGCGCGAGCGCTACCAGGCGATCCTGCACGTCAACACCGGTACCGGCATCAAGGAGACCACCCAGCACGTGCGGGACGTCGCCGCCGCCTGGAAGACCCCCCTGCATGAGTTGCACCCTAAGCACTCCTACGCCGACCTCGTCATGGGCCGCGTCATCGCTTCCACCGGCCCCAACGCCGGTGTCCGCCCCGTGTGGAAGGGCTTTCCTGGTCCGGCCGGGCACAAGGTGATGTACCGCCACCTCAAGGACGAACCGCTGATGCGCTTTCGGCGCAGCATCATCGGCAACCAGGGCCGCACCCGCAAGATCGCCTACCTCGGCGGGATGCGCTGGGCCGAGTCCGAGCGGCGGTTCCGCAACGCCGAGGCGATCGACCGGGACGGCGCGATCGTGTGGATCTCCCCGCTCGTGCACTGGACCGACGCCCACATGCGCGAGTACCGCCACCGGCACCGCTGCCACCTCGACCACCAGCACGCCCCCCACCGGCTCTGCCACCCTGGCGCGCTGCCGCTCAACGAGGTCACCGAACACCTCCACATGTCGGGCGAGTGCCTGTGCGGCGCGTTCGCCAAGCCCGGCGAGCTGGACGAGGTCGGCTTCTTCTACCCCGACGCGGCCGCGCCGCTGCGGGACCTGGAGACCGAAGCCAAGGCCGCCGGCATCCCTGCCTGCCGGTGGGGCGTCAAGCCCCCCACCGGTAAGGACAGCGCTCGCCCGGCCGGGCGACTGTGCTCCACCTGCACCATCCCCCAACTCGCCGGCCAGGCCGACCTGTTGGACGAGTGGAGGGACGCTGGCCTACTCACGACGGACCAGCACGCGGCGCTGACCGACCGCGCCGCCTAGCCCGTTGCCCGGCCGGGATCAGCCATGACCGCCCTGGACTGGCGCGACGCCCGCCACTACGACCGCACCGGCGACCGCCCCTGTCGCTGGTGCGGTCGTCCCACCCCGCTGCGAGATGAGCAGCGCAGGCCCTCGCACAAGGTCTGCGCCGAGCAGCACACCACCCAGAGCACACCGGAACCGGCCGCGCCCGCAGACCCCCCGCCCCGGCTCCCCTCCGCACCACCAACACCCATGCCTCTCAAGGAGGTTGTAAACGTGAGCGACTGGACCCAGGCCCTCAAGGCCGCACAGTTCGCCGCCCGCCGTGGCCTGTTCGTCTTCCCCCTGGCCCGCAGCAAGCGCCCCGCGATCTCCACCCCGCACGCCGACCTCGCCTCCCGGAACTGCCGGGGCGAGTGCGGGCAGCTCGGGCACGGCGTCCACGACGCCGCCAACGACCCCGAGTGGACGCGTGAGCTGTTCGAAGCCGCCCCCTGGGCCACCGCCTACGGCATCGCCTGCGGCCGGGCCCCTCACCACCTCGTCGGCATCGACCTCGACGTCAAGCACGGCATCGACGGGCCCACCAACCTCAAGGCCCTCGCCGCCGAGCACGGCTTCGACATCCCGCCCACCGCCACCGTCGCCACCCCCTCCGGCGGGCTGCACCTGTGGTTCACCGCCCCGCCCCAGGCCCAGATCCTCAACTCCCAGAGCAAGCTGGCCCCCGGGATCGACGTGCGGGGAAGCGCCGGGTACCTCGTCGGGCCGTACTCCCGCACCCACGCCGGCCTTTACACCTTCGCACCCGGCACCGACCCGAACACCATCGCCGAGGTGCCCGAGGCCCTGCTCGCCCTCCTCACCCGGCCCGCCGAAGCCCCGACCATGGCGCCGCAGCCGGAGGGCCTGCGCGAGCGCGTCCACCACCAGAGCGCCTACGTGCGGGCCGTCCTCGACGGCGAGGACGCCAAGGTCCGCGCCCAGACCAAGCCCGGACGCAAGAACCGCCTGTGGGCCAGCGCCGCCGCCATCGGACGCCTCGTCGGCGACGGCACCGTCCCCGAGCCGCTGGCCTTCGACGTGCTGCTGAGCGCGGGCCTGGCCACCGGCCTGGACCAGCGCACAGTCGAGCGCACCATCCGCAGCGGCTTCGCCAGGGCCACCACCGGCCGCGCGGCCTGACCTGCGGCCCCGTGCCGATGCGCGGGCGGAAAAGCGCTTCTCCGCCCGCGCATCGCCCAGCCCTTCACCGCGACGCCTGGGCCCGCACGGCCCCTGCCTGAACCCCGACCACACGAAGGAGAGCACGTGACCATCCCCGCCGCGAGCCCCGGCGAGCCGTACGACAACGTCAGCCCGCTGTTCCCCGAAGGCTGGGACCAGGCGGAGCCGCCCGCCGAGCCGGTCGACGTGTGGGACAGCCCGATCCCGCTCGGCCAGGCCCACAACCTCCCGCCCTTCCCCACCAAGGCCCTGCCCGGGTGGCTGGGCGACATGGTCGGCGCCGTCGCCGAGGAGACGCAGACCCCCGCCGACCTCGCCGGCGGAATGGGGCTCGCGGCCCTGTCCACGGCCTGTGGAGGACGGGCCGTCATCGCCGTGCGCGGGCGCTGGCGCGAGCCCGTGAACCTCTACATCGTCATCGCCCTGCCCCCGGGCAACCGCAAGTCCGCCGTGGTCGCCGAGATGACCCGCCCCATGCTGACCGTTGAGAAGACCCTGATCGAAACCAACGTCAAGGTACGGGCGGAAGCCGAGACCACGGCCAAGCTCGCCAAGACCGCCGCCGAGAAGGCCGCCGCCAAGGCCGCCAACGCAAGCGGCGACGAGCGCGCCAAACTCACCGCCGAGGCCATCGACCTCGCCCAGGCTGCGGAGAACGTGCAGATCCCCGCCCGCCCGCAGCTCATCGCCGACGACGTCACCCCCGAGGGCCTGGCCAGCCTCCTCGCCGAGCAGGGCGGACGCATGGCCGTCATCTCCGCCGAGGGCGGCATCTTCGACATCATCGCCGGCCGCTACTCCGGCACCCCCAACCTGGAGGTGTTCCTCAAGGGCCACGCCGCCGACCTGCTGCGCGTCAACCGCCAGGGCCGCGACCCGCAGTTCCTCGAAGCCCCCGCGCTGACCATGGGCCTGGCCGTCCAGCCGTCCGTGTTCCGCGACATCGCCAAGTCCAAGGGATTCAGCGACCGGGGCCTTCTCGCCCGCTTCCTGTACGCGCTGCCCAAGTCCATGGTCGGCTACCGCAACATCAAGCCCGACCTCATCCCCGACACGGTCGCCAACGCCTACGCGGAGAACCTGAAAGACCTCGTCACCACCATGGCCGAGTGGACCGACCCGGCCGTCCTCACCCTCAGCCCCGATGCCAACGATGTCCTGCTCGCCCACCAGGACCGCACCGAGAAGGCCCAGCGCCCCGGCGCCGCCCTCTCGGGCATGGACCTCGACAAGTGGGCGCCCAAGCTCGACGGCACCGTGTGCCGCATCGCCGGACTGCTCCACCTCGCCACCCACTCCGCCGCCGGCATCACCACCCCGATCTCCGGCGAGACCATGACCAGCGCCGCCGCCATCGGCGCCTACTACACCGCCCACGCCCTCGCAGTCTTCGACGCCATGGGCAGTGACGCCCACCTTGCCAAGGCCCGCACCGCCCTCGCCTGGCTGGTCGCCAACCCCCGCGACAACATCAGCCGCCGCGAGCTGTTCAACGCCCTGCCCCGCGCCGACTTCCCCACCGTCGCCGACCTCGACCCCGCCCTGACCCTGCTCGAAGACCACGGCTGGATCCGTGAACTCCCCACCCCGGTCCCCTCCCGTAAGGGCGGCCGGCCCAAGTCCCCCCGCTACCAGACCCACCCCGCCGCCCGGCAGCTCACCTCCTGACCCCGCCCAACCCCCGCCGCAGAACCCGCAGAACCTGCAAAACCTCCCGCCACCCCGCCTGACCAGCCCAAACGCGCATCCCCGCCGCTCCCGCAAAACCTCCGGAAACCCCAGCAAAACCCCGACCACTCAGGAGCACCCCGAGCGGCCGCCGAGGTTTCGCGGAGTTTCCGGAGGTTTTGCGGAAACCAAGATCGTCCACAAACCCGCAGCTCAGAACCCTCATCGGGAGGTTTTGCAGGTTTTGCGGGTTCTGCGGTGCCACCCTCCCCCTCCACCGCCCAGGGAGCGCACGTGACCACCATCCCGCCCCTCGTCCTGGAAGTCCCCGAGGTCATGGAGGCCCTGCGGATGAGCCGCAGCAAGGTCTACGACCTCATCCGCTCCGGCACCCTCGCCAGCTTCAAGGAAGGCGGCTCCCGCCGCATCCCCGTCACCGCCCTGCACGACTACATCCGCATCAAGATGAGGGAGGCCGCCTAATGGCCAAGCGCGCCAACGGCGACGGCAGCATCAGCCGCATGACGAACCGCGACCTCTACCACGGCCGTGTCTACGTGACCACCACGTCCGGGAAGGTCAAGCGCATCTCCGTGTACGGCAAGACCCGTGACGAGGTGCGCGACAAGATCACGGAGCTTCAGGCTCAGAACAACCAGGGAATCCCGACGCCCGACACCAACGCCAAGATGGAGGAGTACCTGACCTACTGGCTGGCCACGGTCGTGAAGGTGAACCGCCGGCCGAAGACCTACCAGGGCTACGAGAGCGTGGTTCGGGTGCACCTGGTCCCCGGGCTCGGCACCAAGAAGCTCCGGACCCTTCGGGCCGCCGACGTCCGGAAGTGGCTGGCCGATGTCGCCAGCGCCTGCCAGTGCTGCAAGAACGGGTGGGACGCTGCCCGGTCGAAGCCGGAGTGCTGTGCGGCGGGGGAGTGCTGCGAGACCAAGCTCTCTCGCCGCATGGTGCAGTCGATCCACGCCGTCCTACGGAACGCCCTGGAGAGCGCCGTACGGGAGGAGCTGATCCTGAGGAACGTCGCCAAGCTCGTGCAGGTGCCCACACCCGACTACAGCACCGGGAAGGGGCTCACTGTGCCGCAGGCCCGCCTGCTCCTGAAGACGGCCAGCGCGGACCGGCTGCATGGCCTTTACGTCCTGGCCCTGGCGATGGGGCTCCGGCGTGGGGAGCTGCTGGGCCTGCATTGGGCGGCGGTGGACCTGGAGCGCGGGACGCTCATCGTGTCCAGCAACCTTCAGCGGGTGGACGGCGCCCTTCAACTCGGCCCGACCAAGACGGCATCCTCGCTGCGGACGCTGCCCCTCCCACCGCTCGTTCTGGAGGCTCTGCGGGCCCACCGGGAGCGGCAGGCTCAGGAGCGGGTGGCGGCTGGTGAGCGGTGGAAGGACACGGGTCTGGTGTTCACCAGCAGGGTCGGGACGCCGATCGAGCCGGACAACCTCCGGCGTAGCTGGTACCCGCTCCGGGATCGGCTCGGGCTCTCGCTCCGGTTCCACGACCTCCGCCACACCTGCGTGACCCTGCTGCTGGACCTCGGTGTGCCGCCGCACATCGTCCGGCAGATCGCCGGCCACAGCGACATCGGCGTGACGATGAAGGTCTACGCCCACGCGTCGCTGGACGAGCAGCGGAAGGCCCTCGGGTCGCTCAGCGACAAGCTCACCTGAGCCGTTGGCGTACGGGTAGGCGTACCAGGGCAAGCAAACGGCCCCGGAGAGGATCTCTCCGGGGCCGTTTTGCCTTTTCAGGCGCCTGTGGCCAGGGCCGGGGTCGAACCGGCGACCTTCCGCTTTTCAGGCGGACGCTCGTACCAACTGAGCTACCTGGCCGTACTGCACCGTCTCTTGCGAGACGAGCGATCCCGACGGGACTTGAACCCGCGACCTCCACCTTGACAGGGTGGCGAGCTAACCAACTGCTCCACGGGACCTAGAGGTGGTGGGTACCACTCAGGTCTTGCGGCACTGCATTTTTACCACGGTACTACGTGCCCCCAACGGGATTCGAACCCGTGCTACCGCCTTGAAAGGGCGGCGTCCTGGGCCACTAGACGATGAGGGCTTGCGGCCGTTCCTTTGCCGTTTCCGGCGTTCGGGGACGTCGAGAAGCATATGGGATGCCGGGCGGAACGCCAAAACGTGTTTCGGCCGGGTGGGGGCAACAGGGGTCGGGAGGGGTCGGGAGGGGTCAGGACCAGCCGAGCTCGTCGAGCTCGTGGTCGTCGAAGCCGAAGTGGTGGGCGACCTCGTGGATGACGGTGGTGCGGACCTCCTCGACCACCTGCTCCCGGGTCTCGCACAGGCGCAGGGTCGGGCCGCGGTAGACCAGGATGCGGTCGGGCAGGACGCCGGCGTACCACTCGCCGCGCTCCGTGAGCGGGGTGCCCTCGTAGAGGCCGAGGAGCTCCGGGTCGCCGGGGTCGGGTTCGTCCTCGACGAAGATCGCGACGTTGTCCATCATCGCCGCGAGCTGCGGCGGAATCTGGTCCAGGGCGTCGCTGACCAGCGTCTCGAACTCTTCCCGGGTCATCTCCACCGGATCATTGTCGGGTCTGGGATGACGGTGTGCCAGGCGGTGGGGGCCGGTGTTTGATGGGGCTGTGACGACCTCGGAGGACGTGGTGGAGCGGGCGGCGGGGCGGCGGCCGCCGGGCGTGCTGGGCGGGCAGGGGCCGGCGGTGGCGGTGATCGCCCTCGGCGGGGCGATCGGGGCGCTCGCGCGGTACGGGGCCGGGCTGCTGTGGGCGGCGGCGCCCGAGGCGTTCCCGTGGACGACGCTGCTGGTCAACGTGGTCGGCTGCGCGGTGATCGGGGTGTTCCTGGTGCTGATCACCGAGGGCCGCCCGGCGCATCCGCTGCTGCGGCCGTTCTTCGGGACCGGGGTGCTGGGCGGGTTCACGACCTTCTCCACGTACGCGGTGGACATCCGCCGGCTGCTGGAGGCCGGGCGGCTCGGGCCGGGGCTCGCGTACCTGGGGCTCACGCTGCTCGGCGCGCTCGGCGCGGTGTGGGCGGCGGCGGCGCTGACCAGGCGTTGGCTGAACCGGGGAGGCGCGCGGTGAGTCGGCTCGGCGGGCCGGCGCTGAAGCTGACGGTGCTGGTGGGCGAGAGCGACACCTGGCACCACCGGCCGCTGTACGGCGAGGTCGTGCACCGGGCGCGGGCGGCCGGGCTGGCCGGGGCGAGCGTGTTCCGGGGGGTCGAGGGGTTCGGGGCCTCGTCGGTGCTGCACACGGCGCGGCTGCTGTCGCTGAGCGAGGACCTGCCGGTGGCGGTGGTGATCGTGGACGAGGAGGAGCGGGTGCGGGCGTTCCTGCCGCAGCTGGACGGGCTGGTGGCGGAGGGGCTGGTGCTGCTGGAGCGGTGCGAGGTCGTCCGGTACGCGGGGCGCGGCGGGGGAGCGGGGGCCGGGGAGTGAACTGGCTGCTGGTGGTGGCGGGCGCGGTGGTCGGCGCTCCGCTGCGGTACCTGACCGACCGGGCGGTGCAGTCCCGGCACGACTCGGCGTTCCCGTGGGGGACGTTCACGGTGAACGTGTTCGGCTGCCTGGTGCTCGGCACGCTGACCGGGGCGGTGGCGGCCGGGGCGGCCTCCTCGCACGTCCAACTGCTGGTCGGGACGGGGTTCTGCGGGGCGCTGACGACGTACTCGACGTTCTCGTACGAGACGCTGCGGCTGGCCGAGTCGGGGGCCGGGCGGTACGCGGCGGCGAACGCGGTCGGGAGCGTGGTGGCGGGGTTGGCGGCGGTGTACGCGGGGGCGGAGCTGGCCTCGGCGCTCTGGGGCTGAGCGCGGGGCCTGCGGGCGTCCGGTTCGGGAGCGTCACGAGCGGCGGTCCGGAGGAACCTTCCTGCCGTCCGTACCCGTGTCCCGCGGGGGTGGGCGCGCGTTGGGCACCGAAAGCGGCCGCGCCTCGGGCGGGCCCGGGCGGGGCGTTCAGAGAGGGAACTCGGTGGCTTCGGTGCGTGTGGTGCGGGCGGTCCGGTCGGTTCGGGCGGCGCGGGCGGGTCGGCCCGGTCTGTCGGGTCTGTCGGGCCGTCCGGGACGGGCGCTGCGGGCGGCCGCGGTGCTGGCGGTGGCGGGGCTCGGGCTGACCGGCTGCATGTCGGTGGGCGCCGGCGCGGAGGAGAAGCACGGCGTGGCGCCCGTCGGGCAGGCCGGTCCGGCGGGCCGCCCCGGGGCGTCGGGCGGGTCCTCCGTCTCGCCGGGGGCCGGGCACTCCGGTGGTGCGGCCGGGCGTACGGAGCACCAGGGGGGCTTGCAGGCCGAGAGCGCGCCGGTAGCGGGCGTACCCGGCGCACCGGGCGAGGGCGCGCCGGGCGCGATGACCGGCGTGGTGCCGGTGCCGGGGGCGGGCGCCCCCGACGGCGCGCCGGGCGGAGGAGCGGGCGGCGGCGCGAACGCCAGCCCCGCGCCCCACCCCGGCGGCACCACGACCGGGTCCGGCGGCTCCGGCGGTGCGGGCGGCACGGGGGCCCCGGGTGGCGCCGGAGGCACGCCCTCGGCGGGCCCGACCGGCCACCCGTCCGGCTCCCCCGAGCCCGAGCACACCCCGCCGGCCCCGACCAGCCCCGGAACCGCGGAGCCCACCACGGGAAGCTCCGGTTCCTCGGCCCCCAGCCCGCGAGCGGGTGGCCATTAGGGAGCTGGCCAGGGCATTTGCCTCTGATCTGGAGGTTCGTCTATGGTGGTAGATCGTTCGTTTGATCCATTTGACTGGCGCCCTACATCCATCTGGCGCCCTTGGCGCGTTCCGGCGATCCGTGGCTGACCGCATAGAGGCGGTTGTGAAACAGAACCCCGGACTTTGGCGCGTGCCACTTCCGGAAGGTTTTACATGTCTCTCGTTGACGACGCCCGCTTCGCCATGCCCGCGAACGAGGCCGCCGCCGATGTCACCGACACCGCCGCCGACACCACCGAGACCCCCGCCGAGATCGTCGAGACCGCCGTCGAGGCCGTCGAGGCCCTCGCCGACACCGCCGTCGAGGCCGAGGAGGACTCCGCCGAGACCGCCGAGGAGCCGGCCGAGCCGACCATCACCTTCGGCGACCTGGGCCTGCACGACGACGTCGTGCGCGCCCTCGCCAAGCGCGGCGTCACCACCCCGTTCCCGATCCAGGCCGCGACCATCCCGGACGCCCTGGCCGGCAAGGACGTGCTGGGCCGTGGCCGCACCGGCTCCGGCAAGACCCTCAGCTTCGGCCTGCCGCTGCTGACCCGCCTCGCCGACGGCGAGCGCACCAAGCCCAAGCACCCGCGCGGCCTGATCCTCGTCCCGACCCGCGAGCTGGCCATGCAGGTCGCCGACGCCCTGGAGCCCTTCGGCTCGGTGCTCGGCCTCAAGCTCAAGGTCGTCTGCGGCGGCACCTCGATGTCCAACCAGATCTACGCGCTGGAGCGCGGCGTCGACATCCTCGTCGCCACCCCCGGCCGTCTGCGCGACCTGCTCAACCGCGGCTCCGCCAAGCTGGCCGACGTCAAGACCGTCGTCCTCGACGAGGCCGACCAGATGGCCGACATGGGCTTCCTGCCCGAGGTCACCGAGATCCTCGACCAGGTGCCGGCCGGCGGCCAGCGCCTGCTGTTCTCCGCCACCCTGGAGAACGAGATCGACACCCTGGTCAAGCGCTACCTGAAGAACCCGGTCACCCACGAGGTCGACCCGTCGGCCGGCGCCGTCACCACCATGACCCACCACATCCTCGTGGTGAAGCCCAAGGACAAGGCGCCGATCACCAACGCGATCGCCGCCCGCAAGGGCCGCACGATCATCTTCGTCCGCACCCAGATGGGCGCCGACCGCGTCGCCGAGCAGCTCATCGAGGCCGGCGTGAAGGCCGACGCGCTGCACGGCGGCATGACCCAGGGCGCCCGCACCCGCGTCCTCGGCGACTTCAAGGACGGCTACGTCAACGTCGTCGTCGCCACCGACGTCGCCGCCCGAGGCATCCACGTCGACGGCATCGACCTGGTCCTCAACGTGGACCCGGCCGGTGACCACAAGGACTACCTTCACCGCTCCGGCCGCACCGCCCGTGCCGGCCGCTCCGGCGCCGTCGTCACCCTCGTGCTGCCGCACCAGCGCCGCGGCGTCTTCCGCCTGATGGAGGACGCGGGCGTCGACGCCAGCCGCCACATCCTGGACCACGCCTTCGACGCCGAGGTCGCCAAGATCACCGGCGCCCGCTCGCTGACCGAGGTCCAGGCCGAGAGCGCCGCCAACATCGCCGGTGCCGCCGAGCGCGAGCTCGCCGACATGACCCGCCAGCTGGAGCGCGCGCAGCGCCGCGCCACCGAGCTGCGGGACGAGGCCGACCGCCTCGCCGCCCGTGCGGCGCGCGAGCGGGCCGACCTGGGCATCGTGGACGAGGAGCCGGCCGCGTCGGAGGAGGCCGCGCAGGAGGGCGCCGAGCAGGCTCCGGCCGCCGCCGCCCCGGTCGCCGCCGCGCCGCAGGCCGAGGAGCGCACGCCGGCGTACCGCGAGGCGCGCACCGAGCGTCCGGCCTTCGGCCGCGACCGGGACCGTGGCGACCGCGGTGACCGTGGCGACGACCGCCGCTCCGGTGGTTTCAACCGTGACCGTGGTGACGACCGTCGCTCGGGTGGTTTCAACCGTGGCGACCGTGACGACCGCCGTACCGGTGGTTTCAACCGCGACCGCGACGACCGTGGTGGCTTCAACCGTGACCGTGGTGACGACCGTCGCACCGGTGGTTTCAACCGTGACCGTGGCGACGACCGCCGCACCGGTGGTGGTTTCAACCGCGACCGCGACGACCGTGGTGGCTTCAACCGTGACCGTGGTGACGACCGTCGCACCGGTGGTTTCAACCGTGACCGTGGCGACGACCGCCGCACCGGTGGTGGCTTCAACCGCGACCGCGACGACCGTGGCGCCCGCTCCTTCGGCGACCGTCCGGCCCGTTCGTTCGGCGACCGCCCGTCCTTCGGTGACCGCCCCTCCTTCGGCCGTGACCGCGACGAGCGCGGCGGCAGCAGCCGTCCGTTCTCGCGCCGCGACGACCACCGCTCCGGTGGCCGCCCGCAGGCCGGTGGCTTCGGCCGCGACCGCGACGACCGTGGCGGCTTCAACCGCGACCGTGGTGACGACCGTCGCACCGGTGGTTTCAACCGCGACGACCGCAAGCCGCGCTGGAAGAACTGACGCTGGAACCGGTCGCCGTCGAACGGTGACCGGTGACCGGTGATCGGCAACACGAAGGGCCCGCTCCGTACGTACGGAGCGGGCCCTTCGTGTTCCCCCGATTCCCCCCGAACCGCGCCCCCGCTGCTCGACGAGGCGTTGTTCTGGAAGTGAGAATAACCTGTGGCGCGGGGGAGCGGAAGTCCCGTAGCGTCGCGGCCATGAGCAGCGGACTGCACGATGTGGCGAGGGCGAACGAGAAGGTCGCCGAGCAGGGGAGCTACCGGATCGGCGACGGCGAACCCGTGCAGGTGGGCGAGGCGTTGGCGGCGGCGCGGGCCGGCACGGTGTCGTACGCGCCGGCCGACCTCGACGCGCTGCTGCGCACCGGGGAGCCCGGCCCGGGGCCGCTCGGCGAGGGGCGGGTCGAGGTGACGGCCGAGGGCAGCATCGAGGCCGCCCGGCGGCTGGTCGAGGCCGGGGCCGGCCCGGTCGGGGTGCTGAACTTCGCCTCCGCGCGCAATCCCGGCGGCGGGTACCTGCGCGGCGCCCGCGCCCAGGAGGAGGACCTGTGCCGCAGCGCGCTGCTGTACACCTGCCTGCTGGAGGCGCCCGACTACTACGAGGCCCACCGCGCCTCGACGGACCTGCGGTACAGCCACCGGGTCGTCGTCTCGCCCGGCGTGCCGGTGATCCGGGGCGGGCGCGGCGAGCTGCTGGAGCGGCCGTACCCCGTCACCTTCCTGACCTCGCCCGCCCCCAACGCCGGTCAGCTGGAACGGCGTTCACCCGGGGCGGACGTGCGCGGCGTGCTCGCCGAGCGGGCGCTGCGGGTCCTGGCCGCCGCCGCCCGGCACGAGGTGCGCGCGCTGGTGCTCGGGGCCTGGGGCTGCGGGGTGTTCCGCAACGACCCGGCCCAGGTCGCCGAGGCGTTCGAGGGCGCGCTGGGCCGGTACGGGGCGGCCTTCGAGCGGGTGGTGTTCGCGGTCTGGGACCGCACTCCGGTGTCCGCCAACCGGGCCGCGTTCGAGGCCCGGTTCGGCGCGTAGGCCCGGTTCGGGGCGTAGCCCCGGCTACCGCCTGCGGGCGGAGAGCGCCGTCGCCGCCGTCGAGGCCGCCGCGACCACGCCGGTGACGGCGAGGACGGACGGCCAGGCGCCGATCCGCTTCGCCAGCGGGTGCGAGCCGCCGAAGGCCGCCACGTACAGGCCCGTCAGCGCCGCCGCGGTGGCCGGGCCCGTCGTCCGGTGCCACTGCGCGGCCGCGCCCGCACCGGCCACCGCCAGTACGGCGCCGCCGAGTTCGCGCCGGCCGCTCCATCGGGCGACGCCGTAGCCGCCGACCAGGCCGCTCGCGGCGGTCAGGGCGGCGGGCGCGGCGGATGCGAGCAGGTTGGGGGCCTTCGCCATCGTCGACTCCACTCCTCGGGAAGGGGTTACCGTCCTTCGACCCTAACCCCGCTCACGGGTGTCCTCGGGTGCGAGGCCCTGTCGTCGGCCGGTGGCAGAATCCGACCGTGACCAACTCCGCTGACACCCCGGTGACCGACGGCAGCTACCTGATCCGCAACGTCGGCAGCGGGCTGCTGCTGGAGGTCGCGGACGGCTCCAAGCGCCTCGGTGCCCGCGTCCGCCAGGGCGCCGACGACGGCTCCGAGGCCCAGCTGTGGCACCTCACCGCCGTCCACCCGGGCGGCGCGCTCGTCCATCTGGAGAACGCGGGCAGCGGCAAGCGCCTCGACGTCGCCGGGGCCGCCCTGGAGGACGGCGTGGCGATCCAGCAGTGGTCGGCCAACGCCTTCGGCGCCCAGGAATGGCTCCTCGAAGCCCACGTCGACGCCCCGGGCACCTACACGGTCACCAGCTTCATCAGCGGCAAGCCCCTCACCGCCGCCGAACCCCCGGCCGACACCGTCCACCAGTGGGAGGACCTCGACACCTCCGCCCAGTGGTGGCGCTTCGAACGCCGGCCCTGAGCGCGGCCCGCGCGCCGCTGCGCTGCCGCACCGCTGCGCCGCCGCGCCGCCGCCGAGGCCTCCGGCCCGGCGGCGGTGGCGTGCTACCCGCGCGTCTCGCCCCGGCCCGTCAGTCCGACAGGTTCGCCCGGAGGGCCGCGAGGTCGGCCGCCGTGGCGCCGTGGGCGGTGAGGTAGGCGGGGAGGTCGCCGTGGTGGGTGGTGATCCAGGTGAGGGCGGAGGTGAGGAGTTCGGCGCCGACGGGGCGGGAGACGCGCTCGGAGCCGGTCTCGTCGATGTAGGGGGTCGGGCCCTTGTCGAGGCCGAGGCCGACGTTGGAGCGAAGGAAGTCGGCGGTGATCTCCTCCGCCGTGGCGCCGAGGAGGGACTGCAGGACGGCGATCGTGAGCCCGGTGCGGTCCTTGCCGACGGCGCAGTGGACGATCACCGGGCCCGCGGCCGGGTCGGCGAGGAGGCGGACGACGGCGGCGAGGGAGGGGCCGGCGGTCTCGGCCATGAAGGGGTAGAGGGTCGCCTGGTCCTCGGGCCAGGGCCGGTCGAGGTCCTCGCGGTTGGCGGGCAGGGTCGGCAGGCCGACGGATTCGACGTCCAGGCCGTGGAGTTCGTCCGGCCAGACCTCCACCTCGAAGGCGCTGCGCAGGTCGACGACGGTGCGCAGGCCGAGGTCCTTGAGGCGGCTCGCGCCCTCCTCGGTGAGGGTGTGGAGGGAGCCGGAGCGGTAGAGCACGCCCCGGCGGAGGGCGCCGATGCCGCCCGCGTCACGGAAGTTGCGTACTCCGGGGATCTCGATGAAGGCGTCGGTCATGGCCCCACCGTACGGGCGGGGCCGGGGCGGGGGGAAGGAAACGCCAGGTGTACGGACGGGCGTCAGCGTCCGCCCGCGACGTTCAGGAACGCCCCGGTCGTGTACGAGGCCGCCGGGGAGAGCAGGAAGAGGATCGTCTCGGCGACCTCCTCGGGCCGACCGCCGCGCCGCATCGGCAGGTTGGGGGCGACGCGCTCGACCCGGCCGGGCTCGCCGCCGAGCGCGTGGATGTCGGTGTGGATCAGCCCGGGGCGTACGGCGTTGACCCGGACGCCCTCGGCCGCGACCTCCAGCGCCAGCCCCCTGGTCATCGAGTCCACCGCGCCCTTGGCGGCGGCGTAGTCGACGTACTCGTTGGGCGAGCCGATCCGGGAGGCGGCGGAGGAGACGTTGACGATCGCGCCGCCGGTGCCGCCGTGGCGGGTGGACATCCGGCGGACGGCCTGCGCGGAGCAGAGGAAGGCCGAGGTGATGTTGGAGGCCCAGGTGCGGTTGAGTCGGTCCTCGTCGATCTCCTCCAGCCGGCACTGCTTCTCCAGTGAGCCCGCGTTGTTCACCAGGCCGGTGAGCGGCCCGAGTTCGGCGTCGACGGTGGTGAAGAGCCGCTCGACCTCGGTGCTGCGGGTGACGTCGGCCCGGACGGCGATCGCGGTGCCGCCCTCGGCGCGGATCGCGTCCACGACGGCGGCCGCCGAGGCGTCGTCGTTGCGGTAGTTGACGCAGACCCGGTGGCCGCGGCGGGCGGCCAGCAGGGCGGTGGCGGCGCCGATGCCGCGGCCGGCGCCGGTGATGAGGGTGACATCGTCGATGGTCATGTTCCGTACTCTATCGACCAGTTGGGGAGCAGGCCCGTAGTGCGGCGATCTTCGGCGCGCGGCTCTTGGGGGAGTCGAGACTGAAGCCGCGGGCGTCGCCGAGCTCGTCCCGGACGAACGCCTCGGTGCGGGCGACGGCGTCGCGCAGGGCGTCGTCCAGTGGGACGAAGGGCTGCAGGACGATCTCGGACCGCTCGACGTCGTACTCCCAGAGGCCGACGATCCGGCCCCGGTCGAGGACGACGTGGGTCTGCGGGTCGGCCTCGCCGCCGAAGGTGCGCCCGGCCCGGCCGCCGGGCAGGGGGCGGGCGGCGTCGGCCGGGTCGAGGAGCCGGGGCAGGTCGCGGTGGAGCAGGTGGATGCCGTCGATGCCGGCCAGCAGGGTGTAGTGGGGTTCGGTCGGCGGCTCGGACTCCGTGAACTCCGCGAACTCCGCGGCGAGTTCGTGGGTGACGAGCAGCTCGGACCCGTCCGCGAGGGGCACGGCCCCGGCCTCGGCGGCGGCCGTACGGGCGGTGGCGGCGCCGAAGCCGGAGAACCAGCGGAAGTGCCGCAGGGTGGCGGGGCCGGCCCAGGCGAAGTAGCGGCGGGCGAGGTCGGCGGCGTCGCCGCGGACGGGCTGGTCCCAGGCGACGTAGCCGTAACGCTGTTGGTCCAGACGGCCGTTGACGGGCACCCGACGGATCCGGCCGCGCGACTGCAGCAGCCCGAGGGCGAGCGGCAGGGTCGTCGACACCCCGCGCTTGCGGCCTGCCTCGCCGAGGGAGCGGACGGCGTCGCCGACGGCCTCCCGGATGGTGGTCGGGTCCACGGGGTCGGCGGTGTCGAGGACGCTCTCGATGGCCAGGCAGAGCTTCTCGACCTCGTCCCGCTCGACGCCCAAGTGACGCTCGGCGGCGGACAGTTCGGCCTCCGGCGCGGCCGCTCCGGCCGCCAGCCCGAGCGCGAAGTCGGCCGCCGGCAGCACATAGGTGCAGCCCCGCGCGGAGGGCAGTTCGTGCACCTCCAGCCCGGCCACCGCCGCGTCCACCTCGGCCCGGTGCAGCCCGGCCCTGGCGAACAGGCCCAGGTACGGGGCCGCGCCGCCCACCGAGCGGGCCCAGCCGGTGGCGGCGAGGACCTCGGCGGCGGTGGCGCCGGTGTGCGGGCGGTCCAGCCACTGCCGGTGGGACCACCAGGCGCGCAGCCTGGCGGGGTCGAGGGCGGGCGGGGCGGTCGAGGGATCGAGCTGCATGGGGCCAGTATCGGCGGCGGGGCGGCCCCGGGGCGGGAATTCGCTCGCCCGGGCGCGGCCCCACCAGGCAGGATGCCCGTCAACGCCCCGCTCGGAAGGAGCCCGTCCGATGCCCGAAACCCTGCCCGACACCCCCGGTACCGTGCTGCTCTCCGGCATCGTCGGCTCCACCGCGTACGGCTTCGCGCACGCCGGTTCCGACATCGACCGGCTGGGCCTGTTCGCCGTCCCCACCGAGGAGTTGCACGGCCTGGACCGCCCGGCCGAGTCCCGTGTCACCACCGACCCGGACCTCACCCTGCACGAGGCCGCCAAGTGGTGCCGCCTCGCGCTGAGCTGCAACCCGACGGCCTCCGAACTGGTCTGGCTGCCCGCGGAGTTGTACGAGACCCGCACCCCGCTCGGCGAGGAGCTGATCGCGATCCGCGCGACCTTCCTCAGCGCGCCCGCCGTCCGCCGGGCCTACCTCGGCTACGCCGACCAGCAGTTCCGCAAACTCCTCACCCGCGACACCACCGACCCCGAGGCCCGCCGCCGGGCCGCCAAGCACGCCCGCCACCTCGTCCGCCTGACCGAACAGGCCGTACGGCTGCACGAGCAGGGCCTCAACCTGATCCGCCTGCCCGACCCCGAGCGCGTCCGCGACCTCGGCGAGCGCATCGCCGCCCACCCGGCCACCGCCGAACCCCTCCTCGCCCGGGCCGCCGACCGCCTCTCCCACCCCGGCGCCCTCCCCGACGCCCCCGACCCCCGCCCCGCCGAGTCCTGGCTCCGCAAGGTCCGCGCCACCCTCTACACCCCCGCCTCCTGACCCCCGCCACGCCCGCCCAATCCACTGGCCAAGCCCCTCCCTCCACCGGGTAGGATCGCGGTGGCCCTCCCCACCGGCACCCCGGTAGCGGGCCGCGGGCCGCTAGCTCAATTGGCAGAGCTGCGGACTTTTAATCCGTAGGTTCAGGGTTCGAGCCCCTGGCGGCCCACCGTTCTGTCGGGCCAGGTCGGAGATCATCCGGCCTGGCCTTTTTCGCGCCCGCGGCCGGTCGGTCGGGGAGGGCGGCGGTGGGGTCGTGGGCGTGCATCCGGGTGAGGTGCAGGGTGCGGGCGTCGGCGGCCTGGCCGTCGGGGAGTTGGAAGCATTCGGCGTTCCTGCGGGAGCCGGACCGGACCTGCCGGGTGCGGGGGCGGCGCAGGGGTTCGCGGTCGTAGAGGGCCCAGCGGCCGGTGATCGCGGAAGGCCGCGGCGGCCGGAAGTGATCGGGAGCGCGCGCGGCGGTGGCACGCGCTCTCGACGGACGGCGGAGGGCGGGCCATCCTCGACCGTGTGCGTGTACTCCCGTACACGCCTGGACCCGTGTGAAGGAGCCCTCGTGGAGCGCCCGTTGGATGGCCGGCCCGCCCCGCTGAACCGCCCGCTGGAGTGCCCGTTCAAGGGCCCGGTGCTCGTCCTGGACCCCACCGGCCGGGCCCGCGACGCCGAGAGTGCCGAACTGATAGCCCGCGGGCCGGCCACCCCGGCCGACATCCTCGGCGTGCACGTGTGGGCGGTCTCCGACCCGGGCCTGCTGGAGGAGCTGCTCAAGGACCCGCGGGTCTCCAAGGACGGCCTGCGCGACTGGCCCGACTGCGAGTCCGTGGCCGAGAACTGGCCGCTGGCCCTGTGGGTGACGGCCCGCAACATGTTCACCGCCCGGGGGGAGGACCACCGCCGGCTGCGCCGCCTGGTGAGCACCGCCTTCACCCCGCGCCAGGTGACGGCGCTCGCCGAGCGCGTCGAGGAGCTGACGGCCGAGCTGCTCGACGGGATCGCCGCCGCCGGCGAGGGCGGGGCGCCGGTGGACCTGCGCGAACACCTCGCGCTCCCGCTGCCGATTCAGGTCATCTCCCAACTCCTCGGGGTGCCCGACGACTTGCGCGAGGGCTTCCGGATCTACGTCGGCCGGACGTTCTCCACCACCCTCACCCCGGAGGAGTCCCAGGCCAACGCGGCCCTCTTCTACGGGGTGGTCGACGCGCTGATCGCCGCTCGGCGCGAGCAGCCCGGGGACGACATGACCTCCCTGCTGATCGCCGCCCGCGACACCGAGGGCGACGGCAGCGCCCTCACCGAGGACGAGCTGCGCGACACCGTGATGCTGATCGTCTCGGCCGGCTACGAGACCACCCTCAACCTGATCGTCAACGCCGTCTCCCAGCTGCTCACCCACCCCGAGCAGCTCGACCTGGTGCGCACGGGCAAGGCGGGCTGGGACGACGTGGTCGAGGAGTCGCTGCGTCTGGAGGCCCCGGTCGCGCACCTGCCGCTGCGCTTCGCGCTGGAGGACATCGAGCTGCCCGGCGGGATCACCGTCCGCCGGGGCGAGGGGATCCTGCCCGCGTACGCGGCGGCCGGGCGCCACCCCGGCCGGCACGGGGAGGACGCCACCGTCTTCGACGTCACCCGGCAGGTCAAGGACCACCTCGCCTTCGGGCACGGCCCGCACTTCTGCCTCGGCGCCCCGCTGGCGCGGCTGGAGGCGCGGACGGCGCTGCACCGGTTGTTCGAGCGGTTCCCGCGCCTGGTGCTCGTCCCCGGGGTGGAGCTGGAGCCCCTGGACTCGCTGATCTCCAACGCGCCCCGCGTCCTGCCCGTCCTCCTGGAGGACCCGGCGTAACCGGGGCGGAAGGCGCGAGCGGGGCGGGAGGGGCTGACGGCCCCTCCCGCCCCGCTCGTCGTTGTGGGCCCCTCCGCGCGCCCCCGTACCCGGACGCCTTTCGCCACGTGGCGTGGGTCACGCCGTTATCACCCGGTTTCGTCGCATCTGCCGGGGCGTTCGCCGCCTTCGGCAAGGGCGGTCGGTACACCGGAGGTTCGTGATCGCAGCGGCCCTAAATATGATCGGAAGTCACGCTCGTCGGTTCGTATCGGCGACCGTCCGTGTAACCCGGGGTGGCCTTGGGGCCGTCTTCCCAGCGTGCGGTGCGCCAGATCGTCCGGGGTGTCGCTTCCGTCGGTTCCGTCGGTGAAAGGTACGCGCATGTCAGGTGAGTGGGGCGAGGGCCCGGCCCGGGACGGGGACGCCTCCGGCGCCGTCTCGACCGGCGGCGGCGGAGCCGTGCCGCCACCGCGCACCGGCGGCCGTGCCGAGGCCCGCCGCGCCGCCCAGGCGAAGGGCGGCGACAAGGGCGGCGACAGGAGCGGTGACAAGGGCCCGGAGGGGGGCGGACGCGCGGCGGCCCGCAGGGGCGGCAAGCCGAAGCGGAACGTCAAGAAGATCGTCGCCTGGTCCGCCGCGGGCGCGCTGGTGCTGATCGCGGGCGCCGGCGGGGCGATCTACCTCAAGCTCAACGCCAACATCAAGTCCTTCGACCCGGACGCGATAGCCACCGACCGCCCGCCCGAGGCCAAGGCCGACGCGGACGGCAACAAGCCGGTCAACCTCCTGCTGATCGGCTCCGACAGCCGCGGCAAGAACAACTCCGACCTCGGCGGCGGCGAGGAGGGCGGCGCCCGCTCGGACACCACGATCCTGCTGCACGTCTACGCCGACCACAAGCACGCGGTGGGCATCTCGATCCCGCGCAACGCCATGGTCCCGATGCCGTCCTGCAAGCTGCCCAACGGCAAGTGGACCAAGGGCGGCGGCACCGACCTGTTCAACGCGGCCTTCGCGATGGGCGGCAGCGACGACGGCAACCCGGCCTGCACCCAGAACACGGTGGAGAAGCTCACCGGCATCCGGGTCGACCACACCATGGTGGTCGACTTCAACGGCTTCTCCTCGATGACCAAGGCCGTGGGCGGCGTGGACATCTGCCTGCCGCAGGCGATCTACGAGGGGGACGTCAACCCCAACCTGCACAAGAAGGGCGCCCTCGTCCTGCCGCAGGGCAAGCAGACCGTGGACGGCCAGAAGGCCCTGGACTACGTCCGGCTGCGCCACGGCATCGGCGACGGCTCCGACATCGGCCGGATGAAGCGCCAGCAGGCCTTCCTCAGCTCCCTCGCGGCCAAGATCAAGAAGGAGGGGCTGAACCCCACCACCCTGCTCCCGCTGGCCGACGCCGCCACCAAGTCGCTGATCGTCGACCCCGGGCTGGACTCCGCGGACAAGCTGCTCTCCTTCGCCATGTCGCTGCGGAACATCGACATGCACGAGCTCAAGTTCGTGACGGCGCCCTGGCGTTTCCGCACCCAGGACAAGAACATCGACCTCGTCCCGGCCGACAGCCAGAAGCTCTGGGACATCATCAAGGCCGACCAGACCGTCGACGGCCAGAACGCCACCGGCCAGCAGCCCGACGCACCCGCCACCAACGCCCCCGCCCCGCAGCCCACCACCCCGGCCGCCCCGGCGGGGGACGCGGCCAACGCCGCCATCAAGGTCTCCGTCTTCAACGGCACCACGAACAACGGCCTGGCGGGCAAGGCGACCGACCTGCTCAAGGGCGCCAAGTTCACCGCCACGACGGCCGGCCAGGGGCCGAGCACCAAGTACAGGACCACCACGGTCGAGTACGGCACCGGGCAGAAGGCCAACGCCGAGAAGGTCGCCGCGCTGTTCCCGGGCGCCACCCTCAGCGCCTCCGGCGGGCGCGGCGTGAACGTCATCGTCGGCCAGGACTTCGCCGCCGCCAACGGCATGGCGGGCGGCTCCGCGACCCCCGCCCCGGGCGCCCCGGCCGGAGCCCCGCAGCCGCTGCCGACCAGCGTCACCAACGAGGTCCGCTCCGCCGACGACGACATCTGCGCCAACACCTCGTACGGCAGCGGCGGCTGATCCCTCCCGGGGCGCGTGCCCCCTCCGCCCGTGCCATGGTGGCCGTGGAGGAGGGGGCCGTCCCGGCACGGAAAGGCGGGCCCATGCCCGAGATCGCCCTGCAACTCGACGTCGCCGCGCCCCGGGCCGTCGTCCTCGCCGCGCTCACCACCCACGACGGCCTGACCGGCTGGTGGACGGACGCCGTGGACCGCGAGGGCGACGTCCTGCTCCTCACCCTCCCCGACGCCCCGGAGCCGTACCGGCTGCGCGTCCAGCGGGCCGACGCCGAGCGGGTGGTGTGGTCCAACGCCGGGGCCTTCCCGCCGCAGTGGGCCGGCACATGGATCAGCTGGGACCTCGACGAGCAGCCCGGCGCCCCCGAGCGCACCCGGCTGCTGCTGCGCCACGGCGGCTGGCAGCCGGGCAGCGAGCAGGGCGTCCCGGCGGTGGCGGGCGGCTGGGCGGAGCTGGTGGTGCGCCTCAAGGACTACGCGCAGAGCGGCGGGCCCCACCCGCTCCACGTCACCACCCGCCGCCACGACGAGCCCTGAGCGCCCCCGTCGCGCCGCGTCGCCCGCCAGGGCGCCGTCCGGTGGCGGGATCGCGGCGGCGGGCCGATCGTGGGCGGTGTACCGCCGTCCGCGCGACGGGGCGCCGGGCGGGCCCGGCCCGCCGTCCGCCCGACCCCGCCGCAGCCGGCCACCACCGCCTCCGGGAGGCCCCGCAATGCCCGTAGTCACCGATCCGTACCAGCCCGGCACCCCCTGCTGGATCGACCTGATGGCGAGCGACCAGCAGGCCGCGCTCGACTTCTACCGCGACCTCTTCGGCTGGCAGGGCGAGGTCGGCCCGGCCGAGTTCGGCGGCTACGCCGTGTGCACGCTGAACGGCCGCCCGGTCGCCGGGATCATGGCGCGCTCCGCCCCGGAGGGCCGGCCGCTGCCGCCCGTCGCCTGGACGACCTACCTGGCCACGGACGACGCCGACGCGACGGGCGCCGCCGTCACGGGCGCCGGAGGCACCGTCCTGTACGAGCCCATGGACGTCGGCACGATCGGCCGGATGCTGGTCGCCACCGACCCGACGGGCGCGGTGTTCGGCGTCTGGCAGGCGATGGACTTCATCGGCGCGGGCGTCGTCAACGAGCCCGGCGCGCTGGTCTGGAACGAGCTGAACACCACCGACACCGAGGCCGCCGGCCGCTTCTGCCACCAGGCCCTCGGCCTGCGCCCGGCCACCATCCAGGGCATGGACGGCTACTTCTCCCTCAACGTCGGCGACCGCACGGTGGGCGGCCTCCAGGCCGTCCCCGGCTACCTGGCCGGCGGCACCCCCTCGCACTGGATGACGTACTTCTCCGTCGACGACACCGACTCCACCGTGGACGCCCTGGTCAAGGCGGGCGGCTCCGTCGTCCAGCCGCCCTTCGACCTGCAGTCCGGCCGGATGGCCGTCGTCCAGGACCCGCAGGGCGCCGTCTTCGCCGTCATCCAGGCCCCCGAGGCGCAGCTCCCCGACTCGGCCTGAGAGCGTTCCCTGCCAACGGTGACCGGAAGCCGCCCTTCCCGCGACGCGCCGCCGGGAATGGGCGGCTCCGCCGTGCTCGCCGGGTAAGACTGCACCCATGCTGGGGCTACCGGACGACATCCGCGCTTTCCTCTTCGACCTCGACGGGGTGCTCACCCAGACCGCGAAGGTGCACGCCGCGGCCTGGAAGGACACCTTCGACGCCTTCCTGCGCGCCGAAGCCGCCCGCACCGGCGGGCAGTTCGTCCCCTTCGACGCCGTCACCGACTACGACGTGTACGTGGACGGGCGCCCGCGCCTGGACGGCACCCGCGCCTTCCTGCGCAGCCGGGGCTTCGACCTGCCGGAGGGCACCCCGGAGGACCCGCCCAACTCCCGTACGGTGCAAGGGATCAGCCGGGCCAAGAACGACGAGGTGCTCACGCTGATCCACGACCAGGGCGTCCTGCCCTACGAGGGCTCCGTCGCCTACGTGCACCGGCTGCGCGCGCTGGGCCTGCCCGCCGCCGTGGTCTCCTCCAGCGCCAACTGCCGGGACGTGCTGCGCTCGGCGGGCATCGAGGAGCTGTTCGACGTGATCGTGGACGGCGTCGTCGCCGCCCGCGAGCAGCTGCCCGGCAAGCCGGCGCCGGACACCTACCTGTACGCGGCCCGCGCGCTCGGCGTCGAGCCCGCGCACGCCGCCGTCTTCGAGGACGCGCTGGCCGGCGTCGCCTCCGGCCGGGCCGGAGGCTTCGGCGCGGTGGTCGGGGTGAACCGCACCGGTCAGGCCGCCGAACTGCGCCGCGACGGCGCCACGGTGGTCGTCGACGACCTCGCCGAACTGCTGGCCGACGACGGGCCGGGAGACGACAAGCCAGGAGACGACAAGCCGGGAGGCGAAGCATGAGCGAGCGCAGCGAGCGAATCATCAGGAGGTGCGCGTGGGCGAATGCCCCCGCCGAGCGTAGCGAGGTGGGCGCATGAGCGAGCGCAGCGAGCGAATCATCAGGAGGTGCGCGTGGGCGAATGCCCCCGCCGAGCGTAGCGAGGTGGGCGCATGAGTCCGTCCGACAACTTCACCATCGACCCCTGGCAGATCACCGAACACGGCCTGGACCTCGCCGCCATGGCCCGCGCCGAGTCCCTGTTCGCCCTCTCCAACGGCCACGTCGGCCTGCGCGCCAACCTCGACGAGGGCGAGCCCCACGGCCTGCCCGGCACCTACCTCAACGGCGTCTTCGAGCTGCGCCCGCTGCCGTACGGGGAGGGCGGCTACGGGTACCCGGAGTCGAGCCAGAGCATCATCAACGTCACCAACGGCAAGATCATCCGCCTGCTGGTCGACGACGAGCCCTTCGACCTGCGCTACGGCGAACTCATCGGCCACAAGCGCTGGTTGGACTTCCGCGAGGGCCTGCTGCACCGGGAGGCCGAGTGGACATCCCCGGCCGGGCGGACGATCCGGGTGCGCTCGCGCCGCCTGGTCTCGCTGACCCAGCGCGCCGTCGCCGCCGTCGAGTACACCGTCGAGGCGGTGGACGCCCCGGTGCGGATCGTGCTGCAGTCCGAGCTGGTCGCCAACGAGCAGCTGCCCGGCGGCCCCGAGGGGGATCCTCGCGCCGCCGCCGTCCTGGAGGCCCCGCTCCAGGCCGAGGCGCACCACGCGAGCGGCACCAAGGCCGTCCTGGTCCACCGCACCCGCTACAGCGGCATCCGGGTCGCCGCCGGGATGGACCACGTGATCGAGGGCCCGGAGCGGCTGGACACCGTCGCCGAGGCCGAGGGCGACCACTGCCGGATCTCCGTCACCACCCTGCTCGAACCCGGACAGACCCTGCGGCTGGTCAAGTTCATGGCCTACGGCTGGTCCGCGACCCGCTCGCTGCCCGCCGTCCGGGACCAGGTCGAGGCCGCCCTGACCGCAGCCCGGTACACCGGCTGGGACGGCCTCGCGGCCGAACAGGCCCAGTACCTCAAGGAGTTCTGGGAGACCAGCGACATCGAGATCGAGGGCGACGTCGAACTCCAGCAGGCCGTGCGGTTCGCCGTCTTCCACGTCCTCCAGGCCGGCGCCCGCAGCGAGGAACGCGCCATCCCCGCCAAGGGGTTGACCGGCCCCGGCTACGACGGCCACAGCTTCTGGGACACCGAGACCTTCGTCCTGCCGGTGCTCACCTACTGCCTGCCCGGGGCCGTCAACCAGGCCCTGCGCTGGCGCCACACCACCCTCCCGCTGGCCCGCGAGCGAGCGGCCCAACTCGGCCTGGCGGGCGCGGTGTTCCCCTGGCGGACGATCCGCGGCGAGGAGTGCTCCGGGTACTGGCCGGCCGGCACCGCCGCCTTCCACATCGGCGCCGACATCGCCGCCGCCGTCGTCCGCTACGTCCGGGCCACCGGGGACGTCGAGTTCGAGCGCGAGTACGGCCTCGCACTCCTCGTCGAGACGGCCCGGATGTGGCGCTCGCTCGGCCACCACGACACGGCGGGGAAGTTCCGCATCGAGGGCGTCACCGGCCCCGACGAGTACAGCGCCGTCGCCGACAACAACGTCTACACCAACCTCATGGCGCAGACGAACCTGCGCGCCGCCGCCGACGCCTGCGTGCGCCACCCCGACCAGGCCTCCGCCCTCGGCGTCGACACCGAGGAGACCGCCGCCTGGCGCGACGCGGCCGGGGCGATGTACCTGCCGTACGACGAGGACCTCGGCGTGCACCCGCAGGCCGACGGCTTCACCCACCACCAGGTCTGGGACTTCGAGGCCACCCCGCCCGAGAAGTACCCGCTGCTGCTGCACTACCCGTACTTCGACCTGTACCGCAAGCAGGTCGTCAAGCAGGCCGACCTGGTGCTCGCCATGCAGGTGCGCGGGGACGCCTTCACCGACGAGCAGAAGGCCCGCAACTTCGCCTACTACGAGCGGCTGACCGTCCGCGACTCCTCGCTCTCCGCCTGCACCCAGGCCGTCATCGCCGCCGAGGTCGGCCAGCTCGACCTCGCGTACGACTACACCGCCGAAGCCGCCCTGATGGACCTCCACGACCTCGGCGGCAACACCCGCGACGGCCTGCACATGGCCTCCCTCGCCGGGGCCTGCATCGCCCTGGTCGCCGGGTTCGGCGGGCTGCGCGACCACAGCGAGGCGCTGTCCTTCCGCCCCCGGCTCCCGGCCGGGCTGACGGGCCTCGGCTTCTCGCTGATGGTGCGCGGGCAGCTGCTCGGCGTCCGGATCGGCCACGAGGGCACCACGTACACGCTGCGCCGGGGCGAGGTGATCCACCTGCGGCACGACGGGGAGGCGGTGCAGGTCAAGGCCGGTTCGCCGGTCACCCTGCCCACCACCGCCCCGCCCGGGCAGGAGCGCTGCGCCCAGCCGCCCGGCCGCGCCCCGGCCCGCCGCCAGCCGCAGGCCGGCCTCGCCGCGGGCAAGCTCGGCCAGCAGGACCACCTGGCGGCGGAGTAACCCGCCCGGCCCGCCCCGGGTGCGGGGCGGGCCCGGCCGCCGGACGGTGGTGACGTCCTGCGGCACCCGGCGCCCGACGAAGGAGGACCCTCGTGGCGAGCGTGGCCGAACAGATGGTGGAGGTCCTCCGGCAGGCCGGGGTGGAGCGGGTCTACGGCGTCGTCGGCGACAGCCTCAACCCCGTCGTCGACGCGATCCGCCGCGCGGACGGCATCGGCTGGGTGCACGTGCGCAACGAGGAGGCCGGCGCCTTCGCGGCCGCCGCCGAGGCCGAGCTCACCGGGCGCCTGGCCGTCTGCGCCGGCTCCTGCGGCCCCGGCAACACCCACCTGATCCAGGGCCTGTACGACGCCCAGCGCAGCGCGGTCCCCGTCCTCGCCCTGGCCTCGCACATCCCCTCCGGCCAGATCGGCACCGGCTTCTTCCAGGAGACCCACCCCGAGCGGGTGTTCACCGACTGCAGCTCCTGGTGCGAGATGCTCTCCGCCCCCGCCCAGCTGCCCCGGCTGCTGCGGGTCGGGATCCAGCACGCGCTGGGCTCGCACGGCGTCTCGGTGCTGGCCTTCCCCGGGGACGTCGCCGCGCTGCCCGCCGCCTCGCCGACCGGCGACAGCCACTTCCTGACCGAGCAGGCGGTGGCCGCCCCGCCGTGGTCCCAGGTGCAGGAGCTGGCCCGGCTGCTGAACGGGGCCCGCAAGGTCGCCCTGTTCTGCGGCGCCGGGGTGCGCGGGGCGCACGCCGAGGTGATGGAGCTGGCCCGGGTGCTGAACGCGCCGGTCGGGCACTCGCTGCGCGGCAAGGAGTGGATCCAGTTCGACAACCCGTACGACGTCGGCATGAGCGGCCTGCTCGGCTACGGCGCCTGCCACGAGGCGCTGCACGAGGCGGACGTCATGGTGATGCTCGGCACCGACTTCCCGTACGACTCCTTCCTGCCGCAGGCCCGCACCGTCCAGGTCGACCACGACGCGACCAGGCTCGGCCGGCGTACCGCCCTGGAGCTGGCCGTGCACGGGGACGTCGCGGCGACCCTGCGGGCCGTCCTGCCGCTGCTGGAGGCCAAGGAGGACCGCTCCTTCCTGGACGGCATGCTGCGCAAGCACTGCAAGTCGCTGGAGGGGGTGGTCGGCGCCTACACGAAGGACATCGACAAGCACCTGCCGATCCACCCCGAGTACGTCGCCTCGGTGCTGGACGAGGTCGCGGCCGAGGACGCGGTGTTCACCGTCGACACCGGTATGAACAACGTCTGGGCCGCCCGCTACCTCACCCCCAACGGCCGCCGCCGGGTCATCGGCTCCTTCCTGCACGGCTCGATGGCCAACGCCCTCCCGCACGCCATCGGCGCCCAACTCGCCTGCCCGGGGCGGCAGGTGGTCGCCATGGCGGGGGACGGCGGGATCGGGATGCTGCTGGGCGAGCTGCTCACGGTGGTGAAGTACCGGCTGCCGGTGAAGACGGTGGTGTTCAACAACGGCGCGCTCGGCATGATCAAGCTGGAGATGCTGGTCTCCGGGTACCCGGAGTCGGAGATCGACAACGGGGACGTGGACTACGCGGGCATCGCCCGGGCGATGGGCATCCCGGCGAAGCGGGTCGCCGAGCCGGCCCGGGTGCGGGAGGTGCTGGAGGAGGCGCTGGAGCGGCCGGGGCCCGCGCTGGTGGACGTGGTGACGGACCCCAACGCGCTCTCCATCCCGCCGAGGATCACGGCCGCCCAGCTCAAGGGATTCGCGCTGGCGGCGGGCCGGACGGTGCTCTCCGGCGGGGTCGGGCGGATGGTCGACCTGGCGCGCAGCAACCTGCGCAACATCCCGCGGCCGTAAACCCCAGAGCTTGCCTCAGAGGCAAATTTCTTGCCCGACAGGCACGGCGGGTGTCCACTGGACACATGACCACCAGCTCCACCGGCGCCCCCGCCGCAGACGGCCCGAACGACGACCAGGAGGTCGCCGGCCTCGCCGCCCGACTGCGTGAGCACCGGCTCAGCAGCCGCCTGACCCTGGAGGTCGCGGCGGCCCGGGTCGGGCTCTCCCCAGCCTACCTGTCCCGGCTGGAGACCGGACGGCGCCAGCCCTCGCTGCCCGTCCTGCTGGGCCTGGCGCGCGCCTACGGCACGTCCGTCTCCGGGCTGCTCGGCGAGACCATGGCCGAGCCGGACCCGATCGTGCGCGGCGGCGTCATCGAGCCCGGCCGCGCGGGCGGTTGGGGCTACCGCAGGGCCGGCGCCCCCGGCCGTGCGATGCAGGCGCTCCACGTCCACGTGCCGCAGGGCGTGCAGGACTCCGTGGTCCGGGTGCACCCCGGCGAGGAGTGGATCCACGTCCTGAAGGGGGCGCTGCGCGTGACCCTCGGCGACCGCGTCCACCACCTGGAGGCGGGCGACTCCGCCCACTACGACTCGCTCACGCCGCACTGCCTGGCCGCCGAGTCCGACGGCGGCGTGGAGCTGCTCTTCATCCACACCCTGTTGCAGAGCCCCGGCGGTGAGCTCTGCCTGGGCGGCGGCCCGTCCGCCGTCCACTGACCTGACGCACCGTCAGAACACCTTGGAGGAGATCCCGATGGCCGATCCCGCCACCAGCGCCACCAGCCCCGCCCGCACCCCCGCCCTCAACCCCGACACCCCCGCCGGTCCGAAGACCATGGACGCCGGCAAGTGGGCCAACAAGCGCGTCTACCTCCGCCTGGTGATCTACACCGCCGGCATCCACGTGTTCGCCGGGTTCATCATGCTGCTGTTCGAGCTGGGCAGCCGCAACAAGTAGCCCGGCCCGCAAGGTGCTTGCTCAGATGCCGCCCAGCAGGCCGCAGAGCGCCTCCAGCGCCGCCGGGAAGGCGTGCTCCGGCGGGGTCGCGTAGCCGATCACCAGGCCGGGCTCGGCGTCCGCGTCGCCACCGGGCTCGGCCCGGTGCCAGCCGAGGCCGCTGAGCCCCAGCCCCGCCGCCTCCGCGCGGGCCGCCAGCTCCGCCTCCGTGACGGAGCCCCGAGGCAGCCGGATCACCACGTGCAGCCCGGCCGCGATGCCCGTCACCCGGGCGAGCGGCGCGTGCTCGGCCAGTGCCGCGACCAGCCGGTCGCGGCGCCGCCGGTAGTGCAGCCGGCAGCGGCGCACGTGCCGGTCGTACGTCCCGGAGGTGATCAGCTCGGCGAGCGTCAGCTGGTCCAGCACCGGGGACATCGTGTCGGCCCGCTGCTTCAACCGGGCCACCGGCTCGACGAGTTCGTCCGGCAGCGCCAGCCAGGCGAGCCGCAGGCCCGGGGCCAGGCTCTTGGCCGCCGTCCCCGCGTACACCACCCGCTCCGGGTCGAGGGCCTGCATCGCGCCCAGCGGCTGCCGGTCGAAGCGGAACTCGCCGTCGTAGTCGTCCTCGACGATGTACCCGTCCCGCTCGCGCGCCCAGCGCACCGCCGCCGCCCGGCGCTCGGCGGACAGCGCGGCGCCGGTCGGGTACTGGTGCGCGGGGGTGAGCAGGACGGCGCCGTCGCCCTCGCCGAGCCCCTCCACCCGGGCGCCGTCGCAGTCCAGCGCCAGCGGGCGCACGGCCAGCCCGGCGGCCCGGGCCACGGCGTGCTGGGGCGGCAGCCCGTACTCCTCCACCGCGAGCGTCGCGGCGCCGCGCTCCCGCAGGGCCGCGCAGAGCAGGCCGAAGCCCTGGGTGACGCCGGTGCAGATCAGCAGGTGGTCCGGGTCGGTGCGCACACCGCGGACCCGGGCCAGGTAGTGGGTCAGCGCCTCCCGCAGCTCGATCCGGCCCAGCGGGCTGCCGTAGCCGAACGCCTCGTGCGGGGCGGTGGCCAGCGCCCGGCGGGCGGCGGCCAGCCAGGCGGTGCGGGGGAAGGTCGACAGGTCCGGGCGGCCCGACATCAGGTCGTGCCGCACACCGGGCCGCTTCGGCCCCGGCCGTACGCTCCTCGTCCGGTCGACGCAGGGCGCGGAGCGCTCCGCCACCACCGTGCCCGACCCCTGCCGCGAACTGAGCCACCCCTCGGCCGTCAGCTGCCCGTACGCCTCGACCACCGTGTTCCGCGCGATCCCCAGGTCCCCGCCCAGCGCCCGCGAGGACGGCAACCGCGTCCCGGGCGCCAGCCGCCCGTCCTGCACGGCCTCCCGCAACGCGTCCTCCAACGCCACCCGCAACCCCGCCCCACCCGCCCGCCGCTCGGTGAGGTCCAGATGCAGATCGCCGCCAAACGCCGTCCAGGTCCCGGTCACGCCCCCATTCTCGTCGGTCGCCGCCTGAGCCGGACGCTCAGGCGGGGGGAGCCGTGATCTGGCAGATCGCCACGAGTCGGAGGCGCGGCACCACGTGGTACGTGAAGAAGCCGTCGGCGACGTCGACGTACTTCATCGGTTCGCCGCCGCGAACGCCGAGCGGTAGAGCTCGGCAACCTCGACGGCGTGTGCCCGGCACTCCTCGGCGGTCGGTGCGTGGTTGGCCAGATAGTTGGCCCGGTGGAACGCCGTCGCCGTCGCGGGGACCCGCTCGATCTCGATGACGGCTGCCCAGTGCGAGAGGAAGGAGCGGATCGGTGCCACGCCGCCCAACTCGATCGCGGAGGCCATGGCGCCTGTCTGCCCCTCCAGCATCTCCGGAAGCCTGTCCGGCGCGACGACGGCGAGCGCGGCCTTGAGGCCCGCGGGTGTTTTCTCGGGCCGGGGGATGATTGCGACGCCGTCGGGCAGTGGCCGGCTCATGGGCGTTCCTCTCTCCTCCTGGGCGAGCCTACTCGCCGATTCGACACGCCCGATTGTCGATTCGACAAACGCACCGGCGCCCGGGCCGCAGGGTGCGGGCCGGGCGCCGGGGGGACGGAGCAGAGGTTCAGAGGGAGAGGTAGACGGCGCTGCCGGCGCCGGCGAGGAAGCAGTAGATCGCGAAGGGGGTGAGGCTGCGGGTCTCGAAGTACTTGGTGAGGAAGCGCACCGAGATGTAGCCGGCCACGAAGGCGGCGACGCTGCCCGCGGCGACGGGGCCGAGGACGGAGGAGTTCTCGGGCTTGAAGAGCTCGGGGACCTTGAGTATCGAGGCGGCCAGGATGACCGGGGTGGCGAGGAGGAAGGAGAAGCGGGCGGCGTCCTCGTGGTGGAGGCCGCGCAGGATGCCGGCGCTCATGGTGACGCCGGAGCGGGAGATGCCCGGGAAGAGGGCGAGGATCTGGGCGGAGCCGATGAAGGCGCCCTGGAGGAAGCTCAGCTTGGTGAGCCGGTTGTCGGAGGCGATCGCCGGGTCCACGCCCGGCTCGTCGACGGGGGCCGCGTGGCCGGCCCGGCGGCGGCCGTTGCCGCCGCGCTTGAGGCGTTCGGCGCCGAGCAGGACCAGCCCGTTGACGGCGAGGAAGACGGCGGCCGGGACGGGCTTGCCGAGCGCGTGGCGCAGGGCCTTCTCCAGGACGAGGCCGGCGATGCCGACCGGGATGGTGGAGATGATCAGCAGCCAGGTCAGCTTCTCGTCGCGGGTCTCGATCCGGCGGTACCGGATCGAGCTGACGAGCCCGCTGACGACGCGCACCCAGTCCCGCCGGAAGAACACCACCAGCGCGAGCGCCGTGGCCAGGTGGAGGGCGACGAGGGCGGCCAGGTACGAGGAGCCGTCGGCCGTCATGTCCAGGTCCTTGCCGAGCTTCCCGCCGACCAGGGCGGGGAGCAGGATGCTGTGGCCCAGGCTGGAGACCGGGAAGAGCTCCGTCACTCCCTGCAGCAGGCCGACGCCTATCGCTTCCGGGTAGGTCAGGGTGGACATCAGTCACCTTCGCTCGGGATCTGCGACCGCCGAATCCGGAGGCCCCCGCGAAGCTACTACGGACCTGTAGACGCTCGGCAAGCCCGTAGCCAGAAATTCATCGACCGTACGACCCCGTGACACCGAGGTGGTCGAGCAGTGCGGAAGCGACGGCGGCCAGCACCGTCACGGAGGGCACGCCCCGGTGCGGCGCCCCGCCGCCGCCGAGCAGCAGGGCGAGCCCGGCCACCGCGAGCGGGGTGCCCAGCAGCGGCAGGGCGACGGTGAGCAGGGCGGGCAGGCGGGTGCGGGGTCGGGGGCGGTCCATCGTGGCTCCTACGGAGGGGGTCGACGGCCGCCCACGATTCCGCCTCCCGCTGCGTCAGGCGCAAGCCCTTTTCCGTGGGCCCGGCCTCAGCCCAGCGGGACCGGCTCCCAGGCCCCCGCCACCGGCGCCGCCGCGAAGTCGTAGCGCAGCAGCCCCGGCCCGAGCGCGAGCAGCGAGATCGAGGAGGAGCCCCACACCCGCCCGTCCCCGAAGTCCCGCCGCTGCACGAGCGCCGCGTCCTCGTCCAGCGCCAGTCCGTCCCCCGCGACGATCGGCAGCCACGGGCCCCAGGCCCGCTCCGCCGGCCCGTCCGCGCCCGGGTGGGGCCGGGGAGCGGCGGTGAGCCTGGCCCGGAAGTGCGCGGCGCGCGCGGCCATCAGGGCGCGGACCCGCTCGGACGTGGTCCGGCTGGCGGCCTTGCCCTCCAGCCCGTCGTTGAGCACCACGCTGAGCCCGCGCGGGAGTTCGCGCTCCTCGGCCCGCCCGGAGCCGCCCCAGCTGGTGACGCGGGCGCCGTCCGGCCGGACGACGACGAGGTGGAACGGGTCGTACGGGGCGAGGTCCAGGTGCCCGATCCCGCCGTGCCGGACGGCGGTCAGCGGCAGTTCGCCCCGGGAGAGCCGGGCCGTGGCGGGGGCGAGCGGGCCGAAGCCGTTCAGCAGGCAGGCGGCGGTGCGCCGCTCGGGGTCGACGGCCAGCCAGGTGCCGCCGGCGGCGAGGTCGAGCCCGCCGACCACTCCGGGCCGTCCGGGCCAGTGCGGGCCGGGCGGCAGCCAGGCGCGCCCGAGGTACTCGTCCCGGACGGAGAGGAGCAGCACCGGGGCCGGGGAGTCCGGCTCGATGCTGACGAACGCCGTGCACACGCCCCTTCGACCCCCTTCAGCCCCTTTGGGACCTTTCAGACCTTTGGCCTCTTTCGCCTCTTTGGCCATGCCCTCCCCGCGATCCTCGCACGTGTGTTCACGTACCGGAAGGGCGCGAAGTGGCCCAGGGAAACGGCCGCCGAATGCACCAGAACCCCGGGCCGCCCGCTCCCTAGGCTGATCACCATGACGACCGACGAGACCGTTCCCGCCCCCGCCCCGCGCCTGGCGATGCACCAGCTCGCCCCCGAGTACTACCAGGCGATGATCGCCGTCGACCGGGCCTCCCGGACGGGCCTGGACCCGGTCCTCGCCGAGCTCGTCAAGGTGCACGCCTCGATGATCAACGGCTGTGCCTTCTGCATCGACATGCACGCCACCGACGCCCGCAAGAACGGCGAGCAGGACCACCGCCTGGTCTCCCTCCCCGCCTGGCGCGAGACCCCCTGGTTCACCGCCCGCGAGCGCGCCGCCCTGGCCCTCACCGAGTCCGTCACCCTGCTCACCCAGGGCCACGTGCCGGACGCCGTGTACGAGGAGGCCGCCGCGCAGTTCGAGCCGGCCGAGCTGGCCCAGCTGATCGCGCTGATCGCCACCATCAACGCGTGGAACCGCATCGGCGTGTCCACCCGCATGAGCCCGGCCGCGAAGTGAGGGGCGCAACGATGACCACTCAGCAGGAGAAGGCCCGGCTGCTCCGCGAGCTCCACCGCCCCGGCGACCCGCTGGTCCTCGCCAACGTCTGGGACGCGGCGAGCGCCCGCCTGGTGGTCGCCGCCGGGGCGAAGGCGGTGGCCACGGCCAGCGCCAGTGTCTCCTGGTCCCTCGGCAGCCCGGACGGCGGCGGCGCCGACCGCGACCAGGTGCTGGCCCGCACCGCCCAGATCGTCCGCGCCGTGGCCCTGCCCGTCACCGCCGACATCGAGACCGGCTACGCCGACACCCCGGCCGGCGTCGGCGAGACCGTCGCCGCGCTGCTCGCCACCGGCGCCGTCGGCCTCAACCTGGAGGACGCCGCCTTCACCCCCGAGCAGGCCGCCGAGCGCATCGCGGCCGCCCGGGCGGCGGCCGACGCGGCGGGCGTCCCGGCCTTCGTCAACGGCCGCACCGACGTGTTCCTGCGCGGCATCGGTGCCCCCGAGGGCCGCCTGGACGAGGCGGTGCGCCGCCTGCGGGCGTACGTCGAGGCGGGCGCGGACGGCGTGTTCGTCCCCGGCGTCCTTGACCCGGCCGTCGTCGCCGCGCTGGTGGAGGCCGTCCCGGCCCCGCTGAACGTGCTGGCCGGCCCCGGCTCGCCGTCCGTGGCGGAGCTGGCGAAGCTCGGCGTCGCCCGGATCAGCCTCGGCCCGGGCCTGGCCGAGGTCGCGTACGCGGCCGTGCGCCGCGCCGCCGAGGAGGTGTACGGCCCCGGCACGTACACCGTGCTGGAGGGCGGGCTCAGCTACCCCGAGCTGAACGGCCTCTCCGCGGGCTGACGAACGGGGCCGACGAACAGGGCTGATGTGTGGGGCGGCCGGCCGTACGGGGGTCGGCCGGCCGCCCGCTGTCGGCCGGTCCTCAGCCGATCTGGCCGCTGAGGCCGGGGTGGCTCATCTGGTTGGTGCCCACGGCCTCGACCTCCCCTGCGGTGTGGCTGACCACCGGGAGGTCGAGCTTGCCGACCGTCTGGAGGGCGAGGTCGGCGGGCGAGGCGTTCAGGCCGTCGGTGAGGCCGCCGGTGGCGTCCGGCGAGACGGCGGTCTGGCTGGTGGCGGAGGCGGCCGGGACGGCGAGCGCGAGGCCCGCCATGGTGAGGGCGGCCAGCGTGGCGAGTTTCTTCATGCCCTGCCGAACGACCGGACCGCCCTCAGGTAACCCACGAGGCGTCAGACCGTCACCCAGAGGCTCCGCGCGCCGTTGCTGACGAAGGACGCGATCGGCTCGTTCTCCCGCCCCTCGGCGAGCGCCAGCGCGGGGTGGCGCCCGAACAGGTGCCGCAGCGCCGTCTCGGCCTCCAGCCGGGCGAGCGCCGAGCCGAGGCAGAAGTGCGGGCCGTGGCCCAGGGACAGGTGCCGGGCGGCGCGGTCCAGGTCGAAGCGGTCCGCCTCCGGGTGCTGCCCGTCGTCCCGCCCGGCGGCCGCGTACGAGGCGAGCACCGCTTCGCCGCGCCGGATCAGCGCCCCGCCGACCTCGACGTCCTCGGTGGCGTAGCGCATCGGGAACTGCCCGACGGGCGAGTCGTAGCGCAGGGTCTCCTCGACCGCCGCCGACCACGGCCGCGCGCCCTCCCGCAGGAGCCGCAGCTGGTCGGGGTGGGCGAGCAGGGCCCGCACCGCGTTGCTGATCAGGTTGAGCGTGGTCTCGTGCCCGGCTATCAGCATCAGCAGCAGGGTGCCGACGAGTTCGGCCTCGCTCAGCTCGTCGCCCGACTCCCGGGCCTCGATCAGCGCACTGGTCAGGTCGTCTCCGGGCTCGGCCCGCTTGGCGGCCACCACCGAGGCCAGCAGCGCGTTGAGGTCCCGCTGCGCGGCCATGGAGGCCTCGGGCGTGGCGGAGCTGGAGACCATGGTGTCGCACAGCTCGTGCAGGTGGTCCTGCTGCTCCTCGGCGAGGCCGAGCAGCTCGCCGATCACCTGCATCGGCAGCGGGTACGCGTAGCGCGCCCGCAGGTCGAACGCGCCCTCCGGCCGCCCGATCCCGTCCAGCAGCGCGATCGCCCGCGCCTCGACCGCGGGCGCCAGGGCGGCGATCCGGCGCGGGGTGAAGGCCTGGGTGACGAGCCCGCGCAGCCGCCGGTGGTCCTCGCCGTCCGCGGTGGTCATGCCGGGGACGGCGACGAAGTTGAGCAGCGGCCAGCCCTGCGGCAGCCGTCCCTCCCGGAAGGTCGTCCAGAGCCGGGCGTCCTTGCCGAAGCGGGGGTCGGCGAGCACCGACTGCAGGGCGTCGTGGCGCGTCACCGCCCAGACCACCACCCCGCCAGGGAGCTCCACCAGGACCGCGGGCCCTGCGGCCCGGAGTCGGGCGTTCTCGCCGTGCTGGTCGCGTCCGAAGGGGTCGAGCCGGATCGGCTCGGCGGCGCGGGCGGTCTCGTGGCCGTCGACGACGGTGTCCATGGGGATCTCTCAGGTGCTGGGGGGCGGGGCGGTGTGAAGGCGCTGTAGAGCACCGGCAGGGCGGTCAGGGCCCGCGACCAGGGCGAGGGCCGCCAGGTCAGGTCGTTGCCGGGGACGGCGAGCTGGAGGTCGGGCAGGCGGTGCAGCAGGGTCTCGACGGCCGTCTCGACGATGATCCGGGCCGGGTGCTGCGCGGGGCAGACGTGCTCGCCCGCGCCCCAGGCCAGGTGGGCCCGGTTGCCGCCGAGGGAGCCCTGCGCGGCGGAGGCGCCGCCGTGGACGGCCGGGTCGGCGTTGGCCGCCGCCAGGCCGAGCACCAGCATGTCCCCGGCGCTGATGTACTGGCCGCCGAGCACGGTGTCGGCGGTGGCCCAGCGGCCGGGGAAGTTCTGCGTCGGCGGGTCGCGCCACAGCACCTCCTCCAGCGCGTCGGAGACGGTCAGCCGCCCGCCGGTGAGCGTGGTGCGGAAGCGCCGGTCGGTGAGCAGCAGCCGCAGGGTGTTGCCGATCCAGTTGATGGACGTCTCGTTTCCCGCGACCATCAGCACCACCAGGTGGTGCACCGCCTCCTCGTCGGTCAGCGCGGCCGGGTGGGCGAGCAGCCAGGAGGTGAGGTCGGCGGTGGGGGCCGTCCGGCAGCGCCGTACGAGGTCCACCAGGATCGTCTGGAACTCGGCGCTGGCGCGCACCGATTCGGGGCCGCTGTCCACGAAGTGGCTGATCAGCCCGACGAGCCGGGGCCCGGTCCGGGCGGGCAGGCCGAGCAGCTGGGTGAAGACCAGCAGGGGCAGCGTGCGGGCGTACTGGGCGATCAGGTCGGCGGTGCCGTCCGGGCCCCAGCCGTCGATGAGGCCGTTGGCGGCGGCCTCGGTGGCCTCGCGCAGCTGGTGGTGGTCGATCTGGGCGAGGGTGTCGGACACGGCGGCGCGCAGCCGCTGGTGCTCGGCGCCGTCGAGGTTGAGCAGGGTGGGGCGCCAGGCCGTCATCGGCAGCAGCCGGGAGTCGGGGGCCAGCCGGCCCTCGGCGGGCACCCGCCAGTGCCGGGAGTCCTTGGAGAACAGCGCCTCGTTGCGGGTGAGTTCGAGCAGCTCGCCGTAGCCGAGGACGAGCCAGGCCTCGACGCCGGGCTCCAGCTCGATCGGCGCGACCTGCCCGTGGCGCTCGCGCAGCCGCGCGTACAGCCCGTGCGGGTCGTCGGCGACGGCCGGTCCGTACAGCGGGGCCGGGCGCGCGCCCCGGGCGAAGTCCGAGCCCCCGTACGGGAGTCGGGCGCCTCGGCCGACGGGGCAGCCGGCGGTGTCGGGATCGGGCGCGCTCATGCCCCGAGCTCCAGGAGGGAGCTGCGGTGCAGGTGGTCCACGAAGTCGATCAGCAGGTCGTAGGACTGCCGCCGGTCGCGGGCGTCGCAGAACAGCAGGGGCACGTCGGGCTCCACGTCCAGTGAGGCGCGCACCTCCTCCTCG
This sequence comes from Kitasatospora sp. NPDC101183, assembly GCF_044767945.1. NCBI lineage: Bacteria > Bacillati > Actinomycetota > Actinomycetes > Kitasatosporales > Streptomycetaceae > Kitasatospora > Kitasatospora sp. NPDC101183. The sequence goes on along the minus strand of NZ_JBIWOW010000010.1, from coordinate 31,632 downwards.
GGGTAACTCGGCGTCCCGGGGAAGGTGTTGACGGCGATGGCGAAGGGGATGCGCTGCTCCTCCAGCCGGCCGAGCACCTCGAAGCTCTCGTCGGGCCGGCGCAGGTCGACCATCACGATCGCGCCGAGGGCGCCGCGCGAGAGGTCCTCCCACAGCGGCAGGAAGCGCTGCTGCCCGGGGGTGCCGAACAGGTACAGCGCCAGGCGGGAGTTGAGGGTGATCCGGCCGAAGTCCAGGGCGACGGTGGTGCTGGTCTTGCCGTCCAGCCCCGTCAGGTCGTCGACGCCGGAGCTGGCGGCGGTCATCGTCTCCTCGGTGCGCAGCGGGGCGATCTCGCTGAGCGAGCCGACCAGGGTGGTCTTGCCGACCCCGAACGGCCCGGTGACCAGGATCTTCACCGAGCCCCGCACCGAGCGCGGCAGGTACTGCGGCGCGGCGCCGGGGGCGGGCGCGGCCTCAGCGGAGTTGGCGGAGTCCAACGAGCACCTCCTCCAGGAGCGTGGTGGGCAGGCGCTCGGCCTGCGGGACGGGCGGGAGGACCTGCACGGCGCCGAGGTCCCAGAGGTCGCCGACGAGCACCTTGACCACGCCGAGCGGCAGCCCCAGGTGGGCCGCCACCTCGGCGACGGACAGCAGGCTGTGGCAGAGCGCCACGATGCGCCGGTGCTCCCGGTTGAGCAGCACGTGCTCGGGCAGCACCGGCGGCTGGGGTAAGGCGGTGACGAGGCTCTCCACGGCCAGGTCGGTCCGGGTGGGCCGGCTGCGGCCCCCGGTGATGACGTACGGCCGTACCGGCCCGCTCACCGCAGCCCCTGCGCCGCGTGGTCGGCGAAGCGCGGGGGACTGGTCAGGTGGGTGCCGATCCGCTCGACGAGCATCTGCATCTGGTAGGCGACCAGTCCGGCGTCGACGGCCTCGCCGGTGACCACGGCCAGGTGCGCACCGGCTCCGGCGGCGACGATGAACAGGTAGCCGCCGCCGTACTCGACGATGATCTGCCGGGTGGCGCTCTCCGGTCCGCCGAAGCCGACCGCCACGCCCCGGGCCAGCGACTGCAGGCCGGAACAGGCGGCGGCGAGCCGCTCGGCGTCCTCGCGCGCGATCTCGGCGCTGCGGCCGATCTCCAGGCCGTCGCTGGAGACGACGACGGCGTGCTGGACCTGCGGCACGGCGATGATGTCGGCGAGCAGCCAGCCGAGGTCAGGGGTGGTGGTCATGGAACTCTCCGGGCTGGGGAAGTCGGGGGGAAGCGGACAGGGAGGGGTCGGACTGCTCCAGGGCCCGGGCGCGGGCGGCCGAGCGGCCGCTGGCCGTCCCGGCCTGGAACATCGTCATGAACGCCTGCGCGTCCCGGGCCGACCGCTGCGGCGGCGCGGGCGGCGGCGGGGGAGCGGCGTGCTGGGCCGGGCGGCCCCCGCGGGGGCGCCGGTGGCTCCGGCGGGGCAGCGGGGGCGGGGTGCCGTCGGCCGCGGGTGCGGGGCCGGGTGGCGGGGTCTCCACCAGCGGGTGGCCGGTGAAGTGGCCCGAGGGGCTGCCGGTCGCGGGGACGGCGCCGAAGGCGGGGCCGGCCGGGCCGAGGCCCGGGACGGTCGGCGGCAGCGGTTCGGTGAGCAGCGCGTTGGGCAGCAGCACGACCACCCGCACCCCGCCGTACGGGGAGGGCGCCGAGCTGAGCGTGACGCGGAAGCCGTACTGCTCGGCGAGCCGGCCGACGGCGGCCAGGCCCAACTGCGGGACCTCACCGAGCCGGGAGACCTCCAGGGTGCTGCCGCCGGCGAGCGCGGCCGCGGCCTTGGCGACGGCCTGCTCCGGCATGCCGACGCCGCAGTCGTCGATCTCGATCACGGCGCCGTTGTGCACCGGCACCAGGGTGACGAACACCTGGGTGCTGGGCGGGGAGTAGCGGGTGGCGTTGTCCAGCAGTTCGGCGGTGGCGTGGATCAGCGCCTCGGCGGCGGCGCCGATGACGGCGGACTCGATGCGGCTGCGCAGCACCACCCGCTGGAACGGGAGGATGCGGGACTGCGCGCCGCGCACCACGTCCTCCAGGGCGATGGGCTCGGGCCAGTTGCGCCCGGCGCGGGCGCCGCAGAGCACGGCCAGGGTCTGGGCCAGGCGGGCCTGTTGGGCCGCGGCGTGGTCGGCCTTGAGCAGGCCCTCCAGCAGCGCGGGGTCGTCGTGGGTGCGCTCCATCTCGTCGAGCAGGGCCTGCTGGTCGTGGGCCATGACGAGGATGCGGCGGGCGACGCTGAGGAAGGCCCGCTGGGTGGAGGCGGTGAGTTCGTGCTCCTGCTGGACGACGGCCAGGTCGGCGTCGCGGCGGCTCTGTTCGAGGGCGAGCTGTTCCCGGAGGTGGTGCAGTTCGCCCTGGAGCCGGTCGGCCCGGCGGCGATGGGTGACGGACACGGCGCGGTAGCGCGCGGCGGTCACGAGGGCGAGGACGGCGAGCACGCCGGTAGCCGTTGCGCACCACTGAGTCATCGTCACGCCGCGAATTCTAGGGCGATGATCCTACGAAGGTGTGAACAGATCTCGCCAAGTGACTGGATCTCGTCAATATCCGGCAACAGGGCGCCGTTTCAGCGTGGTTCGAACGCGATCCTCAGCCGGGTGCTTTGGCTGGTCCGGGCCTTGCGGGTGCGTACCGAACGGGGCGATTGGCCGAGTCGCGACGCCGGATGTGTGGGATTCGTGCGCAGGCTGTCAGGGAAGCGGCACCGCCCGGTGCAGGAGCAGCAGCGCCACGTCGTCCGGCCGCGACCTCCGCTCGGTCACGTTCAAGGTCAGCAGGTCGGCCAGGCGCTCCAGCGCGTCCGCCGAGCCGATCCTTCCCGGCCCGGCCTGACGGGCCCACAACTCCAGTCCGCCGAGCATCCGCTGGACGGACTCGTCGTAGTCCTCCTCGCGGTCCTCCACCAGCCCGTCGGTGTACGCCAGCAGCGTCTCGCCGACCCCCAGCCGCTCCACCGCCAGCGGGTACGGCTGCCCCGGGTCCACGCCCAGCGGCGGCCCGCCCGGCAGCGCCAGCTCGACGGCCCGGGCGTCCTCGGTGATCCGCACCGGCGGCGGGTGCCCGGCCCGGGCGGCCGCCAGGGTGCCGTCCGAGGGGTCCAGGGCGAGGAAGAGGCAGGTGGCGAACAGGTCGGTGTCCAGCCCGGCCAGCAGCCGGCTGGTCCGGGCCAGGGCGGCCGCCGGGTCGTGCCCGTCGGTGGCGTACGCCCGCAGGCCGCTGCGCAGTTGGCCCATCACGGCGGTGGCCTCGGCGTTGTGGCCCTGCACGTCGCCGATCACCAGCCCGATCCGGCCGTCCGGCAGCCGCAGCAGGTCGTACCAGTCGCCGCCGATCTGCATCCCCTCGGTGCTCGGCAGGTAGCGGGCGGCGCTGGCGATGCCGGGCAGCGCGGGCAGGGTGCGCGGCAGCATGGCGCGCTGCAGTTCGCTGGCGCGGTGGTGCTGGGTGTCGAACAGCCGGGCCCGCTCCAGGGACTGGGCGAGGATGCCGGCGAACGCCGAGTACAGGGTGCGGTCCTCGCGGCCGAAGGCGCGCTCGGTGGCGAAGGTGATCAGGCAGGAGCCGACCTGCCGCCCCGAGGCCACCAGCGGGAGCACCGCCCAGGCGGCCGGGGCCAGCGGGCCGCGCCCGGCCCGGCCGCCGGGTTCGCTGAACAGCGGGGCCGAGCGGGCCAGCGAGTGCTGCATGACGTCCTCGGAGAGGTCCGCCAGCCGGGTCAGCTCGGCGCGGCGCGGGCCGCCGTACACGGTGTGCGAGACGGGCAGCAGCCGGCCCTCGTCCACCAGGTCCAGCACGATGCTCGCGGCGCCGAAGGCGGGGCGGGCCACGTCGGTGACGGCGGTGGTCACCTCCCGCACGGTCACCGCGCGGGACAGCGACCGGGTGAGCGAGAGCAGCAGCGCCGTGCGCGCCCCGGCCTGTCCGGCGCTCCTGGCCCGGGCCTCCTCCTCCCGCCGCACCTCGGCGAGCAGGCCGGCGATCCGCACCGGGCGGCCGTGGACGTCCAGCATCACCTCGCCGGACTCCTCGACCCGGGTCTCCCGGCCGCCCCGGCGCAGCATCCGGTAGCCGATCCGGTAGCGCCCGCCGGCCGCCAGCGCCTCGGCGAGGGCGGCCTGCACGTCGGGCAGGTCCTCGGGGTGGACGATCCGCTCCAGGTCCGGCGCCGTGCCGTCCGGGTCGGCGGGCCGGCCGGCGAGGCGGAAGGCCGCCTCGTCCCAGTAGCTCTCGCCGGTGACGAGGTCGCGCTCGAAGGCGCCGTGCCCGGAGGCGCGGACGGCGAGCGAGACCAGCGGGTGCGCGGGCCCCTCGCCCGCGCCGGGGGCCGGGAGGGTGCGCACGTCCGCGTGGTCCAGGAGGTGGGCGAGGCGGTGGGCGCAGGCCTCGCCGATGGTCTCCAGCACGTCCAGGTCGCGGCGCGGGACCGTCCCCCGGTGGGCCAGTGCCAGGGCCAGCACCCCGACCGGCTGCTCGTCCACCACCATCGGCAGGGTGACCACGGCGACCATGCCGGTGCCCATCCCGGCGTTGCGGTTGGGGTAGTCGGCGCTGGTGTGCTCGGGGCTCATCAGGTACGGGCGGCGTAACCGCAGGGCCATCGCCGCCGGGAGGTCCCCGGCGGGGTCGACGACCCCGTACCGCTCGTGCGCCCACGTGGGCAGCCCGTGCGAGGCCGTCAGCCGCAGCATCCCGCCCGCGTCGACGAGGTAGAGCGCCGAGCCCTCCCCGGTGATCCAGCCGGGCCCCTCGGCCAGCACCGTCCCCAGCAGTTCGGCCGCGCTGCCGCACCCGAGCAACAGGCGCACGCACCGCATGGGGCTGCGCGGCGTCGTCCGGATGGTCTCGTCGGCGGGGGGCACTGATTCTTCATACCCCATAACCCCCGGCCCCGACTCCCACCCCACGCCCCTCGCGCGCCCCTAAACGGGGCACATATTGTTCCCTCGTTGTTCCCCGCGCCGGGGGGCGGACCTCACGCCGACCCGTGCGCCCCCGGCCAGTGCCGCAGCGCGGTCGTCAGCGCCGTGACGATGCGCTCGTGCGTCTGCGTCAGGTCCTCGGCGAGCTGGAAGGCGCCCGAGGTGCTCAGCGCCGCGAAGCCGTGGGCCGCCGAGCGCACCGTACGGGCGGCGTGGATCGCCTCCGAGCCGTCCAGCCCGTACCCGCGCAGCACCGCGACGATCACCCCGACCAGCCGGGTCGCCGCCCTGGTGAGGTCCTCGTCGGGCTGCGGCGCCTGCGGCAGGGCGCGGTAGCGCTGCGGGTACGCGACGGCGTACGCCTGGTACGCGCGCAGCACCGCCGCGACGGCCTCGTCCCCGCCGCGCCCGACCGCCGCCTCCGCGAGCCGGTCGGCGAGGTCCCCGGTGACGCGGACGGCGATCAGCCGCCGCAGCTCGGTCAGGCCGCCGCTGACGTGCTTGTACAGCGAGGGCGTGGCCACGCCGGCCCGGGCGGCGACGGCGGCGAGCGTCAGCCCGTCCGCGCCCTGCTCGTCGATGAGGCCGAGGGCGTGGTCGACGACCTGCTCGGGGTTCAGTCCTACGCGGGGCATGGGGGTCTCTCTCCGTCCGAGGGGGCGGGCTCAGGCGAGCCGGGCGAGGAAGGGCAGCAGGGCGTCCGCGACGGCCTGCGGGTTGTCGGCCATCGGGTAGTGCCCCGACCCGTCGATCATCACCTTCTCCGCCCGCAGCTTCTCCGCCTGCCGCTGCGCGACGGCCGCCGGGTCCGGGAAGTCGGGGTCCTTGGAGCCCATCAGGACGATCGCCGGGCAGCGGACCTGCTCCGCCCAGCCCACCGGCGCGGAGTCCCCGCCGACGTGGCCCCGGGTGGCGGCCTTGCGGCCGGGGGTGCGCAGGGCGGCGACCAGCCCGTCCACGTACGCGTCGAAGTCGGCCGGCTTGGGGCCCGGGTAGGCCATCTTCCGCAGGTAGAGGCCCCAGGAGGCGGGCCAGTGGACGAGCATCGCGCCCATCGCCGTCATGACGGCCTTCATCAGGCCGCTCGGCGGGTTCTCCACGAAGGCGTCGATCAGCGCGATCCCGGCGACCCGCTCCGGCGCGTCGATCGCGGCCCGGACGACGGTGGCGCCGGTGTAGGACTGCCCGACCAGGACGGCCCGCTCGATGCCGAGGTGGTCGAGGAGGGCGAGGGCGTCGCCGGCGATCGCGGCGGGGGAGTAGTCGTCCCAGGCGATGGAGCTCTCGCCGAAGCCGCGCAGGTCCATGGTGACGACCCGCCGCCCGGCGGCGGTGAGCAGCGGCCTGAGGTGGCGGTAGGCGGTGCGGCTGTCGAGCATCCCCGGGAGCAGGACGACGGGGAGGCCGTCGCCCTGCCGGGTGTCGTCGTAGGCGATCCGGCCGCCGGGGAGGTCGAGGTGGCCGGTGGCCGGGGTGGCGGTGCCGTTCATGGGGAATCTCCTCGCTCCGGGGTTCGTGCTGCCGATAGCCATAAAGCTAAGGCTAATAGCCTTAGCCGTCAAGCGGTCGGCGACACGGCCCCGTCAGGGCCCCTGGAACGGGTCGTGCTCGGCCAGCAGCTTCTCCAGCCGCGCCTGGTCGACCCGGGCGACGGTGTCGCCGGCCTCCTGCCGGTCCCGGATCACCTTGGCCAGCGTGAACGCGGAGGTGACGGTGTAGAGCAGGCCCACCCCCAGGAAGGCGCGGACCCACCCCCCGACGGGCAGGTAGGCGATCCCGACGGCGAGGGCCGTGCCGGAGATCGCGAAGGAGAGGACGGCCTGGATGTAGTAGGCGGCCGTCGTGCGGCTCTGCATCGGTGCGCTCATGGCGCCCAGCATGCTGGCGCCCCGGCCCTCGCACATGAGTACCGGTACTCAGTCGGGGCCGTGCGTGCGGCGCCCCGCGTGAGGGATCGTTCGTTGACGTCCCCTCACGGGCTTCCCGTTCGTCCCGGACGAACGGCTTGGAATCAGAGCCTCCTCGGATTAACGTTTGATAACGCAGCGCGGTCGTCAACGCCGTACCCAGACGGCACCGTGCGCCGTCGCCTAATCCCGCCGACCGGCCTCCGGGCAGGTCAGGGAGCCGGGGAACCACGTTCCTTGGGGTGAATCGGCGGGGCTCCGGCCCGGCCGTAGGAGACCTTCCTGCTCCGAACCCGTCAGCTAACCCGGTAGGCGCGAGGGAAGGAAAGGAGCGCGCCCCCGTGGCGTCGACGCACACCCCCGCAGCCGGAATCCAGCTGCTCGACCACCCCGGTCACCCCGGCCACGACGGCTTCGAGCCGGACGGCACCGGCCCCCTCGGCGCGGCCCCCGAGGCCGAGGCCAACCGCCACCGGATGCCGCGTCAGACCCGCGGGGCCTCCCCGCTGCTCGGCGTCACCGCCGTCGCCGCCACCCTGGGCGCCACCGGCTTCGCCTCCGCGACCCCGGCCGCCGCCCCCGCCGTCGAGGCCCCCGACGAGACCCCGGTCGCCCTCGCCGCCGACCCCGGCCTCGCGCTCGCCGCCCGCATCCAGCAGCAGGCCGACAGCCAGCGCACCGCCGCCGAGGAGACCGCCCGCCTCCAGGCCGCGAAGGAGGCGGAGGCCAAGGCCGCCGCCAAGGAGGCCGAGGCGAAGAAGGCCGCGGCGGAGGCCGAGGCCAAGAAGGCCGCCGCCCTCACCCTGCCGGTCGCCGAGTCCGACTACCGCCTCTCCGCCCACTACGGCCAGAGCGCCCGCTACTGGGCCCACCTGCACACCGGCCTGGACTTCGCCGCCGACACCGGCACCCCGGTCATGGCCATCGGCCAGGGCGTCATCACCTCGGCCGGCTGGTCCGGCTCGTACGGCTACCGCATCGTCGAGACCCTGCCCGACGGCACCGAGATCTGGTACTGCCACCTCTCCTCGATCATCAAGGGCTCGGGCAGCGTCACCGGCGGTCAGCAGATCGGCAAGGTCGGCGCCACCGGCAACGTCACCGGCCCGCACCTGCACCTGGAGGTCCGCCCCGGCGGCGGCGCCCCGGTCGACCCGGAGTCCTGGCTCCAGCAGCGCGGCGTCAACCCGTAACGGACGTCCGGACGTACGGACGTAGGCACGGAAGGGGCCCCGGCGGGCCCCTTCCGTGCCCGTCCTACCGCCCCAGGTACGCGTCGATCTCCTCCGCGCCCGGCTCCGGCGCCAGCTCCGGGAACTCCTCGACCAGCAGCCGCGCCAGGCCCGGCACCGTCCACTCCCCGAGCAGGTCCAGCGCCGCCTGCGCCGCCGCCTCCTCCAGCTCCTCGAAGTCCCCCGTCAGCTCCTCCGGCATCGGCCGGCCCAGCGCCGTCAGCTCCTCCAGGTTGCGGTAGCTGCGCCGCATCAGCCCGTGCTCCAGCAGCCGGCGCGCGCCGTCGGTGGCCATGCCCACGGACAGCACCCGGGCCGGGCCCCAGCCCCGCTCGTCCTGCTCGTCCAGCCACCCGGCCTCCGCCAGCGCCTCGTACGCGGCCGAGCGCCCCTCCTCGCCCAGCTCCACCAGGGCGGCCAGCCAGTCGCGCACCGCGCCCCCGTCCGCCACGTCCACCCCGTGCGCGTGCATCAGCAGGGCGTGCAGCCGGGGCCAGGTCACCAGGTCGGCGCGGCGCAGCAGCCCGGCGGCGACCTCGCCCTGCCACTCGGCCTCGGCGTGCAGCCGCTCCTGGCGCTTGGCGTTGAGCCGCCGCGCGGCCCGCTGGTGGTCGACCAGCAGCAGGACGGCCGCGCCGTACGCGAGCGGGTCCTCCTCCGGTGCGGGTTGGACGTACAGGTGCAGCCGCTCGTACAGCAGGTGCTCCACCGCGGTGGAGGTCAGCTCGGGCCAGCCGTCGTGCATCCTGCCCCCGCCCAGCTCCAGCAGCGCCAGCACCGCCCGCAGCGGCTCCTCGGCCACCGGCGGGCGGCCCTGGCCGTCCGACCAGGCGAGCAGGTCGGCGGCCCTGGTGCGCGGGGCGATCCGCAGGTCTTCGTCGTTCATGCTCCGACCGTATCCGCGCGTGGGTGGGCTCGGCAGCCATGGTCCCCGTCCAGCTCACCCGCCCCCGCCTCGCGCTCCGTGAGCACCGCCACACCCCGGACGGGGCCGAGGCGCTCCACGCGCTGTTCGGCGACCCGGAGGTCACCCGGGTAGGGGGTTAACCCCACCCCCGATCCGCCGGGCCCCCCGATGTTCCGCCCGCCGCCGTTCGGCCAGACTGGTGATCGTCAAGGAGTACGAACCACCGCGAAGGGCCGGGGGAACGCGACATGAGCAGCAGCGGCGTCACGCAGGACGGCGACCGGTACGCCCTCGGCGGGTACGGCGAGGACGCGGGGCGCCCCGCCCGGGCCCGCCGCACGGAGGAGCCGCCGCCGTTCTGGCGGGCGCCGTTCTCCACGCACTACTACCGCGAGGTCGGCTACGCGCTCACCGGGCTGCCGGTGGCGATCGTGGGCTTCGCCGTCTGCGTCGCCCTGTTCTGCGCCGGCCTCGGTACCGTCGTCACCTGCCTCGGCCTGCCCGTCTGGGCCGCCCTGACCAGCACCGCCCGGGGCCTCGGCCTGATGGAGCGGGCCCGGGTGCGCTCCATGCTCGGCGTGGACGTGTCCGGCCCGGATCCGGTGGAGCAGACCCGGCCGGGCTTCTGGGGCTCCGTCACCGCGCGGCTCGCGGACGCGGCGGGCTGGAAGGCCGTGCTGCACCAGGTGGTGATGTTCCCGTGGGCGATCTTCCGCTTCGTCATGACCCTGGTCTTCCTGCTGCTCGGCTGGGCGATGGCCCTCTACCCGCTCTACCACTGGGTCTTCCCGCGCTACGTCGGCTGGCCCGGCTACCGGATCTTCGACTTCACCGTCGAGAGCGGCCACTACGAGTACTACGTCCAGTCGCCGGCCCAGATCGCCGCCTTCTCCGCGATCGGCCTGGTCCTGGTCTTCCTGACGGCGCAGCTGGTGCGCGGCCTGACCAACGTCGACCGGGCCGCCGCCCGGGGCCTGCTCGGGCAGTGATCCTCCGGGATGCGGGCGCCCGGCGCCCGTGTTCCGATGGCCGGGTGGCCGCCCCCGCCGACACCCCGGACGTCCTGGTCACCTCCCGGCCGCTGGACGAGTACTGCGCCCTGTTCGACCTCACCCGCGCCCGCCTCGCCGCCCTGCCCGGTCCGCTGCTGGACTGCCCGGGCGGCGCGGCGGGCCTCGCCGCCGAGGCCCGCGCGCTCGGCTGCCGGGTGATCGCCGTGGACCCGGCGTACGCGCTGCCCCCGCCCGTGGTCGCCGCCCACGCGCTGGCCGCCCGCACCTCGATGGCCGCCGACCTGGCCGCCCGCCCGTCCCTCCACCCGCCCCCGGGCCGCCGCCCGGACAGCTACCTGCGCAGCTGGGACCGCGCCCGCCGGCTCTTCACCGCCGACTCGGCCGCCCACCCGCAGCGCTACGTGGCCGCCCTGCTGCCCCGGCTGCCCTTCGCGGACGGCGCCTTCGCGCTCACCCTCAGCGGGTACCTGATCTTCGCCTACCCCGAACTGTTCGGCCCCGAGCGGCAGTTGGCGGCCCTGGTCGAGCTGGTCCGGGTGACCTCCCCGGCCGGCGAGGTCCGCGTCCAGCCGCTGCACGACGGGTACGGCCGCCGCTGCGGCCACCTCGACGCCCTGCGGTACGCCCTCGGCGAGCGCCGGATCGCCACCGAGGTCCACCGCTTCCCGCGCCCCGGCGACGGCCGCACCCGCAGCGTCCTGGTGCTGCGCGCGGCCGACCACCGCAGCCGGTCCGTCTAGGACTTCTCCACCGGCTGGGCCGGGACGAGCGGGGGCGCGGCCGGCAGTTGGGAGAGGATCTTCTCCGCCAGCCAGCTGCGGTCCGACCCGTACGGAATCCCCTCCGGGTCCATCAGCCGCCCGGCCACCGCGTCCCGCAGCCGCTGGGCGTCGGCCACCGGCAGCCGGGAGAGCAGGCCCCGGGCGGCCAGCAGCGCGTGGTACTGCTCGAAGTCCGAGCGCGGGTGCTCGATCGCGTCCAGCACGCTCGACAGGTCCGCCAGCGCCGGATCGCCCTGCATCAGCGCCAGCGCCTGGACGCGCCGGCCCTCCGAGCCCTCCGCGAACAGCTGTCGCACCTGCTCGGCCGTCAGCGCCGAGCGCCGCGCCGTCGCCCGGACCTCGGCCACCAGGCCGTCCGGCCCGTTCGGCGCGACCGCCGAGGGCGGCAACTGGCCCGCCAGCGCGGCCGGTTGCTCCGTCGTGCCGCCGAGCAGGCCGAGCTGCTGCATCGCCCGGACCCGCAGGTCGTCCGCGCCGACCTTGTCGCCGTGGCGGTCGCGGTCCTGCCCGGCGAGGAAGAGGTCCAGCGCCTGGTCGGCGTCGGTGAGCACCCGGGGCAGCGCGAGCCTGGTCACCAGCCAGCCGGCCAGGAAGCCGAGCACCAGGAAGTACACCACCAGCGCGGAGGCGAACGGCGCCGCCGCGTCACCCCCGCCGAGCGCGGGCGCCAGCGCCGTACCGGTCCGGTGCAGCCGCTCGCCCAGCGAGCCCAGCTGCGTCAGGCCGACGCCCAGCAGCACCTTGGTGAGCCAGTCCGAGACCTGCTCCAGATTGGTGTTCGGCGCGTACGAGCCCTGCGGCTCACCGGAGTTGTCGCGCACCCGGGGCACCCCGAACAGGAAGCCCAGCACGCCGCCGAGCACCGTCGCGGCCCCGGCCACCACCAGGCCGCCGCCGATCGCCCGCCACGGCTGGTCCCGGTCGACGGCGAACAGCAGCAGGCCGAGCAGGCCCGTCCCCGTGAGGACCCCGACCGCCGCCCCCTTCGCCGTCCGCAGGCCGACCGCCCCGTTCCGCCGCGCCTTCGCCACCGCACACCCCCCGTGTCCACGCCACTGCGCTCCGGATACCCGCGCCGCCCGACTCTAGCGCCGCCGTTCGCGTTCGGGAACGCAGACGGCCCGTGGGCTGCTCCTCACGCGTCGGCCCGTGCACTGGCCTGACGCCGAGGCACCGGGGATGTACCGGTGAGCCCACGGGCCGGGTGACTGCTGTGGATTTCGCCTGCCGGAGGCCGAGGGCCTCACCCTGCGCAGGCAGGGGCGGCTCTAGCGAGCAGCCACCTCACGCATCCTGAAGGAACTCAACTCAGGATCACCTCCTTTCAGTGTGGGCCCACCATAGGCAGCCCCTCGGAGGGAGGGCAACGGATTTTCGATCGGCCGCCGTGGCCGGGGAATGCGAAAGGCCCGGAGGACGAATCCTCCGGGCCTTCCTGCTACTGAGTAGCGGGGACAGGATTTGAACCTGCGACCTCTGGGTTATGAGCCCAGCGAGCTACCGAGCTGCTCCACCCCGCGTCGGTGAACACAACAATACGGGGAAGGCGCCGAGAAGGGAAATCGGTTCTCCGGGCCCGGTTCTCGGCCCCTCCCGGGACCCGGCTCAGGCGGGCTCCTCCGCCCGCCGGTGCCCGCGCCGGGCGGGGCCGCGCGAGGCCCGGGTTCTCGCCCAGGCGGCGAAGACGACCAGGGCGAGGAAGCAGGGCACCATCAGCGCCCCGTAGACCACCAGGAAGCCGTCCGTCCCCAGGTCCGCGGCGGCGTTCCAGGTGCCGTGCAGCGCCATCGCCAGCAGCAGCCCGGTCGGGACGGCCAGCCGGGCCAGCCAGCGCCGCCCGCTGGTCAGGGCGACGGCCAGGCCGATGCCCGTCAGCGCGGTGAACAGCGGGTGGGCGAAGGGGGAGAGCAGGGCGCGCAGCACGAAGGTCTGCACGGTGCTGTCGAAGTCGCGGATGCTGGGCCGGGTGCCCAGGCCGATGCTGTCCAGCCGCTGCCGCTGGTCGCTGGTGAAGGCCCGGCCCAGGTAGAGGGCGTTCTCGGTGAAGGCGAACCCGCAGGCCGTCATCCCGCCGAGCACCACCCCGGCGGCCAGCGTGCGCGGCCGGGAGCGGCGGTGCCCGCCCTCGCTCAGGTACGGCAGCGGCCGCAGGAACGGGCGCGGCCTCGGCCCGGCGCCGCGGCCGGCCGGTCGGTGCCCGTACGGGCGGGGGCGGCGCGGGGCGGGCGTGCGGTGCAGCAGCGGGGCGCAGGGGCGGGTACGGCGGCCCCGGCAGCGCATCCGCCGGCCGAGCGGCAGCAGCAGGACCAGCAGGGCGGTGGCCTTGGCGCACTCCTCGATGAGCGGGGTGGCGATCCCGGGGCCGAGCAGTTCTCCCAGCGGGCCCTGGCGGTTGGCGAGGTGACTGGCCGTCCAGTTGTTGGCCAGGATGGCGACGGTGGTGGCCGCGAAGGCGCCCCAGGCCAGGCAGAACACGGTGTGCCGCAGCGGGACCCCGGCCGTCAGGTTGAGCCAGGCCAGGGCGCCGAGCACGAAGGGCAGCGGGACCATCGCCAGCCCGAGGCCGACGAACAGGCCGAGTGTGCCGGTCTGGCGCTGGACGAGGTGCAGGATCAGCGCCCCGCAGGCGGCCAGGGCCAGCACGGTGGTGGCGGTGAGGGAGGAGAGCGCGGGCGAGCGGCCCCGGCGGGCGGCGGGTGCGGGGGCCGGGCGGGGCTGGGGGAGGAGGGGCGGCAGGGGCCGGTCGGCCCGGCGCCCCCGGGGTCCCGGGATGGTCCGGGTGTCGCCCGTGCGCGGAGCCGTCGCCTGCGGTGCGTCGTCGGCGTCTCCGGCGGTGACCCGGAGCCCGCCGCCGACCGGGCTGCCCATGCGGCTCAGGGTAGGCCACGGGGGCCGTCCGCCGGGAGGAGTCGGGACGAATCGTCCGTCCGGGTCATGACGACTGGGCCGTCCGGGTCAACCGCGCCCCGCTGGGCGCGGTCACCCGTTCGAATTGCGGCCGGTTGGTCAGCGGCGGCGGAACAGCAGGTCGTGCACCACGTGGCCCTTGGCGATCCCCGCGCGCTCGAACTTGGTCACCGGGCGCCAGTCGGGGCGCGGCGCGTAGCCGGGGACGCTGCCCTCCGGGTGGTCGGCCGGCTCCAGCCAGCCCGTGCCGTCGCCCTCGGGGTGCAGGTTCTCCAACTCGCCGGAGGCGGAGAGCACCTCCAGCATCTGCTCCGCGTACGGCTCCCAGTCGGTGGCGCAGTGCACCAGGGCACCGGGGGCGAGCCGGGGCAGGACGAGCTCCAGGAAGGTGGGCTGCACCAGGCGGCGCTTGTGGTGCTTGGGCTTGGGCCACGGGTCGGCGAAGTACACCCGCAGGCCGGAGAGCGAGGCGTCCTGGAGCATGTCGCGCAGCAGGATGACCGCGTCGCCGGCGGCCGTGCGGACGTTGCGCGAGCCGTCCCGCTCCAACAGGCCGATGAGGTTGCCGTGGCCGGGGGTGTGCACGTCGGCGGCGAGGATGCCGGTGGACGGGTCGGCGGCGGCCATCGCGGCGGTGGTCTCGCCCATGCCGAAGCCGATCTCCAGGGTGACCGGCAGGCCGTCGAACAGCTCCGCGAGGTCCAGCGGGGTGCCGTCGATCGGGATGCCGTACTGCTCCCAGCCGCGGTCGAGGGCGCCCGCCTGGGCGTTGGTCATCCGGCCCCGGCGCGGCTGGAAGCTGCGGATGCGGCGCTCGCGGTGCTGGGCCTCGGTGGCCTTGTGCGGGTACATCGGCGCGGGGTAGGCCGCGGGCGCGGCGGACAGCCGGGCGGACGGCGAGGGCTGGGGGGTCGGGGCGGTGGCAGTCACAGTGACCCGAGTCTACGGGGCCGTCCGGGTGGTCCGTCGGGGTGTGTGACGGGGCTCATCCGGGGCTCGTTCGCAGCCCGTCCGCAGCCCGTCCGGGGCTCTCAGGCGCCGGCCTCCAGGGCGGCCAGGGCCCGGCGGGCGACCTCCCGGCCGATCGGCAGCGAGGCCGTGGCGGCGGGGGAGGGGGCGTTGAGCACGTGCACGGTGCGGCGCGGGGAGCGCGGGTCCTCCGGGTCGAAGCCGGCGAAGGCGAAGTCGTCCAGCAGGGAGCCGTCCCGGGCCACCGCCTGGGCCCGGACCCCGGCCGTGGCGGGCACCAGGTCCTCGGATGTCACGGCGGGCATCAGGTGCTGGACGGCGGCGGTGAACGCCCGCTTGGACAGCGAGCGGTGCAGCTCACCGACCTCGTAGCGCCAGTGGCGGCGCAGGATGCGCCAGGTGCCGGGGAAGGCGAGGGTGTCGGCGAGGTCGCGCGGGCTGACGGTGCGCCAGTCGTAGCCCTCGCGGGCCATCGCGGGCACGGCGTTCGGGCCGACGTGGACGTCCCCGTGGATGCCCCGGGTGAGGTGCACGCCGAGGAAGGGGAAGGCCGGGTCCGGCACGGGGTAGACGAGGCCGTTGACCAGGTCCCGCCGCTTCTCGGTCAGTTCGTAGTACTCGCCGCGGAACGGGACGATCCGCACGCCGGTGTCGTCCCCGGCCATCCGGGCGATCCGGTCGCTGTGCAGGCCGGCGCAGTTCACCAGCACCTGGGCGCGCAGCTCCCCGGCGTCGGTGGTCACCGTCACGCCGTCGCGGCGGCGGTCCACGGAGCGCACCGCGCGGCCGGGGCGCAGCTCGGCGCCGGCCTCCCTGGCCAGCCGGGCGAAGGCCGCCGCCACGGCGGGGAAGTCGCAGATGCCGGTGGTGCCGATGTGCAGCCCGGCCACGCCGGTGACGTTCGGCTCGTAGTCGGCGATCCCGGCGCGGTCCAGCTCGATCACGGGGATGCCGTTCGCCCGGCCGCGCTCGGCCAGCGTCGCCATCCGGGGCAGTTCGGCGGCGGAGGTCGCCACGATCAGCTTGCCGGTGACCTCGTGCGGGATGCCCTGTTCGCGGCAGAACTCCACCATCTCGGCGGCGCCGGCCACGGCGAAGCGGGCCTTGTACGAGCCGGGGCGGTAGTAGACGCCGCTGTGGATGACCCCGCTGTTGCGGCCGGTCTGGTGCGCGGCGAAGCCGTTCTCCTTCTCCAGCAGCGCCAGCCGCAGGTCCGGACGCGCCTGGGTCAGTGCGTAGGCCGTGGCCAGTCCGACGATCCCGCCACCCACGACAACGACATCGAACTCGCCCGCCACCGCTCGCTCCCGCCTGACGCCCGGCTGTTGTGTGCCGCCGATGCTGCCACGGGGGCGGGAGGGCGTCGAGAGCGCGTCGGGTCGGCAGGGGCGGCCGTTCTCCCGCGCGCCGGTCGGCCCGTGAAGGCTCCGCCGCGCGGGTGTACGGCGTCCCGGCAGGTCAGGTGGTGTGCGCGGTCCGGCCGCGCGGGGGCGTGCGGTGGCGCGCCGGGCCCCCCGACCCGGCGCGCCGCCGCGCCCCCGTGTGCCCGGCCTCGGCCCGCCGTGTTCGACGGGCCGCCCCCCGGCCGTGCTCCGGTGTGCCGCGTCGAGCCCCCCGGCTCCGCGCGGCACTCGGTCTATTCGCCGGCCTCCCACGGCCAGCCCGCGTCCTGCCCCGCCTCCAGCAGCGGGATCAGCCGGAACGCCGCGTCGGTCAGACCGCCGAAGGTGTGCCGGTTGGCGACGCCGCTGGGGCCGTGGCCGGTGGCGTAGCCCGCGAGGTTCCAGGTGTAGACCGGCACGTGGGCCGGGACGGCGGCGAGCGGGTCGTGGCCGTTGCGCTCCCAGCCGGTCTGCTCGTCGGTGACGATGACCACCCGGTCGTGCCCCCGGTAGTTCTCGCGGACGGCCATGGCGGTGTTGGTGCCGCCGAGGCTGGAGAACCGCTCCAGCACCCGCAGCACCGACTCCCCGGGCTCGACCTCGACCACCTTGTGCGCGGTGCCGAACTCGACGAGGTCGGCCTGCGCGGCGCGGACCTTCAGCGCGGTGCCGAAGATCGCGGCCGAGTCGGCCCGGTTGAGCTGGGTCTGCGCGCTGGGCCGGTCGAACATCGAGCCGGAGCGGTCGACGAGGACCAGCGTGCGGCCCGGCAGTTCGGGCACGTTGGCGAGTGAGTGGGCGAGCGCCTTCTCCAGCGCGTGCCCCCAGCGCAGCGAGCGCGTGTGCCGGTGGGCGGCCAGGTACCGGAAGGGGAACTGGCGCGAGCGCCGGACCTCGGCCTTGTCGGATATCCGCCGGGCCACCGCCTCCGCGACCTCGTCCGAGACTCCCGCCTCGTCGAAGTTGCGCAGGTTCCGCACGAGCGCCATCGGGCCCATGGATGGGATGACCGCCTCCCAGGCGGCGGCGTCCATCGGCCCCTGGAGCCAGCCGGCCAGGGCCTCCCACGTCAGCCCGGCCGCCGCCAGCCGCTCGGCGCCGCCGGGCGCCGTCACGGCCGCCCGCCGCTCCTCGACGGGCAGGGCGAGCAGCTCGCGGTTGGCGGTGAGCATCGCGTCGGTGGCCGGGGGGAGCGCCTCGTCCGGCCGGTGCCGGCGGTCCAGCGCGTACCGGAAGAGCGGGCCCTGCCAGTCCTTCGCCGGGTGCGGCGCCGGGTGCGTCAGCTCCAGGACGTCGCCGAAGCGGTAGCCCTTGCCCGCCGTGTCGTACTTGAGCAGCGCGCGGGCGTCGTAGAGTTGCTGGACGGCGTCCGCGACACCGCGCTTGACCGGCTTGGGCAGCGCCCGGCCGTAGCGCGACGTCCAGTACGCGAGCAGCTCGCCCGGCTCGTCGGGGCGGCGCAGCACGGCGGCGACGGCCTGCCGGGACCAGCCCGGCGCGCCGGCGTCCAGCCGGGCCCGGGTGAACTCGGCGGCGCCGACCAGCGCGGCGGTGCGCATCTGCGCGCCGTACCGCAGCCAGCGCAGCAGCTTGAACGTCCACTCCGGGTCGCTGACGGCGAGTTCGCGCACGAGGGCGGTGTACCGGTCGTCGCGGGCGCCGCCGTGCTCGTGGAAGGCGTGCCGGCCGACCATGTTGGCGACGGCGAGCAGGAACAGCTCGGACCGGGTGTCCCGGACGTGCCCCGCACCGCCGTTGGCGTTGACGACGACCTTGCCGGTGGTGGCCACGGGCGAGACGGGACCTGGCGCGGCCTTCTTCTTGCGGATGTTGAACCTGGACATGCTGCAGCCCCCCTCGGAGTGCGGTTCTTCGCGACGGGAGGGAGGCATGCTGCGGCCAGGGGTGCCCAGCTCGGGCACCCCTGGAGAGCAGAGCCTCCCGAGATCAGGATTGGCGGCGGTATCGCGGGCTCGAACCGCTACGTCCTACGGACGCTCAACCAGAAGTAACCGCTGCCTTCGCACCGGGAGGTGCGGACGAACTGTTCACGTGTAGGTGTCCAGAGTTCGAAGTCGGCTGAGGTGACATAGCTGCTCTACCAACTGAGCTACACCGACCCGAAAGTCGGTGGCGGGACTCGAACCCGCGACCCGCCCATCCGGAGTGGAAGTAACCTCTGCCTGCGCACCTGGACGAGAGAGACCTTAGTAGGGCCTCTCTCGCAGGTGCATCCGAATTACCGCCCGCCGCGCGCCGCTCACGCCGGCGCGACGATCACCGCGCGCGCCCGCTCCGTCAACTCCCGTACGCGGCGTTCACCCTGGAAGGGTTCCAGCCGGCGCAGCATCTCCACCACGTACTCGCGGCTCCGCTGCGAGGAGATCCGCCCGGCCACCTCCACGGCCCGCTCGCCGGCGGCCACCGCCGCGTCCAGGTCGCCCGCCTCCGCCTCGGCCATCGCCGAGACCACCAGCCGCAGGCCGTGCGAGCGCACGTACCCCTCGGTGGGCGTGGCCAGCGCCTCGCGGGTGAACTGCCGGACCTTGGAGGGCACCCCGAGGTCGCGGAAGCACTCGGCGGCGTCGGCGGCCAGCCGGTCGTAGGCGTAGAAGTCGATCCAGGCCGGGTCGGGGTCACCGGCGCGCGCCCGTTCCAGCGCGCTCTCCGCCGCGCCGAGCGCCGTCGCGCACGCCGCCGCGTTGCGCGCCTTGGCCTGGGCCCGCGCCTCGACCAGGTGGAAGAAGCTCATGGTGCGGGCCGTGGCCAGCCCCCGGTTGCGCTCCAGCGCGGCCTGCGCGAGGTCGACGGCCTCCTCGGCGAAGCCCCGGTAGCCCGCCTGGAGGCTCATCGAGGCCAGCACGTACCCGCCGAGCGGCACGTCGGCGGCGGCCCGGGCGAGCCGCAGCGCCTGGATGTAGTACCGCTGGGCGGCCTCGTGCTGCCCGGTGTCGAAGGCCATCCACCCGGCCAGCCTGGTCAGTTCGGCGGTCGCGCCGAACAGCGCCCGGCCCACCGCGTCGCTGTACGAGGCGAGCAGCAGCGGGGCCGCCTCCACCCGCAGGCACTCCGGCACCATCGACGAACGCCAGTCCCCGCCGCCGTACTTGGAGTCCCAGCGGCGGGCCTCCTGGGCCGCCTCGCGCAGCTTCGCCGCGTCGGAGTGGCCGACCCGGTAGGAGGAGCTCTCGCTGGGCGAGCGCGGCGCCTCACGGGCCACCGAGCCGTCCGCCGGGTTGATCAGCCAGCGGGAGACGGGCGTCGCGTACGCGGCCACCGAGAAGGTGCCGGCCAGGCTGTCGCTCCACCGCCCGCCGCCGGGGCCGCGCCGCAGGTCGAGGTCGACCCGCCACAGGTCGGTGGCCGAGCGCACGGCGTCGGCCACTTCGCGCGGGAAGGCCAGGCCGAGTTCGGGCGCCGGGTCGGTGTCGCCGAGGCCGATCTCCTCCAGCGGGACGGGCCGGCCGAGCTTGCCGCCGATCGCGGTGGCGATCAGGTGCGGGACGGGCCCCTGCGGGACCATGCCCTTGCTGACCCAGCGGGCGACGGAGGTCTTGTCGTAGCGCAGGGTCAACCCGCGCTGCGCGCCGAGGTCGTTGACCCTGCGGGCCAGTCCGGCGTTGCTGATCTGGGCGAGGGACAGGAGCGTGCCGAGCCGTTCGTTCGGTCCTCGTGGGCTGACGGTCATGGTGGCGGCTGCACCTCCTGCGGCCTTGTGCGCGGGGCCCGGGCGGCGCCGGGCCGTAGCTGCTGTACCTAGAGTAGTCGGACGCGTTCCGAGGGTTAAGAGGTCGCATTCCGGATGGCGGGATCGCGTGCCCGGCCCACCGTGCCGGAGTGGCGCGGGAGTTGGTCCGGACCACTCGTTTCCGGCCGGGTCCGCCGCGCGCCGGAGCCTCGTGCTCCGGTCCCGTGTCGATGTGCGCCCGGCCGTGCCCCCTGGCCCGACCGGCAGGTCGGCGATTCGCTGGTGGTCGTGGGTCGGCCCGCCGTCGAGGACCCGGCGGGCCGGGGGATGCCGCCGCCTCAATCCCCGCGGGCGGCAGCGGAGTCCGGGAGGGCATGCGGATGCCCTCCCGGACTGGGCGACGCCTTTCGGCCATCTCGCGATGCCCATGCCAAGGCGTTCCCGGGGCGGCCCGGGCCTTGGAGGGGAAGGCCCGGACCGCCCCCGCGCGCCCCAAGCGGAACCGCACCCGCCGCCGTCGGCCGGAACCCGCCGCACCGCCGTCCGGAATCCGCCGCGCGGTGCCCGGCGCCATCCCCGACGCGTCGTCACCCGCCCCGCCCGGCCCCGGTGACGCACAACCGGAACCGGAAACACCGGCACCGGCGGCCCCCGGCGGTGGCACCATGTCTCCCAGACGGCGCGCCGGGAGCGCCGGCGGCCCGCCCGTCCGTACGGGCCCGCCGCCCGCGCCCGGCCCGGCCACCACCCGGCGGCCGACGCGCCGCGGGTGCGGGTCCTCGTCCGGTGGAGGCGCGATGCGGTGGCTGACGGGCTGGAGCACGGGCGCGCCCCGGCCGGGAAGGCCGGCGCACGAGGCCCTCGCCACCGTCGCCCCGATCGCCGCGCGCCCGCTGTGGGCGGGCCCCAACCCCCTCTGGGCGGTGGGCGACTGGCGCCCCGAGGAGATCCGGCTCGTCATCCTGCGGCCCGGCGCCCCCGCCGTGGTCGGCACCGGGCCCACCGCCCCCGACACCGCCGAGGACACCCCCGCCACCACCCGGCTCGCCGTCCTCGGCCACTGCGGCGCCACCGACGCCGAACTCGCCGCGGGCCTCGCCGCCGCCCGGGGCGGCGCCGTCCGCCACCTCACCGCCTGGCCCGGCAGCTACACCGTCGTGCTGCGCACCGGCGCCCGCTCCACCCTGCTGCTCACCGACCTCGCCGGTGCCCAGCCCGTCTTCCACACCCCCTGGGCCGGCGGCACCGCGTACGCCACCGCCGCCCTCCCGCTCGCCGACCTCGTCGGCGCCCCGCTCGACACCGGCCACCTCGCCGCCCGGCTCGCCTGCCCCGAGTCCCCGGAGGCGCTCGGCACCGGCACGCCGTACCTGGGCGTCCAGCGGGTGCCGCCCGGCCACACCCTCACCATCCACGCCGGGCGTCCGTACGTCTCCGGCTACGACGAGCCGGCCGCCACCGAGCAGCCGCGCGGCGAGGCGCCCGCGATCCGCGAACTCACCCGCGCGCTGCTGGAGTCCGTCCGCTCCCGGGTCCGCACCACGGTGCCCGCGCCCTCGCCGGACGGGCGGGCCCGGCTCGGCGTCGACCTCTCGTACGGCACCGCCTCCGCGACCGTCGCCCTGCTCGCCGCCGCCGTTCCGCTGCCCCCGGCGCCGTCCCCGGCCGCGCCCAGGGAGGCGGCCGCCCCGGCCCCCGCCGGTGCGCGCAGCGGCGCCGTCAAGGGCTCCTGGGTCCGGGACGGCGGGCGCGGGCCCTCCGCGCCCGAGCAACTGGCCGCCGTCACCCTCGGCGAGACCGAACCCTCCGCCACCCTCGCCCTCGCCCCCGACACCCCGCGCCTGCGGCACACCGTCCTCGACCCCGGCCCCGGCACCCTCCCGTACGCGGGCCTGGGCGCCGACCCGCAGTCCGGCCCGCTCACGGACGAGCCCGGCCCCGAACTCGTGGCCGCCGCCCGGGCCGTGGCCCGCTTCGACGCCGGGGGCGCCGACCACCTCACCGGCTACGGCGCCCGGCAGGTGCTGGACGGGCACCCGGCCCGGCTCGCGGACCTGATCCGGGCCGGCCGCCCGCGCGAACTCCTGCCCCCGGTAGCCGCGTTGGCGGGGGTCGACCGAGCCGCGGCGGGCGTGCTGACGGGCGCGCTGCGCACCCCGCTCACCGTCGTCCGCGCCGCCCACCGGCTCTCCCGGGTCCGCTACGCGGAGGCGCTGGACGAGGCGGCGGCCAAGCTGACCGCCCGCCACGTCCCGGACGGGGTCGGTACGGCGGGGCGCCGCTCGGCCCTGGACCTCGCCTGGTGCGTCCCCGGCCCGGCCGCCCGCTGGCTCTCCGACGAGGCGCTCTCCTCGGTGGCGCTACGGCTCCGCCTGGCGGCGCGCAGACCGGCGCCCGACGAACACCCCGGCGCGCACCGGGCCCGGCACGCCCTCCACCGGCAGGCGCGCTCCTTCCGCACGCTGGTGCACGCCGCCGAACAGCCCGGCCAGCGGCTGCACGCGCCCTTCCTCGACAACCAGGTGATCCGCGCCGCCCGCCTCCTGCCCGACGACGTCCGCCTCCAGCCCGGCGCCCGCCACGCCCTCCTGCACGCCGTCCTCACCGGCGCCGGCCGCACCGACCTGCCCCCCGACTGGGGCCGGGGCCCGCGCCCCGACCGCGCCGCCCCCACCCGCGCCGGCCTGCGCCTCGCCGCCGACGGCCTCGCCGAACTCTTCGACGCCCCCCTCCTCGCCGAGGCCGGCCTCATCGACCTCCCGGCCCTGCGCACCCACCTCGCCCGCACCGCCGACCCCGCCACCCCCCTCACCCCGGCCACCCTCGCCGGCCTCGCCGACCTCGTCTCCACCGAACTCTGGCTCCGCCGCCTCCGCTCCCGCCGCCACGGCGCCTGCTGGACCGGCCTCCCCCACCCCGAGCCCCCGTCCCTCACCCCCTGACCCGCCGGCGCGCCCTCCCGCCCCCGCAGGGTCCGGCGCGGCTTGACCGGGCGGGGTGGGGCGGGCGGGTGATGATGGCGGGGTCGTGGGGTCCGGGGTGAGGAGGGTGCGGTGGCCGGTGTGGGTCCGGAGCGGGTGGTGCCCGTGGTGCTGTCGGTGCTGGGGCGCCCGCCGTCCGGGCGGCCGGCGGGGGTGCTCGCGGCCTGCGACGGCTCGGACGGGTCGCTGTGGGCGCTGGACCGGGCGATGACGGAGGCCGAGCTGTTCGGCCTGCCCCTGTACGTGCTCGCCGTGGTGAACCCGGCCCCGGCCGGCTACCCGCCGGGGATGGCGGAGCTGGTGCAGGAGAGCGTGGAGACCCTCGTCGAGAGCATGGCGGACGGGCTGCGCCGCGCCGTCGGGGCCGTGCAGCGCCAGCGCCCCCGCCCGTACGCCGGGGAGATGTCCCTGCACGTGGTGCTCGGCAACGTGATCGAGGTGCTGCTGGAGGCCTCGACCCGGCAGCACACGCTGGTGGTCGGCACCCGGGGCAACGGCGGGTTCGCCCGCCTGCTGCTGGGCTCGGTGAGCTCGGCGGCCGTGCACCACGCCGCCTGCCCGGTCCTCGTGGTCCCGGCGCCGCCGACCTGAGGGTCCTCCCCGCCGGGAATGCCCCGAGATGGTTCACCGTTCACCTAATCCGGAAAGACGGAAACACGACGGTCACCCCCCTTGGAGTCCCCCCGCATGAAGGTCGAGATCTACAGCGACATCGCCTGCCCCTGGTGCTGGATCGGCAAGCGCCGCTTCGAGCAGGCCCTGGAGGGCTTCCCGGGCAAGGACGCCGTCGAGCTCGTCTACCGCCCGTACCAGCTCGTCCCCGACGCCCCCGCGACGGCGAGCCCCCACCGCGCCTGGCTCGCCGAGCGCTACGGCCCGCAGTCCGTCGCGATGGACGCCCGGGTCGCCGAGCTGGGCCTCGCCGAGGGCCTGACGTACGACTTCGACGCCGCCCAGCACGTCAACACCGTCCTCGGCCACCGCCTGCTGCACCTGGCCGAGACGGAGTACGGCGCCGAGGCCCAGGGCCGCCTCAAGGAGGCCCTGCTGAAGGCGCACTTCACCGACGGTGTCGACGTCGGCGACCGCGCGGCCCTGGCCGACATCGCCGCCTCCGTCGGCCTCGACCGCGACCGCGCCGCCGCCTACCTCGCGGGCGACGAGGGCGCGGCCGAGGTGGCGGCCCAGCTGGCGGAGGCCCGCGAGATCGGCGTCAACGCGGTGCCGACCTTCGTCTTCGAGGGCAAGTGGGCCGTCCAGGGCGCCCAGGACGCCGAGACCTTCCGCAAGGTCCTGGACCAGGTGGCCGCCGAGATCGGCGAGAGCCGCCCGGCCCCGCAGCCGGTCGCCCCGGCGGGCGAGTCCTGCGCGGACGGCACCTGCGCGATCTGAGTCGGACGGCCCCGGGCCCGGAGGCCCGGTTCAGGAGCACCTGAACCGGGCCTCCGCCCAGTCCGCCACGTTCAGCACCGACCACACCCCGTTCACCGGCGTGACCACCAGCCGGATCGAGGTCTGCCCGGCCAGCGGCACGTGCACCGGCACCGCGTCGTCCCCGGCCGCGAGCGGGCGGGAGCGCCACAGCGTGCTGCCGTCGCCGCCCTGGACGGAGAACACGACCCCGCCCGGCGAGAGCGTCACGTCGTCCACCCCCGCGACGGCGTCGAAGGACGTGCAGGTGCGGTTGAGGTCGATCAGCGTGGTCGCCGGCGCGTGCACGGTGAGGGCGTGGGGGTGGTAGTCGCCGCCGATCCAGCCGCCGGAGCGCTGCTGGAAGGCGCCGCTGCCCTTCTGCCGGATGCTCGGCCCGGGCGGCGGCACCCGGTTGTTGCCCGGCTTGACGACGGGCAGCGAGTCCGCCCAGAAGTCGGTGGGCACGGGCGGCGTGGGCGTGGGCACGACGGTCGGCACCGGCACGTCCGGCACGGTGGGCACCGGTACGTCGGGCACGGGCACGGACGGGATCGTCGGCTCGGGCACGACCGGCGGCGGCACGACGGGCGGCCGCGGAGCCGGGGGGCTCGGCGCGGGCGCCGGGCTCTTCGGCTCGTGCGTGGGCGTCGGCTGCACGGGCGGCGGCGGGCTCGGCGCGGGCTGCTCCGGCGCCGGCGCGGCACTGCTGGGCGCGGGCGCGGGCGCGGGAGCGGGCGGCGCGGGGGCCGCCGGGCGCGGCACGGCCGGAGCGCTGGTGACCGGGGGAGCGGCCGCCGGGGGCTTGGCCTCGGGCGAGCCGGTGAGTGCGTACGCGGCGACGGCGGCCGCGGCCACCGCGATGGCGGCGGCGATGCCGGCCTTGGCGGCCGTGCCCATGCCCTCGCCCGCCACCGCCCCGGCGGCGCCGCCACCCGAGGAGGCACCGGCCCCGGCCGCACCGGCAGCCCCGGCACCCGCCGTCCCACCCGTCGCCGCGGCGGCCGTCCCGGCCGCCGCGGCTCCGCCGACCGCCGCGACGCCGCCCACGGCGGCCGCCGCGAACCCGGCCCCGCCGACGCCGATCCAGACCAGCACACCGCCGGGCAGCAGCGCGCGCAGCCCGGTGTTGATCTCGGTCAGTTCCAGGCAGGCCGCCGTGCAGCGGTCGCACTCCTTGAGGTGCCGACCGACCTCCGCCGAGGCCCGCTTGCGCAGCGAGCCGCGCGCGTACGCCCCGAGGCGGTTGGCGTACGACTCGCAGGTGCTGTCCTGGCTGCCGGAGACGTGCGCCTGGAGGAAGCCGGCGGCCAACCGGTCGCGGGCCCGGTGGGCCTGGACGGCGGTGGCGTTGGCGGTCTTGCCGAGCATCACGGCGACGGTCTTGGGGGATTCCCGCTCGACCTCGGTGTGCCAGAGCACCACCCGGTCGTCCTCGGGCAGTTCGGCGTAGGCCTGCATCACCATGCGTTGGTCGGCCAGGGCCATCGCCCAGGCGTCGGCGCCCGGGTCGGCGAGGTCGAACTCGGCGACGGCGGCCGAGGTCTGCGCGAACACGGAGAAGTCGTCGACGAGTTGTTCGCGCCGCTCGCTGCGGTGCCAGGCGGCGGCGACGTTGCGCACGGCGGTCAGCAGGTAGGCGCGGACGGCGAAGTCGGGCCCCTTGCCCGCCCGGAGGGCCTGGAGGGTGCGGGCGAACACCTCGCCGGCCAGGTCCTCGGCGGTGAAGTTGTCCCGGCAGCAGGTGCGCGCGTACCGGCGCACGGAGTCGGCGTGCCGACGGTAGATCTCCTCGTACGCGGTGTCGTCCCCGGCCCGGACGCGGGCGGTCAACTCGGCGTCGGAGGGCGGGCGCTCGCCGTCGACGGGGTCGGCGGGCGCGGGGACGGTCGGGCGCACGGGCAGCCCGTCGCCGACGAAGGCCTCGGGGGCGACGCCGCCCCGTCCGGCCGGGGCCTGTCCGGGGACGCGGCCCGAGGGCAGCGGGGAGGTGGCGGAGAACGACTCGCGGCCGGGCGTCCCGGCCTGGTCGGGCACGTGACCGGCGCCCGAACCCGACGCGGAGCCCGGCACTTGGGCGGCCCCGGCCCCGGTGGGGCCCGCGGCGGACCCTTCGGCCGTACTACCGGACCAGCCCCCGAAGTCGAGACCGTATCCGTGGTCGTTCTGTTCCTCGGCACTCACAGCGGACCCCAGATTCCACGACAGCCCCCGTAGTGTGGCAGGGCGCGCGGGAGTGCGTGGGCGCACGGTTCCCCGACGTACGGCGCCGACGGCGCGCGAAGGGCGCGCATCGGGACATTGGCTCCAACCACGGGCAAAGGATGGCATAGCGCAGGATGGGGCGGTAGCCGGACCGGCCGGTACCCACTCTTCCGAGGGGCCGTTCCGGGGGCGTTCGCCCAGCGTGCGTCGGCGGGTCGCGCGCCGCCCTCACCCGGCGCGCGGGTCCGCTTCGCGCGCCGGTGGGCCGATCAACTCCCGTGGCCCGCACACGGGATGGAGCGCCGGGGGCGCACGGGTGCACGCGAGCGGCGCACCGTCGTACGGTCGTCGGCGCGCCCGGGCCTCAGCGCGCCCGGAGGCCGTCCAACAGGATCTGCAACAGCCGGTCCGACGGACCCGTCGAGCGTTGACCGTCCGCCTGCGAAGCGATCGAACCAGCGCCCGCCGAGGTCCCGAAGCCCGCCGGAGCCGTCCGCGCCGCGTGCACCGGGACGGACGCCGTCAGCACCAGCACCACGTCCGACACCGTGACGCCCGGCCGCAGTTCACCCGCCGCACCGGCCCGCGCCACCAGGGCGGCCAGCAGCTGCAGCAGCAGTCGCGGATCGGCGTCCGCCGCCGAGGGCTCCGCCGGCTCCGCCTCCGGGCGCACCGCACCCCCCTGCTCCGGCACCCGCTGCTCGGGCACCCGGCCCAGCTCCTCCGCGTACCGGAACGCCTCCGGCGGCAGCAGCCGCCCGGCGCCCGTGGTCACCGCCCGCGCCAGGTACCCGGCCAGCGCCTCCCACGCGCCGTCGCCGCCGTACAGCGACTCCCGCGCCTGCGCCGTCAGCCACGCCACCTCCTCGGCGGCGATCCGCTGGACCAGCACCTCCTTGCTCGGGAAGCGCCGGTACACCGTGCCGACGCCGACACCGGCCCGCCGCGCGACCTCCTCCATCGGCGCGTCGTAGCCGTACTCGCCGAACACCTCGCGGGCGGCCCGCAGCACGCTCTCCAGGTTCCGCCGCGCGTCCACCCGCAGCCGGGCCCCGGGTACCGGCGCCGTGGCCGGTACGGGCTCCGCCCGGTAGGGGAGGCCCGCGTACGAGACGCCCGCCGCCGCACCCGGCGGCTGCACGTCGACCGGCCCGCGTTGCTCCGGCACCGTGTTCTGGACGGCGTGCGGTGAGACCGCCCGCCCCAGCACCTGCTCCTGTTGTTCCATCATCCCAACTCTCCCCCGCAGGCGTCCGAATTCGGATTCAATCGTCGCCCGCCCCTGCACCCCCCGGTGCAGCTCGATCCGTCAGAAGTGACCCGGTGATCCATCGCTCGTGCCGCCCGTCCCGTTCCGGTGACCGCGGTCGGGCGTCGTGCCGCCGGTCCGGGGCAGCCCGGCTCGGCGCGTCGGCGCCGACCGGGGCCTCGTCCGGGAACTACCCTTCCCCGGATGACTGTCCCGCAGTCGGGTTCTCCCGCCAACACTGGAACAGGCCGTAGTGGCCGCCCCACGGTGCGTCGCCGCCGGTGGTCGTGGCGGTGGCCGCTCCAGTACACAATCCGACCATAGTTCACGGCTCTTCGCGCCCGAAAGTGCGTCAGAAAGTCGCCCTGCGGGCACAACTGGCCACTCCCGCCCCGGCCGTCACGATCCGAGCGGTACGGACTGTGGACAAGACCGCCCCCGCCGGTCCTTCATAGGGGGCGTGTGGGGGGACACCCCCGGCCGCAGGGCCGGGACGAAACGTCACATCGGCAGGAGGTGGCACCATCCGAATCCTGATCGCCGGCGGCGGCTGCGCCGGGATGGCCACCGCGCTGCACCTCCAGCGCGGTCTGCGCGAGAGACTGCGCACCGGCGAGGTGGAGATCACCGTCGTCGAGCCCCAGGCGTACTTCACCTACCACCCGCTGCTGGCCGAGGTCGCGGCCGGCTCGATCGACCCCCGGCACGTGGTCGTGCCGCTGCGTCGGGTCCTGCCGGACTGCCGGGTGGTGACGGCCAAGGTCACCCGCATCGAGCACGCCGCCCGCCGGGCCCTCGCCGACGCCGCCGGCCCCGGCGAGCCCCCCGCGCCCGTCGAACTCCCCTACGACCTCCTGGTCGTCGCCCCCGGCTCCGTCGCCCGCGCCGCCCCCGTGCCCGGCCTCGCCGAGCACGGCCGGGGCTTCTCCACGGTCGGCGACGCGGTGAGCCTGCGCAACCACGTCCTGGAGCAGCTCGACCTCGCCTCCGCGACCCGGGACCCGGCCCTGCGCCAGTCCGCGCTGACCTTCGTCTTCGTCGGCGCCGGCTACGCGGGCGTGGGCGCCCTCGCCGAACTGGAGGACATGGCCCGGGCGGCCGTGCGCGACTACCACAACGTCGACGTGACGGACCTGCGCTGGATCCTGGCCGAGGCCACCGACCGCATCCTCGCCGAGGAGTCGCTGGAGCTCGCCGAGCACACCCTGCGCGAACTGCGCGAGCGCGGCGTCGACGTCCGGCTGGGCACCACCCTGACCTCCGCCGTCGACCAGGTGGTCGCGCTCTCGGACGGCAGCCGCTTCGGCGCCCGCACCCTCGTCTGGACGGCCGGCGTGCGGCCCGCCCCGATGCTGCGCGACACCGACCTCCCGCTGGACACCCACGGCCGGGTCCGCTGCCTCGCCACCCTCCAGGCCGTCGGCCCGGACGGACGGGCGCTGCCCGGGGTCTGGGCCGCCGGCGACTGCGCCGCCGTCCCGGACCCGAACGCGGACGGCGCGCCCTGTGCCCCCAACGCCCAGCACGCCTTCGCCCAGGCCGAACTGCTCGCCCGCAACCTGGTGGTCGCCCTGGACGGCGGCCCGTACGCCCCGGGCCTGGTCGCGTACGAGCCCGGGCCGGCCTCCTGCTCCACCTCGCTGGGCATCGGCCGGGCCGTCGCGCACACCCGCCGGGGCGCCCGGATCACCGGCCGCCGCGCCTGGTGGCTGCACCGGGCCCGGCACCTGCGGCGACTGCCGAGCGCCGAGCGCCGGGTGCGAGTGCTCATGGACTGGGTGCTGGGCGGGGTCTTCTCCCGGGAGGTGGTCTCCCTGGGAGGGGTCGAGTACCGGCGTTCGGACTTCGAGGAGGGGTTCGACCCCGGGCCCGGCCGACCACCCGGCCCCGGACCGGAAGCCCCCCGGTGAGCGGGTCCCACGGCGGCCCCCGGGGGCCGTTCGGACGGCCACGCCGGGCGGGCGACTTCCGGAACCGGGCCTCCGCCTGACAGGATCAGCCCGTCCTGGTCATTACCCCGTGTGCCAGTGCGCACACAAAAAGTGATGATATGCCTGGAAAACGAGGAAGCAGCCGTCGTTTGAACCTCATGCGCTGGAGCGCCCGGCTCACCGGAGTCCCCTGGCGTGCCGCCCCGCCCAACGGGGCCGGCACCGACGACGGCACGCCCTGCGCCGACAGCGTGGTCGTCCCCAGCCCCCGGGACCCGACCAACCTCACCACCGCCGCCGAGCTCCTCGACCCCCACCGGCCCCAGAACCTGCGCGAGGTCCTCAACCGCATCCCCGCGCCGGTCGCCGTCACCTACGGCCCCGCCCACCAGCTCGGCTACACCAACCGCGCCTACCGCGAACTCTTCGGCGACCGCCCCACCGGCCTGCCCGCCGGCGAGGCCCTCCCCGAACTCGCCGCCATGGGCGTCCTGCCCCTGATGGACCAGGTCATCCGCGGCGGCCGCCCGCGCAGCGTCAAGGCCCGCTGCATCCTCGGCCTCACCGGCAACCGCTACTACAACGTCTCCTGCGTCCCCCTCGGCCCCGGCGACACCAGGAACGCCGGGGACACCGGGGACGGCTCCACGGAGGGCCCGCCCGCCGGCGTGCTGATCTTCGCCGCCGAGGTCACCGACCAGGTCCTCGCCGCCGCCCGCCTGCGCGAGGCCGAACGCCGCCAGCGCGAGGCGGCCGTCACCCTCCAGCGCAGCCTCCTCCCGCAGAAGCTCGACCAGCCCGCCGACCTCCGCGTGGCCGCCACCTACCAACCCGGCGGAGCCGAGGCCGCCGTCGGCGGCGACTGGTACGACGTCATCGCCATCGACGGCGGCCGCACCGCCCTGGTCATCGGCGACGTCATGGGCCGCGGCCTGCGCGCCGCCGCCGTCATGGGACAGCTCCGCACGGCCGTCCGCGCCTACGCCCGCCTCGACCTGCCCCCGCACGAGGTGATGCGCCTGCTCGACGGCCTCGCCATGGAGATCGACGCCAACCAGATCGCCACCTGCACCTACGCCGTCTGGGACCCGTGCCGCCGCACCCTCACCTACGCCTCCGCCGGCCACCTCCCCGTCCTACTGCGCTGCCCGGACGGCACCATCCTGCGCAGCGAGGAACAGAACGGCCCCCCGCTCGGCACCGGCGACGGCCTCCACGTCTCCCACACCCTGCGCCTGCTCCCCGGCACCACCGGCGTCCTCTATACGGACGGCCTGGTCGAACGCCGGGACGAGGACATCGACCAGGGACTCGACCAGCTCGCCCGCACCCTGACCGGAGCCGTCGGCGCCCCCGAGGTCGTCTGCGCCCGCCTGCTGCGGGCCATGGGCGTCACCTCGGAGCACGACGACGACGTGGCCGTCCTCGCCTTCCAGTTGCCGGCGGAGGAGGACGCTGAGAATCCGGTTGCGGAGCTTGACTCCGCCGTGCCAGAGGTCTAGTGTTCTTCGAGCTGCCTGGCTGGGAGCACCGGACACGCTTCTGCGCGGACGGTCCCGAGGTAGCCAATCCCTTGAAACACCCTTCCGGTTCGTACCGGTCGTTTCGCTATTTCGCGTCTCGGCCTGGTGCTTATTCGGCGTGCTCGTTTTATCGGATTGCGGCCGGATTCGCTTTTCGGAGCGGAGATCGGCTAGAGTTTGAAACGTCGGACAGGGCGTCAAGCCCCGGAAGACACCAGCGAGTTGGATGACGAAGCCCCGGAAAACGGAGCGGAAAACATCTGGTAAGCTGGAAACACGAAAGAACGAAGCGCCCGGAGGGCCCGCTGGAAGGCGGCCTGAAGGAAGCGTCCGTTCCTTGAGAACTCAACAGCGTGCCAAAAGTCAACGCCAGATATGTTGACATCCCCGGCCTTGATCTTCGGATCGGGGTTGGAGATTCCTTTTGAAATAACACTAGCGAGGACGCAGTGCGCGGGGCCGCCCTATTCCGGTGGTTGCCGTGCCGCTCAACGCGAGTGGGCACCCGATTGCGGGTAAACATTCACGGAGAGTTTGATCCTGGCTCAGGACGAACGCTGGCGGCGTGCTTAACACATGCAAGTCGAACGGTGAAGCCCTTCGGGGTGGATCAG
>NZ_JBIWOW010000009.1:0-318468 GCF_044767945.1 Kitasatospora sp. NPDC101183 | reverse complement strand
CGGGCCGGCTGGCGTCCGCTTCCCGGCACCCCTAAGCGCCCGCGCCCGGGGGGGGCGGCGCCTTGCGCCCCGGTTTTCCCCCGCCCCCCCCGGGGCCCCCCCCCGGGGGGGGGGCCGCCCGCCCCGGGGATTCCTGGGAATCACCTGAGAGAAACAACACGTCGTTTACGACCATTTGAGTCCGCTTTGCGCTCGGCCTGGTGATTGGCGCGCGAATTTCCGAGGAAATTCGCCGCTCCGTACAGTTGACCAGGGGCGTCGCCCCGGTATGGGATGTGAAATCGGCCCTCGACCCGCCCCCCTCGGCGCGGACCGCCGGCCGCGCTCCCGGTACACCGCCATGCCCGGGAGTCCCGTTCCTTGAAGGGCCCATCCCGCCATGCCAGCGCTCACACGGTTCGTCCTCCCCCACGCCGCCCCCCGTGTGACCGCCGCCCGCAGCGCCGCCGACGAGGACGTGGTCTTCGGCCTGCTGCGCGCCCGCTGGCACGCCCGGGGCCTGGAGCTCACCGGCTTCTCCCGCCCCCTGGACCTCGACACCGGCCGCCCCGGCTCCGCCTGGACCTGGCTGACCCTGCGCCACCGGGACGCCTCGCGCCCGCCCGTCCACCTGCGCTCGCGCCCGAGACGGATGCCCGAGGTCACGGACGACAGCGCCCAGCCCGAGTTCAACCACGACTGGTCCGGCTTCACCGCCGTCGTCGAGCCCTCCCGGCTGCGCCGCGACGGCCGCTGGCTGCTGGGCGACTGGCGGATCGAGACCACCCTGTTCACCCGCCCCCGCCCCGCCCGGCTGCGGCGCCGCTACGGCGCGCTCGCCCCGCACTGGTGCGGCTCCGGCGAGTACCCGCCGGCGCGCTGGGTGGACCGCGACGTCCGCCTCCAGCCGTTCTTCGAGGACGGCCGCCTCACCCTGCGCCTGGAGCGCCCCAACGCCCGGCTCACCGGGGCCTCCCCCGCCGGGGACGGCCTCGACCTGCGCGGCGCCGCCGACTCCTGCCCGTCCGGCACCGTGCTGCGGCTGCGCCACCGCGAGAGCGAGGCCGTGGTCGAGCGCCCCCTCGCCCGCACCGGCAACACCTTCACCGTCCACCTGCCCTACCGGCCGTTCACCGAGGACGGCCGCGGCACCCGCGACCTGGAGCACTGGGACGCCGAACTGCTGTACCCCGACGGCGGCACCGAGCAGCTCTGCCTGGACGAGCGCGGCGGCCCGGTGGCCGGCCAGCACCGGCTGCCGGACGCCCCGGACCGGGTGCTCTACCTCAAGCACCTCGCGGACGGCCGCCTCCAGGTCTGCGTCCAGCCCCCGGCCGGGTTCGTCGACCGGATCACCGGGCACGCCGGCGGCTTCGAGCTGTCCGGCCACTGCCCGGGCGCGGCCGAGGACGGCCTGGAACTCGTCCTGCGGCACGACGCCCTCGCCGACGAGGTCCGCACCCCGATAGCCACCACCGGCGACGGCCGCTTCCTCGCCCGGGTGCCCGCGACCCGCACCGGCTCGGACGGCGTCGCGCTGCCGCTGCGCAAGGGCGTCTGGGGCGTCACCCTGGAGCCCGCCGACCGCTCCGGCCCCGGCCGCCCGCTGCTCGCCGCCCCCGCCGTACTGCCCTCGCTGCCCGCCACCACCACGGCCGGCGGCAAGCGCGTCCTGCTCCAGCGCCGCTGGGCCGACACCCTGCTGGTGGACTCCACCCCGGTGCTGGACCCCGCCGAGCGCAGCGCCTTCACCCAGCAGCGCCAGCGCACCGGGCACTACCCGGCCGCCCGCCGGGAGCCCGTGCGCGAGGCGGTGCTGTACGACGTGTTCGGCGGCCGCGGGTACGCGGACTCGCCGCGCGCGGTGCACGCCGAACTCGCCCGCCGCGGCGAGCCGTTGGAGCACCTGTGGGTCGTCGACGACGCCCAGGCCGAGCTGCCGCCCGGGGTCAGCGCCGTGCGGATCTGGAGCCCGGAGTGGTACCGCGCGCTGGCCACCTGCCGCTACCTCGTCGGCAACACGCACTTCCCCGACTTCCTGGAGCGCCGCCCCGGCCAGGTCGTCGTGCAGACCTGGCACGGCTCGCTGCTCAAGCGGATCGCCCACGACGTCGAGAACTCCTGGCTCTCCGACCACGGTTACCTGGACGCGCTCGACCGCGAGACCCCGCAGTGGAGCCTGCTGCTCTCCCCCAGCCCCTTCGCCACCCCGATCCTCCAGCGCGCCTTCCACTACGAGGGCGAGGTGCTGGAGTCCGGCTACCCCCGGGGCGACGTGCTCGCCGCGCCGGACGCGCGCACCGCCGAGGCCGTGCGCCGCAAGCTCGGCGTCCCGGACGGCAAGCGGATCGTGCTGTACGCGCCGACCTGGCGCGAGGACCAGCAGCGCGGGGACGGCGACGGCTTCCGGCTCGACCTGAAGCTGGACGTGGAGCACGCGCGGCGCCTGCTCGGCGAGGACCACGTGCTGCTGATCCGCCCGCACTCGCACGTGCGCGAGCCGCTGCCCTCGGCGGGCGACGGCTTCCTGTACGACTGCGGGGACTACCCGGACCCGCAGGAGCTGCTGCTCGTCGCGGACGTGCTGGTGACGGACTACTCGTCGATCATGTTCGACTTCGCGATCACCGGCCGCCCGATCTACTTCTTCACGTACGACCTGGAGCACTACCGCGACACCCTGCGCGGCTTCTACTTCGACTTCGAGGAGGACGCCCCGGGCCCGCTGGTGCCGACCTCCGCCGAGCTGCTCGGCGCGCTGCGCGAACTCGCGGACGGCGGGGCCGACCTGCCGCACGGCTACGCCGCGCGCTACCGCCGCTTCCGGGCCGAGCACTGCGCCCTGGACGACGGCGGAGCGGCCCGGCGGGTGGTCGACCGGATGCTCGAACTCGGGCGCAGGGAAGCGTAGTTCGCGCAGTTCAGGAGAAGCGGTTCAGGAGAAGCGGTTCGGGAGAAGGCGTTCAGGAGAAGACGTAGTCCCGCCAGGGGCGCCAGACCTCGTCCGCGTCGAACCGGGAGAGCGAGAACCCCGGCACCCTGAAGGCCGCCCGGTAGCCGCGCGCCTGCTCGTAGGCCTGGTCGAGCGCCTCCTCGGGCAGGCCGTGCGCGACCGTCACGTGCGGGTGGTACGGGAAGGCCAGCTCCCGGGCCAGCGGGCCCGAGCGGACGTCCGCCTGGAGCAGCCGGCACTCCTGCGCGCCCTCCTCGACCCGGACGTACACCACCGGGGAGACGGGGCGGAAGGTGCCGCCGCCGCGCAGCAGCATCCGGAACGGCCGGTGCGCGGCCGCCACCGCCGCGAGGTGCTCCTCGATCTTGGGCAGGGCCTCGGCGGGCACGTCGGTCGGCGGCAGCAGGGTGACGTGGGTCGGTATCGACCGGGCCTGCGGGTCGCCGTTCGCGGCCCGGGCGTCCTGGATCTGCGCGGCGTACGGCTCCGGGACGGTCACGGACACGCCGATGGTGAGCAGCTCCGGGAGCCGCTCACCATCGGGCAGTTGTGTGAGCGGAGTCACCGCTTGGCGGCCGGGAGGAAGCCGATCCGGTCGTAGACCGTCTCCAGGGTCAGGGAGGCCACCGCACGGGCCTTCTCCGCGCCGATCGCGAGCACCCGGTCCAGCTCCGCCGGGTCGTCCAGGAAGCTGCGGGTGCGCTCCTGGAAGGGGGTGACCCACTCGGTGAACAGCTCGGCCAGCTCGGTCTTGAGGGCGCCGTACATCTTGCCCTCGAAGTGCGCGACCAGCTGCTCGACGGACTGGCCGCTGAGCGCGGAGTGGATGCGCAGCAGGTTGGAGACGCCGGGCTTCTGCTCCTCGTCGTACGAGACGACGGTGCCGGTGTCGGTGACGGCGCTCTTGAACTTCTTGGCGCTGACCTTCGGCTCGTCCAGCAGGCTGACCAGGCCCTTGGGCGAGGAGGCCGACTTGCTCATCTTGATCCCCGGGTCCTGGAGGTCCTGGATCTTGGCCGTCTCCTTGAGGATGTAGGCCTTGGGGACGTTGAAGGTCGGCTCGTAGCGCGAGTTGAAGCGCTCGGCGATGTCGCGGGTGATCTCCACGTGCTGGCGCTGGTCCTCGCCGACCGGGACGGCGTCCGCCTGGTAGAGCAGGATGTCCGCGATCTGCAGGATCGGGTAGGTGAACAGGCCGACGGTGGTGCCCTCGGCGCCGTACCGGGAGGACTTGTCCTTGAACTGGGTCATCCGGGAGGCCTCGCCGAAGCCGGTGAGGCAGTTCATCACCCAGGCGAGCTGCGCGTGCTCGGGCACGTGCGACTGGACGAACAGGGTGCAGTGCTCGGGGTCGAGGCCCGCGCCGAGGAGCTGGGCGGCGGAGACGCGGGTGTTCTCGCGCAGGACGGCCGGGTCCTGCGGAACGGTGATGGCGTGCAGGTCGACCACCATGTAGAAGGCGTCGTTCTCCTCCTGCAGGTCGACCCACTGGCGCACCGCGCCCAGGTAGTTGCCGAGGTGGAACGAGCCCGAGGTGGGCTGGATGCCGGAGAGCACCCGGGGACGGTCCTTGACCGGACCGGTGGCGACCGCTGCGTTGACCATGCGGGCCATTGTTCCAGTTCCCCCGCCCGGTCAGGAAACCTCCGGAGCATCGGGTTCCGGCGGTGTGACGGCACTCACCCCGACCCGGGCGATCCGACGGCCCTCCAGCTTGGCGACCGTCAGCAGCACGCCCTGGCCGTTCTCGGCGACGATCCGCGCCTGGTCCCCCTGCCGGGGCAGGTGGCCGAGGGAGGCGACCAGGCAGCCGGCCACCGTCTCGTACGGGCCCTCGGGCAGCACCACGCCGGTCTCCTCCTCGAAGTCGCCGAGGTTGAGCAGGCCGTCCAGCTCCACGCCGCCGCCGGCGAGGCGGCGGGTGGTGGCGGTCTCGGGACGGTCGTACTCGTCGCGGATCTCGCCGACGACCTCCTCGACGAGGTCCTCCAGGGTGACGATGCCGGCCGTGCCGCCGTACTCGTCGACGACGATGGCCAGGTGGTGGCCCTCGCGGCGCATCTCCCCCATCGCCTCCAGCACCCGCTTGGTGCCGGGCAGCAGCTTGACGGGCCGGGCGAGGTCGCGGACCTTGGCGGCCTGCTCGCCGCGGGCGCCGTAGAGGTCCCGGACGTGGACGAAGCCGACGACGGCGTCGGCGCTGCCCTCGACCACGGGGTAGCGCGAGTGCGGGGCCGTCTCGGACTGGTGGCGCACGGCGGCGAGCGGCCGCTCGGCGTCCAGGAAGGTCACCTCGGTGCGCGGGACCATCACCTCGCGCAGCTGGCGCTCCCCCGCGGAGAACACGTCCGCGATCAACGTCCTCTCGTCGCTGCCGAGTTCGGTGTTGGCGGCGACGAGCCCGCGCAGCTCCTCGGAGCTCATCGAGCCGCGGCCGGCGGCCGGGTCCCCGCCGAGGAGGCGGACCATCAGGTTGGTGGAGTGGCCGAGCAGCCAGATCACCGGGCGCAGCACCACCGACATGACGTCCACCACGGGGGCGGAGGCCACGGCGATGGACTCGGCGCGCTGGAGGCCGATGCGCTTGGGGGTGAGCTCGCCGAGCACCAGCGAGACGTAGCTGATCACCAGGGTGAGGCCGACCAGGGCGAGGGCGTCGGCCATCCCCGGGGAGAGCCCGGCCTCCACGAACAGCGGGGCGACCTTGCCGGCCAGGGTGTCCGCGCCGAAGGCGGCGGAGAGGAAGCCCATGCAGGTCACGCCGACCTGGACGGCGGCCAGGAAGCGGTTGGGGTCGGCGGCCAGGTGCGCGGCGCGGGCCGAGCGCCGGGTCCCGCGCGCCTCCAGCGTCCGGATCTGGCCCTCGCGCAGCGAGATCAGCGAGATCTCGGCGACGTTGAACAGCCCGCCCAGCAGGATGAAGACGAGGACGAGCGCGGCGTCGCCGATGGTTTCGTTCACAGCCGGTCAGTGTAGGACCGCCATTCGACGCCGACGGCCCGCCGCCCCTGGACGGGGAGACGGGCCGTACGCGGATCGCGGGCTCAGATGAGGCCCAGCTCCTGGACCGCGTCGCGCTCCTCGACCAGCTCGTTGACCGAGGCGTCGATGCGGGCGCGGGAGAAGTCGGAGATCTCCAGGCCCTGGACGATCTCGAACGCGCCGTCCTTGGTGGTGACGGGGAAGGAGGAGATCAGGCCGGCCGGGACGCCGTAGGAGCCGTCGGAGACGACGCCCATGGAGGTCCAGTCGCCCTCGGCGGTGCCGTTGACCCAGGTGTGCACGTGGTCGATGGCGGCGTTGGCGGCCGAGGCGGCCGAGGAGGCGCCGCGGGCGTCGATGATGGCGGCGCCGCGCTTGGCGACGGTCGGGATGAAGTCGCCCTCCAGCCAGGCCAGGTCGCTGCCGACGGCCTCGAAGGCCGGCTTGCCGGCGACCTCGGCCTGGAAGATGTCCGGGTACTGGGTGGCGGAGTGGTTGCCCCAGATGGTGACGCGCTTGATGTCGGAGACCAGGGCGCCGGTCTTGGCGGACAGCTGGCCGACGGCGCGGTTGTGGTCCAGGCGGGTCATCGCGGTGAAGCGCTCGGCCGGGACGTCCGGGGCGTTGCGCTGGGCGATCAGGGCGTTGGTGTTGGCCGGGTTGCCGACGACCAGGACCTTGATGTCGTCCGCGGCGTTGTCGTTGATGGCCTTGCCCTGCGGGCCGAAGATGCCGCCGTTGGCCGACAGCAGGTCGCCGCGCTCCATGCCGGCGGTGCGCGGGCGGGCGCCGACCAGCAGGGCGACGTTGGCGCCGTCGAAGGCCTCGTTCGGGTTGTCGGTGATCTTGATGTCGCGCAGCAGCGGGAAGGCGCAGTCGACGAGCTCCATGGCGGTGCCCTCGGCGGCCTTGAGGCCCTGCGGGATCTCGAGGAGGCGCAGGTTCACCGGCACGTCGGCACCGAGCAGGTGGCCCGAGGCGATGCGGAAGAGCAGCGCGTAGCCGATCTGGCCGGCCGCTCCGGTGATGGTGACGTTGACGGGGGTGCGAGTCATTTCTACCTTCTCCAGCAGATCGCCAGGTGCCCCAGGCACACCGGCGCTGGAGCCAGGGATGGTCTCTCGACATCGAGAGACCGGCGTCAGATTACCGCAAAGCGACGCGCGTGCCGGGCGCACGGTCGTGGCTGATGCGTCACAGCGCGGCGTCGGCCCCCGCCCGGTGTTCCCGGGGCGGGGGCCGACGCGGACCCGCAGGTCAGTGCTTGGGCCTGCCGATGAGCTGCCCGATGTTGTCCAGCCAGGGCATCTCCAGCCACGGGTTCGGCTGCGCGACCAGCGTCAGCAGCACGATCGAGGCGCCCAGGAAGCCCATCACGATCACGTCGGTGAAGCGGCTGCGCACCGCCAGCATGCCGACCTCCGGCATGACGAGCCGCAGCACGGCGCCCAGCAGCACGCCGCAGCCGAGGATCAGCAGCCCGTACTTGAACCCGTCCTTGAAGTCGGCGAACCAGGTGACCGCGAGGCCGGCCCCGACCACCGACAGGACCAGGGTTATCGGCCACTGCCGCACCGGCAGGGCGTGGCCGGAGCCGAGGGCCGCGCGCGAGCCCTCGGGCGGCAGGGTGCCGGTGGTCTTGACCGGCCTGCGCCGGGACCGCGCCGGTCGCGGTTCAGACATGCTCGCCGTCTCCCTGGGGTGTCAGACGCCGGCGCGGCGCTCGGCCGCCACGACGATGTTGTTCAGCAGCATCGCGCGGGTCATCGGGCCCACGCCGCCCGGGTTCGGGGAGATCCAGCCTGCGACCTCGGCCACCCCCGGGTGCACGTCGCCGACGATCTTGCCCTCGCTGCGGCTGACGCCCACGTCCAGCACCGCGACGCCCGGCTTGACGTCCTCCGGCTTGATCAGGTGCGGCACGCCGGCGGCGGCCACGATGATGTCGGCCTTGCGCAGGTGGTAGGCCAGGTCCCGGGTGCCGGTGTGGCACAGGGTGACGGTGGCGTTCTCGCTGCGGCGGGTCAGCAGCAGGCCGATCGAGCGGCCGACGGTGATGCCGCGGCCGACGACGACCACCTCGGCGCCGTCGATCGTGACGTCGTGGCGGCGGAGCAGCTCGACGATGCCCAGCGGGGTGCACGGCAGCGGGCCCTCGATGCCCAGGGCGAGGCGGCCGAGCGAGGTCGGGTGCAGGCCGTCCGCGTCCTTGTCCGGGTCCATGAGCTCGAGGACGGGGTTCTGGTCCAGGCCCTTGGGCAGCGGCAGCTGGACGATGTAGCCGGTGCAGGTCGGGTCGGCGTTGAGCTCGCGGACGACGTTCTCGACGTCCTCCTGGCTCGCGGTGGCGGGCAGCTCGCGCTGGATGGAGGCGATGCCGACCTCCGCGCAGTCCTTGTGCTTGCCGTTGACGTACCAGCGGCTGCCCGGGTCGTCGCCGACCAGGACGGTGCCGAGGCCGGGCGTGACGCCCTTCGCCTTGAGGGCCGCCACGCGGGCGGCGAGTTCGGACTTGATCGCGGCGGCGGTGGCCTTGCCATCGAGAATCTGGGCAGTCATGAACCCATTCTCCCGGATCGCGGAACGCCCCCGAACCAGGGGCGGCACCCACCCGGCGTCCGGCCGACGTTGCGGTTGCGCCACAGTCTCGCGCCGTGCCCGGGAACCGGCTGGACAGGGCCCTGCCGTCCGGTTGACGATGGCCTGGCATACCCTGCCGCGACCGGCCCCGTGACGGGCCGCCGGACACCGCGGCGGGGCGTACCCGGGGGAAGACGTGAGCCGACCGCAGCAGACCGAGCAGCCCGACCGCCCATGCGCGCGGCCCTTCGCCGCGCGCCCGCGCAGGGCCGTTCCGGGCGCCCGCTCGTCGCGGCACTGAGCCCGGGACCGCCGTCACCGTCGACGGCGCGTCGGTGCGCTCGACCACCGTCCCGTCCCGGTCGGTGACCCCGACCCGCCGGCCGCACCCGGGTCCTCCGCCGTCCCGTCCCCGCGTCCCCGCAACTGCCCGGAGGCATCCATGAGTTACCCGCCCGACCCGAACAACCCGTACGGCCCGCCGCAGCCGCAGCCCCAGGGGTACGGCTACCCGCAGCAGCAGCCCCAGCCGCAGCCGGCCGCGTACGGGTACCCGCAGCAGCCCCAGCAGGCGGCGTACGGCTACCCCCAGGCGGCCGGCTACGGCTACCCGCCGGTGGCCCAGCCGCAGTCCATGCCGGGCCTGGTGATGACCACCCGGGTGCTGCTGTTCGTGATCGGCGGCGTGCAGGTCCTCATCATGGGCGCGCTGTTCATCGGGGCCGCCGGGGCGAAGTCGGTGGCCAACCAGCACAGCTCCAGCTCCACCACCACGGCGTTCGGCAACATGGCGGCGGGCATCCTGCTCGTCTTCGCGGTGCTGTACCTGCTCGCGGCGATCCTCTCGATCACGCTCGGTGTGAAGTTCGGCAGCGGCGGCCCGGCGACCCGTGTCACCACGATCGTCTACGCCTCGATCTTCCTGCTGATCGGCGCCTTCGTGATGATCAGCGGCATCGCCGGCAGCTCCCAGACGCCGGGCAGCGCCGGGTTCGGCATCGTCTTCGGCGGGCTCTGGTGCGGCATCTGCATCCTGTGGATCGTCGCCATGAGCACCCGCGACGGCGTGGCCTGGTTCAACCGGCCCCGCTACTGATCCCTGACGCGGTGGACGCAGAGCGGCCCGGCCCCCTCCTCGGAGGGGGCCGGGCCGCTCTGCTGCGCCGTCAGGCTCAGTGGAAGAAGTGGCGCGCGCCGGTGAAGTACATCGTCACGCCAGCCTTCTGCGCGGCCTCGACGACCTGCTCGTCACGGATCGAACCGCCGGGCTGGACGATCGCCCTGACACCGGCGGCGATCAGGATCTCCGGGCCGTCCGGGAACGGGAAGAAGGCGTCCGAGGCGGCGTACGAGCCCTTGGCCCGCTCGCCGGCCCGCTCGACCGCGAGCTTGCAGGAGTCGACGCGGTTGACCTGGCCCATGCCGACGCCGACCGAGGCGCCGTCCTTGGCCAGCAGGATCGCGTTGGACTTGACGGCCCGGCAGGCCCGCCAGGCGAAGGCCAGCTCGGTCAGCTCGGCCTCGGAGAGCGCCTCGCCGGTGGCCAGCGTCCAGTTCGCCGGGTCGTCGCCCTCGGCGTGCACCCGGTCGGCGTCCTGGAGCAGCACGCCGCCGGAGACGGGGCGCACCTCCTGGCGGTTGGCCGGGGCGCCGTCGGCGAGCAGCACGCGCAGGTTCTTCTTCTTGGTCAGCACCTCGAGGGCGCCGTCCTCGTAGCCCGGGGCCACGACGACCTCGGTGAAGATCGGGGCGATCTGCTCGGCCAGCGCGACGGTGACCGGGCGGTTGACGGCGATCACGCCGCCGTACGCGGAGACCGGGTCGCACTCGTGGGCCTTGCGGTGCGCCTCGGCGACGTCGGCGCCGGTGGCGATGCCGCACGGGTTGGCGTGCTTGATGATCGCGACGGCCGGCTCGGCGTGGTCGTAGGCGGCGCGGCGGGCGGCGTCGGTGTCCACGTAGTTGTTGTAGGACATCTCCTTGCCGTGCAGCTGCTCGGCGCCGGCCAGGCCGCCCGTGCCGTCGCTGTAGAGCGCGGCGCCCTGGTGCGGGTTCTCGCCGTAGCGCAGCACGTTCTGGCGCTCCCAGGTGGCGCCGAGGAACGCGGGGAAGTCCGCGTCGCCGGGGGCGTAGCCGGCCTCGAACCAGGAGGCGACGGCCACGTCGTAGGCGGCGGTGTGGGCGAACGCGGCACCGGCCAGGCGCTTGCGGGTGGCCAGGTCGAAGCCGCCCTCGCGGACGGCGGTGAGCACGTCCTCGTAGCGGGCCGGGTCGACCACGACGGCGACCGAGGGGTGGTTCTTGGCGGCGGCGCGGACCATGCTCGGGCCGCCGATGTCGATCTGCTCGACGCACTCGTCCGGGGTGGCGCCGGAGGCGACGGTGGCCTTGAACGGGTAGAGGTTCACGACGACCAGGTCGAAGGGCTCGACGCCCAGCTCGGCCAGCTGCGCGCGGTGCGACTCCAGGCGCAGGTCGGCGAGCACGCCGGCGTGCACGCGGGGGTGCAGCGTCTTCACGCGCCCGTCCAGGCACTCCGGGAAGCCGGTCAGCTCGGAGACCTCGGTCACCGGGACGCCGGCGGCGGCGATGCGCCCGGCGGTGGAGCCGGTGGAGACGATGGCGACCCCGGCGGCGTGCAGGCCCTGGGCCAGCTCCTCCAGACCGGTCTTGTCGTACACGCTGATCAGCGCGCGACGGATCGGACGGACGTTCTCCGAAACGGGCGTGGTGGTGGAGCTGGCACTCATGCCGGAATCCATACCTTTCGGTCCTCGATGCGGTGACCTTCGCGGGCCAGCCGGCCCACGACGTCGACGAGCAGCTTGCGCTCGACAGTCTTGATGCGCTCGTGCAGCGCGTCGCCGCCATCGGCGTGGTCGGCGTCGACGACCTCGACGACGCCCTGCGCGATGATCGGCCCGGTGTCCACACCGGCGTCGACCAGGTGAACGGTGCAGCCGGTGACCTTCACCCCGTACGCGAGGGCGTCGGTGACGCCGTGGGCGCCGGGGAAGGCGGGCAGCAGTGCGGGGTGGGTGTTGACGATCCGCCCGGCGAAGGCCGCGACGAACTCCGGGCCGAGGATCTTCATGAAGCCGGCCGTGACGACCAGGTCCGGCTCGTGGGCGGCGACGGAGGCGGTCAGCGCGCGGTCCCAGGCGGCACG
The DNA here is from genome assembly GCF_044767945.1 of Kitasatospora sp. NPDC101183. Lineage (NCBI taxonomy): Bacteria > Bacillati > Actinomycetota > Actinomycetes > Kitasatosporales > Streptomycetaceae > Kitasatospora > Kitasatospora sp. NPDC101183. Next base: position 306,805 of record NZ_JBIWOW010000009.1, on the reverse strand, counting down.
GTCCGCGAAGTCCTTCACCCGGTGGACGAACGTGGCCACGCCCGCCTTCTCCGCGCGCTCCAGGCCGGCGATCCCGTCCCGGTCGGCGCCGACGGCGAGGATCTCGGCGCCGTAGGCCGGGTCGGCGACGGCGTCGATCAGCGCCTGCAGATTGGTTCCGGAGCCGGAGACCAGCACCACCAGACGGGCCGGTCCGGGCGTGCGGGGCGGGAAGAGCTGGGCGGGGGCGGCGGCCACTGCGCGATTCTCCGTAGGTCGGGCGCCGCCCGCTGGTACGTCCACCGGCGGTGGGGCCACTACGAACGGCAGGTCGAGCGAGGGGGAACACCAGGAGAACCCGCCGCGACGCGGGCCCCGGGGAACCGTGGTGAGCTGCTGACCGTCACCACGATAACGGCTGGTCGGACGGCCTCCACACGCCCTCGGCGGCGCTACGCGCGTAGTTGAGACGGGGATCTCCTCGCCCTCCCCGTACGGGAGTTGCCGGCCGCGCGGCGGCGCCCCCGGCCGCGGGGGGACGGGTCGCCGGTGGAGCGGTGAACGGCTGCGGGATCATAGAGGGCGTCGGGGCGACGCTCCGGCCGACCGACGGACCGAGCCACCGACCCAGAAGGAATGGCCGAACCATGAGCAGCGGCGACGACACCGGCGAGCGCAACCCCTTCGCGCCGCCGCCGGCGGATGCCCCGGACCAGCCGTGGCAGCCGCGCGGTCCCCGGCCCGGCGAGGGCGGCGTCCAGGGCCCGTCCGGCGAGGGCGGGACGGGTTCCGGCTCGGGCTCGGATTCCGGCTCGGGTTTCGGCTCCGGCTCCGGCTCCGGTGAGCGTCCGCCGTTCCCGCCGCCGTGGGGCGCCGGCCTCGGCGACGGCCGCCCCGGCCAGCGGCCCCCGGCCCCGCAGCCGCCCCGCCTCGACCCGGCCAACCCCGCCCACCGCCGCGCCCGCAACGCCGCCCTCGCCGGGCCGCTCGCACTGGTCTGCCTGTTCCTGGGCTTCCACTGGGCCGCCCTGCTCGTCGGCCTGCTCGGCATCGTCTGGGGCGTCAGTGCGCTGCGCTCCCCCAAGCCGGCGGACGGCCGCACCGGCGGCACGCCGTACGAGGCGCCGGCGCCGAACCCGCTGACCCCGGCCGCGCTCGCGGGCATCCTGACGGGCGCGATGACGGTCGTGGTCACGACCTCGGTGATCGGGCTCGGGCTCTACTACAACGAGTACGCGACCTGTGTGAAGGACTCCCTGACCTCCGTCGGCGCCCAGAACTGCGACCGGTACGCGCCGAAGTGGTACGTGGACTTCACGGGCAACGCCGAGTAGCCGCCCGCCGCTCAGCCGACATCGGCTCGGTCCGTTCGGTCGGCTCCGTCGGCTCCGTCGGCTCCGTCGGTTCGGTCGACGGGCGCGCGGTGGCCGGACAGGCGTAGGACGGCAGCGTACGCACCGGCGCGCAGCCTGAGCGCGCTCCGGCGTGCGAGCCCCGCGAGGTCCGGCGCCCCCTGGGCCAGGTGGCGGACCAGCAGCACCCCCGGCACGGCCGTCAGCGCGACCCAGCCCGCGGCCGCCAGGCCCGTCCACCAGGGCACCGGCCCCAGCCGGGCCATCCGCTCGGCCGCCAGCGCACCGCCCGACAGCCAGCCCAGCGCCGCCGCACCCGCCCCCGTCAGCAGCGCCGCCGCCAGCCCCGCGACCGCCGTCGCGGCGGGCGGCCAGGGCTCCTCGGCGCGCAGCGCCGCCCGCCCCAGCAGCAGCGTCGGCACCACCCCCGCCAGCACCGGCAGCAGCAGCGCCGCCCACCGCCAGCCCCCGGGCCCCTCGGCCGGCAGCAGGGCCAGCAGCGGGAACTCCGGCAGCGGGCCCAGGGCCGTACCCGCCGGGGCCACCGCCGTACCGCTCCCCACCGCGAACCCCGTGCCCAGCGCGTACGCCGCGCCCCACACCACCGCGTTCGGCAGCAGCGCCACCGCGAGCAGCACCAGCCCCGCCACCGCCGCCGGGCCGCCGCCCAGCAGCGCCGCGCCCCGGCCTCCCCCGGCCGCCGCCGCGAGCACCGCCGACACCGCCACCAGCACCCCGCCCGCCGCCACCAGCCCGGCCCCGGCCGCCAGCGCGGCGGCCCGCACCGCCGCCGCGCCGCCGACCGGGCGGTACGGCGGGGGCAGGCGGTCGAACAGCGCGTCGAGGACGGGGTGGGCGCGGGCGTCCCGGTCCGCCGAGCGCACGCCCGCGGCGACCGCCGCCCCCGCGACCACGGCCACCACCGGCACGTCCAGCAGCAGCCGGCTGCGGAACAGCCCGGCCCCCGCGCAGTGCAGCGCCACGCCGACCGCCACCGCGCAGTACCCCGACCAGAGCGCCACCGGCCCGCCCCACCGCGAGCGCAGCCCGCGCCGCCGCTCCAACGCGGCGCCCGCGCGGTACAGACGCACCACCGCGAGCACGCCCAGCAGCAGGGGCGTCACCGACAACGGCGCCTCCGAGGGGCCTCGGAGCACCGGCGCGCCGTGGCCCAGCAGCCACAGGGCCGCCGCCAGACGGGTGGCACCGGCGGCGCCGTCGTCCGCGTAAGGGGTGATCACCCAGAGCCCGAGAACGGGCACTCCGACCGCCGCGAGGCCGACCAGCGCCGTCCGCACCCCCGTCAACAGGTCGGCGGGCACCGGGCGTCCGCCCAGTTCGCCCGGCACCCCCATGATCGGACGACCCGTCAGCTGCGTCATGCGCCTCATGGTGCCAAGGCGACTCGCCATGCTCCGTGAAGCGGCAAACCGCCGCCGTGTCCCAGATTATTGGCTTATGCGCATTTTCAGACCCTGCCCCCAAGCCGCCGGCGTCCCGGCCCGGAGCGTCTGATGACCACGCCACCCACCCCTCACCCCACCCCGAAGCGGCGCCCCCGCGAGCGCGAGCTCGCCCACCTGCTGCGAAAGCTGACCCCCCGTGAGGCCCAGACCCTCGCCCACCTCTCCGCCGGCCACGACCTCGACCACATCGCCGCCACCCTCGGCGTGACCCCGACCACCGCCCGCAGCTACCTCCACCGCGCCATGCGCAAACTCGGCGCCCCCACGGAGGCCGCCGCCATCGCCCTGACCCGCGACGCCGGGCGGGCGGACGCAGAGGCCGTGGCCGACGAGGCAGCGCGGATCAGCACCACGGCGGGCGGGCCCACACCCGAGCCGCGTGGCGGCCGCGCCGCCACGCGGCCCGGCGCCGCACCTGCCGACGGGATGGCGAACCAACCCGGCACCGCTGCGGCGCATCCTGACGCCTCGCCCGCCGGGCCACTGTCGGCGCGCAACGACCGCCCGAGCGCAAACGCCCGCGACACATCCGCCAACCCGGCGAGCACGTGGGCCGACCGAGCACACGAACAGCACGGCGGGCAGGCGGTTCCCGGCCGCAACGGATCGTCGGCGGAGGCTGCGGCTGCGGCTGCGGCTGCGGACGAGCTTCGTCGGCCGACTGCCCCGCAGGCGGCCGACGAGGCGTCGCGGAACAGCACTGTGGCGAAGAAGCCCGGCGACACGGCGGGTCGGCCCCGTGGCGGCCGCGCCGCCACGCGGCCCGGCGACCCGGCGGCGAAAGCCCGGCCCGACGCCACACCTGCCAATGGCCCAGCGGGCCGACGTGGCGACGAGGCCTCCCACGCAGCACCCGCAGGGCCGCTGCCGACGCACAACACCAGCCCAGGCGCAGAAGTCGGTGACACGGCGCACGTGCCGCACGGGGCCTGGGCGAAGGCGCGGGGTGGCAACTCGCTCGATGCGGGGGCCCCGCAACGCGGCGACGGCTCCGAGCAGACGCGCGGCAGTCAGCCCGCCGACGCCTCGTCGGCGCGGCGTGGCGCCGTGTCCGCCGACACGGCGCCGCAGTCGGCCGACACCGGGAGCCCGCGCCACGGAGACGCATCGGCCGCGCTGACGCAGAACCAGCGCGAGGCCGGTGCGAAGGCTCAGGGCCACCAGGCCGCCACGACTCGCGAGGGCGGGGCGGGACAGCACGACGGCCTCTCCGACGGAGTGCCCGACACGGCGAGCACACGCGGCAGGCGGGCAGACAGCCCGGCCGCCGCGCCGGACACCGCAGCCGCGAAGCGAGGCGACGAGAAGCCTGCCGTGGAGAAGCTGAACGGCAGCCGGTCCGCCAGGGAGGCAGCCGCTGCGGAGTCCGGCAGGAAGGAGGCTCGGGGCCGCCGGGCCAACGGCGGCGATGCGAAGCAGGCCGCCAAGAAGCCCGACGTCGGGCGAAGGCTCGGCGGCAGGACGACGACAGCCGGGGAGGGTGTGGTGGGCCGCGCTCCGGCCCGGGCGTCCGAGGGGGCCACCGACGCCACGCGGGAGCGGCGTGGGCAGGCCGGAGGGAGGCCCAGCGCTGCCCAGGGGCTGAGCGACCGGCCGTCGGAGATCGCCTCCGCCGCGGCAGGCCACGCCGAGACGGAGCCCCCCGGCGGACGGGCCGCCCGGGGAAAGCCCGCTGCGGCGGCCCGTGGCGAGCGGGCCGCGAGCAGCAGAGCGAAGCCGACCAGCAGGAAGCCCGGCGCCGAGGAGGGCAGCGAGGTGGCAGCCGCCGTGAGGGGAACGTCCGGGGCTCTGCGTGAGCGCGGCGGCGGGGAGCCCGCCGCCGCGCAGGAGGTGCACGTCGTAGGAACCGGGGGCTTCGACCTGCTCTACGAGGGCGCCCACACCCGCCTCGTGCAGCAGGTGTTCCTGCTGACCGCCTGCCGTCACCGCGCCGTGCACTGTGTGCGGCTGGCGTTCGGGGAGGCGCGGCGGGGGTGGGAGTGGGTGGGGGTGTCGGGGGACCCGGAGGGGTGGGTGCGGGCGCGGGCGAGCGAGTTGGCGTTGTCGCCGTGGCACCGGGGCGGGCCGAGGCGGGCGCACGTGTGGTCGTGGCCGCGGCGGCGGATCCGGGTGCGGCCGGCGGACGAGACCCAGGCCGTACTGCCGGACCACGACCGGCTGACGGACCGGGACCGGGCGCTGCTGAAGGCGCTGAAGCGGCTGTCCCGCCCGCAGCGCCGCGCGCTGGTGCTGCACGACGGGTTGGGGCTGCCGGCCGAGGCCGTCGCGCGGGAGGTGGAGTCGACGCGGGCGGCGGCGGAGGCGCGGGTGTGGTCGGCGCGGGAGGCGCTGGCGGGGTGGGTGCCGGATCTGGTGGGCCCGGATCCGGGGGCGCCGGGGTTCGCGGACGGGCTGAGCGGGCTGCTGCACCGGGCGGCGGTGCGCGGCTGCCCGCAGCCGCACCGGGCGGCGGTGCCGGTGCTGCGGGCGCGCCACCGGTTGTGGACGGCGAGCCGGACGGGCGCGGCGGCGCTGCTGACGGTGGCGGTGGGCGGGGCGACGCTGGCGACGCTCGCGGGGATGCGCCCGGCGGTGCTGATGCGGCCGCCGGACCCGCCGGCCCCGTCGATGTGCGTGGCGGCGCCGGGCGCGGAGGTGGAGGAGCCGGGGGTGCCGGTGCTGCCGGGCGGCGAGCCGATCGGCGTACGGAGCCTGTGGTGCAGCCCGGCTCCGGGGCTGGAGGCGGTGGTGGTGGAGCCGACGGCGAAGGCGCAGGCGGGGCGCTGGGGCACGGCGCCGCAGGTGGGCCGGGGTGCCCCGCCCCCGGCGGCGGGCCCTGCGGCCTGCCCGCTTCTGGTGGCGCGGCCGTGCACCCACGGGCCGTCCGGGCGGTGAGACGCGAGCGCCCCCGCCCCCTCGGGAGGGGCGGGGGCGCTCGGTGCGCGGCTGGGGAGGGTCAGCCGGCGATGATCTCGCGCGCCAGGCGGGCGGTCTCGGACGGCGTCTTGCCGACCTTGACACCGGCGGCCTCGAGGGCCTCCTTCTTGGCCTGGGCGGTGCCCGAGGAGCCGGAGACGATGGCGCCGGCGTGGCCCATGGTCTTGCCCTCGGGGGCGGTGAAGCCCGCGACGTAGCCGACGACCGGCTTGGTGACGTGCTCGGCGATGTAGGCCGCGGCACGCTCCTCGGCGTCGCCGCCGATCTCGCCGATCATGACGATGACCTCGGTCTCCGGGTCCTCCTGGAAGGCCTTGAGGGCGTCGATGTGGGTGGTCCCGATGACCGGGTCACCGCCGATGCCCACGGCCGAGGAGAAGCCGATGTCGCGCAGCTCGTACATGAGCTGGTAGGTCAGGGTGCCCGACTTCGAGACCAGGCCGATCTTGCCGGAGCTGGTGATGTCGGCCGGGATGATGCCCGCGTTCGACTGGCCGGGGCTGATCAGGCCGGGGCAGTTCGGGCCGATGATCCGGGTCTTGTTGCCCTTGGAGCCGGCGTAGGCCCAGAAGGCGGCGGTGTCGTGCACCGGGACGCCCTCGGTGATGACGATCGCCAGCGGGATCTCGGCGTCGATGGCCTCGATGACGGCGGCCTTGGTGAAGGCCGGCGGCACGAAGAGGACGGAGACGTCGGCGCCGGTCTCCTTCATCGCCTCGGCGACGGAGCCGAAGACGGGCACCTCGGTGCCGTCGACGTCAACGGTGGTGCCGGCCTTGCGCGGGTTGACACCGCCGACGATCTGGGTGCCGGAGGCGAGCATGCGGCGGGTGTGCTTCATGCCCTCGGAGCCGGTCATGCCCTGGACGATGACCTTGCTGTCCTTGGTAAGGAAGATAGCCATGGTGTTGAGTCCCTTCCTTACTTGTTGGCCAGCTCGGCGGCGCGGTCAGCGGCGCCGTCCATGGTGTCCACGCGCTGGACCAGCGGGTGGTTGGCGTCGTCGAGGATCTTGCGACCCAGCTCCGCGTTGTTGCCGTCCAGGCGGACGACGAGCGGCTTCGTGACGTTCTCGCCCTTGCTCGCGAGGAGCTCCAGGGCCTGCACGATGCCGTTGGCGACCGCGTCGCACGCGGTGATGCCGCCGAAGACGTTGACGAAGACCGACTTGACGTCGGGGTCGCCCAGGATGATCTCCAGGCCGTTCGCCATGACCTCGGCCGAGGCGCCGCCGCCGATGTCGAGGAAGTTGGCGGGCTTGACGCCGCCGTGGTTCTCACCGGCGTACGCGACCACGTCGAGGGTGCTCATGACGAGGCCCGCGCCGTTGCCGATGATGCCGACCTGGCCCTCGAGCTTGACGTAGTTCAGGCCCTTGGCCTTGGCGGCCGCCTCGAGCGGGTTGGCCGCGGCCTTGTCCTCGAGCGCCTCGTGCTCCGGCTGGCGGAACTCGGCGTTCTCGTCCAGGGAGACCTTGCCGTCGAGCGCGATGATCTTGCCCTCGCCGGACTTGATCAGCGGGTTGACCTCGACGAGGAGGGCGTCCTCCTTGATGAAGACGGTCCACAGCTTCTGCAGGACATCGGCGACCTGGTCGGCGATCTCGGCCGGGAACTTCGCCGCGGCGACGATCTCGGCGGCCTTCTCCGGGGTGCAGCCCTCGTTGGCGTCGACCGGGATCTTGGCGAGCGCGTCGGGGTTCTCCTCGGCGACGACCTCGATCTCCACGCCGCCCTCGACGCTGGCCATGGCCAGGAAGGTGCGGTTGGTGCGGTCGAGCAGGAACGAGACGTAGTACTCGTCCTTGATGTCGGCGGTCTGGGCGAGCATCACCTTGTGAACGGTGTGGCCCTTGATGTCCATGCCGAGGATCTGCTCGGCCTTGGCCACGGCGTCGGCCGGGTCGGCGGCGAGCTTCACGCCACCGGCCTTGCCTCGGCCACCCACCTTCACCTGAGCCTTGACGACGGCGCGGCCGCCGAAGCGCTCCGCGATGGCGGCAGCGTCTGCGGCGGTCTCGATGACATCGCCGTCAAGCACGGGCACGCCGTGCTTGGCGAAGAGGTCCCTCGCCTGGTACTCGAACAGGTCCACGTGTTTGTCCTTGTTCGTGGTCGCGGATTGTGTCTCTACGAGCGTGCCACGGCAGGATCTTCGCTGCGGGTCGTCGGGGCTTGTGCGGGTACGCAGAGGTACGGCCTTGCGGCCCACACAGCCACGGGCGCACACGTCAATCAACACGCGCGTCACGTCCGTCTGGCAGGTTATCCCCGTGGGACGGGCGTGTTCCGCCCGGGGCCTTCCCGTTGTGGGTGAGAACCGTCACAGCCGGGGTGGAAGCGCGTGATGGACGCCTTGTCCACCGATCGGGTGAATTAGCACGTGGGGGTGAACGATCACCGCCCGTCGTCGGGCCCCTCCTAGTGCGGCTGCGGGATCGGCCGCTTCTCGATCGCGGCCGCCATGATCTCCGGGAAGGCGTCCGGGGTGCAGGCGAAGGCCGGTGCGCCGAGCGAGGCCAGGGCGGCGGCGTGGGCGTGGTCGTACGCGGGGGCGCCCTCGTCGGAGAGCGCGAGCAGGGCGATGAACTGCACGCCGGCCGCCTTCATCGCGGCGACCCGCTTGAGCATGCCGTCGCGGATGCCGCCCTCGTACAGGTCGCTGATCAGGACGACGATCGTCTCGGAGGGCCGGGTGATCTTCGACTGGCAGTAGGCCAGCGCGCGGTTGATGTCGGTGCCGCCGCCGAGCTGGGTGGCGAACAGGACGTCCACCGGGTCGGTCAGCTGTTCGGTGAGGTCGACCACCGAGGTGTCGAAGACGACCAGCCGCGTGTCCAGGGTCCGCATCGAGGCGAGCACCGCGCCGAAGACGGCCGAGTGGACGACCGAGGGCGCCATCGAGCCGGACTGGTCGATGCAGAGGATGACGTCCTTCTTGACCGCGCGCTGGGCGCGGGCGTAGCCGATCAGCCGCTCGGGCACGACGGTGCCGTGCTCGGGCAGGTAGTTCTTGAGGTTGGCCCGGATGGTGCGGTCCCAGTCGATGTCGCGGTGCCGGGGGCGGTTGACCTTGGCGCTGCGGTCGAGGGCCCCGCCGAGGGTGGCCCGCGTACGGTCGGCGAGGCGGCGCTCCAGGTCGGCGACGACCTTGCCGACGACGGCGCGGGCGCTCTCCCGGGTGGTCTCGGGCAGCGCGTGCTTGAGCGAGAGCAGGGTGCCGACCAGGTGGACGTCGGGCTCGACGGCCTCCAGCATCTCCGGCTCCAGCAGCAGCCGGTCCAGGCCGAGCCGGGAGATCGCGTCCTGCTGCATCAACTGGACGACGGTGGACGGGAAGTACTCGCGGATGTCGCCCAGCCAGCGGGCGACCTGCGGGGCCGAGCCGCCGAGCCCGGCGCTGCGTCGGCCGGAGCGGCCACCGCTGCCGGGCTCGCCGGGGCCCGAGCGGTAGAGGGCGGCGAGGGCGCCGTCCATCGCGGCGTCGCGGCCGCGCAGGGTGCAGCCGGTCCCGTCCGCCTCGCCGCCGAGGACCAGGCGCCAGCGGCGCAGGCGTTCGTCGTCGGTGGTCGTGGTGGTCGTCATCGACATCTCCTCGGGTCTCAGGTGTCCCGGCCCGCGGCCTGGCGCGGGACGGTCGGGCGGGCGACCCCGAGCAGCAGGGCCAGGACGGGCAGGGCGGCGTCCGCGCGGGCCCGGTCGAGCTCGCCGGAGGCGGCGGGCGCCGCCGGGGCCCCGCCGAGCGGGCCGGCGGCGACGCGGGAGCCGATGGTGGTGCGCACCCCGGTCTCCAGGGCGGCGAAGGTGCGGCGCAGCAGCGGCAGGACGTCGGTGAAGACCTCGCCGCCGACGCCCGTCAGCCACTCGTCGAGCAGGGCGAGCAGCCGGGGGTCGTGCAGCAGCAGGGCGCCGCCGCCGGTGAGGAAGCCCTCGATCCAACCGGCCGCGTCGGACGGGGAGTTGGCGGCGGACAGGACGAGCCGCAGGCGGCGGGCGGCCTCCTCGGAGTCGAGGCGGCCGTCGTCCAGGAGCAGCCGGACGGCGCGGCCGCGCAGCAGGCCGGGGGCGCCGGTGGCCGGGCCGGCGGTGGGTTCGCGGCGGGCGAGGGAGCGCAGGGTGGCGGCCCAGCGGTCCGCGAGGCCGTCGTCCTCCTCCGCCTCGTTCGGGCTCAGCAGGCCGATGGCGCCGTGCACCTCGTCCAGCCGGGCGCGCATGGCGGCGGCGCTGTCGGCGTCCAGCCCGACGCAGGCGGGCGGCAGGCCGACGCAGACCCGGTCGGCCAGGCCGGTGGCGGCCTCGGCGAGGGCGCCGTGGTCGGTACCGCGCACGTCGCCGTAGCGCAGCGCCCGGACGAGCGCGGGCAGCGCGCCCGCCAGGTGGGCGACGTCGGTGTCCAGCGCGGCGCAGTCGGCGAGCACCCGCATGACGGCGGGCAGCGCGCCGGACAGGTGCGCCAGCAGGCAGGTCTCCACCAGGCCCGTCAGCTCGGCGAGTTCGACGGCCGCGCGGGCGGTGCCGACGGCCTTGTTGACGGCCGCCTCCTCGACCGTGGTGCCCCACTGGGCGGCCTCGGCGATCCGGACGGCGAACTCGGGCTGCCAGCACAGCCGCCAGGTCTCGCGGAAGGTGCCGGTGGAGGTGACGGAGGAGCGGGCGGGCACGCCCCAGTCGACGCCGAGCAGCCGCAGCCGGTGCAGCAGCCGGGAGCGGGCCGCGTCGGTGTCCTTGCGCAGGTCGAGGTCGAGGTCCCTGGGCGCGGCCTCGGGCTTGATCCGCAGGGTGCGCTGGAGGCGGGAGAGGTCGCGCTGCAGCGGCACCGCCGGTGCGGAGTCCGGGACCTCGCCCAGCGCGTCGCCGATGACCAGGCCGTCCCGGACGAGTTCCAGGGCGAGGTCGGAGCCGTCGCAGAGCACCGCCCGTACGGCGTCCAGCGTCTCGGTCAGGCCGGCGAGCGGGCGGCCGCGCATCACGGCGAGGGTCTCGGCGAGGCGGACGGCCTCGATGACGTGGGCGGAGGAGACGGGGTGGTCCTCGGCGCGCAGCAGTGCGGCGGCCCGGGTGAGCCAGCGGGGCACCGGGTCGCCCTCGGTGGCGAACAGGTGGTGGTACCAGCCGGGCGAGGGGACGCCGGCGCCGTAGCCGGAGGACTGGGCGAGGCGGCGGTGCGTCCACGGGACCCAGGTGACGTCCGTCCGCACCTTCTTCGGCAGTTCGGCCAGCAGCGCCCTGTCGTGGGCGACGGTCGGCATCGTCTCCAGCGCGGGGACGTGGAAGGCGCCGCAGACGACGGCGATCCGCGCGAAGCCGGAGCGGCGGGCGGCCCGGATCTGCTGGCGCATGTGCGCCTCGCGGCGCAGGTCGCGGCGGGACTCGCCGAGGCCCTCGGCGCGCAGGGCGCCCATGGCCTCGGCGACGGCGGCGAAGGGCGCGAGCGGGTCGGCGCCGGGGGTGCGGTGCTCGACCACGTCCTCCCACCAGCGCTCCGGGTCGTCGTGCCCGGCGGCCTCGGCGAGCAGGGCCAGCGGGTCGGCGGGCGCCTCGGAGGGCTCCTCGCCAGGGTCGTCCGACGAGGCCGCGAAGCCGTACGCGGCGGGCAGGTCGATGAAGCGCACCGGCAGGTCGTGCTCGACGCCGTACCGGATCGCCACCCACTCCGGGGAGAACTCGGCGTACGGCCAGAAGGCGGCCTTCGCCGGATCGTCCACCGCGTGGGCGAGCAGGGCGACCGGCGGCACGAGGTCCTTCTCGGCGGCGAGGTGGACGATCGCGTCCGCCTCCGGCGGGCCCTCGATCAGCACCGCGTCCGGCCGCCAGTGCGCCAGGGCCGCCGCCACCGCCCGGGCCGAGCCGGGCCCGTGGTGGCGGATGCCCAGCAGAGCCACGTCCGTCATGCCGTCACCTCTCGGGCGGCGCGGTAGAAGTCCTTCCAGCCGTCGCGCTCGCGCACCACCCCTTCGACGTACTCGCGCCACACCGCCTGGTCGGCGACCGGGTCGCGGACGACGGCGCCGAGGATGCCGGCCGTGACGTCGCCGGCGCGCAGCACGCCGTCCCCGAAGTGGGTGGCCAGGGCGAGGCCGTTGGTGACCACGGAGATCGCCTCGGCGGTGGAGAGGGTGCCGCTCGGCGTCTTGACCTTCGTCCGGCCGTCCACGGTCAGGCCCGCGCGCAACTCGCGGAAGACGGTGACCACGCGCCTGATCTCCTCGGCGCCGCCCGGCAGTTCGGGCAGGTCGAGGGAGCGGCCGAGCTGGTTGACCCGGCGGGTGACGATGTCGACCTCCTCGTCCAGCGAGCCCGGCAGCGGCAGCACCACGGTGTTGAAGCGGCGGCGCAGCGCGCTGGAGAGCTCATTGACGCCGCGGTCGCGGTCGTTGGCGGTGGCGATCACGTTGAAGCCGCGTACGGCCTGCGTCTCGCCGCCCAACTCCGGTACGGGGAGCGTCTTCTCGGACAGGATGGTGATCAGGCTGTCCTGCACGTCGGCGGGGATGCGGGTCAGCTCCTCGACGCGGGCGATCTTGCCGTCCGCCATCGCCCGCATCAGCGGCGAGGGCACCAGGGCGTCCCGGCTGGGGCCGTGGGCGAGCAGCTGGGCGTAGTTCCAGCCGTAGCGGACGGCCTCCTCGGGCGTGCCGGCGGTGCCCTGCACCAGCAGGGTGGAGTCTCCGCTGATCGCCGCGGCCAGGTGCTCGGACACCCAGGTCTTCGCGGTGCCGGGCACGCCGAGCAGCAGCAGCGCGCGGTCGGTGGCCAGGGTGGTGACGGCGACCTCGACGACGCGGCGCGGGCCGATGTACTTGGGGCTGATCGCGGTGCCGTCCGGCAGCTCGCCGCCGAGCAGGTACGTGGCCACGGCCCAGGGCGAGAGCCTCCAGCGCGCGGGGCGGGGGCGGTCGTCCTGGGCGGCCAGCGCGGCCAGTTCACCGGCGAAGGCGTCCTCGGCGTGCTGCCGCAGAACGTCGGTCATCTCGGGCTCCTTCGGGTCGGCCGGCGGGCATGGGAATGCCCGGGTGACAGGGCGTCGGGGCTTGTTGGGAACCAGCCTGCACCCCGGCACTGACAACGCCGTACGGGGGCGGGCGGGCCGTCGGCGGCTGTCCGCGGCTGTCAGTGGCTCCCCCTACGGTCGGTCGCATGGAGGAACGCTGGAGCACCGAACACGTCCTGTCCCTGGCCCCTGACACCTCGTCGCAGAAGGCGGCGGGCAAGCTCTCCTCGTCCGCGCCGTGGTCCGGTACGGGCACCGACGGCACCGCGCTCTGGGGCGAGTGCAAGGGCAGCGGCAGCACGCCGTACCGCACTGTGATCGAGCTGGCCACGCCCGCCTACCAGTGCAGCTGCCCCAGCCGGAAGTTCCCGTGCAAGCACGCCCTCGGACTGCTCCTGCTGTGGAGCGGCACCCCGGAGGCCGTCCCCGAGGCCGCCGAGGCGGCCGACTGGGCCGCCGACTGGCTGCAGGCCCGCACCGAGCGCGCCGAGAAGGCCGCGGAGAAGCGCGCCTCCGCCGAGCCGGCCGACCCCGAGGCCGCCCGCCGCCGGGCCGCCCGGCGCGGCGCCCGGGTCGCGGCCGGGGCCGCCGAGCTGCGGCTGCGCCTGGCCGACCGCGTCCGGCACGGCCTGGCCGACCAGGCCACGGCCGGCCCCTGGGAGGAGGTGGCCGCCCGGATGGTCGACGCGCAGGCCCCCGGACTGGCCACCCGCGTACGGGAGTTGGACGCACTGCCGCAGGAGCGGCTGCTGGAGGAGTACGCCATGCTGCACCTGCTCGCCACCGCCGCCACCCGCGTGGACGAGCTCCCGGCGGAGCTGGCCGCCACCGTCCGCAGCCGCGTCGGCTACACCCTGGACGCCTCCGAGGTGCTCGCCGGCCTGACCGTACGGGACCGCTGGCTCGTCCTCGGCTCGCGCGACAGCTCGGACGAGCGGCTCACCACCCGCCGCCTCTGGCTGCGCGGCGCCAAGACCGGCCGCCACGCCCTCCTGCTCGCCTTCGGCCGCCCCGGCCAGGCCCCCGAACTCGCCCTGCCCACCGGCCACCTGCTGGAGGCCGACCTCGCCTTCCACCCCGGCGCCCACCCGTTGCGCGCCGCGCTCGGCACCCGCTACGGCGCGCCCGAGCCCGGCCCGGCCGGGGCGCCCGCCGGGCTGGCGGTCGCCGAGGCGGTCGCCGGGTACGGCACGGCCGTCGCGGAGGACCCGTGGTTGGAGAGCCGGCCCACCGTCCTCTCCGAGGTCGTCCCCGTCCGCGCCCCCGACGGCTGGCACCTGACGGACGGGCACCACACCGTGCCCGTCCGCGCCTCGGCCGTCCCGGAGGCGGCGCTGTGGAGGCTGGCCGCCGTCTCCACCGGCCGCCCGCTGACCGTCTTCGGCGAGTACGGCCACCAGGGCTTCGCCCCGGTCACGGCCTGGGCCGCCGACCACCGCCCGGTCGGCCTCACGAACCTCTAGGAGCACCAGAGATGACCCTCACCCAGGACCCGTGGGAGACCCTGCACACCACCGCGCTGCTCGGCACCGACCGCCGCCCGCTCCCGGCCACCGGACTGCCGCTCGCCGACGCCCTGGACGGCTCCGACCCGGCCACCACGCTGCTGGAGCTGGCCGCCCTCGCCGCCGTCCGCCGCCGGGCGGGCGCCCTGCCCGTGCCCGCCGCCGAGCCGCCCGGCCCGGCCGCGGCCGAGGACGACCGCCCGGAACTGCCCGCCGCGGCCGCCCGCCGGCTCGCCGTGCTGCTCACCGGCCGGGGCGGCGGCAGCGCGGGCACGCTGGCCAACCTGGCGGAGCTGCTGCCGCAGTGGCTCACCACCGCCCGGGCGCGCGGCCTGCGCCCGCCCGCCGCGCTGGTACCCGGGCTGCTCGACGCCGCCCGGGCCCGCAGCGAACTGCGCCCCGACGCCGTCGCGCTGGCCGGGCCGCTGGGCCGCTGGCTGGCCGAGCAGAACCCGGACTGGCGGTTCGTGCTGCGCACCGTCACCGAGCAGGCCGAGCCCGCCGCGCCGGTGGAGGACCACCAGCCCTGGCACGAGGGCCTGTTCGCGGAGCGCGTCACCCACCTGACCCTGCTGCGCCGCCGCGATCCGGCCGCCGGCCTGGAGCTGCTGCGCTCCACCTGGGCCACCGAGCGCGCCGAGGACCGCCTGCTGTTCCTGGACGCCCTCCAGGACGGCCTCTCCACCGCCGACGAGCCCTTCCTGGAGGCCTCCCTCGGCGACCGCAGCAAGAACGTCCGCGCCACGGCCGCCGAGCTGCTCTCCACCCTGCCGGGCTCCGCCCTGGCCGCCCGGATGGCCGAGCGCGCCCGCACCGCCGTCCGCCTCGCCGAGGCCGGCACCCACCTGCTGGTCACCCCGCCCGCCGAGTGCGACGCGTCCATGCAGCGCGACGGCATCGCCCCCAAGTCCCCCACCGGGCGCGGCGAACGGGCCTGGTGGTTCGGCGAGGTGGTGGCCGCCGCGCCGCTGTCGGCCTGGCCGCAGAGCACCGGGCTGACGCCCGAGCGGCTGCTCGCCCTGCGGGTGGGCGACAGCATCGACGAGACCAGCAGCAGCTGGGCCGACGACCTGCGGGAGGCCTGGGCGCGCGCCGCCGTGCGCCAGCAGGACGCCAGCTGGGCCCGGGCGCTGCTCGGCCCGGCCCCCGCCCCGCCCGCCCGGGGCGCCGGACGGGCCCGCGCCCCGCGCACCACGGGCGCCCCGGCCAAGCTGCTGGCCGTCCTGCCGCCCGAGGAGCGGGCCGCGTGGACGGCGGCGTTCATCGAGGTGCACGGCCTGGGCGAGGCCTTCCAGTTGCTGGGCGCCTGCGCCGCGCCGTGGACGCCGCCGCTGTCCACGGCCGTGGTGGCGGCCCTGGCCCGGGCCGCCGCCTCCGGCGCGTACCCGTGGAGCCACAGCGGGGTGCTCGGCATGACGGAACGCGCGCTCGCCCCCGAATCGGCCTCCGCCGTCGAGGAGTTGGCGGCGGGCGCGGCCCCGGACTCGGCCTGGGCGGAGACCTTCTCCCGGCTGGCCGGGACCCTGCGCTTCCGGGCGGCGATGCTCGCCGAGCTCGGCGCCCAGAACTGACGGCAGCGGGCCGGCCTTCCGACGAGGAGGGCCGGCCCACTGCCGTACGTACGTCGAAGGGCCTCAGCCCACGCGCAGGTTGGCCTCGACCCAGGCCACCACGTCCCGGGTGGGCGTGCCCGGGGTGAAGATGTCCGCGACGCCCATCGCCTTCAGCTCGGCGACGTCCTCGTCCGGGATGATCCCGCCGCAGAACACCTTGATGTCCTCCGCGTCGCGCTCCTTGAGCAGTTCCAGCACCCGGGCGCAGAGCGTCATGTGCGCGCCGGAGAGGATCGACAGCCCGATGCCGTCCGCGTCCTCCTGGATCGCGGTGTCGACGACCTGCTCGGGCGTCTGGTGCAGCCCGGTGTAGATGACCTCCATACCGGCGTCGCGCAGGGCACGCGCGATGACCTTGGCGCCACGGTCGTGACCGTCGAGCCCCGGCTTGGCGACCACCACACGGATCGGCCCCGACACACTCATCACTGCCTCCTGGACCTCGTCGTCCACCATCCGACCGGACCTCGTGGGCCAGCGGCGCGGTTAACGGCTGATAACCAACCTGAGGGGAGGTTAGCGCCACCCGGCCCGGTTGACCCGGCCGCCCGCCAAGAGGAGGGCGAAATCACAGCCCAGAGCCCTTGCTACCGGCGGGTAGGGCGCTTCCCGCGTACCCGCACGACCTCTTGACAAGCGGGGATTTTTCCGGGGTGTCGACCTTGCGGCTACAGTCACGGCTGTTTTCCCCTCGCCCGAAAACGCACCCAGAGGCTTCACCGAGGAGGCAGCCCCCGATGGCTCCCGAAGCAGCCCGCCCGACCCGTGCGGAGCTGCGTGTCGCGGCCCGCGAGCAGTCCCGTGCCCAGCGCCGGGGCGCCGCCAAGGCCGCCACCCGGGCCGCGCTGTTCCGCGTCGCCGTGCCCTCGGTGGCCGCCCTGGGCGTGGCGGGGGCCGCGGCGATGACGGTGGTGCAGCAGGACGGAGGCGTCCCCGCGCAGGCCTCGGCCGCCGGAGCCCCGGACCGCACCGCCGCCGCGAAGGCCGCCCAGGCCGCCGCGACGGGCGCCCCGGAGCAGGCCTCGCGCGGCGACGCCCGCAAGCCGCTGGCCGGCGCCCAGCCCGCCGTCGACACCACCGCACAGCCCGCCCCCGCCCAGCCGGCCGCGCCGAAGGTGGTCATGCCGGTCGCCCGGCACGGCCTGGGCGAGCTGTTCGGCGCCTCCGGCGAGCACTGGATGCGCAAGCACACCGGCATCGACTTCCCGGTGGACGGCGGCTCCGAGGTCTACGCCGTGCAGGACGGCACCATCCGCACGCAGTGGAACCCGTTCTACGGCTACATGTCGATACTCAAGATGTCGGACGGCACCGAGGCCTGGATGTGCCACCTGCGGGCGTACAAGATCCGCAAGGGACCGGTGAAGCAGGGCGACGTGATCGCCTTCGTCGGCAGCAGCGGCAACAGCACCGGCCCGCACCTGCACTTCGAGATCCGCCCGGCGGACGGCAGCGGGCCGGTCGACCCGCTGCCGTGGTTCCTCCAGAACGGCCTGGACCCCCGGTAACTACAGCTTCTCGACCGGCGCGTAGCGCAGGACGAGCCGCTTGCGCCCGCCCGAGCCGAAGTCCACCTCGGCCTGGGCGTTGTCGCCGACGCCGCTGACGCCCACCACCGTGCCCAGCCCGAAGGTGTCGTGCGTGACGCGGTCGCCGACGGCCAGCGAGGCGACCTCGCGCTCCACGACCTTCCCGCCGCGCCGCACCGACTGCCCCCACCCGGCCTTCGGCGAGGCCGCCGCGCCGCCCGAGGAGGAGCGCGAACCCCCGCCCCCGGACGAGGACTTGCCCCAGGACGAGCCCGAGGAGAAGCCCCGCTGCACGGGCGCCTGCGCGGCCCCCGTCCGCTTCCACTCGACCAGCGTCTCCGGGATCTCCTCCAGGAACCGCGAGGCCGGGTTGTACGCCGGCTGCCCCCAGGCGCTGCGCAGCACCGAGCGCGTCAGGTACAGCCGCTCACGCGCACGGGTCAGCCCCACGTACGCGAGCCGGCGCTCCTCCTCCAGCTCCTTGACCTGGTTGAGCGCCCGCATGTGCGGGAAGATCCCGTCCTCCATGCCGGTCAGGAAGACGACGGGGAACTCCAGGCCCTTGGCCGTGTGCAGGGTCATCATCGTGATGACGCCCCGCCCCTCCTCGTCCTCGTCCGGGATCTGATCGGAGTCGGCGACCAGCGCGACCCGCTCCAGGAAGTCGGCCAGCGAGCCGACGGGCGGCGCGCCGTCCTCGCCCGCGTCCGGCCGCTCCCCCGGGTCCTGCTCGTACTCCAGGGCGACGGAGGCGAGCTCCTGGAGGTTCTCCACCCGCGTCTCGTCCTGCGGGTCGGTGGAGGACTGGAGCTCGGCCAGGTACCCCGTCTCCTCCAGGACGGCCTCCAGCACCGCCGCCGGGCCCGCCCCCGACTCGACGACCTGCCGCAGCCCGGCCATCAGCACGTTGAACTTCTTGACGGCGTTGGCCGAGCGCGCGGCCATCCCGTACGCCTCGTCGACCCGCAGCAGCGCCTGGGCGAAGGAGATCCGCTCCCGCGCGGCCAGCGCGTCGACCATCGCCTCGGCGCGCTCCCCGATGCCCCGCTTGGGCACGTTGAGGATGCGCCGCAGCGGCACGGTGTCCTCCGGGTTGGAGAGCACCCGCAGGTACGCCAGGACGTCCCGGACCTCCTTGCGCTCGTAGAAGCGCACGCCGCCGACGACCTTGTACGGCAGGCCGACGCGGATGAACACCTCCTCGAAGACGCGGGACTGGGCGTTGGTCCGGTAGAAGATCGCGACGTCGCCGGGCTTGGCCTCGGCCTTGTCGGTGAGCCGGTCGATCTCGTCGGCGATGAACTGGGCCTCGCCGTGCTCGTCGTCCGCGACGTAGCCGATGACCTTCTCGCCGTGCTCGCCGGCCGTCCACAGCTTCTTCTCGCGGCGGTTGGCGTTGCGCTCGATGACGGCGTTGGCGGCGCTCAGGATGGTCTGCGTGGAGCGGTAGTTCTGCTCCAGCAGGATCGTGGTCGCGTTCGGGTAGTCCTCCTCGAACTGGAGGATGTTGCGGATCGTCGCGCCGCGGAAGGCGTAGATCGACTGGTCCGCGTCGCCGACCACGCACAGCTCGGCCGGCGGCACCTCGGACAGGCGCCCGGCGGCCGGGTTCACGAAGTCCCCGTCCACGGTGCGCTTGGGGGCGTCGGCCACCGAGCCGCCGGTCAGCTCGCGCACGAGGGTGTACTGGGCGTGGTTGGTGTCCTGGTACTCGTCGACCAGGATGTGCCGGAACCGGCGCCGGTAGTGCTCGGCGACGTCGGGGAAGGCCTGGAGCAGGTTCACCGTCGTCATGATGATGTCGTCGAAGTCCAGCGCGTTGGCCTCGCGCAGGCGCCGCTGGTACAGCGCGTACGCCTCGGCGAGCTTCTTCTCCATCGGGTTGGCGGCCTGGTCGGCGAAGGTCTCCTCGTCGATCAGCTCGTTCTTGAGGTTGCTGACCTTCGCGGTGAAGGACTTCGGCGGGAACTGCTTCGGGTCCAGGTCGAGGTCTCGGCAGACCAGCGACATCAGCCGCTGCGAGTCGGCCGAGTCGTAGATCGAGAAGCTGGAGGTGAAGCCCAGCTGCTTGGACTCGCGGCGCAGGATGCGCACGCAGGCGCTGTGGAAGGTCGACACCCACATCGCCCGGGCGCGCGGGCCCACCAGCGCCTCGACGCGCTCGCGCATCTCGCCGGCGGCCTTGTTGGTGAAGGTGATCGCCAGGATCTCGCCCGGCTGCACCCCGCGCGCGCCCAGCAGGTAGGCGATGCGGTGGGTCAGCACCCGGGTCTTGCCGGAGCCGGCGCCGGCGACGATCAGCAGCGGCGAGCCGGCGTGCAGCACGGCCTCGCGCTGCGGGTCGTTCATGCCCTCCAGCAGCTGCGCCGGGTCGACGACCGTACGGGCGGAGCCGTTGCGGTGCCAGGCGTCGCGCTCCGCCTCGGCGGCGTGGTCGGTCTGGAACAACCCGTCCGGGATCGCCTCCTCGTACGCGTCGTACGGCTGGTCGTCCTCGTACGGCGGGGGTTCCTCGGCCGGCGGGGCCGCTGCTGCGGGCTGCTTCGACCCGGCGGCGGGGGCCTCGAAACCGGGGAGCGGGAGGTCGTCAAAGAGGCTACTCATGGCACTGCCGAGTCTATGGCCACCCGCCGACAAGCCCGCCCGACCGAAGGAAATCCGGCGGGCGGGCTTGACGAACGGGGCGCGGACCGGGTTCAGACCAGGCGGCGCGCGGTGGCCCAGCGGGTCAGCTCGTGGCGGTTGCTGAGCTGGAGCTTGCGCAGCACGGCGGAGACGTGGCTCTCCACCGTCTTCACCGAGATGAACAGCTGCTTGGCGATCTCCTTGTACGCGTAGCCGCGCGCGATCAGCCGCAGCACCTCGCGCTCGCGCTGGGTCAGCCGGTCGAGGTCCTCGTCCACCGGCGGGGTGTCGGTGGCGGCGAAGGCGTCCAGCACGAAGCCGGCCAGACGCGGGGAGAACACCGCGTCGCCGTCCCCGATCCGGAAGATCGCGTCGACCAGGTCGGTGCCCGTGATGGTCTTGGTGACGTAGCCGCGCGCGCCGCCGCGGATCACGCCGATGACGTCCTCGGCCGCGTCCGAGACGGACAGCGCCAGGAACTTGACCCCTCCCTGCTCGCCCATCAGCCCGGCCGAGCGGCGCAGCACCTCGACGCCGCCCCCGCCGGGCAGGTGGACGTCGAGCAGCACCACGTCCGGCCTGGTCTCGGCGACGACGCGGACCGCCGAGTCGACGTCGTCGGCCTCGCCGACCACGTCGATGCCGGTCACCTCGGTGCGGCCGATCTCGGCCCTGACCCCCGTCCGGAACATCCGGTGGTCGTCGACCAGGACGACCCTCGCCACACGCTCCGGAGCTTCCTCAGTCATGCGTTCTCTCCATCTCCAGCTCGACCTCGGTGCCGCCGCCCGCCGCCGGCCGCACCCGGGCGGTGCCGCCGTTGCGCTTCATCCGGCCGATGATCGACTCCCGTACGCCCATCCGGTCCTCGGGCACCGTGTCGGGGTCGAAGCCGGGGCCGTGGTCGCGCACGAACACCGACACCTTCTTCCCCTCCACCTCGGCGTAGACCTGGACCGGTCCCCCGCCACCGTACTTGGCCGCGTTGACGGTCGCCTCCCTCGCGGCCTGCATCTGTGCCGCGATCCTGTCGTCCATCGGGCAGTCGCCCACGATGACGAGCTCGACCGGGACGCCGTGGCGGTCCTCCACCTCGGCGACGGCGGCGCGCAGGCTCTCCGCCATGGTGTCCGGCGCGGCCTCGGCGACGGCCTCCGGTCGGTACAGCCACAGCCGCAGCTCGCGCTCCTGCGAGCGGGCCAGCCGCTGCACCTCCTTGGGGTCCTCGGCCCGGCGCTGGATCAGGGTCAGGGTGTGCAGCACCGAGTCGTGGATGTGCGCGGCGATCTCGGCCCGCTCCTGGGCGCGGATGCGGGCGGTGCGCTCGGCGCCGAGGTCCTGCCACAGCCGCAGGCCGTACGGGCCCAGCAGCACCAGCACCCCGGCGAGCACCGCGAGGGAGGCCTCGACCACCGAGCCGAGCCCGGAGCCGTTGCCCTGCATGGCGAGCAGCGCGATGGTGCCGACGACGACGAGCAGTACGCCGCCACCGACCCGGGTGTAGGCGCCGCGCCGCTTCTCGCCCTCCTCCAGGCCGAACCAGCGCTGCCAGCGCGAGTCGTCGGCCTGGCGCCACACCAGCGCGACGCCGACGCCGATCGCCAGCAGCGGCCAGGTGTACGGCTTGGCGGTCTGCCAGCCGAGCAGGTTGAGCAGGGCGATCAGGCCGATGACGGTGAGCACCAGGGCGGCGAGCTGGCCGAGGCCCCCCTGCCCGCTCCTCGTCGCGGGGGCGGTCTCCCCCTCCGCCGCCTCCACCGGCGCGGCGGGCGCGGACGGCTCACCCTGGAGCGTGTGCTGGAGCAGTTCACGCATCCGCCCGACCCAACCACCGCCCCCCGTACGGCCCTTGGTGACGGCGCCGCCCTGCGGGCGGCCGACGGCCGGGACGAAGACCCCGTTGACGTACACCCACTGCGCGGCGCCGCGCTGCGCCGGCTCGCCGATGCCGATCGGCACCACGAACCAGAACGCGGCGTACAGCAGCGCGCCGATCCCCTGCGCGAAGAACAGCAGCACGAACGCCAGCCGGACCCAGCGCACCGGCAGCCCGAGGTGCACCGCCAGCCCGTGCGCGACGCCGCCGAGCATCCGCCCGTGCGGGCTGCGGTACAACCGGCGGTAGGGCGGGCGGCCCTCGTCGGGCGCGGAGGAGTCGGCGCCGCCCGAGGCGGGGTCGGGGGCGAGGGTGCGGGGATCGGTACCGGGTGCTGCCACGCCACGATGGTTCCACGCGGGCGGTCGCGGGCGCATCAGGGTGGCGCCCTACCCCTTATCAGGGACAAGTCAGGGTACGGACAGGGACGCACCCGGTTGGGCCGGGCCGGGCCCAGCCGGAAGGATGGTCCCCATGACCGAGGACCAGCGCATCGAGGAGACCGGGCCCGCCGCCCCGCCGGAGGCGGAGCGCCCGCCGCTCACCAGGGCCGAGCGCCACCGCGTGGTGGCCGGCGTCTGCGGCGGCCTGGGCCGGCACCTGGACATCGATCCGGTGGTCTTCCGGGTGGTCACCGTGGTGCTCTGCCTCTCCGGCGGCCTCGGGCTGTTCCTGTACGGCCTGGCCTGGCTTGTCGTCCCGCTCGAGGGCAGCACCGACGGGCAGGGCCGCGGCGGGCGCACCGAACTCCAGCGGGTGCTCACCGGCCGGGTCGACGGCCAGTCGATCGGCGCGGTCCTGCTGACGGTGATCGGCACCGGGGTGTTCTTCTCCTCGATGGGCAACGGCGACCAGATGTTCCCGCTGCTGCTCCTCGCCGGGCTGGTCTTCCTCGCGGTGCGCTACGACCCCGAGCGCCGCCGCGGACGCCGTCGCGGGCGCCGCGGAGGACCGTACGACCGGCTGTACCCGGAGGGCGGGCCGTACCAGTGGCCCCGCCCGGACGACGGCGAGGAGGCCCGCGCCCGGCACGCCGCCGAGCGCGCCGCCGGCACCGTCCCGGCCGACTCCCCGGCGCCCGGCCCCAGCGGCTACCTGTGGGACCCGCGCCACCCCGAGCGCAACCCGTACGGCGGCTCGGCCACGCCGCCGCCCGTCCCCCCGGCCCAGCCCTGGTGGCAGCGGGCCGACCTGCCCGAGGGGGACCCTCTGCGCAAGGAGGGCGCCCGCCGCCCGCCGAGGGCCCCGCGCCCGCCGCGCCGCCGCGAGCCGGCCGTGGTCCGCCACCCCAGGGAGCGCTCGCCGCTCGGCTTCTTCGGCTTCCTGCTGGCGATCGGCGCCGGCGCCTCCGTCTGGTCGGTCGGCTACGGCCACACCGACCCGACCAAGCTGACCACGGTGATGCTGGCCGCCGGCCTGCTGGTGGTCGGCCTGACCCTGCTGCTCGCCGCGAAGGTCGGCAAGGCCCGCAAGCTCGCCGCGATCGGCCTGCTGATGACCCTCGCCCTGACCGTCGTCGGCCGCACGCCGCACTCGATGGACAACGCCGTCGGCGACCGCTCCTGGTCGGTGGCCACGGCGGGCGACCTGCGCGACCGCTACAACCTCGCGGCCGGGTCGATCCGCCTCGACCTCTCCGCCCTCGACCCGGCGGGCGCCACGCTCACCACCAAGGTCGAGGTCGGCGCCGGCCAGGTGACCGTCACCGTGCCGGCGGACGTCACGGTGAACCTGACGGCCACCGTCGGCCTCGGCAACGTCTCGCTCCCGGACGGCCGCCACGACGGCACCGGCAAGCACACCTACCAGCTCGACCCGAGGGGCGCTCAAGCCTCGAAGGGCACCTTCACACTCCAGCTCGGTGTCGGGCTGGGCAACATCAAGGTGGTCCAGCAGTGAGGAAGCACCAGCTCGACCTGTTCTCGCTGATCGCGGGGGCGCTGTTCACCGTGATCGCCCTCGTCTACCTCGTCGCGGCGCTCAACGACCAGTCGGTGAACGGGCGGGTCGTCATCCCGGTCGCCTTCATCGTCCTGGGCGCCGGCGGCCTGGCCGGGGCCGTGGTCGCGGTCTCGCGCCGCAACCGGGACCGGGACCGGGACCGGGACCGGGGCTGAGACCGGGGCTGAGGCTTCCCCCTGAGGCTCAGCTCTGCAGCGGCCCGAGGGTGAGCTTGTCGCCGTCCTTGGTCACGGCGTACTTCGGCAGCGGCTTCTTCGCCGGCCCGTTGACCACCGCGCCGGTCGCGGCGTCGAAGCGGGACCCGTGGCAGGGGCAGTAGAGCTGCCCGTTCTTCGGGGCGTCCACCGCGCAGCCGGAGTGGGTGCAGACCGAGGAGAGCCCGCAGTACTGGCCGGCCTTGGGCTGCACGATGAAGACGGCGTCCCCGGTGGCCGGGTCCTTGACCTGGGCCGATCCGCCCACCGGCACGCTCGCCGCCGCCACCGAGGGGGCCTCGGCCTGGGCGGTGGGGGCGGGCGCGGCGGACTGCTTGGGCGCCGCCTTGTCGTCCCGCCCGTACGTCCGGGTCAGCGAGCCGGCGAGCAGCCCGGCGCCGCCGATCGCCACGGCCGCGATGCCGCCGTCCACCAGCGCCCGCCGCTTCACGTGCTCGTCGCCCAGCCCGCGCGCGCGGTCCCGCCCGGCCCGCCGGGCGAGGTAGCCGTCCACCGACAGGTACGGCGTCCCGGCCAGCAGCAGCGGCGTCCAGGCCAGCAGGTAGATCAGGTCGTTGCCGAGGTAGTACGGCGAGACGCTCCAGCTGACGGTCAGCCAGAGGCTGAGGTTGAGCAGCGCGCCGCCGAGCGCCGCGATCCGGCCCCACAGGCCCACCAGGGTGCCGAGGCCGACCGCCAGCTCGCCGAAGGCGATGGCCAGCGCGAACAGGGTCGGGTGGTCGATGGCGGGGCCGAGCAGGAAGGAGATCGGGCTGCCGCCGGCCTTGGCCGCCTGGGTCTGCGAGACGAACGACGCCGGGTCGGCCGCGCCGCCCAGGTAGTGCGCGTCGGAGAGCTTGTCGAGCGAGGCGTAGACGAACGTGACGCCGAGGAAGAGCCGCAGGGGCAGCAGCGCGTACCTCGACGCGAACGCCCGCCGCTGCGCCGCCTGTTGGGCCCGTCCGGCCGCTCCCCCGTCGACCGGCCGGGAGTTGCTGGCCTCCGACATCGCTCACACCTTCCCTCACGGCCCGCCAGCACCTGACAGGTCCGGTCCGCATTCTGCCCGCTCCTGAACGTTTTCGGTGGGACGTCCCAGCGGGGCCCGTCCCCGGGAGCGGGGGCCGACGCACGACCGCGCCGCCGTCCCCTGGTACGGGAACGACGGCGCGGCCGTTCAGGCTTCGCGGGGAGTGCTCACTCCCACTCGATGGTGCCCGGCGGCTTGCTGGTGACGTCGACGACGACGCGGTTCACGTCGCGGACCTCGTTGGTGATGCGGGTGGAGATCTTCGCCAGCACGTCGTACGGCAGGCGCGACCAGTCCGCGGTCATGGCGTCCTCGGACGAGACCGGGCGCAGCACGATCGGGTGACCGTAGGTGCGGCCGTCACCCTGCACGCCCACGCTGCGGACGTCGGCGAGCAGCACCACCGGGCACTGCCAGATCTCGCGGTCCAGACCGGCTGCGGTCAGCTCCTCGCGGGCGATCGCGTCGGCCTCGCGGAGCAGGTCCAGGCGCTCCCTGGTGACCTCGCCGACGATCCGGATGCCCAGGCCCGGGCCCGGGAACGGCTGGCGCTGGACGATCTCCTCCGGCAGGCCCAGCTCCTGGCCGACCATCCGGACCTCGTCCTTGAACAGCTTGCGCAGCGGCTCCACCAGCTGGAACTGGAGGTCCTCCGGCAGGCCGCCCACGTTGTGGTGGGACTTGATGTTGGCGGTGCCGGTGCCGCCGCCCGACTCCACCACGTCCGGGTACAGGGTGCCCTGGACGAGGAAGTCGACCGACTGGCCGCTCTCGCCGGCCTCGGCGATGATCTCGGCCTGCGCCTGCTCGAACACGCGGATGAACTCGCGGCCGATGATCTTGCGCTTCTCCTCGGGGTCGGTGACCCCCTTGAGCGCGTTCAGGAAGCGCTCGGAGGCGTCGACGACCTTCAGCTGGACGCCGGTGGCGGCCACGAAGTCCTTCTCGACCTGCTCGGTCTCGCCCTTGCGCATCAGGCCGTGGTCGACGTAGACGCAGGTCAGCTGGTCGCCGATGGCACGGTTGACCAGGGCCGCGGCGACGGCGGAGTCCACGCCGCCGGACAGGCCGCAGATGGCGCGCTTGTCGCCGACCTGCGCGCGGATCAGCGCGACCTGCTCCTCGACCACGCTGCCGGTGGTCCAGGTGGGGGCGATGCCGGCGCCGCGGTAGAGGAAGTGCTCCAGGATCTGCTGGCCGTGGTCGGAGTGCAGCACCTCGGGGTGGTACTGCACGCCGTACAGCCGGGCCTCGTCGTTCTCGAAGGCCGCGACCGGGACGAGGTCGGTGGAGGCGGTGACGCTGAAGCCCTCCGGGGCCGCCGAGCAGGCGTCGCCGTGCGACATCCACACCGAGTGCTGCGCCGGGACGCCCTCGAACAGCGTGGAGCCGGAGCGCGAGACCGTCAGCGGGGTGCGGCCGTACTCGCGGGCGCCGTTGTTGTCGACGGTGCCGCCGAGGGTCTTGGCCATCAGCTGGAAGCCGTAGCACATGCCGAAGACCGGGACACCGGCCTCGAAGATCGCGCGGTCGAGCTGCGGCGCGCCCTCCTCGTAGACCGAGGACGGGCCACCGGACAGGATGATCGCCTTCGGGTTCTTGGCGAGCATCTCCGCCACCGGCATGCTGCTCGGCACGATCTCGCTGTAGACCCGGGCCTCACGCACCCGACGGGCGATGAGCTGGGCGTACTGGGCGCCGAAGTCGACCACCAGGACGGGGTCGTTGTCCGGCACGGACTGGCTGGGAATTGCAGAGGACACAGACGGCCTTCCGGCAGCGGTATCGAGGTGTCGCACCGGACCGCCTCCCCGGCGGGGGGCTGCGGCGGCGGACGGGTGTGGGGTGTCTGGACACCGATTCTACCGGGCTGTCCGGTTTCACTCGTCTGCCCGTCCAACCGGCCGTGACCGGGCGGGGCCGAGGTTCGTTGCTTCCTACGACCGCACGGCCGCGCCGCGCCCGCCAGGCGCGCCGCCCCAAGCCCCCGGCCGGGGGCGCCGCCGTGCGGGCTGCAGGACCACGCGTGGAGCTTCACCCCAGTCCACCGGCGCATGTGGCGCCGACGCCCCGGCCCGCCGGGGAGGTCGGCGCCGTGGGACCGTGCGCGGGTGCCGCGGCCGGCCAGCAGGGGACAGCGACCCCGGCCGCGACTGGGCCCAGAGGTGGGACGGCCGGCGCCGGGGACGCCCGGGGCCGACCGTCGCAC
The DNA here is from genome assembly GCF_044767945.1 of Kitasatospora sp. NPDC101183. Taxonomy (NCBI): domain Bacteria; kingdom Bacillati; phylum Actinomycetota; class Actinomycetes; order Kitasatosporales; family Streptomycetaceae; genus Kitasatospora; species Kitasatospora sp. NPDC101183. The sequence continues at coordinate 279,559 of NZ_JBIWOW010000009.1, read as the reverse complement.
CCCGGCGCACTCCTGGCGCACGTCCGCGGCCGCCCTTGGCGCCGCTACGCGCGTCCCCGTGCGCCGTGACCGTTCGATCCACTACGCACCGTGATCATCCGTGCCCACCCCCCGGGGCCGTCCGCAGCGCCCGGCGAGGGTCCGGCGAGGACGTCCCGGGTGACCCCGCGGCAAACGAACTGCGGCGAACTGTGCCGAATCGGTTGCAGAGCAAGGCCTCCGTCCAGCACGATGCTGCATGTGAACGGTTCACCCGAAAGGCCGGACGGCCTTCGGAACGACCGGACCGACGCCGTCGCCCACGGAGGCGGACGCCGTCGATCACCTCACGCTCCGTGAGTGGCGGACGGGCGCGAACCGGCGCACCGACCGCCCGCGCGTGAGCGCGCACGCCCCGCGCCCCGGCCACCCACGCCGGAGCCCGCGCAGGGGCCCGAGACCGACCGACACGACGGCGCTCCTCCCCCGGCGCCGTCACCACAGCACCCGGCGCGGCCCTGTCGCCGAGTGCTGAGTGACAAAGGGCCCCGTTCCCCCGCGGGGCCCTTTGCCCTTTTCCCGGACCTCCTCGGACCTCCTCGGACAGCCGCCGCACACGACCGCGCCGGGACCGGTCGCTCGGACCGGCCCCGGCGCGGGGGTGCCGTCGGATCAGGGTGCCGTCGGATCAGGGGTGGTCGCGCCACACCTCCGGGTCGACCGGCTCCTCGGCCGGCCGCGCGGGCGCCGGAACCGGCCCGGGCGCGGGCGCGGGCGCCGGGTCGTGCGAGCCGAGCACGTCCCCGGCCCCGGCCGCCGGAGCGGCCTGCGGCGGCACCGGAGCCGCAGGCGGCTGCGGGGTGACGTCCTGCGCCCCGGCCGCCTGCGCCGGGAACCCGTACGCCGGGGCGGTCGGGTACGGCGCCTGCGGCGGCACCGGCTGCCCGGCGTACGTCGCCCCGGGCCCGTACGGCTCGGCCCCGTGAGGCACGGCCCCGTACGGCTCGGCCCCGTACGGCGCGCCTCCGCCTCGGCCCGCCCCCAGCAGCGGGGGGATCAGCAGCGCGCCGGCCGCCGCCCAGACCGCGCTGGCCAACAGCACGGTCGCGAAGGTCAGGCCGAAGGACATCTCCTGCGAGATCGAGGAGCGCACCGCCGAGGTCCACCCGGTCATGCTCGTCGAGGTGGTCATCGCCACGCCCGCCGCCGCCGTCAGCGCCGTGACCGCCACCGCGTGGATGCCGGCCAGCCGCAACCGGTCCGTCAGGTCCAGCCGCCGCCGGTGCGCCGCCCAGCCGAGCGCGACCGCCGAGACGATCGCCGCCACGCCCGTCCAGCGCCAGTCCGCGCTGAGGTCGCGCAGGTCGAAGAAGGAGTACTCGATGGTGTGCGAGTACGGGTCCCGCCAGGAGCTGGAGCCTCCGCCGCTGCTGCTGACGGCGAAGCCCTGGAGCGTCGCCCCCGAGCCGAAGCCGAGCAGCAGCAGGCCCATGTTGGGCATGAAGGCGAAGGCCGCCACGACCTGCCAGCCGTTGTCGCTGTGGGAGGCGGCCAGGACGAGGCCGGCCACCGAGGCCAGCGCCCAGGTCAGGGCGAGCGCCTGGCCCGCCGTCAGGGCCGCCACCGCCCAGCCGCGCACGGCCCGGCTGCGCCAGGCCGCCCAGCGCAGCGCGTCGGTGCCGTAGACCGCGAAGGCCACCAGGAAGGTGAACAGGGACGCCCAGCCGATCGCCTGCGCCCAGCCGGACTCCGCGAAGACCTCGACCCCGGAGGACTTGGCGGAGCCGAGGGCTCCCGAGCCGTAGCCCCCGGAGCCGAAGCTGCCGTAGATGTCGGGGGTGACGCGGCGGTTCACGGCCGGGGCCCAGGTCGTCCCGGAGACCAGCCCGAGGACCAGCGTCACCGCCGCCGTCACCACGGCGGCGCGCAGCGCCTCCCCGGCGGCCTGGCCCCGGGTCAGCTGCCCGCCGTCGCCCTTGAGGCGGCGCGCGCCGAGGCGCAGGCCGAGCCAGAGCGCGAGCAGCCAGAGCACGGTGACGGTCAGCGGCACGGCCGTGACCTCGTACTCCGCGCTCTCGGTGAGGCCCTGGAGGCCCCGGCTGCCGATCCGCAGCGGCGCGCCGAGCGCGTTGAGGGCCAGGGCGAGCCCGGCGGTGAAGCGGTCGCCGAAGCCGGGCGAGTCGACGCGGCCGCCGTACGCGCCCCCGGCCGTGTTCTCGGTGGGGATCGCGAGGGCCAGCGCCACCAGGAGCAGCAGCGCGGCCGGGGCGACGGCCGCCTTGAGCGCCGGGCGCCAGTCCCCGCCCAGCCAGCGCTGCAGGGGCGAGCGCTCGTACGCGGGCCGGTACGGCTGCCCTGCCCCCCACGGACCCCGGGGCTGCTCGTACGGGCCGTAGCCGGGCGGGGGCGGCGGGTAGCCCGCGCCGGGTGGCGGCGGCGGGTAGCCGGGCGCGCCGGGCGGCGGGGTCCCGTACGGGGGCGCCTGCGGCGGTACGGGCGGCGGCGGGGCGGCGGGCCGACCGCAGGCCGCGCAGACCGGCGCTCCCTCCACCGAAGCCGCGCCGCACCATGCGCAATTGGTCATGGACCGCTTTCCCCCCGCTCGACGAGTCCCTGGTCCCCCCAGGGAGCCCGTTTATCCCACCGGACCAGAACCGATGTCAACCGAGAACGACGGCAGGAGGTTTGGCCTGCCCAGGGCCGTCGCGGCGGGGTTCTCAGGCCTGCTTCGGGGGGACGGTCGGCACCGGGAGGAGCGGCAGTCGCAGGGCTCCGAAGGCGTCCTTCGGCACGGCCGGGTCGAGCGGTTCGACCCCGGCGACGCGCCGGTACTCCTCGCCCTGCGCGGGGCGCGGATCGGCCTCGCCCTTGTTGGGCCACATCGACAGGGCGCGCTCGGCCTGCGCGGTGATCGTCAGCGAGGGGTTGACCCCGAGGTTGGCGGAGACGGCGGAGCCGTCCACCACGCTGATCCCGGGGTGGCCGTACAGCCGGTGGTACGGGTCGACGACGCCGGTCTCCGGGGAGTCGCCGATCGCGCAGCCGCCGAGGAAGTGGGCGGTCATCGGGATGTCGAAGATCTCGCCGACGGTGCTGCCGGGGAAGCCGTTGATCTCGTCGGCCAGCGCCTGGGCGCCCTTCTCGGCGGCCGGGATCCAGGTGGGGTTGGGCTCGCCGTGGCCCTGGGCGGAGGTGAGCCGGGGCTTGCCGAGCGGGCCCTTCTTGAGCGAGACGGTGATGGAGTTGTCCAGGGACTGCATCACCAGGCCGATGATCGTCTTCTCGGACCACCGGTGCTGGTTCATCGAGCGTGCGAACGTCACCGGGTGCAGCGCCGAGTTGCCCAGGTAGCGCAGCCAGCGCGGCGCCCGGCCGCCGCCGCGGACCTGGGCGATCGACAGCGCGCCCATCGCGTTGGAGCCCTTGCCGTAGCGGACCGGCTCGATGTGGGTGTTGGCGTCCGGGTGGATCGAGGAGGTGATCGCGACGCCCTTGGTGAAGTCCGCCTTCGTCCCGTAGCGGCGGTCGGTGGTCTGGGCGCCGACCAGGGCCTCGGAGTTGGTGCGGGTCAGCTCGCCGAGCCGGGCCGAGATCCGGGGCAGGTGGCCGGCGTCGCGCATCCGGTGCAGCAGCGACTGGGTGCCGTAGGTGCCGGCCGCGACGACGACCCTGGCCGCGGTGATCGTCCGCGCTCCGGCCTTGACCCGGTCGGTCTTCGAACGCGAGTCGGTGCGGCGCACGTCCACGGCGTAGCCCTGATTCCCGTGGGCGCCGTCGAACTCCCTGATCCGGGCCACGGTGGTCAGCGGGTGGATCTCGGCGCCGCCCTTCTCGGCCAGGTACAGGTAGTTCTCGGTGAGCATGTTCTTGGCGCCGTGCCGGCAGCCCGTCATGCACTCCCCGCACTCCACGCAGGCCTTGCGGGCCGGGCCCGCGCCGCCGAAGTACGGGTCCGCGACCTCGCCGCCGGGGGCCGCCTTCGCCTCCCCGTCGCTGTCCTCGCCGTCCCCGAAGAACACCCCGACCGGCGCCGGGTGGAAGGTGTCGCCGACGCCCATCGTCTCGGCGGCCGCCTTGAGGTGGACGTCGGAGGGGGTGAGCGTCGGGTTGAGCCGGACGCCGAGCATCCGCTGCGCCTGGTCGTAGAAGGGCGCCAACTCCTCCTGCCAGTCGGTGATGTGGCGCCACTGGCGGTCCTCGAAGAACGCCTTCGGCGGCACGTACAGGGTGTTGGCGTAGTTCAGCGAGCCGCCGCCGACCCCGGCGCCGGCCAGGATCAGCACGTTGGCCAGCAGGTGGATGCGCTGGATGCCGTACAGGCCCAGCTTGGGCGCCCACAGGTAGTTCTGCAGGTCCCAGGAGTCGCGCGGCAGTTCGCCGCGCTCGAAGCGGCGGCCGGCCTCCAGGACGGCGACCCGGTACCCCTTCTCGGTCAGCCGCAGGGCGGCCACCGAACCGCCGAAGCCCGAGCCGACCACGACCACGTCGTAGTCGAACTCCGCCGCCGCACCGCCGGACTCCACCATCTGCCCTGCCCCTTCGAGGTCGTACCTGCCTGCCGCGGGCGCGCGCACCGCCCCGCGTGAGAGCCCTCTGCCCGGCAAGCCCGGACGGCGGCCCTACGTGAAGCGCAGCGCCTTGAGCACCCGCAGCCCGCTGGTCATCACGGCGGCGAACTTCTCGTCGTCCAGCCCGAAGGCGGGCGCGATCGGCATCAGCCGCTGGGTCGCGATGGTCTGCGCCTCGGTGAAGCGCAGGATGCCCTCGGCGCCGTGGCGCCGGCCGAGCCCGGAGTCGCCCATGCCGCCCATCGGCGCGCCGACCGAGCCGTAGGTGGCCGCGTACGCCTCGTTGACGTTGACGGTGCCGGTGCGCAGCCGCGCCGCGACCGACCGGCCGCGCCGCAGGTCCCGCGTCCAGACGCTGGAGTTCAGGCCGTACGGCGTGGAGTTGGCGGCGGCCACCGCCTCGTCCTCGGTGTCGAAGCGGTAGACGGAGACCACCGGGCCGAAGGTCTCCTCGGCGCAGACGGCCATCTCCGGGGTGACCCCGTCGAGGATGGTCGGCTCGAAGAAGTACGGGCCGAGGTCGGGCCGGGCCCGGCCGCCCGCGAGGACGGTGGCACCGGCCTTGACGGCCTCCTCCACGTGCCGGGTGGTGGTGTCCAACTGCCGTACGGAGACCAGCGATCCCATGTCGGCGCCGTACGCGAGCCCGCCGCCCAGGCGCAGCGCCCGGGTGCGGGCGGCGAAGCGCTCGAGGAAGTCGTCGGCCACCGAGCGGTGCACCAGCAGCCGCTCGATGGAGATGCACAGCTGCCCGGCGGAGGAGAAGCAGGCCCGGACGGCACCGGCGGCGGCCGCGTCCAGGTCGGCGTCGGAGAGCACCAGCATGGCGTTCTTGCCGCCGAGTTCGAGCGAGGCGCCGACCAGCCGGGCGGCGGCGCGCTGGGCGACGTCGCGGCCGGTGCGGGTGGAGCCGGTGAAGGAGACATAGTCGGCGTGCTCGACCACGGCCGGGCCGACCACCGGACCGTCGCCGATCACGATCTGCCACAGGTCGGCCGGCAGCCCGGCCTCGATCAGCAGCTCGCGGGCCCACAGCGCGGTCAGCGCCGTCTGGGTGTCGGGCTTGTTGACGACGGCGTTGCCGGCCACGAAGGCGGGCAGGGCGTCGCCGACGGACAGCTCCAGCGGGTAGTTCCACGGCGAGATGTGGCCGATCACGCCCTTGGGGCGGCGGGCCTCGACGGCGTGGGTGAGCACGGGCAGCGCGCCGCCGCGCCGCTTGTCCCGGAGGTAGCCGTGCGCGGCGCGCCCGTAGTGCCGGGCGGCCATGGCGACGGCCAGCACCTCCTCGAAGGCGTGCAGCCGGGCCTTGCCGGTCTCCGCCTGGACGAGGTCGAGCACCTCGTCCTGGCGCTTGAGCAGCAGGTCGTGGAAGCGCAGCAGCACGGCGGCCCGGCGGCGCACCGGCAGCGCGGCCCAGGCCGGCTGGGCGCGGCGGGCCAGCTCGTAGGCCACCTCGACGTCCGCCGTGCTGGACTGCGGCAGGCCCGCCAGGCGCTCGCCGGTCAGCGGGGCGAGGGTCTCCACCAGGTCCGGCTCGCCGGTGGCGGTGATCCCGGCGGCCAGCCTGGCGACGAGGGACGGCGGGACGGCCGCGGTGACGGTGCGGCCTCCGCCCGGGGCGGCCGGATTGCCGCCCGCGGGGGCGGTGCCGGGCTGTTCGGGGGCCGCTGCGTCTGCTGAGAGGTCCGACATACGGCGCAGCCTAGGCGCTCGGGATCCGGTTCGGTACCCATGGGTAACAAGAATCTGCCGCAGTCGGGGCGAACCCGGCGAACGGGCCGTGCTCAGCGCGTCGCGGTGAACCCGTTGAGCACGATGGTGAACCGCTGGTACGCCTCGTTCCACTCGTTGCCCTTGTCCGGGCTGGAGGAGTAGATCGCGTAGCCCGTGCCGTGCTCGTCGATGAACTCGGCCTCGATCGCGCGCCGGCGCCCGCCCTCCTTGGCGAGGTAGCTGAACTCCCAGACGGCGGCCTCGTGCCCGTGCACGCCCGCGCTCGCCAGCCGGTGCTGCTTGTAGTCCTTGAGGGACTTGGAGACGTCCGCCTCCAGTTGCTTCATGTGCTCCATCGGCTTGACCGACTGCCCGACGGTGACGGCGAACTGCAGGTAGTGGACCCTGTTGTCCGGGGTGTAGAAGATCTGGTTGCCGTCCGGCGAGGTGGCCCGCGCCCAGGTCGGGGTCGCAGTCGGCAGCGGGAAGCGGAACCCGGCCGGGTCGTCCGCCCAGCGGTAGCCGCTCGGCAGGGTCTCCAGCGGGCCCGGGGAGGTGGTCGGGTCCGGCCGGTCGACGGCCGTGGTGGGGACGGGGTCGGCGAGGCCCGGTCCGTCCGCGTGCCGGGTGAGGAGGTAGGTGGCTCCGGCGGCCAGGACTCCCACGGCCAGCCCGATCGCGGCGAGCTTCAGCGCGTTGCGGCGCCGGGCCGGTCCGCGCGCGGGCGCGATGGGGTGAACCACCGGCGCGACGGGCGCGGTGTGCGCCTGCGCCGAGGCGAGTGCGCCCCCGTCGGTGTCCGCGACGGTCGGTACGGCGGGCGGCCGCTGCTCCGTCGTCCCCTCCTCCGCCGAGGCCGAGGCCGAGGCCGAGGGCTCCGACGCCTCCGGGCGCTCGCCCCGGTCCACCACCGGCACCGACTGGGTGGGCATGCGCATCGGCGCCCCCGACGGCCCGAGCGTCTTGAGGCCCAGGGTGTGCCCGGCCCGCACCTCGGCCAGCATCCGCGCCGCCTCGTCGGCGGAGGGCCGGTCCTCCGGGGCCTTGGCCATCAGCGCGGCCAGGACGGGCCCCAGCGGCCCGGCCCGGCGCGACTCCGGCAGCGGCTCGTCGACGACGGCGGCCAGCGTGGTGATCGGCGAGTCCCGGCGGAACGGCGAGCGGCCCTCGACCGCCGCCCACAGCGTCGCCCCCAGGCCCCACAGGTCGGAGGCCGGACCGGGCCGCTCGCCCTGGGCGCGCTCGGGCGCCAGGTAGTCCGGGGAGCCGACCAGGTCCCCCGGTCTGGTCAGCTCGGTCGAGCCCTCGTACGTCGCGATGCCGAAGTCCAGCAGCACCACCCGCCCGGTGCCGCGCTCCAGCAGCACGTTGGCCGGCTTCACGTCCCGGTGCAGCACGCCCAGTTGGTGGCCCCGGTGCAGCGCGGCGAGCACCTGGCTGCCGACATCGGCGGCGGCGCGCGGCTGCAGGGTGCCGTCCTGGCTGATCACGTCGGCCAGCGAGCGGCCGTCGACCAGCTCCATCACGATCCAGGGCCGGCCGTCCTGCTCCAGGACGTCGTGCACGGTGATCACACCGGGGTGCTTGATCCGGGCGGCCGCGCTGGCCTCGCGCTTCATCCGCGCGTGCAGGATCTGGAGCTCCTCCTCGGGCAGGTGGTTGACCGTCAGCTCCTTGACCGCGACCTCGCGGTCCAGCATCCGGTCCCAGGCCCGCCAGACCGTACCCATCCCGCCCCGGCCGAGCCGGTCGCCGAGCTCGTACCGTCCGGCCAGCAGCCGCTCCGCCTCGACCGCCTCCGGCCGGTCCTGCACGCCCATCGGCGACCACGCCCCCTCTCATCCGCCTGTCGTCACCAGGACGGGGAGGTCCGGTGCAGACCACTGTTCGAACAGGTCCCCCGCACACATTAGGCGTACCTTGCCGGGCCGGGTAATCACGTCCACGGCCCGAACCCCCCGAACGGCTCACGCCCGGGCCGTCAGCCTGCGAACATCACCACCGCGGCCACCGCCAGCCCCAGCAGCACGAACACTCCCCCCACCAGCAGCGGCCCCAGGAGGGCCGCCGGTATCCGGGGCGGCCGCGGCTCCCGCCCGCCGCCCTCCGCCGGAGCCCGTCCCGGCCCCCGCCCGCGCGGGCGCACCGGCACCGGGGGCGCGGGCCGCTTGAGCACCACGTCCCTCGGCGGCCCCTCCCCGTCCGCCGGCTCCGGCGCCCCCGCCAGCAGCGCCGCCAACTCCCTCTGCACGTCCTCGGCCCCCGGCCGCCGCCCCGGGTCGGGCTGCAGCAGCCGCTCGACCAGCGGCGCCAGCGGCCCGCACACGGCGGCCGGCTCGCGCCGCCCGTCCCGTACGGCCGTCACCAGCTCCGGGATCCCGCCCTCCGGAAACGGCGAGCGGCCGGTGACCATCCGCTGCACCAGCACCCCGAGCGCCCAGCAGTCCCCCGCCGGGCCGCCGTCCAGCGGCCAGCGCTCGGCCACCGGGCCGACCAGCGCGGCCCGCACGTCGTAGCGCCGCCGCCCGCCCGGGCCGCCGAGGTCCTCGGCCATCGCCTCCTCGGCGACCCCGGACAGCAGCCCGCCGAGCATCGCCGCACCGTCCTCGCAGACCAGCACCGTCTCGGCGGTGAGGTTCCCGTGGCTCAGCCCGGCCTCGTGCAGCGCGCGCAGCGCCCCGGCCAGGTCCGCCGCCAACTCGGCCGCCCGGTACGGCGGTACGGGCCCGGCGGAGAGCAGTTCCGCGAGCGTGCGCCCGGCCGGGCGCTCCTCCACCGTCCACAGCAGCTCGCCCTCGGCGAAGGCCCCGACCCCGCGCAGCAGCCGGGGGTGCCAGGTCGGCGCCACCGAACCCGCCTTCGCGACCCGGCGCACCAGCCGGTCGGCCTGCTCGGGCGCCGGATCGTCCAGGACCTGAGCGGTGGTCAGCAGCGCGGGCAGCTCCAGCGCACGCATCAGCACCGACTCGCCCGTCCCCTCGTCCACCGCGAGGGCGCGCAGCGGCTCGGGACGGTCCGTCACCTGGTACCGCCCCGCCAACAACTGCCCGGCGCCGCCTCGCATGCCAGTTCCTCTCGCTCACCGAGCAGCCTACTGAGCGGTTCCTCTACGCTCGATCCCATGGACTGGACCGATCTGATCGACACCGCCTTCAGCGTCGCCGGAAACAACAGCCAAGCCAACCGGACGGAGGCCGTCCGTACGGTCGAGGCGGCCGTCATCGACGGCGAACTGCCGGTCGCCTCCACCGCCGGGCGCCACCCCGACCACTTCCGCAAGGGCGTGCTGCTGCTCACCACCCACCGGCTGCTCTTCCTGAAGGACGGAAAACCGCCGGTCCCGGTTCCGCTTCCGGCCGTCACCGACGCCACCGTCACCCGCACCAAGCTCAACGGCGACGTGCTGACGGTCGTCGCGATCACCGGCTCGCACCGCTTCGAGGACGTGGTCAAGGCCGACGTCTTCGCCGAGCAGGTCCGCACGACCGCCGGCCGCGCCCGCACCGCCCCGGCCCCGGCTCCCGCCCCGGCCGACGCCGCACCCGCCGAACTCTCGGCCGGCGAGCAACTCATCGGCCAACTGGAGCGGTTGGCCGCCCTGCGCGCCTCCGGGGCCCTCACCGAGGAGGAGTTCACCCGGGCCAAGCAGCGCCTCATCGGCTGAGGCACCCCAGCCCCCGGGCGCGTCGCGGGAGTTCGCGGCGCGCCCTCGCCGTACGACGTGCTACGGCGCGGGCTGGAAGCTGGCGAACACCGTGTCCCGGGCCGGGGCCTGGGCGGCCCACTGCGCGTCCGGGACGATCCAGTAGATCGAGTAGCCGTACTTGGCCGGGTTCCCCGTGACGAAGCCCCGGTTGAGCGAGTGCGTCTTCGGTGTCCCGTTGGTCCACTCCCAGTCCGCCGCGTTCGTCCAGTCCCGGTACGTGACCGCGGCCAGGTTCAGCCGCTGGTAGTTGGTGACCTGCCCGCGCACGCCGGACTCGGAGTCCTGCCAGTCGGCGAGGGCGCTCGCGCCCGGCGAGGTCGTCCACTCGATCCGCAGCTGGCTGCCGTCCGTCGCGTTCTTGAAGATCCGCCGGTTGGCGTTCGAGTCGGAGGGCTGCAGCCAGTCCGGCAGGAGGACGGAGAAGCCGCTCGGGTCCTTGTACTCGTGGAACCCGGCGGGCACGGCCGGCGCCTGGGGCTGCGGCTGCGCCGCCGGGGGCGCGGCGGGGGGCGGCGCGGCCTCCGTTCCGGTGCCGGGCGGCGGCGTGGTCGCCGGCGTGGCCGCCGGGGGCGGCGGCGTCGCGGCGGGCTCGCCCACCGGGGTCGTCGCGGCCGCCTCGGGCCCGGGCGTGCCCGTCGTCGTCGCGACCACCGCCGGGCTCGCCCCGGCGCCGTCCGTGCTCCCGTCGTCCCCGCCGTCGTTGCCGACCGCCCGGACGACCGCGACCACCCCGGCGATCAGCAGCAGCACGAGCACCACGGTGACCACCGCCAGCCGCCGCCGGCCCTTGCGCGGGTCCGCACCGGCCGCCTGCGTCGCGCCCGTGTTCCACGCGCTGGTCACCGGCTGGATCGGATCGGCCCCCGGCTCCGCCGCCTCGGGCTCCGCAGGCTCCGCGGGCTCGACGGCCTCGGCCGCCGGCTCGGCGTCCTTCGCCCTGCTGCCCACCCGGACGGTCCCCAACAGCCCGCCCACACCGCGCCGCCGCTCCGGAGCGGCCTTCGCGTCCTTCTCCTTCTCCTCGGCGGACTCGGCGGACTCGACGGCCTCGACGGGCGCGACGGGCGCGACGGCCTCGGCCGCCGCCACCGGCACGGCCGACTCCGTCGTCGACTCCGCCTTGGCGGTGGCCTCCGCGACCACCCGCTTGAGCATCGACCGGGTCTGCGAGGCGTCCAGCCGCTCGGCCGGGTCCTTCTCCAGCAGCCCCTCGATCACCGGCCGCAGCGGCCCCGCGTTCTCCGGCGCGGTCAGCTCCTCCGTCATCACCGCCGTGAGCGTGGCCAGCGCCGAGCCCCGGTCGTACGGCGGGCGCCCCTCGACCATCGCGTACAGCGTCCCGCCCAGCGACCACAGGTCGGCCGGCGGCCCGGGCTTCTGCCCGCGCGCCCGCTCCGGGGATATGTACGAGGGCGCGCCGACCAGCATCCCGGTGGAGGTGACGGACGCGTCCCCCTCCACGCTGGCGATGCCGAAGTCCGTGAGCACGACCCGGCCGTCCTCGCCGATCAGCACGTTGGAGGGCTTCACGTCCCGGTGCAGGATGCCCAGCGCGTGCGCGGCGGTCAGCACCCCGAGCACGTCCAGCGCGATCTCGGCGGCCCGGGCGGGCGCCAGCGGCCCGTCCTCGCGGACGACGTCGGCCAGGGAGCGGGACTCGACCAGCTCCATGACGATCCACGGCCGGTCGTCCTCCTCGACCACGTCGAAGACGGTCACCGCCGAGGCGTGCCGGATGCGCGCGGTCGCCTTGGCCTCGCGCAGCGTCCGGACGATGAGGCGGTGCTTCTCCTCCTCGTCGACGCTGGCGTTCATCCGCAGTTCCTTGACCGCGACGGTCCGGCCCAGCATCTCGTCCTCGGCGCGCCAGACGGTGCCCATACCGCCGCGCCCGAGCACCCCGTTCAGCCGGTAGCGGCCCGCCAGGAGGCGGCCGCCGGTGGAACCCTGCGCCTGGGTCATTCGGAACGTTCCCCCATGTGCTGCTGGCGGTCGTGGTGACGGCGCGTCGGCCCGACGCCCAAGCCTCCATCATCCCCTGTCCCCGCCGGTCGAGACCACCCACCCCCCGAACCGGGCCGGGACGAACCACCGCGCTCGCGGCGTTCCGTGCCCGATCTGTGATCGAAAACTCGCCGGGAACTGCCCGACGCGCTGCTACCGTTCGGCAGCTCATCGTCTTTCCGGGGGGATCGGACTTCCATGACCGCACCCATACCGGGCGCTGACGGCCAGTCGGCCCGGCCGCTCACCGCCCAGCACTACTCGGTGGCGGCCGCCCAGGCCTCCCCCGAGGGGTACGTCGCCCCCGGAATGCCCGGCGCCCCCGTCACCGGGTACGACCCGGTTTCCCCCACAGGCCCGGCCGCTCCACGCCGCCGCCTCACCCTCGCGATCGGCTCCGCCCTGCTCGCCGCCCTCCTCGGCGGACTGGCGTACGGCTTCGCCCCGCTGCGCGCCGCCGACAGCCTCGGCTGGTTCGCCATCGCCCTGGCCGGCCTGGTCGCCCTCCCCCTCGGCCGCCTCGGCGGCCCCGCCCGCTTACTCCCGCCCCTCGGCGCCCTGCTGGCCGCCTCCTCCCTCCTCCTCGGCCAACTCACCCAGCACCTCCGCCAGATCCACGCCGACGGCCCCGGCCCCCGCGGCCTCCTCCGCGACACCCTCACCGCCTGGCACACCACCCTCCGCCCCCTCGACGCCGCGTTCTACGCCATCGCCCTCATCGGCGGCCACCTCCTCACCCACCGCACCACCCCCCACCCCTGACTGGCCCCACCCACGCAGAAAGTCGGCCGGTCCGACTTCCCACGCAACCAACGCGCTCCTTCGGGCGGCATCCGTATCCGCCACCTCCGCGCCGGAGCGGCCCCTTCCCCCAGCGCCGCCCTCGCCCTCAGACGCCGGAGCGCCCAGCTACAGCCGCCACTCCGGCCCGCCGCGCAGGAAGTCGGCGCGCCCGACTTCCCATGCAGCAAAAGCGCTCCCCCGGCGGCACCCGTATCCGCCACCTCCGCGCCGGAGCAGTTCCCTTTCCCCTGCGCCCCCACGCCCCCAGGCGCTGGAGCGCCCGCCACCGCTCCGTCCCACAGCGCAGAAAGTCGGCAGGCCCGACTTCCTGCGCGCGCCCCACCATTCCCCGGGGCCAACGGCTGCCCGCAGGCCTCAGCGCGCGCTCCCCCGCGCCACGCGGTCACCCGTCCGCCCCGCTGCGGGCGCCTCCCCCCGCCGCCCATCGGGCGCCCCACCCACCCATCACCCCCCCAGCACAGGAAGTCGGCCCCGCCGACTTCCCACGCACCCCCGGACACGCCGGAGGCCCCCGCCGTGAACGGCGGGGGCCTCCGTGCGGGCTAGCGCAGCGCTCAGCGGTGGTTGAGGGCCGGGTTGACCGTCACCTCGACGCGCTGGAACTCCTTGAGCTCCGTGTACCCGGTGGTCGCCATCGCCCGGCGCAGCGCGCCGAAGAGGTTCATGGTGCCATCAGGGGTGTGCGACGGCCCGGTGAGGATCTCCTCCGTGGTGCCGACCGTGCCGAGGTCCACCCGCTTGCCGCGCGGCAGCTCGTCGTGCACGGCCTCCATGCCCCAGTGGAAGCCCTTGCCCGGGGCGTCCGTCGCCCGGGCCAGCGCCGCGCCGATCATCACCGCGTCCGCGCCGCAGGCGACGGCCTTCGGGATGTCGCCGCTGTAGCCCACGCCGCCGTCCGCGATCACGTGCACGTAGCGGCCGCCGGACTCGTCCATGTAGTCGCGCCGCGCCGCCGCCACGTCCGCGACGGCCGTGGCCATCGGCACCTGGATGCCCAGGACGTTGCGGGTGGTGTGCGCCGCGCCGCCGCCGAAGCCGACGAGGACGCCGGCCGCGCCGGTCCGCATCAGGTGCAGCGCGGCGGTGTACGTGGCGCAGCCGCCGACGATCACCGGGACGTCGAGCTCGTAGATGAACTGCTTGAGGTTGAGCGGCTCGGCGGCGCTGGAGACGTGCTCGGCCGAGACGGTGGTGCCGCGGATGACGAAGACGTCGACGCCCGCGTCCACGACGGCCTTGGAGAACTCGGCGGTGCGCTGCGGCGACAGGGCGGCGGCGGTGACGACGCCGGAGTCGCGCACCTCCTGGATGCGCTGCTTGATCAGCTCGGCGCGGATCGGCGCCGCGTAGATCTCCTGGAGGCGGCGGGTCGCGGTGGCCGCGTCGGAGATCTGGGCGATCTCGTCGAGCAGCGGCTGCGGGTCCTCGTAGCGGGTCCAGAGGCCTTCGAGGTTCAGGACGCCGAGACCGCCGAGCCGACCGATGGCGATGGCCTGCTGCGGCGAGACCACGCTGTCCATCGGGGCCGCGAGGAACGGCAGCTCGAAGCGGTAGGCGTCGATCTGCCAGGCGATCGAGACCTCCTTCGGGTCCCGCGTACGACGGCTGGGGACGACGGCGATGTCGTCGAAGGAGTACGCCCGGCGGCCGCGCTTGCCTCGCCCGATCTCGATCTCAGTCACTTCGTTCGAGCCCTTCTGATGTGTTGCTGTGCTCGCCGGGTCACCCCGGCCGCACCCCAGTATCCCGTACGCACGACACGGCCGCCCGAACGGCCCGGCCCCCGGACACGCCGGTCCCGGCCCCCGGACGCGCGGAAGGGCCCGCCGGAGCGGGCCCTTCTCGCCGGCGGTGCGTCAGCGCGTCGAGTAGTTCGGCGCCTCGACGGTCATCTGGATGTCGTGCGGGTGGCTCTCCTTGAGACCCGCCGAGGTGATCCGGACGAACCGGCCCTTGCTCTCCATCTCGGCGATGGTGGCGGCGCCCACGTAGCCCATGGTCTGGCGCAGGCCGCCGACGAGCTGGTGCAGCACGGCGGACAGCGGGCCGCGGTACGGCACCTGGCCCTCGATGCCCTCGGGCACGAGCTTGTCGTCCGAGGCGACCTCGGCCTGGAAGTAGCGGTCCTTGGAGTACGAGCGGCCCTGGCCGCGCGACTGCATGGCGCCCAGCGAGCCCATGCCCCGGTAGGACTTGAACTGCTTGCCGTTGATGAACATCAGCTCGCCCGGGGACTCCTCGCAGCCGGCCAGCAGCGAGCCGAGCATCACGGTGTCGGCGCCGGCGGCCAGCGCCTTGCCGATGTCGCCCGAGTACTGGAGGCCGCCGTCGCCGATGACCGGCACGCCGGCGGCCTGGCAGGCCACCGCGGCCTCGTAGATGGCGGTGATCTGCGGAACGCCGATGCCGGCGACGACGCGGGTGGTGCAGATGGAGCCGGGGCCGACGCCGACCTTGACGCCGTCCACGCCGGCGTCGATCAGCGCCTGGGCGCCGTCCCGGGTGGCGACGTTGCCGCCGACGACGTCGATCTTGACGGCCGACTTGATCTTCCCGATCCAGGCCAGCGCGTTGTGGCTGTGCCCGTGCGAGGTGTCGACGACGAGGAAGTCCGCGCCGGCCTCGACCAGGGCCTGGGCCCGGTCGAACGCCTCGGCGCTGGCGCCCACGGCGGCGCCGACCAGCAGCCGGCCCTCGGCGTCCTTGGCGGCGTTCGGGTACTGCTCGGCCTTGACGAAGTCCTTGACGGTGATGAGGCCCTTGATCCGGCCCTCGTCGTCGACCAGCGGCAGCTTCTCGATCTTGTGGCGGCGCAGGAGCGCCATCGCGTCCTCGCCCGAGATGCCGACCTTGCCGGTGATCAGCGGCATCGGGGTCATGATCTCGCGGACCCGGCGGCTGCGGTCCGACTCGAAGGCCATGTCACGGTTGGTGACGATGCCGAGCAGCTTGCCCGACTCGTCGGCGATCGGGACGCCGGAGATGCGGAACTTGGCACAGAGCGCGTCGGCCTCGGCGAGCGTGGTGTCCGGGCCGACGGTGATCGGGTCGGTGACCATGCCGGACTCGGAGCGCTTCACCAGGTCGACCTGGTTGGCCTGGTCCTCGACCGACAGGTTGCGGTGCAGCACGCCGACGCCGCCCTGGCGGGCCATGGCGATGGCCATCCGGGCCTCGGTGACCTTGTCCATCGCCGCGGACAGCAGCGGGATGTTGACGCGGACGTTGCGGGAGACCCGCGAGGAGGTGTCGACCTCGTTCGGCAGCACCGCGGAGGCCCCGGGCAGCAGCAGGACGTCGTCGAACGTGAGCCCGAGCATCGCGAACTTCTCGGGTACGCCTGCGGCGTTGTAAGACATTTGGGGGGTACCTTCCGTGGCCGGCCTTGATCCGCTCACGCCCGAGGGTGGGGGCGCGCTCATCGCTCACTCGCGCAGACCGCCGAAAGCCGGGTGGTTTGGAGGAACCTCCAGGGGAATCCCGTCCACACCCGCGAATCTTTGGCGACCCGCCCAGGCGCCGATACCCCATGGTACTGGCACCGCGAATGGGTCCTCGTGTGCCCTTGACAACAACCGACCCCCGTGAGCCATTCCGGATCACGGGGCGGCTAGGAGGACTCCTCGGCGAGCGCCCGCAGCCGGCTCAGCGCCCGGTGCTGCGCCACCCGGACGGCGCCGGGCGACATCCCGAGCACCTCGCCGGTCTCCTCGGCGGACAGCCCGGCGGCCACCCGCAGCAGCACCAGTTCGCGCTGCCGGGCCGGCAGGTTGGAGAGCAGTTCCTTCGCCCAGGCCGCGTCGCTGCTCAGCAGCGCCTGCTCCTCCGGGCCGAGCGCCTCGTCCGGCACCTCCGGCAGGTCGTCCTGCGGCACGACGGTGGAGCCGGGCCCGCGCATCGCGGCCCGCTGCAGGTCGGCGATCTTGTGCGCGGCGATCCCGTAGACGAAGGCCTCGAACGGCCGCCCCTGGTCCTTGTACCGGGGCAGCGCGCACAGCACCGCGACGCACACCTCCTGCGCCACGTCGTCCACGTGGTGCCGGGCCCCGCCGGGCAGCCTGGTCAGCTTCGCCCGGCAGTACCGCAGGGCGAGAGGGTGGACGTAGGCGAGGAGCGCGTCGATCGCCGGGCCCTCGCCGCGGACGGCGGCCGCGACCAGCTCGACCACCAGCGGCGAGCCGCCGGAGCCGATCACCGGCGGACGGCTGGGGCCGACGGTCGCCGGAGCCTCACCCGGGTCCGCGTACGACGGATCGTGACCCGGCCCCGAGGGCTCCCCCTCCACCGCGTCCGCCTGGCCGGCCACGCCGGCGACGTCGTCGCGCATCGGTCCATGGTGCCTGGTCGACCGGGAAAACGCGGCACCGCGTCCGGAGTTGTGCACCGGAACGTTATGCGCTGCGGCCCCGTACGGCGCCGCGCCGCGCACCACCGGCCCCTCCTGCACCGTGCCGCCTCCCGCCCCGCCGTCGTGGGCGGCCTTGTCCGTCGCGCCGTCCGCCGAGTGTCCTGCGGCTGCGTGGTTCGCCGCAGTGCCTGTCCGCTGGTCCCCGAGGTGCTCCACTCCTCCATGGTGCAACCTCGGGGCCGTGACGTCACACGCCCGTGCGGTACCCGCACCGGGAATCGACGGCGGCGCGCCGCATCCGGCGGCGCCGGCGGCGGTCAGCGGACCAGGCCCCACCGGAAGCCCAGCGCCACCGCGTGCGCGCGGTCCGAGGCCCCGAGCTTCTTGAACAGCCGTCGGGCATGGGTCTTGACGGTGTCCTCGGAGAGGAACAGCTCGCGGCCGATCTCGGCGTTGCTGCGGCCGTGGCTCATGCCTTCGAGCACCTGGATCTCACGCGCCGTCAGGGTCGGTGCCGCGCCCATGTCGGGGCTGCGCAGCCGACGCGGGGCGAGCCGCCACGTCGGGTCGGCGAGGGCCTGGGTGACGGTGGCCCGCAGTTCGGCGCGCGAGGCGTCCTTGTGCAGGTACCCGCGGGCGCCGGCGGCCACCGCGAGCGCCACGCCGTCGAGGTCCTCCGCGACGGTGAGCATGATGATCCGCGCGCCCGGGTCGGCGGACAGCAGCCGTCGAACCGTCTCCACCCCGCCGAGGCCGGGCATCCGGACGTCCATCAGGACGAGATCGGAGCGGTCGGCCACCCAGCGGCGCAGGACCTCCTCCCCGTTCGTCGCGGTGGTGACCCGGTCGACGCCGGGTACGGTCGCGACGGCGCGGCGAAGCGCCTCGCGGGCGAGCGGGGAATCGTCGCAAACGAGAACGGAAGTCATGACCGTCGTCCTCCGCAGCTGATCCGCGTCACGTTGAGCCTCCTGGCTGGTACGAACCTCTCCGACACGGCCGATCGGCGTCGGACTCCGTCCTGATCGCCCCGACTGACCGCGATCGTTCCCGACGTCCGGCGCCCGCTAACCGCCTCCGCACTTCCAACGACCGTCACTCGAATGAGTTACGGCCTTCAGGGCCATCTCCACCACTGTACGTGGCCAACCCATTACCGATCAGCCGCATCGCGGTGCACACGCCGCACTTTTCCGCAGCTCGCGCGCGGTGGGCGTGCGACCCGCACACCCATGCGGAGCGTCGTGCGCCGGTCGGCCACCCGATTGCCACGCCCGCGCCCGGCGAAACCCTTGCCCCCTTTGCCCGTTTTTATAGCTTTCGTATGGTCATTGACTGTTGTGCCAGTCTGTGGGTGACTTGTCCATGGAGTTGCCTTAAGTCATATTTCCAGGTGTCCACACCGGTACATCAACGGCCCACCGTGCCGCCCGGCGGCAACCCCGCCGAGCGTCCGGTCCGGGCGGAAGAGCCTCTGAAGGGAATGAGCCATGGCAGATTTCTCCCGCCTCCCCGGCCCCAACGCGGACCTCTGGGACTGGCAGCTCTCGGCGGCCTGCCGCGGCGTGGACAGCTCGCTCTTCTTCCACCCCGAGGGCGAGCGCGGGGCGGCGCGCAGTTCGCGCGAGGCCAGCGCCAAGGAGGTCTGCATGCGCTGCCCGGTGATCGCCGAGTGCGCGGCGCACGCGCTGGCGGTCCGTGAGCCGTACGGGGTCTGGGGCGGGATGACCGAGGACGAGCGCGAGGAGATGCTGGGCCGCTCGCGGCACCGGCTGGTGGAGGTCCCGCTGACCCCGCCGGCGATCGCCCAGCGTTAGCACCGGCCGTCACGTCGCGCCGTGAAGAAACGTTCCTTCGCGGCGCCGCAGGACCCGAACGGCCCCAAAGCCCGCCGCCGACCGTCAGCGGTCGGCCGCCGCCCCCGCCAGCCGCTCCAGCATCAGCGCCACCGCCGGGACCTCGGCGAGGTCCGGCAGGGTCAGCGCCACCACCCGACGCACCGCGGGAGCCCCCGAGGCCGTCCGCACCGGCACCGTCGACACGCCGTCAGGACGCACCGACTGCAGCGCCAGCCGGGGCAGCACCGCCACCCCCAGACCGGCCGCCACCAGGCCGACCACCGCCGGGTAGTCGTCGGTCGCGAAGTCGATCCGGGGCTCGAAGCCCGCTCCGGCACACAGCTCCACCAGGTGCCCCCGGCACTGCGGGCAGCCGGCGATCCACTGCTCCCCCGCCAGCTCGGCCAGCTCCACCGGCCCCTCGCGCCCGGCCAGCGGGTGCCCGGCGGGCAGCAGGCCCACCAGCGGGTCGTCCAGCAGCGGGGTGACCACCAGGTCGGACCAGTCGGTCCCGGCGCTGAGCTGCTGCGCCTCCAGATTGGCCTCGGCCCGCGCCTCGCGCGGCGTGCCGTGCCCGGCGGACGGTGCCGGGGCCGCCACCCCGTCCGACTGCGGGTAGCGGAAGGCCAGCGCGATCTCGCACTCCCCGCCGCGCAGCATCGCCAGCGACTCCGGCGGCTCCGCCTCGACCAGCGACACCCGCACCCCCGGGTGGCCGTCCCGCAACCGGGCGACGGCCGGCGGCACCAGGGTGGAGCTGGCGGTCGGAAAGGAGACCAGCCGCACCCGCCCGGCCCGCAGCCCGGCGATCGCGGCCACCTCCTCCTCGGCGGCCGAGAGCCCCGCCAGGATGCCGGTGGCGTGCTTGAGCAGGACCTTCCCGGCCTCGCTGAGCTGCATCCCCCGGCCCGAGCGGACCACCAGCGGGGTGTCCACCGACTTCTCCAGGGCCTTCATCTGCTGGCTGATGGCAGGCTGCGTGCACCCCAGCTCGCGGGCGGCGGCGGAGAAGGAGCCGGTGCGGGCGACGGCACGCAGAACGCGCAGATGGCGGGCCTCGATCATGCCTCAGTTATAAGGCAATCTTTGCTGAGAGCAAAATTCCTCTGATAGTTGAGGCTTCAAACGGATCGTACCGGGAAACGCCGGAGGCCCGGCCGCGCCCCTCGCGGGGAGCGGACCGGGCCTCCGGTCAGCCGTTCAGGTCATCAGACCGTCAGACCTTCAGCTCATGGCCTCAGTGGGAGTGGCCGTGGCCGCCGTGCGAGTGGCCGGCCTCCGGCTCCTCCTCCTTCTTCTCCACCACGAGGGTCTCGGTGGTGAGCAGCAGGGAGGCGATCGAGGCGGCGTTCTCCAGGGCGGAGCGGGTGACCTTGACCGGGTCGATGACGCCGGCCTTCACCAGGTCGCCGTACTCGCCGGTGGCGGCGTTGTAGCCGAAGCCCGCCTCCAGCTCGGCGACCTTGTGGGTGA
The DNA here is from genome assembly GCF_044767945.1 of Kitasatospora sp. NPDC101183. Classification (NCBI taxonomy): domain Bacteria; kingdom Bacillati; phylum Actinomycetota; class Actinomycetes; order Kitasatosporales; family Streptomycetaceae; genus Kitasatospora; species Kitasatospora sp. NPDC101183. The sequence continues at coordinate 259,123 of NZ_JBIWOW010000009.1, read as the reverse complement.
TGACGTAGCCCTCGAGGCCGGCGTTCTGGGCGATCCAGCGCAGCGGCTCGTGCAGCGCCTTGCGGACGACGGAGACACCGGTGGCCTCGTCACCCGACAGGCCCAGGCCGCCGTCCAGCACCTTGGCGGCGTGGACGAGGGAGGCGCCGCCACCGGCGACGATGCCCTCCTCGACCGCGGCGCGGGTCGCCGAGATGGCGTCCTCCAGGCGGTGCTTGCGCTCCTTGAGCTCCACCTCGGTGGCGGCGCCGACCTTGATGACGCAGACGCCGCCGGCCAGCTTGGCCAGGCGCTCCTGCAGCTTCTCGCGGTCCCAGTCCGAGTCGGTCGCGGCGATCTCGCCCTTGATCTGGGCGACGCGGCCGGCGACGGCCTCGGTGTCACCGGCGCCGTCGACGACGGTGGTCTCGTCCTTGGTGATGGTCACGCGGCGGGCGGTGCCCAGCACGTCCAGGCCGACCTGGTCGAGCTTGAGGCCGACCTCCTCGGAGATGACCTGGCCACCGGTCAGGACGGCCAGGTCGCCGAGGATCGCCTTGCGGCGGTCGCCGAAGCCCGGGGCCTTGACGGCGACGGCGTTGAAGGTGCCGCGGATCTTGTTCACGACCAGGGTCGACAGCGCCTCGCCGTCGACGTCCTCGGCGATGATCAGCAGCGGCTTGGAGGCACCGCCCTGCAGGATCTTCTCCAGCAGCGGCAGCAGCTCCTGGATGGAGGAGATCTTGCCCTGGTTGATCAGGATGTACGGGTCCTCGAGGACCGCTTCCTGACGCTCGGCGTCCGTGACGAAGTACGGCGACAGGTAGCCCTTGTCGAACTGCATGCCCTCGGTGAAGTCCAGCTCCACGCCGAAGGTGTTCGACTCCTCGACGGTGATGACACCGTCCTTGCCGACCTTGTCGATCGCCTCGGCGATCAGCTCGCCGACCTGGGTGTCCTGCGCGGAGAGGGACGCGACGGCGGCGACGTCGTCCTTGCCCTCGATCTCGCGGGCGACGGACAGCAGGTGCTCGGAGACGGCGGCGACGGCCTTGTCGATGCCCTTCTTCAGGGCGGCCGGGCCGGCACCGGCGGCGACGTTGCGCAGACCCTCGTTGACCAGGGCCTGGGCCAGCACGGTGGCGGTGGTGGTGCCGTCGCCCGCGACGTCGTTGGTCTTGGTGGCGACCTCCTTGACGAGCTGCGCGCCAAGGTTCTCGTACGGGTCGTCGAGCTCGACCTCACGGGCGATGGTCACGCCGTCGTTGGTGATGGTCGGGGCGCCGAACTTCTTGTCGATGACGACGTTGCGGCCCTTGGGGCCGATGGTCACCTTGACGGTGTCGGCCAGCTTGTTGACACCGCGCTCCAGCGAGCGGCGGGCGTCCTCGTCGAACTGCAGGATCTTCGCCATGTTCCCTATTCCCTCGGGGCTGCGGCCGGTTCGGGGCCGCCGAACTAGGTGGACCAACGACCACGCCCCGGGCCCCTGTCACTAGGGACACGGATCCGGGGCGGGGGTGGGACGTCTTACTTCTCGATGATCGCGAGGACGTCGCGGGCCGAGAGGACGAGGTACTCCTCGCCCTGGTACTTGACCTCGGTGCCGCCGTACTTCGAGTACAGGACGATGTCACCCACGGCGACGTCGAGCGGCAGACGCTGGCCGTCCTCGAAGCGGCCCGGGCCGACAGCCAGGACGACGCCCTCCTGGGGCTTCTCCTTGGCGGTGTCCGGGATCACCAGGCCGGAGGCCGTGGTGGTCTCGGCGTCGAGCGGCTGGACCACAATGCGGTCCTCGAGCGGCTTGATGGCAACCTTGCTGCTGGTGGTCACGTCCGAGCTCCCCTTCGGAGATTACGGGGTTTTCTAACGGGTAGGGGCGAACCTGCGTGCCTGCCGTCGCGGGGGTCAGACACACGTCTTCGCATTAGCACTCCCCCAGTGGGGAGTGCCAAGGACGACCATAGGCCGGTGTTAGCACTCAGTCAACCAGAGTGCCAACGACGCGCCCCCGGAACCCGCTCCCCGGTTGAGTAGCCGTACTCATGTGCGGCCGCCGCACCCGCGGCCAGACTCGTGCCATGACCGACACCCCGGCCCGCATCGGCCCGTCCCGGTTGAAGGACGCCTCCCTCTCCCTGCTGTCGCTGCCCCTGCTGGGGGCCGTGCTCCCGTTCGCCGTCTTCTCCCTCGTCTGCGCCCTCGGCTCCGGCCCCGGCCACGGGGACGACGGCGACGGCCTCATGTGGGCCTTCCTCGGGTACGGGATGATCGCCGGCCCGCTCGTCGCCCTGGTGGTGGACATCGTCGTCGCCGTGCGCAGCCACCGCACCGGCTACCGCCTCCTCCCCGTCGCCGCCGGGATCGCACCCTTCGTCGCCCCGGCCCTGCTCTCCACCGGCGTCCTGTGGTGACCACGCCCTCGCCCCGGAACCCGCGAGAATGAGCCCGTGGACACCGAGAACCTCCTGCCCCTCCTGACCCCCCGGGGCCAGGCCCTGCTCGCCGAGCTGCGCGAGTTCGCGCCCGAGGAGGAGCTGGCGCTCGCCACCCGGCTGCGGCGCGAGCACCCGGCGGAGCTGGTGTCCGCCGCCTTCGGGCAGGCCCGGCTGCGGCAGCGGGCGCGGGCGAAGTTCGGGGCGGACGCCGACCTGATGTACTTCACGCCCAACGGCGTCGAGCAGTCCACCCGGCGCGAGGTCGCCGAGTGGCGGGCCCGCCGCTTCACCGAGCTGGGCGTACGGCGCCTCGCGGACCTCTGCTGCGGCATCGGCGGGGACGTGCTGGCGCTGGCCCGGGCGGGCATCCAGGTGCTGGCCGTCGACAAGGACCCGGCCGCCTGCGCCGCCACCGCCGCGAACGCCGCCGCGCTGGGCCTGGCCGACCTGGTCGAGGTGGTCTGCGCGGACGTCGCCGAGGTGGACGTCACCGGCTACGACGCGGTGTTCACCGACCCGGCCCGGCGCACCGCGCGCGGCCGGGTGTTCGACCCGGAGGCGTACGCCCCGCCGCTCTCCTGGGCGATCGAGGCCGGCCGCCGCACCCCCGTCGGCGCGCTCAAGGTCGCCCCCGGCATCCCCCACGAGGCCGTCCCCGAGGACGCCGAGGCCGAGTGGGTCTCCGACCACGGGGACGTCAAGGAGGCCGTGCTCTGGTTCGGCACCAAGGCCTCCAGCCCCCACCGCGCCACCCTGCTGCCCCAGGGCGCCACCCTCACCGGCGGCGACCTGCCCGACCCGCCGGCCGGCCCGGTCGGGCGGTACCTGTACGAGCCGGACGGCGCGGTGATCCGGGCCCACCTGGTCGCCGAGGTCGCCGGGATGGTCGAGGGCCGGCTGATCGACCCGAAGATCGCCTACGTCACCTCGGACCGGCTGGTCCCCACCCCGTACGCGCACGCCTTCGAGCTGACCGACGTGCTGCCGTACAACGTCAAGAGGCTCAAGGCCCTGCTGCGCGAGCGCGGCGTCGGCACGGTGGTGATCAAGAAGCGCGGGATGGCGATCACCCCGGAGGAGCTGCGCCGCCTGCTCAAGCCCTCCGGGCCGAACGCCGTCACGGTGATCCTCAGCCGCACCGACAACGGGCCGCTGATGATGCTCGGTCAGCCGGTGTAGCTACGAGGGCGCCTGGATGTAGTCCTCCAGCCGCGCCACCGAGAAGCCCTGCTCCTGGATGCGGGCCAGCAGCTCGCCGAACATCTGCGTCATCGTGGAGCCCTTGAGCTCCTTGGGGCCGCGGAAGTGCGCCAGGATGATGTCGCCGTTCTTCAGCTTGTCCCCCGACTGGTACTGCATGTCGTGGATCTGCATCGACTCGCGCCACAGCACGACCGCGCGCGGGCCGCACTGCTGCACCGCGCTGTTGAGCGTCGGTGTGTTGGCGCCGTCGCCGAACGGCGGGCGGAACAGCAGCGGGGCGGTGCCGTAGTGCTCGGCGAGCGCGGACTGCGCGTCGCAGACCTCGGACTTCTGCTTCTCCGGCGAGATCTTGCTCATCACCGGGTGGTCCACGGTGTGGTTCTGGACGTGGTTGCCCAGCGCCTGGAGGGGCTTGAAGTAGCCGTAGTCGTTCTTGACGATGTCCCGGGTCAGGAACATCGAGATCGGCACCTTGAGGTCGGTCAGCATCTCGACGAACTTCGGGTCCTTCTCGGCCCCGTCGTCGATGGTGATGAAGACGACCTTGTCGCTGGTCTTCACGTCGCTGAACACCGGGACGGGGCCGGACTTCTCCAGCTTGATCGGCTTGTCGGCGGGCGGCGCGGGCGCCGGGGCGAGCGGCTTGAGGTTCCATTTCGCCCAGGCCGCGGCGTCGGCCCCGCCCGGGGCGGCGCCCGGCGTGGTCGCGGCGCCGGTCGGCGCGGCGGTGCCGGCGGGCTGGGGCGCCGCCGCCCCCGCGGAGGTCGCGGCCGGGGCCTTGCCGCCGTCGCCGCCCCCGCTGCCGCACGCGGTGGCGAGGGCCATCAGGGCCACCGCCCCCGCCGCGTACGCCCTGGTCCTGCCCAGCCCGTTCCTGCCGTCCCTGTTCACCCGCACCGCGCTCCCGGCTCCGTCCAGCTTTCTCTCAGCTATGCACGGTAGCGGCCGGAGTGTCGGTTCCCGAAAGCCGCTGTTCGACGTGCTCGCTGGTGAAGGACCAGCGGTGCACCGGGCGGCCGAGCAGGTCGGCCGGAGGGTCGGCGACGGGCGTCGGCTCGCCGCTCCACCAGGTGATCAGCAGGACGCGCCCGCCGGGGGCGGAGAACAGCTCCAGCCGGTCGAGCCCGGCCGCGCCGCGCAGCGCGGGCAGGGCGAACTCCCGCGCCCAGGCGGCGAGTTCGGGCCCGCGCCCGTCGGCCGCCCGGGCCTCCCACATCGCGGCGACGGTCATGCCGCGCCGCCGCCGAGGGCGTCGTACGCCTGGTCGTGGAAGTGGGTGTGCGGGACGTGCACGTCGGTGACGGGCAGCGAGGAGTCCGCCGACAGGTCGAGGGAGGACGGGGCCCGGTCGCGCCAGACCATCTCGGCGCCGAGCGCCGCCACCATCGCGCCGTTGTCGGTGCACAGGCCCGGCCGGGGCACCCGCAGCCGGATGCCGGCCCGGTCGCAGCGCTGCTGGGCCATCTCCCGCAGCCGGGAGTTGGCCGCGACGCCGCCGCCGATCATCAGGTGGTCGACGCCGTTGTCCTTGCACGCCTTGACGGCCTTGCGGGTCAGCACGTCCGTGACGGCCTCCTGGAAGGACGCGGCCACGTCGGCGACGGGCACCTCCTCGCCGGCCCGGCGCTTGGCCTCGACCCAGCGGGCGACGGCGGTCTTGAGGCCGGAGAACGAGAAGTCGTACTCCGGGTCGTTCTTGCCGCTCAGCCCGCGCGGGAAGCGGATCGCCTTCGGGTCCCCCTCGCGGGCCGTCCGGTCGACGATCGGGCCGCCGGGGAAGCCGAGGCCGAGCACCCGGGCGACCTTGTCGAAGGCCTCGCCGGCCGCGTCGTCGATGGTCGCGCCGAGCGGGCGGATGTCGGTGGTGATGTCCTCGCTGAGCAGCAGCGAGGAGTGCCCGCCGGAGACCAGCAGGGCCATCGTCGGGGAGGGCAGGCGGCCGTGCTCCAGCTGGTCCACGCAGATGTGCGAGGCGAGGTGGTTGACCCCGTACAGCGGCTTGTCCAGCGCCCAGGCGTACGCCTTCGCCGCGCTGACGCCGACCAGCAGCGCGCCGGCCAGGCCGGGCCCGGCCGTCACGGCGATGCCGTCCAGGTCGCTCGCCTTGACCCCGGCGGTGTCCAGGGCGCGCTGGATGGTCGGGACCATCGCCTCCAGGTGCGCCCGGCTGGCGATCTCCGGGACGACGCCGCCGAAGCGGGCGTGGTCGTTGACGCTGGAGGCGACCGCGTCGGCCAGCAGCGTGGTGCCGCGCACGATGCCGACGCCGGTCTCGTCGCAGGAGGTCTCGATGCCGAGGACGAGTGGTTCGTCAGCCATGGTGGAGGTCCTCAATGTCCTTCGGTTCGGTGCTCGGGTGGTCGAGGCGCATCACCAGCGCGTCGACGTTGGCGGGCTGGTAGTAGCCGCGCCGGATGCCCACCGGCTGGAAGCCGTACCGCTCGTACAGCCGCTGGGCGCGCGGGTTGTCCACCCGGACCTCCAGCAGCAGTTCGGCACAGCCGCGCCGGGCGGCCTCCCGGATCAGGTCGACGAGCAGGGCCGCGCCGAGGCCGTTGCCCTGGTGGCCCTCGGCGACGGCGATGGTCTGGACGTCGCCCTCGCCGGCGACCGCCATCAGCCCGGCGTAGCCGACGATCACGCCGTCCCCGGTGGTGGCGACGGTGTAGTGGCGGGTCCCGCCGGGGTGGGCCTCGGCCAGCTCGGACCAGTACATCCCGTGGGACCAGGCGTCCTCGGGGAAGAGCTCCAGCTCCAGGCCCATCACCGGCTCGATGTCCCACCAGCGCATCGGGCGCAGGGTGGTGCCGTGCCTCACGCCGGGAGCACCGCCTTGTAGCCCACGGGTACCTGGGCGTCCGGGCGGCGCAGGTAGAGCGGGACGTTCGGCAGCAGCTCGCGGCCGGCGGCCAGCTCGGCGGCCGCGAAGCCCGCCAGGGCGCCGGCCGAGACGTGCTCGGGGCCGTGCGCGCCCGGGAAGGCCTCGGGGTAGAGCAGCGCGCCGGCGCCGACCGAGCGGACCGCGGGCTCCAGCTCGCCCGGACGGTCCACGGCAGGGCCCTCGACGCGGCGGCCCTCGGCGTCGTACGAGGCCCAGTAGACCTCCTTGCGGCGCGCGTCGGTCGCGACGGCGAAGGGCTCCCCGGCCAGGCCCTCGGCGCGGGCCTGGAAGGCGATCGCGTCCAGGGTGCAGACGCCGTGCACCGGCAGCCCGAGCGCCTGGCCCAGCGCGGCGGCCGTCACCAGGCCGACCCGCAGACCGGTGTACGGGCCCGGGCCGACGCCCACCGCGAGGCCGGTGAGTTCGTGTTTGTCCACCCCGGCCGCCTTCAGCACCTTGTCGATGGCGGGCAGCAGCAGTTCGCCGTGGCGCCTGGCGTCGACCTGGTGGGTCTCGGCGAGGACGGCCGTGCCGTCGTGGACGGCGGCGGTGACGGCGGGGGTTGCGGTGTCGAACGCGAGCAGCAGCACGGGGTCAAGGTTAGACCGACGTTGCTCCGACCGGCCGATCGGCAAGGTGTGCCACTCGTGAACACACTTCCGAGGCGCTGCCACCGGCGCGGACGGACCTGGCACGATGGGGCGGGTACGTAACGGGACGGCGGCGGGAGCGGCACGGTGGCGAAGATGGGTCCTGGAGTGGTGGTCACGGGGCTGACCCTGGGGGCCCTGGCGGTGGTGAGCCTGCTGGCCTTCCAGGCCAACGGCGCGCAGGACAGGGCCGGCGGCGCCAAGCCCGCCGTCACCACCACTGCCTCCGGCGGCCCCACCTCGGCGGCGCCCACCGCCACCCCGACGCCGACCGCCCCGGCCCTGCCGGCCTCCTCGGGCACCGGCCTGCGGGTGGTCTACTCGGTGAGCGGCCACTACGTCTGGCTGATCGACCCCAAGAAGAACCCCCAGATCGCGGCCGCCTTCTCCGTCACCCCGGGCTCTGTCGAGCCGACCCCCGGCAGCTACTCGGTGTACAGCCGCACGGCGACCGGCACCGGGACGGACCACAAGGCCATCGAGCACGTGGTGCGCTTCGCGCAGCAGAACGGCGTGGTGTTCGGCTTCAGCGCGGCCGTGGACGGCAGCACGCCGACCGTCGACCCCACCGCCAAGACCGGCGGGATCCGCAGCAGCCGCCAAGACGCCCAGCTGCTCTGGGACTTCGCCACCAACGGCGTCAAGGTGATCGTGGTCGCCTGAGGCGCCGCGCGATGACGGACCTTGTGTGACTTACGCGGCCCGGGGCGCCTGCGCCTCGGGCCGTTCCGCTGCCCGGGGCCCGGGTTCGGGCGGGGTGGACACCGCCTCGGCGGCCGCGCAGGCGGCCAGCAGCGCCCGCATCGGCTCCCCCGGGGCGCGGCGGACGGACTCTCCGGCCCCGGCGGTGCGCTCGACGCGCTCCGGGGCGGGGGTGGGGTTCGACATGGCGCCTCCCTAGTTAGGCAGACCTAACCGCAACGACCATCCCACCACGCCCGGCACCCCGGCCGCAACACCTTGCCGACACCCTGTCGGCAAAACGGCGTACAGGCCGCTACGAGCGCCCGCACCGGGCGCCGCGCGCCGTACGGCTCAGGCGAGCGCCCCCAGCTCGACGTCCGCCCAGCGCGGGCCGATCCCGGTCAGCAGCACCCGGCGCGGGTCGTGGTCCTCCCCGGCGTCGTCGCCGATGGCCCGCTCGATCCGCACCTCCAGCCGGTCCTCCGAGAGCCGCTCGACCTTGCCCTCGCCCCACTCGACCACGACCACCGACTCCGGCAGCGAGACGTCCAGGTCGAGGTCCTCCATCTCGTCCAGGTCCCCGCCCAGCCGGTACGCGTCCACGTGCACCAGCGACGGGCCCCCGACCAGCGACGGGTGCACCCGGGCGATCACGAAGGTCGGCGAGGTCACCGCCCCGCGCACCCCCAGGCCCTCCCCCAGGCCCCGGGTCAGCGTCGTCTTCCCCGCGCCCAGCTCCCCGGAGAGCAGCACGAGGTCCCCCGGCCGCAGCAGCGCGGCCAGCTCCCGGCCGAGCCGGCCCATCCGCTCCGGGGTGGGGACGGTGAGAGTGGCGTGCGAGCCCATGGGTGTCCAGTCCTTCGATCCGTACCTGCGCACCGCCGGCCGGGCGCCACCGCTACCGTGCCACATCGCCGCCCGTGCGCGCTCGGAGCGGTATTTCATCCGATTGTGATCACGTTTGCGCCCTGCTCGACGTTCACGAACGACCCCCCGCTCTCATCGGACTCTCATGGTGTGACTACGGTCCTCTTTACCTGTCCTTTTCTGGACCGGCGCCTGCTCTTGACGGTGCCGATCCGGTCCATCGCCCCGGGCTCCACAGGCCCAGGCCGGCCACACAGAGGTCCATCCCATGAAGCTCCGCCGCGGATTCGCGATACCGACCGCCGCCGTCATCGCCTCGGCCGCCGTCCTCGCAGCCGCGCCGATAGCCGCCGCCGCGCCCACCGAGACGCCGAGTGCGGCGGCCACCGCCGGTGCCACCGCGTCCGCCGCCGCCGCGACCGCCACCGCCTCGCCCAGCGCGAACGCGAGCGCCAGCGCCTCGCCCGCCGCGACCGCCACCGCCTCGCCCAGCGCGAGCGCCAGCGTCACGCCCACCGACAAGCCGACCGACTCCACCGAGGTGGTCCTGCCCAAGCTCACCCTCACGGGCTTCCCCGCCAAGATCGTCGCGGGCGCCCCGGCCGTCGAGTTCAGCGCCGAGGTCGCCAACACCTCCGGCAAGGAGTCGGCCATCCTCCCGTACCTGGTCATCGGTACGGCGCACAACAAGCTGACGGACTCCCAGGTCAAGCTCCAGTTCCTGGACCCCGACACCAAGACCTGGAAGAACGCCACGCCGGAGACCAACACCGGCTTCGAGGCCCGCGTCCTGGACCTCGGCGACGAGCCGTTCTTCATGTCCAAGGACGAGAAGCTGACGATCCAGCTCAAGCTGTCCTTCACGGCCGACGCCCAGGGCGACGAGGCCGCCGCCGAGCTGGCCGGCTTCTACTACGAGCGCCGCGGCGAAACCGCGGTGGGCCCGGGCTTCCCGGTGAGCAACATCGCCCAGTTCCAGCTCGTCGCCGCCGGTGGCAGCGGCAGCAGCAACAACGGCGGCAGCACCCCGGTCACCCTGCCCGACAGCAAGAAGACCGGGAAGGGCAAGGCCAAGCCCGACGCCGTCTCCAAGGCCAAGTCCAAGGCCGGCTCCCGCGCCGGCAACCTGGCCGAGACCGGTGGCGGCAGCAACACCACCGCCATCGCCCTGACCGGTGCGGGCGTCGTCGCCCTCGGCGCCGGCACCCTGGTGTTCCTGCGTCGCCGCAAGGCCGGCGCGAGCGCCTGATCCCCGCCGCTCCACGGCCCGGTACCCCTCGGGGTGCCGGGCCCCGGCGTTCCTCAGGCCAGGTCGAGGACGGAGGCCGGAGGCTCGTCCGCCCCGCGGAACCGCGCGGCGCGCTTGAGCAGCGCGGCCAGCTCGTGGTCGACCAGCCCCGGCCGCTCCAGCATCACCAGGTGCCCGGCGCCCTCGACCAGGACCAGCTCCGCGTCCGGCAGCCGCTCGGCCATCGCCTCGCTGTGCGCCGCCGGGGTGAGCAGGTCCTTCGTCCCGGCCAGGATCAACGTCGGCAGGGCCCGCATGGCGGCCAGCGCCGTGTACTTCTCGTGCGCGCCGAACACCGGGTAGAACTCGGCGACCACGTCGATCGGCGTGGCGTCCAGCAGCTGCTCGGCGAAGCGCACCACGCCCGGGTCCACGTCCTTGCCCCCGAACGAGAACCGCCGGTAGAAGACCGCCGCCACGTCCGAGCCCAGCCGCCTGGTCGCCTCCACCAGCTCGACCTGACGGCCCAGCAGCTTCACCACCCCGGGCGCGACCTTCTTGAACAGCTTCGCCCCGGCCTTCGGCAGACCGAGGCTCACCTCGTTCCAGTCCCCCGCCAGGGTCCCGATCAGCGCGACCCCGGCGACACGCTCGCGGAACAGCTCCGGCCGCTGCCCGGCCAGCGCCATCACCGTCATGCCGCCCATCGAGTGGCCCACCAGGACGAGCGGCCCGGTCGGCGCGACGGCGTCCAGCACCGCCCCGAGGTCGCCGCCCAGCTGGTCGATGCTCGCCGGCTCGCCCGCCAGGTACGAGCGGGAGCGCTCGGAGCGGCCGTGGCTGCGCTGGTCCCAGAACACCAGCCGCAGGCCCTCGCGCAGCGCGGCCCGCTGGAAGTGCCAGCTGTCCTGGTTGAGGCAGTAGCCGTGGCAGAACACCACCGTCAGCCGGTTGTCGTCCCCGTCCTCCCAGCCGGTGCCGTCCAGCTCCACGTACAGCTCGGTGCCGTCCGGGGCCGTCACCGTCCGCGGGCGGCCGCGCAGCGAACCGTACGGCGCGCCGGCGTCCAGCTCCGCCCGGGCGCGGCGGCGCGTCGCCCGTCCGACCGTCAGCCGTTCGATCGCCACCCCGGCGGCCGCGCCGGCCGCCAGCACGCCGACCGAGATCCCGATCACGCCCGCCCGGCTGACCCCGCCCGCGACGTCGGCCGCCTTGGCCACCGCCGCCACCGGACCGCCGTCGGCGGGCGTGCCGGTCACGCCGGCAGGCCCTCGGAGTGGAGGCCGCCCAGGTAGCGGCGGGGCACCCGGGCGCCGATCCGGGTGACGATCTCGTACGCGATGGTGCCGGCGGCGCGGGCCCAGTCCTCGGCGGTCGGCTCGCCGCGGTCGCCGTTGCCGAACAGCAGCACCTCCTCGCCGATCGCGGGGGTGTCGCCGCCGAGGTCCACCACGAACTGGTCCATCGCGACCCGTCCGGCCACCGCGCGCCACTTGCCGCCGACCTGCACCGGGCCGGAACCGCTCGCGTGGCGCGGGATGCCGTCCCCGTAGCCGACCGGGACGAGGCCCAGGGTCGTGGGGCCGGGCGTCGTGTAGTGGTGGCCGTAGCTGACCCCGTGCCCGCCGGGCACCTGCTTGACCAGCGCCAGCCTGGCCGTCAGCGCCATCACCGGGCGCAGCCCGAAGTCCGCCGGTGAGCCGACCTCCGGCACCGGCGAGAGCCCGTACGCGGCCAGGCCGGTGCGGACCAGGTCGAAGTGCGCCTCCGGCAGCAGCAGAGTGGCCGGGGAGTTCGCGAGGTGCCGCACCTCGGGGCGCAGGCCGGCGGCCTCGGCGGCGGCCAGGGCGGCGCGGTACGAGTCCAGTTGCGCCTGGATGGACGGGTGGCCGGGCTCGTCGGCGGCGGCGAAGTGCGACCAGACGCCGACGACGGTCAGCAGCCCGTCCGTCTCGGCACGGCGGGCGGCCTCGACCAGGCGCGGCCAGTCGTGCGGCTGGCAGCCGTTGCGGCCCAGGCCGGTGTCGGCCTTCAGGTGGACCCGCGCGGGAATGCCCGTCTCCCGGACGGCCGGCAGCAGTTCGTCCAGCGCCCACAGGCCGCTGACGGAGATGTCCAGCCCGGCGCGCAGCGCCTCGCGCCACGGGCCGCCGGGCGTCCACAGCCAGCACAGGATGCGCGCCTGCTCGGGGCGGACGCCCGCGGCGCGCAGCGCCAACGCCTCCTCCGGCGTCGCGCAGCCCAGCCAGCCGACCCCGTGCGCGACGGCCGCCCGGGCACACTCGACCGCCCCGTGGCCGTAGGCGTCCGCCTTGACCGCGAGCATCACCGCCGCGCCGCCGACGCGCGCCCGCACCGCGTCGAGGTTGCCGCGCAGGGCCGCGAGATCGATGGTCGCCTCGGCCCGAACGCCTTCGGTGAGGGTGGCTGTGCCGGTCGTGTTCGCTGTTGTCATCAGGGTCAGTCTCCCAGACGTCCCGGAGTCCTCGCCGAACGGCCCGACGCCCGGGCCCCGGACCCCCGCCCCGAAGACCCCCACCGACCTGCGACGAAACACTCGCCCACCCTCCCCCTGACGCCCGGAACGGACCCCCCGGTTCCGCGCGGCGCCCCAGGGCCCGCCCCCGAAGCCGGCTGGCGCCCGTGCGGTGCCCGGCGCAGGCTGCCGCCGCCCGCCCGAGTTGCCCCCGCGAGCGCCCCGCGGGCCCGCCCTCACATCCCGCTCGCGCGAGCGGGCGAAGGGCACGGCCCACCTCTCCACCCGCACGGCCGACCAGCGCTCCACGAGACACCACACGGCCCGACCCGAAGGCGGCGCAGGCCGACACACTCCCCCACCACCCCGCCCCGCTGCCCCCTCCCCCAGGCGCCCGGGGCACCGGCGCCCTCGCGGCGGACGCGCTCGGCCGTCGTCCGGCCTCCTCCCCTACGCCCCGCGCGCCGCGCGCCAGGCCGCGGGCAGGGCCTGCGCCACCGCCATCGCCGTCACCGGGGCGCCCGGGCTTCCCGCGGCCTCGCGGCCGGCGAGGCCGTGGAGGTAGGCGGCCGCCGAGGCGGCGTCCAGGGGTGGGAGTCCGGCGGCGAGGAGGGAGCCGGCGAGGCCCGCCAGGACGTCGCCGCTGCCGGCGGTGGCGAGCCAGGAGGTGCCGGTGGGGTTCACCCGGACGGCGCCGCCCGGGTCGGCGATCACGGTGGTGGAGCCCTTGAGCAGCACCGTCGCCCGGTACGCCGCCGCGAGGCGCCGCGCGGTGGCCAGCCGGGTGGCGGCCAGGTCGGCGGCGGCGGGCGGGGCGGTGCCCTCCGCGCCGGCGAGCAGCCGGGCCGCCTCGCCGGTGTGCGGGGTGAGCAGGGTGGGCGCGGTGCGGCCGGCCAGCGCGGCGGGGCCGAGGCGGCCCAGTTCCGTCAGCCCGTCCGCGTCGACCAGCACCGGGACGTCGCTCGCCAGCGCCTCGGCCAGGGCCTGCCGGGCGCCCTCGCCGCCGCCCGGCCCGACCACCCAGGCCTGCACCCGCCCGGCCCCGGCGGGCCCGCCCTCCGTCACCAGCGCCTCGGGGAAGCGCCGCACCACCTCCTCGGCCGCCGTGCCGACGTACCGTACGGCGCCCGCGCCGCCGCGCAGCGCCCCGGCGACGGCCAGCAGCGCCGCCCCGGGGTACGTCACCGAGCCGGCCGCCACTCCGACCACGCCGCGCCGGTACTTGTCGCTCTCCGCGCCCGGCAGCGGCAGCGGCAGCAGGGCCGCCACGTCCGCGTGCTGCAGGGCCGTCAGCTCCGCATGCGGCAGCGTCAGCCCGATGTCCACCAGCTGCACCGCGCCCGCGTACGAGGCCCCCGGGTCGACGAGCAGCCCGGGCTTGTACGTGCCGAAGCAGACCGTGACGTCCGCCCGCAGCACCGCCCCCGGCGCCTCCCCGGTGTCCGCGTCCACCCCGCTGGGCAGGTCCACCGCCACCACCACCCCGCGCCGCCGCGCCTCGGCGTACGGGACGGCCGCGGGGCGCAGCCCGCCCCGGCCACCGATGCCGATGATCCCGTCCAGCACCAGGTCCGCGCGCGAGAAGTCGGCCAGGCCGACTTCCTGCTCCACCGTCACCCGGCCCCCGGCCGCCCGCAGCGCCGCCAGCCCACCCGCGTGCGCCTTCCCGGGCGCCAGCAGCACCGCCGTCACCCGCGCCCCGCGCCGCGCCAGCGCCGCCCCGGCGTACAGCGCGTCACCCCCGTTGTCCCCACTGCCGGCCAGCACCGTCACCCGCCCGCCGTACACCCTCCCCCGCCGCCCCTTCAACAGCCGCGCACACGTCGCCGCCAACCCCGCCGCCGCCCGCTGCATCAGCGCCCCCTCCGGCAGCCGCGCCATCAGCTCCGCCTCGGCGGCCCGAACGGTTTCCACAGGGTGTGCATGACGCATGGGGAAAGCTCCTTCAGCGGTCGGCTCCCGCCGACGCTACGCCCGCCGAAGCCCCGGCTGCGGCACACTTTCGAGTGACAACCACTTCGATCCCCCACCGGCACCGGTCCGTATGCCTACCTTGTGGCTCGGCACGGACCAGCAGGAGGGAGAAGGGCCATGGTCGCCATGCCGGCAGTCGAGCGTCCCCTGGGCCAGGAGAGCGTCCTCCAGGCGTTTCTGGAGCTGGACACACCACCGGGCTTCAAGGCTGAACTCATCGAAGGGGAGATCGTCGTGACGCCGCCGCCGGACGGGCCGCACGAAGGCGCGTTCTCGAAGATCGCCAAGCAGTTCTTTCGGAATGCCGCGATCGAATTGGACATCGCAGGCAACAAGGGCCTGATCACTCCCGGCGGCCGGTTCATCCCCGATGGCACGGTGGTGCCGGACGACCACTTCGACCACCTGGAATCCTGGGCACCGGCGGCAGGCGTCCTTCTCGTGTTCGAGATCACCTCGACCAACCCGCACAAGGACCGCGAACCGAAGCGTCGTGGCTATGCCGCTGCTGGCATCCCGTGCTACCTGCTCATCGACCGCAGCCAGGGCAGGGTCACGCTGTTCACCGAACCTGAGAACGGTGACTACAGGGCGCAAACCCAGACCGATTTCGGCAAGCCGATCGACCTGCCCACCCCGTTCTCCTTCACGCTCGACACGGCGCCCCTGCGCTGAGGCAGGGGCGCCGGGCCGGAACTACTCGACGGTGACCGACTTCGCCAGGTTGCGCGGCTGGTCGACCTCGTGCCCCTTGGCCGTGGCCAGCTCACACGCGAACACCTGCAGCGGCACCGTGGAGACCAGCGGCTGCAGCAGCGTCGGGGTGACCGGGATGCGGATCAGGTGGTCGGCGTACGGGACGACGGCCTCGTCGCCCTCCTCGGCGATCACGATCGTGCGGGCGCCCCGGGCGCGGATCTCCTGGATGTTGGAGACGATCTTGTCGTGCAGGATCGACCGCCCGCGCGGCGAGGGCACGACCACCACGACCGGCAGCCCCTCCTCGATGAGGGCGATCGGGCCGTGCTTGAGCTCGCCCGCCGCGAAGCCCTCGGCGTGCATGTAGGCGAGCTCCTTGAGCTTGAGCGCGCCCTCCAGGGCCACCGGGAAGCCGACGTGCCGGCCGAGGAAGAGCACCGAGCGCGCGTCGGCCAGGGAGCGGGCCAGCTCGCGCACCGGCTCCATGGTCTCCAGCACCTGCTCGACCTGCTTCGGCGCGTCGCCGAGCTCGCGGATCACCGCGAAGATCTCGTCGCCCCACTTGGTGCCGCGCACCTGCCCCAGGTACAGGGCGACCAGGTAGCAGGCCACCAGCTGGGTGAGGAACGCCTTGGTGGACGCGACCGCGACCTCCGGCCCGGCGTGGGTGTACAGCACCGCGTCCGACTCGCGCGGGATCGTCGAGCCGTTGGTGTTGCAGATCGCCAGCACCTTGGCGCCCTGCTCGCGCGCGTGCCGCAGCGCCATCAGGGTGTCCATGGTCTCGCCGGACTGCGAGATGGCGATGACCAGCGTGCCCGGGCCCATGATCGGGTCGCGGTAGCGGAACTCCGAGGCGACCTCGACCTCGCAGGGGATGCGGGTCCAGTGCTCGATCGCGTACTTGGCGATCATGCCCGCGTGGAAGGCCGTGCCGCAGGCGACGATGACGACCTTGTCCACCGACCGCAGCTCGGCGTCGGAGATGCGCAGCTCGTCGAGGGTGAGCCGCCCGTCCGTGCCGATCCGGCCGAGGAGGGTGTCGGCGACGGCCTTCGGCTGCTCGGCGATCTCCTTGAGCATGAAGTAGTCGTAGCCGCCCTTCTCGGCGGCGGAGGCGTCCCAGTCGACGTGGTACTCGCGCACCTCGGCCGGCGTGCCGTCGAAGTTGGTGACGGTCACCCCCTCGCCGCGCAGCTCGACGACCTGGTCCTGGCCCAGCTCGATCGCCTCACGGGTGTGCGCGATGAACGCGGCGACGTCGGAGGCGAGGAAGTTCTCGCCCTCACCGCGCCCGACCACCAGCGGCGAGTTGCGGCGGGCGCCGACGACGACGCCGGGCGCGTCCGCGTGGACGGCGACGAGGGTGAAGGCGCCGTCCAGCCGGCGGCAGACCACCCGCATGGCCTCGGCGAGGTCGCCCTCGTAGGCCTCGCCGAGCAGGTGGGCGACGACCTCGGTGTCGGTCTCCGAGCGCAGGGTGTGGCCGCGCTCGGCGATCTCCGCGCGCAGCTGGGCGAAGTTCTCGATGATGCCGTTGTGCACCACGGCGACCTTGAGGTGGTCGTCGAGGTGGGGGTGGGCGTTGGCATCGGTCGGGCCGCCGTGGGTGGCCCAACGGGTGTGGCCGATGCCGGTGGTTCCGCCGGGAAGAGGGGTCTCGGCGAGGGACTTCTCCAGGTTCGCGAGCTTGCCCGCCCGCTTGTCGGTGACCAGACCCCACTGCCCGTCGGGGTCCTGCGCCTGTACCGCGACACCGGCCGAGTCGTAGCCTCGGTACTCCAGTCGCTGCAAGCCTGCGATGACGACGTCGAGGGCGGACTGCGCGCCCACGTATCCAACAATTCCGCACATGCGTGCCAGCATAAGGGCGGTTTCGCGCCGCTTTTCCCGGCGCTCCGGAACGCTGGGTGACCGACACCACAGCCACTGTGAACGGCGCTACGGCTCACAATGGAGCATGTGCTGACCGAACTCTGTACGCGGGGCGCCGCCACGCCCGGCCCGTCCCCGTCCCCCTACGTGGACCTCAGCCGGGCCGAGTGGAGCGCGCTGCGCGAGCGTACGCCGCTGCCGCTGACCGCCGAGGAGGTGGAACGGCTCCGTGGCCTCGGCACCGCCCTCGACCTGGACGAGGTCCGCGACGTCTACCTGCCGCTGTCCCGGCTGCTGAACCTGTACATCCACGCCACCCACGACCTGCGCGGCGCCCTGGGCACCTTCCTGGACACCCCGGACACCGAGCGCACCCGGACGCCGTTCATCATCGGCGTGGCCGGCTCCGTCGCGGTCGGCAAGTCCACCACCGCCCGCCTCCTCCAGGCCCTGCTGGCCCGCTGGCCCGAGCACCCCCGGGTCGAGCTGGTCACCACGGACGGCTTCCTGCTGCCCAACGCCGAGCTGCGCCGCCGCGGCCTGATGGCCCGCAAGGGCTTCCCCGAGTCGTACGACCGCCGGGCGCTGATGCGCTTCGTCGCGGACGTGAAGGCGGGCAAGGACCGCGTCACCGCGCCGGTGTACTCGCACCTGGTGTACGACATCGTGCCGGACCAGCGCCTGACGGTGGAGCGCCCGGACATTCTGATCGTCGAGGGCCTCAACGTCCTCCAGCCGGCCCTGCCCGGCACGGACGGGCGCACCCGCCTCGCGGTGGCCGACTACTTCGACTTCTCGATCTACGTGGACGCCCGCACCGACGACATCGAGCACTGGTACCTGGACCGCTTCCGCAAGCTGCGCCGGACGGCCTTCCAGGACCCGAACTCCTACTTCCGCCGCTTCACCGAGGTGCCGGAGGAGGAGGCGATGGAGTACGGCCGCCAGGTCTGGCGCACCATCAACAAGCCCAACCTGCTGGAGAACGTCCTGCCGACCCGCGGCCGGGCCACGCTGATCCTGCAGAAGGGCGCGGACCACAAGGTCCGCCGGGCGCTGCTGCGCAAGCTCTGAGCACTGAGCACCGTACGCCGAAGGGCCCCCGCACGGAGCGGGGGCCCTTCGGCGTACGTACGGGGGCTCAGCCCAGGTGCGTCCGCACGGCCTCGGCGAGCGCCTGCGCGACGGTCTCCGCCTGCGCGGCGTCCGCGGCCTCGACCATGACCCGCACCAGCGGCTCGGTGCCGGAGGAGCGCAGCAGCACCCGGCCGGTGTCGCCCAGCTCCGCCTCGGCGGAGGCGACGGCGGCGGCCAGCTCCTCGCTGGTCCTCACCCGGGACTTGTCGACGCCCTTGACGTTGATCAGCACCTGCGGCAGCCGGGTCATCACGGCGGCCAGGTCGGCCAGCGGCTGCTTGGTGGCGGCCAGGCGGGCGCCGAGCATCAGGCCGGTCAGCGTGCCGTCGCCGGTGGTCGCGTGGTCCAGCAGGATGACGTGGCCGGACTGCTCGCCGCCGAGCGCGAAGCCGTGCTCCTTCATCGACTCCAGCACGTACCGGTCGCCGACGGCCGTCTCGACCAGCTCGACGCCCTCGCGGCGCATCGCCAGCTTGAAGCCGAGGTTGGACATGACGGTGGCCACGACGGTGTTGCGCCGCAGGGTGGCGGCCTCCTTCATGGCGACGGCGAGGATGGCGATGATCTGGTCGCCGTCCACCTCGTTGCCGTCGGCGTCGGCGGCCAGGCAGCGGTCGGCGTCGCCGTCGAGGGCGATGCCGAGGTCGGCCCGGTGCTCCTTCATGGCGGCGCGCAGCCGGTCCAGGTGGGTGGAGCCGACGCCGTCGTTGATGTTGAGGCCGGTGGGCTCGGCGCCCAGGGTGTGGACGACCTCGGCGCCGGCCCGGGCGAAGGCCTCGGGGGCGACGTACGCGGCGGCGCCGTGGGCGCCGTCGATGACGACCTTGATGCCGTCCAGGCGGTTGGGCAGCACGCCGATCAGGTGGGCGACGTACTTGTCGAAGCCCTCGGTGTACTCGCGCACCCGGCCGACGGCCGCACCGGTCGGGCGGTTCCAGTCCTCGCCGCCGGTGGTGTGCTTGCTGTAGTGCGCCTCGATGGCGTCCTCGATGCGGTCGTCCAGCTTGTGGCCGCCGCGGGCGAGGAACTTGATGCCGTTGTCCGGCATGGCGTTGTGGCTGGCGGAGAGCATCACGCCGAAGTCGGCGCCGAGCGCGCCGGTGAGGTACGCCACGGCCGGGGTGGGCAGCACGCCGACCCGCAGGACGTCGACGCCGGCGCTCGCCAGGCCGGCGATGACGGCGGCTTCCAGGAACTCCCCCGAGGCACGCGGATCGCGACCGACCACCGCGACCGGCCGGTGGCCGTCGAAGGCGCCGGCCTCGCCGAGCACGTGCGCGGCCGCGACCGACAGCCCGAGCGCCAGCTCGGCCGTCAGGCCCTCGTTGGCCACGCCGCGAACGCCGTCCGTACCGAAGAGTCGTCCCACTGTGCCGTCCTCCATCACCATGCTCGGAACCCGATCGTTGACCCGGCCGCCGCACGATAGCCGGGGAACACGTCGCCCCGGAGTACGCGGGGTACTCCGGGGCGACGGTTTCGCGCATCCAGGGGGTGCGACCACCAGGGCGGTACGCACCCCCCGGGGGTCGCGATTAGCGCTTGCTGTACTGCGGCGCCTTGCGGGCCTTCTTGAGACCGGCCTTCTTGCGCTCGACGGCGCGGGCGTCACGGGTCAGGAAGCCGGCCTTCTTGAGGGCGGCGCGGTTGTTGTCCACGTCGGCCTCGTTCAGGGCACGGGCGACGCCGAGGCGCAGCGCGTAGGCCTGGCCGGAGACGCCGCCACCGCTGATGCGGGCGACGACGTCGTAACGGCCGTCAAGCTCAAGGAGCTTGAAGGGCTCGTTCACGGTCTGCTGGTGCACCTTGTTGGGGAAGTAGCCCTCGAGGGTGCGGCCGTTGATCTTCCACACGCCGGTGCCGGGGACGATGCGCACGCGGGCGATCGCCTCCTTGCGACGGCCGAGGCCGGCGCCCGGGGTGGCCTCGCCGAAGCGACCGGCCAGCGACTCGGAGGTGTAGCTCTCCTCGGAGGTGTACTCGCCCTCGACGGCCTCGACGGCCTCGTCGAAGTCGACCTCAAGGGTTTCAGTGGTCTCGGCCACGATGTTCCTCAGCTCTTTTCAGTGTTGGGGGGCTTGGTGGCCGAATTACTGCGCGACCTGGGTGATCTCGAACGGCACCGGCTGCTGGGCAGCGTGGGGGTGCTGGTCGCCCGAGTAGACCTTCAGCTTCGAGAGCATCTGACGGCCCAGGCTGTTCTTGGGGATCATGCCCTTGATGGCCTTCTCGACGGCCTTCTCCGGGTTGTTCGCCAGCAGGTCGTCGTAGCGCACCGACCGCAGACCGCCCGGGAAGCCAGAGTGGCGGTAGGCCAGCTTCTGGGTCTTCTTGTTACCGGACAGGTGCACCTTGTCGGCGTTGATGATGATGACGAAGTCACCAGTGTCAACGTGCGGCGCGTAGATCGCCTTGTGCTTACCCCGGAGGAGGTTGGCGGCCTGGGAGGCCAGGCGGCCGAGCACGACGTCGTTCGCGTCGATGACGTGCCACTGACGCTGGACGTCGCCGGGCTTGGGGCTGTACGTACGCACGGTCGTAGCCTTCGCTTTTCAGTGAGTGAGTCCTGACAGGAGCACCCGGACGGAAGAGCAGCCTGATCACCCTTGGACGCAATTCAAGGGGGACCGCTGGTCGTCGACCTGATGTCTCCGGCGTACCGACCTCTCACGTGAGATAGAGCGAGCCAATACGCACATCAAGCGTCCAGATTACCGGGTGGGCCGGAGTGGGTCAAAAATCCCCGGACCGACCCCCCTTCGTCACTCAGCGTTCGCGCTCGACCCGGGTGACGTCCCAGACCGGTTCGGTGGACTCGAACACCTTCCCGTCGGCCCCGAAGACCAGGTAGCGGTCGAAGGTCTTCGCGAACCACCGGTCGTGGGTGACGCACAGCACGGTGCCCTCGAAGGCCTCCAGACCGGTCTGCAGCGCCTCGGCGCTCTCCAGGTCCAGGTTGTCGGTCGGCTCGTCGAGCAACAGGGCCGTCACGCCGTCGAGTTCGAGCTTGAGGATCATCAGCCGGGCCTGCTGACCGCCGGAGAGCGACTCGAACTTCTGCTCCTCCTGCCGGTCCAGCTCGTACCGGCGCAGCGCGCCCATCGCGGCGCTGCGGCTGAGCGCGTGCTCCTCCTCGATGATCGAGCGGACCGTCCGGCCGAACAGCTCCGGGTGCGCGTGGGTCTGCCGGAAGTGCCCGGGGACGACGCGGGCGCCGAGCTTCCAGTTCCCGCCGTGCGCCACCGTCTCGTCCCCGGCCAGCAGCCGCAGCAGGTGCGACTTGCCGGCGCCGTTGGCGCCCAGCACGGCGACCCGCTCGCCGTAGAAGACCTCCAGGTCGAAGGGCCGCATCAGGCCGGTGAGCTCCAGTTGCTCCAGGGTGAAGGCCCGTACGCCGGTGCGCCCGCCCTTGAGCCGCATGGTGATGCTCTGCTCGCGCGGGGGCTCCTCCGGCCGCCCGGCCTCCTCGAACTTCTTGAGGCGGGTCTGGGCGGCGGCGTAGCGGGTCGCGAGGGCGTGGCTGACGGCCGCGGCCTGGCGCAGGGTGACGACCAGCTTCTTGAGCTTGGCGTGCTCCTCGTCCCAGCGCCGGCCCAGCTCCTCGAAGCGGGCGAAGCGGTCCTTGCGGGCCTCGTGGAAGGAGTCGAAGCCGCCGCCGTGCACCCAGACGCTGCTGCCGGCCGCGCCGGACTCGACGGAGATGATCTTGTCGGCCGTCTTCGACAGCAGCTCGCGGTCGTGCGAGATGAACAGGACGGTCTTCGAGGTGGCCTTGATCGCCTCCTCCAGCCAGCGCTTGGCCGGCACGTCCAGGTAGTTGTCGGGCTCGTCGAGCAGCAGGACCTCTTCGGGGCCGCGCAGCAGCGCCTCCAGGACGAGCCGCTTCTGCTCGCCGCCGGAGAGGGTGTTCAGGCCCCGCCACTGGGCCTTGTCGAAGGGCATGCCGAGGGCCGCGGTGGTGCAGACGTCCCAGTCGGTCTCGTAGTCGTAGCCGCCGACGTCGGCCCAGTCGGAGAGCGCCTGGGCGTACGCCATCTGCGTCTTCTCGTCGTCCTGGGCGATCATGGCCAGCTCGGCCGCGTCCACCGCGCGGGCGGCGACGGCGATCCGCTCGGGGGCGACGGAGACCAGCAGGTCGCGGACCGAGGCGTCGGCCGGCAGCGCGCCCGGGGTGTTCTGCTGGTCCTCGCGGCCGGTGGTGCCGACGAACTGGCGCATCACGCCGAGCCCGCCGCTGATCGTCACTGAGCCGCCGTGCGGCTGGATGTCGCCCGCGATCATGCGCAGCAGGGTGGTCTTGCCCGCCCCGTTCGCGCCGACCAGGGCGACCGCGGAGCCCTCGCCGACCCGGAAGGACGCGTCGTCGAACAGCACCCGCCCGTCCGGCAGGTGGTACTCAAGGTGCGAAATCTCGACGTGTCCCATGCGGACGATTGTCCCAAGCCGACGCGCCGGACCAAAACCGATTTAGGGGTTGATGTGGGACTCCGCCCCGGGGAGCGCCGGCTGCCCCGGCAGGGTGCGCATCCGGCGGGCCTGGCGGTTGCGCTCGGCCAGCTGGTCGTCCGGCGGGTAGCCGACCTCCTCCAGCGTCAGCCCGTACGGCCGGATCACGTTGACGGCGGAGTTGCGGACCCCTCCGGCCAGCACCTCGCCGGGGAACTCCACCGGCCGGTGGCCGTCGCCGACCAGCAGCATCGCGCCGACCAGGGCGCGGACCATGTTGTGGCAGAAGGCGTCGGCCCGGACGGTGGCGACGGCCAGCGAGCCCTCCTGACTGGCGTAGGTGTCCACCGGGACACGGTCCCAGTGCAGCTCCAGCAGGGTGCGGATGGTGGTGGCGCCCTCGCGCTTCTTGCAGTACGCGGCGAAGTCGTGCTCGCCGAGCAGCAGCTTCGCGGCGGCGTTCATCCTCTCCACGTCCAGCGGCCGGTCGTGCCAGAGCACGTGCCCGCGCAGCAGCGGGTCGACGCCGCCGGGGTGGTCGGCGACGCGGTAGGCGTACCGGCGCCAGATCGCCGAGAAGCGGGCGTCGAACCCGGCCGGCGCCTCGCCGACCCGGTAGATCCGCACGTCCCCCGGGAGCCGGCCGGCGAGGCGCCGCAGCAGCTTCTCCCGGTGGGCCTCCCACAGCTCCGCCGGCAGGTCGACGTGGGCGACCTGGCCGCGGGCGTGCACCCCGGCGTCGGTGCGGCCGGCGACCGTCAGCGGGAACAGCTCCTGGCTGCGGGTGACGACCTGCAGCGCGCTCTCGATCTCCTCCTGGACGGTGCGGCGCCCGCCCTTCTGCCGGGCCCAGCCGGAGAACTCGGCGCCCTGGTAGGCGAGGTCGAGCCGCACCCGGACGTACCCGTCGGCCGGGCCGTCCTTCACGGGCGGCTGCTCGGCGCAATCGTTGACCACAATCCACTCCAGAAGGTCCAGAAGGTCCAGATGGTCCAGGAGGTCCAGGAGGTCCAGGAGGTCCGGACAGAAGGAACGGGCCCGCTCCCCCACGGATGGGAGAGCGGGCCCGTGCTGCACCTAGCGGTGTCAGGCCTGCTCGGCAGCCTCGACCTCGGCGGTCTCGGTGGCCTCGACCTTGGCGTCGGCCTCCTTGACGGCGCGCTTGGTGGCGCCCTCGGCCTCGCCGACGGCGGTCTGCGCGACGGTCAGCGCCTCGACCAGCTCGATCACGGCCATCGGGGCGTTGTCGCCACGACGGCCACCGATCTTGGTGATACGGGTGTAACCACCCGGGCGGTTCTCGTAGCGCGGCGCGATCTCGGTGAAGAGGGTGTGCAGGACCGACACGTCGGTGATGGTCTTGCGCACCAGGCGACGGTTGTGCAGGTCGCCCTTCTTGGCCTTGGTGATCAGCTTCTCCGCCAGCGGGCGCATCCGACGGGCCTTGGCCTCGGTCGTGGTGATGCGGCCGTGCTGGAACAGCTCCCGGCACAGACCGGCGAGCAGCAGCGGCTCGTGGTGCGGGCCGCCGCCGAGGCGGGCACCCTTGGTGGGACGCGGCATGGAATTACTCCTCGAATCTCCGACTGCGGCCGTACCAGGTACCGCAACGGGCGTACGGGCACTGTGCCCGCACGACTTTCACGACGGCGGAGGCGGCTTTTCAGGGCCGCCCCCGCGGTCAAGTCTCTCAGTACTGCTCGGTCTCCGCGTAACCCGCGTCGTCCAGGTCGTCGGCGCCGAAGGCGTCGGCGGCGGCGGTCGGGTCGAATCCGGGCGGGCTGTCCTTGAGGGCCAGGCCCATGCCGGCCAGCTTCGCCTTGACCTCGTCGATCGACTTCGCACCGAAGTTGCGGATGTCGAGCAGGTCGGCCTCGGAGCGGGCGACGAGCTCACCCACGGTGTGGATGCCCTCGCGCTTGAGGCAGTTGTAGGAGCGGACGGTGAGTTCCAGCTCCTCGATCGGCAGCGCCAGGTCGGCGGCCAGGGCGGCGTCCGTCGGGGACGGGCCCATGTCGATGCCCTCGGCGTCGATGTTCAGCTCGCGGGCGAGGCCGAACAGCTCCACCAGGGTCTTGCCGGCCGAGGCCATGGC
Source organism: Kitasatospora sp. NPDC101183 (assembly GCF_044767945.1). Taxonomy (NCBI): domain Bacteria; kingdom Bacillati; phylum Actinomycetota; class Actinomycetes; order Kitasatosporales; family Streptomycetaceae; genus Kitasatospora; species Kitasatospora sp. NPDC101183. The sequence continues at coordinate 234,488 of NZ_JBIWOW010000009.1, read as the reverse complement.
GTCGCGCGGACGCATGGCGGGCTTGGTCTCGACGTCGACGATGAGCTTGTCGAAGTCGGTCCGCTGCTCGACACGGGTGGCCTCGACCTTGTAGGTGACCTTCAGCACGGGGCTGTAGATCGAGTCGACCGGGATGCGGCCGATCTCCTGGCCGGAGGCCTTGTTCTGGACGGCGGAGACGTAGCCGCGACCGCGCTCGACGGTCAGCTCCATCTCCAGCTTGCCCTTGCCGTTCAGCGTGGCGAGGACCAGCTCGGGGTTGTGCACCTCGACACCCGCCGGCGGGGCGATGTCGGCGGCGGTGACGACACCCGGGCCCTGCTTGCGCAGGTACATCACGACCGGCTCGTCGTGCTCCGAGGAGACGACCAGCTGCTTGATGTTGAGGATGAGGTCGGTCACGTCCTCCTTGACGCCCGGCACGGTGGTGAACTCGTGCAGGACGCCGTCGATGCGGATGCTGGTGACAGCGGCACCCGGGATCGACGACAGGAGCGTGCGGCGCAGGGAGTTGCCGAGGGTGTAGCCGAAGCCCGGCTCCAGCGGCTCGATCACGAACCGCGAGCGGAACTCGTCGACGACCTCTTCGGTCAGCGAGGGGCGCTGAGCGATAAGCATGGGGGTGAATCCTCCAGTTGTCTTCGGCACCCACTATTTGATGCCGACAGGACCAAGCGTACGGGCTCCCGCAGAAAACAGGAGCCCGTACGAGGTTTAAAGCAAGACCCGCGTGCCCGAAGGCGCTGCGTCAGACGCGGCGGCGCTTCGGCGGACGGCAGCCGTTGTGCGGGGTGGGGGTGACGTCCTGGATCGAGCCGACCTCCAGGCCGGTGGCCTGGAGCGAGCGGATCGCGGTCTCGCGGCCGGAGCCCGGACCCTTCACGAAGACGTCAACCTTGCGCATGCCGTGCTCCTGCGCGCGACGGGCAGCGGCCTCGGCGGCCATCTGCGCGGCGAACGGGGTGGACTTGCGCGAGCCCTTGAAGCCGACGTGGCCGGCGGAGGCCCAGGAGATCACGTTGCCCGCGGGGTCGGTGATCGAAACGATGGTGTTGTTGAACGTGCTCTTGATGTGCGCGTGGCCGTGAGCGACGTTCTTCTTTTCCTTGCGGCGGATCTTCTTCGCGCCGGCAGCCTGACGACCCTTGGGGGGCATAAGTCTGTTCTCCTACTGAGGTGGTCGGTCCGCTGACCCGCGGGCCGGAGGGATGTCCGGTTACGGGACGGACTACTTCTTGCCCGGCTTCTTCTTACCGGCGATCGCGCGACGCGGGCCCTTGCGGGTACGCGCGTTGGTGTGGGTGCGCTGACCGCGGACCGGCAGGCCGCGGCGGTGACGCAGACCCTCGTAGCAGCCGATCTCGACCTTGCGGCGGATGTCGGCGGCCACCTCACGGCGGAGGTCACCCTCGACCGTGTAGTTGGAGTCGATGTACTGGCTCAGCTTGACGAGGTCTTCCTCGGTGATGTCGCGAACGCGGACATCCGGGTTGACACCGGTCTCGGCCAGGGTCTGCTGGGCGCGGGTACGGCCGATGCCGTACACGTAGGTGAGGGCGATCTCGATCCGCTTCTCACGGGGGAGATCAACGCCGGCGAGGCGTGCCATTCATGGCTCCTGTGGTTCTTTCAGAGGTCTGGCGTGCCACCTACTCCTTCATCTCGCGATGAGGGAGCCCCGGCCTCTGCGCCGGGGGCGGCAGTCCGCCCCGGATGGGACGGATCGGATGGCCCGCTTATGACGTTTTCGCGTCGCGCGAAGTACTACGAGAAATGCGGGGGACGATCAGCCCTGGCGCTGCTTGTGGCGCAGGTTGTCGCAGATCACCATGACCCGGCCGTGGCGGCGGATCACCTTGCACTTGTCGCAGATCTTCTTGACGCTCGGCTTGACCTTCATGTTCAGGTTCTCCGGGTCTAGATCTGACGTTCTTACTTGTAGCGGTAGACGATCCGGCCGCGCGTGAGGTCGTAGGGGCTGAGCTCCACGACGACCCGGTCGTCCGGCAGGATGCGGATGTAGTGCATGCGCATCTTGCCGCTGATGTGCGCGAGGACCTTGTGACCGTTCTGCAGCTCGACCTTGAACATCGCGTTCGGAAGAGACTCGATCACGGTGCCCTCGATCTCAATGGCGCCTTGCTTCTTAGCCATGAACTGCGAGATCCACCTTCCGGGACCGGCTACCGTATGCGGAACGCTCGTGCGAACCTGGGTTCACCCCTCCCCCGAGGGAAAGAGGGCGCGCTGAAGCACGCTACGAGTGAGCCGACGGTCCATCCTACGTCAGTGGTTCGGGTGGACCAAAACCGGGTCCCGGAAGGCGACCGCCGTCACACCGGCCGGTCAGACCCCGGTGGGGACCGTCAGCGGCTCGACGTGCGCGGTGCAGGCCGAGCAGCGGCGGGCGGCCTGGGGGATCTCGGTCAGGCACTCGGGGCACGGACGCTTGGGCGCGGCCGGCTTCTTCGGCATGTAGCGCGCGGTCGCCTTGGTGATCGGCAGCACGATGCAGAAGTACAGCACCGCCGCGGTCATGAAGAAGGCGATCAGCACGTTCAGGAACTGGCCGTAGGGGAACTTCACCCCGGCTATGTCCGCCGTGTACGAGCTGAAGTCGCCGGCCGCACCGACCACCACACCGACCAGCGGGGTGAGGAAGGCCGACACGAAGCCGGTCACCACCGCGGTGAACGCGGCACCGATGACCACACCGACGGCCATGTCGACCACGTTGCCGCGCATCATGAAGTCGCGGAATCCCTTGAGCACGTACTCTCTCCTGCTCGCTAGCGAACTCGAACTGCCTCTGCCAGCCGATAAAAATAGGACAAAAGCCCTGGAGGTCCAAACCCCCAGGGCTCTGATCCCTTGTCAGGCAGGGCAGTTGAGCCCCCGCAGGACTACGCCAAGGGGTCCGGAGCTGCGGTGATGCCCAACTTGGCGAGTTCGGCCTTCCCGCCGTCGAAGGCGGTCAGCACGAGCGGACCCTCCTCCGTGACGGCCACCGAGTGCTCCCAGTGCGAGGCCCAGGTGCCGTCGTTGGTGACGACCGTCCAGTCGTCCTCCAGCACGGCGGTGTGCGGGGTGCCGAGCGAGACCATCGGCTCGATCGCCAGCACGGTGCCGGGGACGAGCTTCGGGCCCTTGCCGCGGCCGCGCTCCACGTAGTTCAGCACGTGCGGCTCCATGTGCATCGCGGTGCCGATGCCGTGGCCGCCGTAGCCCTCGGTGATGCCCCACTTGCCCTTGGGCGGCAGCGGCTGGCGCCGGATGTAGCCCTCGATCGCCTTGGAGACCTCGACGAGGCGGTTGTTCTTCTTCATCTGGGCGATGCCGGCCCACATCGAGCCCTCGGTCACCCGGCTCAGCATCTCGACCTCGGGGCGGACCTCGCCGACCGCCACGGTGATCGCCGAGTCGCCGTGCCAGCCGTCCAGGATGGCACCGCAGTCGATCGAGATGACGTCGCCCTCCTGCAGCACCCGCTCGCCCGGGATGCCGTGCACGACCTCGTTGTTCACCGAGGCGCAGATCACGCCCGGGAACCACAGACCGCCGTGGTGCGCCCGGAAGTTCGACGTCGCGCCGTGGTCCGTGATGACCTTGTCCGCGATGTCGTTGAGCTCCTGGGTGGTCACCCCCGGGACGACCGCCTCACGACAGGCCTTGAGCGCCTCGGCGACGACCAGCCCGGCCGCTCGCATCTTCGCGATCTGCTCGGGGGTCTTGATCTCCACCATCTGGTCACGCCTTCCACGTTCCGTTTTGCCACTGCCTACCACCGTACGACGCCGTACGGCCGCGCTGCCCCGCGAGCGGGGAGCGCGGCCGTACGGGTACGCCGGGAAAACTCAGTTGTCCTGCTTCAGCGCCTCGATCGCGCGCGAGGTGACCTCGTCCACCTTGCCGAGCGCCGAGATCGTCGCCACCAGGCCCTGCTGGGCGTAGTACTCGATGATCGGCTCGGTCTCCGTGTGGTAGACCTCCAGGCGCGTGCGCACCTTCTCCTCGGTGTCGTCCGAGCGCTGGTACAGCTCGCCGCCGCACTCGTCGCAGACGCCCTCGACCTTCGGCGGGTTGTAGTCCACGTGGTACACGTGGCCGCCGTCGTTGCGGCACAGCCGGCGACCGGCGATGCGGCGCACGACCTCGTCCTCGGGGACCTCCAGGTCCAGCACGCCGTCGAGCTTGATGCCCTGCTCGGCGAGGAACTCGTCCAGCGCCTCGGCCTGGCCCAGGTTGCGGGGGAAGCCGTCGAGCAGGAAGCCGCCGGCGGCGTCCTCCTGGAGCATGCGGTCCTTCGCCATCCCGATGGTGACCTCGTCCGGCACCAGGCGACCCGCGTCCATGTAGCTCTTGGCCTCGAGCCCCAGAGGGGTGCCCTGGCCGATGTTGGCGCGGAACAGGTCTCCGGTGGAGATGTGGGGAATGGACAGGGTCTTGGCGAGCAGGTGCGCCTGAGTACCCTTCCCGGCCCCGGGAGGACCAACGAGGACGATACGCATCAGCGGAGGAACCCTTCGTAATTGCGCTGCTGGAGCTGGCTCTCGATCTGCTTCACAGTTTCGAGTCCGACGCCGACGACGATGAGCACGCTGGTGCCGCCGAACGGGAAGTTGGTCTGCTGTCCGAAGGCGACCAGGGCGATCATCGGGATCAACGCGATCAGGCCCAGGTAGAGCGAACCCGGCCACGTGATGCGGGTGAGCACGTAGTTCAGGTACTCGGCCGTCGGGCGGCCGGCCCGGATACCCGGGATGAACCCACCATACTTCTTCATATTGTCGGCAACTTCTTCGGGGTTGAAGGAGATGGCGACGTAGAAGAAGGCGAAGAAGACGATCAGCAGGAAGTACGTGGCCATGTAGATCGGGTGGTCGCCCTTGACGAAGTGGCGGCTGACCCACACGGCCCACCCGGACTGGCTGTTGGTCAGCTGGACCACCAGGGCCGGGATGTACAGCAGCGACGACGCGAAGATGACCGGGATGACACCGGCCTGGTTCACCTTGAGCGGGATGTAGGTCGAGGTCCCGCCGAACGCCCGACGCCCGATCATGCGCTTGGCGTACTGCACCGGAATCCGCCGCTGGGCCTGTTCGACGAAGATGACGAGCATCACAACGATCACGCCGACCGCGATGACCGACAGGAACTCGACCCAGCCGCCGCCGATGGTGCCCGACTGCTTGATGTTCCACAGCGAGGACGGGAACTGCGCGGCGATCGAGGTGAAGATCAGCAGCGACATGCCGTTGCCGATGCCGCGGTCCGTGATCAGCTCGCCCAGCCACATGATGACCGAGGTGCCGGCGGTCATCGTGATGACCATGACGGCGATCCGGAAGACGCTCGTGTTCGGCACGATCTCGTTGGCCACCGGGCAGCCCGAGAACAGCGCGCCGCTGGAGGCCGTCGCGACGATGCCGGTCCCCTGGAGGATGGCGAGCGCGATGGTCAGGTAGCGGGTGTACTGGGTGATCTTCGCCGTGCCGGCCTGCCCCTCCTTCTTCAGCGCCTCGAGCCGCGGGATCACCACGGTGAGGAGCTGGAGGATGATGCTGGCCGTGATGTACGGCATGATGCCGAGCGCGAAGATCGTCAGCTGGAGCAGCGCGCCACCGCTGAAGAGGTTGACGAGCCCGAACAGGCCGTTCTTCTTGGAGTCACTCACACAGACGTTGACCGCCTCGAAGTTGACTCCGGGGATCGGGATGTGCGAGCCCAGCCGGAACAGCACCATGATGCCCAGCGTGAACAGCAGCTTCTTGCGCAGGTCGGGCGTCTGGAACGCCCGCGCGAACGCACTGAGCACGGTGCCTCCTGCGCCTCCCGCGCGTCGTCGGCGGGAGGGTCGGTCCTGAATGGGGGGAGTTTGCGGTTCGGTGCTCCCGTACGGACGGCACAGGCGAGCCTACGCGCAGCCTACAAGGGAACTCCACGGACTCTAACAGTGCGCGGCCGCTCCGAAGAAGCGTGAGCCGGGACTCCCCCACTCACGGGGTACGGGATGCCCGGGTTTGCCACACAAAAGAACGACGGCCCGCGCCCCGGGGTTTCCGGCCTCGGGGGAAACGGGGCGGAAACGGACCGAGCCCCGCACCTCCCGGAGGAGGTGCGGGGCTCGAAGCCGGTTGTCAGCGTGCTCAGATGAGCTCGGTGACCGTACCGCCGGCGGCGGTGATCTTCTCGGCGGCCGAGCCGGAGACGGCGTCGACCGTCACCTGCAGGGCAACCGCGATGTCGCCGGTGCCGAGCACCTTGACGAGCGAGTTCTTGCGAACCGCGCCCTTGGCGACCAGGTCCTCGACGGTGACCTCTCCACCCTGCGGGTAGAGCTCGGCCAGCTTGTCGAGGTTGACGACCTGGAAGGTCACCTTGAACGGGTTCTTGAAGCCCTTCAGCTTCGGCAGACGCATGTGGAGCGGCATCTGGCCACCCTCGAAGCGCTGCGGAACCTGGTAGCGGGCCTTGGTGCCCTTGGTGCCACGACCAGCGGTCTTACCCTTGGAGCCCTCACCGCGACCCACACGGATCTTCTCGGTCTTGGCACCCGGGGCGGGACGCAGGTTGTGGATCTTGATCGGGTTCTCGCCCATGATCAGTCCACCTCCTCAACCGTCACCAGGTGACGGACCGTCTGGGCCATCCCGCGGATCTCGGGACGGTCCTCCTTCACCACGACGTCGTGCATGCGCTTGAGACCGAGCGAACGCAGGGTGTCACGGTGGTTCTGCTTGCTGCCGATGTACGACTTGGTCTGCGTGATCTTGAGGCGAGCCATCAGGCGCTCACCCCAGCGGCACGCGCCCGCAGCAGAGCGGCGGGGGCCACGTCCTCCAGCGGCAGGCCACGACGGGCGGCGATCTCCTCGGGGCGCACGAGGCCCTTCAGAGCCACCACGGTGGCGTGCACGATGTTGATCGCGTTGTCCGAGCCGAGCGACTTCGACAGGATGTCGTGGATGCCGGCGCACTCCAGGACGGCGCGCACCGGACCACCGGCGATAACACCGGTACCGGGGGCGGCGGGCTTCAGCAGCACGACGCCGGCGGCCTTCTCACCCTGGATGGGGTGCGGGATGGTGCCCTGGATACGGGGGACCTTGAAGAAGTTCTTCTTGGCCTCCTCAACACCCTTGGCGATGGCGGCCGGAACCTCCTTCGCCTTCCCGTAGCCGACACCTACGGTGCCGTCACCGTCGCCCACCACGACCAGCGCGGTGAAGCTGAAACGACGACCACCCTTGACAACCTTCGCGACACGGTTGATCGCGACGACACGCTCGACGTAAGCGGTCTTCTCGACGGCGGGGGCGTTGCCCCGGTCGTCCCGCTTACGGTCGCGCCGCTCGCCACCGCCGGTGCCGCCGCCGGCGCCGCTACCGCGGCGCTGGGGTCCAGCCATTGGAATTACCTCTCTCGATTACGTCCGTCGACTGAGCCGACGAGCGGCTTAGAAGTCGAGCCCGGCCTCACGAGCCGCGTCCGCCAGGGCGGCGATGCGGCCGGCGTACCGGTTGCCCGCGCGGTCGAAGACGACCGACTCGATGCCGGCGGCCTTGGCGCGCTCGGCGACCAGGCTCCCGACCTTCTTGGCCAGCTCGGTCTTGTCGCCCTCGGCGCCCTTGATGGACACGTCGAGGGTGGACGCCGACGCCAGGGTGTGACCCTTGGCGTCGTCGATGACCTGGGCGACCATGTGACGGTTCGAACGCGTCACGACGAGGCGCGGACGCACCTCGGTGCCGACGACGCGCTTGCGAACGCGGATCGCGCGGCGCTTGCGAGCGGCGCTCTTGTAGGCGTTGCCCTTGCCGATCTTGACAGAGACACTCATCGCTTACTTACCACTCTTTCCGACCTTGCGGCGGATGACCTCGCCCGCGTACTTGACGCCCTTGGCCTTGTACGGGTCGGGCTTGCGCAGCTTGCGGATCTTCGCAGCGACCTCGCCGACCTTCTGCTTGTCGATGCCGTCCACGTGGAACTTGGTGGCCGACTCGACGACGAAGGAGATGCCCTCGGGGGCCTCGACGAGGATCGGGTGGCTGTAGCCCAGCTGGAACTCCATGTTGGAGCCCTTCGCCAGAACTCGGTAGCCGACACCGCTGATCTCCAGCGACTTGCGGTAGCCCGCGGTCACGCCGGTGATCATGTTCGCCACCAGCGTGCGGGAAAGGCCGTGCAGGGCCTTCGACATACGCTCGTCGTTGGGGCGGGTGACGAGCAGCGTGCCGTCCTCGCCCTTACCGATCTCGATCGGCGCGGCGACGACGTGGGTGAGGGAGCCCTTCGGGCCCTTCACCGAGACCGCCTGGCCATCGATGGTGACGTCCACGCCAGCGGGGACCTGGATGGGCAGCCGTCCAATGCGCGACATTGCTGTACCTCCGTTTCCCGAATTACCAGACGTAGGCGAGAACTTCTCCGCCTACGCCCTTCTTGGCGGCCTGCTTGTCGGTCAGGAGGCCGGAGGACGTGGAGATGATCGCCACGCCCAGGCCGCCGAGAACCTTCGGCAGGTTGGTGGACTTTGCGTAAACGCGCAGACCCGGCTTGCTGATGCGCTTGATGCCGGCGATGGAGCGCTCACGGTTGGGGCCGAACTTGAGCTCGATGGTCAGCTTCTTGCCGACCTCGCCCTCAGCGGGCTCCTCAACCTTGTAGGAGGAGATGTAACCCTCCTGCTGCAGGATCTGGGCGACGTGCGCCTTGATCTTGCTGGCCGGCATCGCCACGGAGTCGTGGTACGCCGAGTTCGCGTTACGCAGACGCGTGAGCATGTCTGCGATGGGGTCGGTCATGGTCATGATGGCCTCAGGCCTCTCTCGCCGTGGTTTCTCCGCGCCAGGTCCCCCCGCCGCACTCCGAGGAGTGCGGCGGGGGCACAGACGCAGGGGACCTGCGGCGTCGTAAGACTGGGTGCGAGCCCTCTCCGAAGAGGGCCACCGGCGTCCATGGGGAAGCCGTGGCAGGGGGCCCGACCCCACTACCTTACGGGAATCCGTACGGCAGCCCAAAAACGGGCCATGTGGGATCGGGCACCTCTGCGTCGCTGACTGTGTACCTGGAGCCTGGGCCCTCTACGGGGAGAGGACTACCAGGAGCTCTTGGTCACGCCCGGCAGCTCGCCGCGGTGCGCCATCTCACGGAGGCACACACGGCACAGGCCGAACTTGCGGTACACCGAGTGCGGACGGCCGCAGCGCTGGCACCGGGTGTAGGCCCGGACGCCGAACTTCGGCTTGCGCTCGGACTTCGCGATGAGGGACTTCTTCGCCATTGGCTCACGCCTCCTTGAACGGGAAGCCCAGAGCGCGCAGGAGCGCCCGGCCCTCGTCGTCGGTCTGAGCGGTGGTCACGACGGTGATGTCCATACCGCGCTGACGGTCGACCTTGTCCTGGTCGATCTCGTGGAACATAACCTGCTCGGTCAGACCGAAGGTGTAGTTGCCACGGCCGTCGAACTGCTTCGGGGAGAGGCCACGGAAGTCACGGATACGCGGCAGGGCCAGCGACACCAGACGGTCCAGGAACTCCCACATGCGGTCACCACGGAGGGTGACGTGGGTGCCGATCGGCTGGCCCTCGCGCAGCTTGAACTGCGCGATGGACTTGCGAGCCTTGGTCACGGCCGGCTTCTGACCGGTGATCGCGGTCAGGTCGCGGATCGCGCCCTCGATCAGCTTGCTGTCACGGGCGGCCTCGCCGACACCCATGTTGACGACGACCTTGACCAGGCCGGGCGTCAGCATGACGTTCTCGTACGAGAACTGCTCCTGCAGCTGACCCTTGATCTCGGAGTTGTAACGCTCCTTGAGACGGGGGGTCACCTTCTCAACAGACGTCTCAGACATCAGATGTCCTCACCGGTTCGCTTGGCAACGCGGATCTTGTTGCCCTCGTCGTCGAAGCGGTAACCAACGCGGGTGACGACCTTCTTGCCGTCCTTCTCCACGACCAGCTGGACGTTGGAGACGTGCACGGGGGCCTCGACGGTGACAATGCCACCCTGGGTGCCCGGGCCCGGCTTGGTGTGCTTCTTGACCCGGTTGACACCCTCGACCAGGACCTTGTTCTCAGCGGGGATGGCCTGGATGACCTTGCCCTGCTTGCCCTTGTCCTTGCCGGTGATGACCTGGACCAGGTCACCCTTCTTGATCTTCATGCTGTTCGCCATGAGTTAGAGCACCTCCGGCGCCAGCGAGATGATCTTCATGAACTTCTTGTCGCGCAGCTCGCGGCCCACCGGGCCGAAGATGCGGGTACCGCGGGGGTCGCCCTCGGTGTTCTTGAGGACGACGGCGGCGTTCTCGTCGAACCGGATGTACGAACCGTCGGGACGACGGCGCGACTTCACGGTACGGACGACGACGCACTTGACGACGTCACCCTTCTTCACCGAACCGCCGGGGATCGCGTCCTTGACGGTGGCGACGATGACGTCCCCGATACCGGCGTAGCGGCGACCGGAGCCACCGAGAACGCGGATGCAAAGGATTTCCTTCGCGCCCGTGTTGTCGGCGACGCGCAGTCGCGACTCCTGCTGGATCACAGCTTTCTCCTGATCGTCAACGAGAGCTGACGGGCCGGCCGCTGCTCACACCGGCGCTCGCAAGGAGCCTGGTGCACATACGGCCGTACCGCATCAACTTCGTTACTTGGCCTTCTCGAGGATCTCGACGACGCGCCAGCGCTTCGTCGCGGACAGCGGCCGGGTCTCCATGAGGAGGACACGGTCGCCGATACCGCACGCGTTCTGCTCGTCGTGCGCCTTCAGCTTGTTGGTACGGCGGATGACCTTGCCGTACAGCGCGTGCTTGACGCGGTCCTCGACGGCGACGACGACGGTCTTGTCCATCTTGTCGCTGACGACGAGACCCTCACGGGTCTTGCGGAAGCTGCGCGTCTCGTTGGTGTTCTCAGTCATCAGGCGTTCTCCACCGTCTCGATGCCCAGCTCGCGCTCGCGCATCAGGGTGTAGATCCGCGCGATGTCCTTACGGACCAGCTTGAGCCGGCCGTGGTTGTCGAGCTGCCCGGTCGCCGCCTGGAAGCGGAGGTTGAACAGCTCCTCCTTGGCCTCGCGAAGCTTGGCAACGAGGGCCTCGTTGTCCAGCTGACGAAGCTCAGCAGCCTTGGTAGCGGCCGACATCAGCTTTCACCGTCCTCGCGCCGGACGATCCGGCACTTCATCGGAAGCTTGTGCGCGGCACGCGTGAGCGCCTCGCGCGCAGTCTTCTCGTTCGGGTACGACAGCTCGAACATGACCCGACCCGGGTGCACGTTCGCGATCCACCACTCCGGCGAACCCTTACCGGAACCCATGCGGGTCTCGGCCGGCTTCTTGGTGAGCGGGCGGTCCGGGTAGATGTTGATCCAGACCTTGCCACCACGACGGATGTGACGGGTGATCGCGATACGAGCGGACTCGATCTGTCGGTTCGTCACGTAGGCCGGGGTCACGGCCTGGATGCCGTACTGGCCGAACGCCAGCTCGGTGCCACCCTTCGCAGCGCCGCGGCGCTTCGGGTGGTGCTGCTTGCGGTGCTTGACCCTGCGGGGGATCAGCATTGGGGTCAGGCCTCCGTTCCGGTGTTCTCTGCAGCCGGAGCCTCGACCGCAGCCGGGGCCTGGGCCTCGGCAGCGGCGGGACGACGGCCGCGGCCACCGCGCTCGCCACCACGGCGCTCGCCACCGCGGGCGGGACGACCACCCTCGGGACGGGCCGGGCGGTTGCCCGAGCGGGCAGCGGCGTTCTCAGCGCGGACCTCGGCGATGTTCTTGACGTCGCCCTTGTAGATCCAGACCTTCACGCCGATGCGGCCGAAGGTCGTCTTGGCCTCGAAGAAGCCGTAGTCGACGTTCGCGCGGAGGGTGTGCAGCGGCACACGGCCCTCGCGGTAGAACTCCGAACGGCTCATCTCGGCGCCGCCGAGACGACCGGAGCACTGGACCTTGATGCCCTTGGCGCCGGACTTCATGGTGCCCTGCATCGACTTGCGCATGGCACGGCGGAAGGACACGCGGGAGGACAGCTGCTCCGCGACGCCCTGAGCCACGAGCTGGGCGTCCAGCTCGGGGTTCTTGACCTCGAGGATGTTCAGCTGGACCTGCTTGCCGGTCAGCTTCTCCAGGTTGCCCCGGATCTTGTCGGCCTCCGCGCCGCGGCGACCGATGACGATGCCCGGACGAGCGGTGTGGATGTCGACGCGGACGCGGTCGCGGGTGCGCTCGATCTCAACCTTCGAGATGCCGGCGCGCTCCATGCCCTTCGTCATCATGCGACGAATGGCGACGTCTTCCTTGACGTAGTCCTTGTACAGCTTGTCGGCGTACCAGCGGGACTTGAAGTCCGTGCTGATGCCGAGCCGGAACCCGTGCGGGTTAACCTTCTGGCCCATTACCGGGTTCCTTCCTTGCTGCTGACGACCACGGTGATGTGGCTGGTCCGCTTGCGAATCCGGTAGGCACGGCCCTGGGCACGCGGACGGAACCGCTTCAGGGTCGGGCCCTCGTCAACGTACGCCTCGGAAATGAAGAGGTCGTCCACGTTGGAGTGGTTGTAGTTGTGCGCGGCGTTGGCAATGGCGCTGTCGAGCACCTTGCCGACCGGCACGGTGGCAGCCTGCGGAGCGAAACGCAGGACGGCCTGGGCCTCCGTGGCATTCATGCCACGGATGAGGTCCACCACGCGGCGGGCCTTCATGGGCGTCACGCGGATGTACCGCGCCTGTGCCCTGGCTTCCATGGTTGTCCCCTTAATGGAGTAAGTCATTGAGTCTTCTTGGCGCGCAAGCTCAGCCCAGTGGCGCGGGGCCACTGACGGGCTTCCTAGCGGCGCTTCGACTTCCGGTCATCCTTCACGTGGCCACGGAAGGTGCGGGTCGGAGCGAACTCGCCGAGCTTGTGGCCGACCATCGACTCGGTGACGAACACCGGGACGTGCTTACGGCCATCGTGAACCGCGATCGTGTGGCCGAGCATGGCCGGGAAGATCACGGAACGACGGGACCAGGTCTTGATGACGTTCTGGGTACCCGCCTCGTTCTGCGCGTCCACCTTCTTGAGAAGGTGGCCGTCAATGAAGGGGCCCTTCTTGAGACTGCGCGGCATCTGACCTGCTCCTAGCGCTTCTTGTTGGTCTTGCGGCGGCGCACGATGAGAGCGTCCGACGCCTTCTTCGGGCGACGGGTGCGACCCTCCTTCTGGCCCCACGGCGAGACCGGGTGGCGACCACCGGAGGTCTTACCCTCACCACCACCGTGCGGGTGGTCGATCGGGTTCATGGCGACACCACGCACGGTCGGGCGAACGCCCTTCCAGCGCATACGGCCGGCCTTGCCCCAGTTGATGTTCGACTGCTCGGCGTTGCCGACCTCGCCGACGGTCGCGCGGCAGCGCGCGTCCACCAGGCGGATCTCACCGGAGGGCATGCGCAGGTGCGCCATCTTGCCCTCACGAGCCAGCAGCTGGATGCCCGCACCGGCGGAGCGGGCCATCTTGGCACCGCCACCGGGACGCAGCTCCACCGCGTGGATGGTGGTACCGACCGGGATGTTGCGCAGCGGCAGGTTGTTGCCCGGCTTGATGTCGGCGCCAGCGCCGTTCTCGATCCGGTCACCCTGCGCGATGCCGCGCGGCGCGATGATGTAGCGCTTCTCGCCGTCCGCGTAGTGCAGGAGCGCGATGCGCGCAGTGCGGTTCGGGTCGTACTCGATGTGCGCGACCTTGGCCGGCACGCCGTCCTTGTCGTGACGACGGAAGTCGATCACGCGGTAGGCGCGCTTGTGACCGCCACCCTGGTGGCGAACGGTGATCCGACCGGCGTTGTTACGGCCGCCCTTGCTGTGCAGGGGGCGAACCAGCGACTTCTCCGGCGTGGACCGCGTGATTTCTACGAAGTCGGCCACGCTGGAGCCACGACGGCCCGGCGTAGTCGGCTTGTACTTGCGGATGCCCATTTGGCTCTCTCGTCCTCGTCCTAATCGACGATCACGATCTCCCTATTCAGGAGACCGGACCACCGAAGATGTCGATGCGGTTGCCTTCGGCCAGCGTCACGATGGCGCGCTTGGTGTCCTTGCGCTTGCCAAAGCCCGTCTTGGAGCGCTTGCGCTTGCCCTGACGGTTGATCGTGTTGACAGCCTCGACCTTGACCGAGAAGACCGCCTCGACGGCCTGCTTGATCTGGGTCTTGTTGGCGCCCGGCGACACGATGAACGTGTACTTGTTCTCGTCGAGGAGCGAGTAGCTCTTCTCCGAGATGACCGGCTTCACCAGGACGTCACGGGGGTCCGTGAACGTCTTGCTCGTAACGTCGCTCATCAGGCGGCGCTCCCTTCGAGCTCGCCCTCAGCGGCAACGGCCTTGGCGGACGCGGCCGGACCGGCCACGAAACGCTCGAAGGCGGCCTGGGTGAAGACCACATCGTCGGAGACGAGCACGTCGTAGGTGTTCAGCTGACCGGCGTCCAGGATGTGCACGTGCGGCAGGTTGCGAGCGGACTTCAGGCCCAGCTCGTCCTCGCGCTCGACGACCAGGAGGACGTTCTTGCGCTCGGTGATCTTGCCGAACAGGCTCTTGGCGGCCTTGGTCGACGGCGCCTCGGTCGCGGTCACGTCGGTGACGACGTGAATGCGGTTGTGGCGGGCCCGGTCGGTGAGCGCACCGCGCAGGGCGGCGGCGATCATCTTCTTCGGGGTCCGCTGCGAGTAGTCGCGCGGCACGGGACCGTGCACGACGCCACCGCCGGCGAACTGCGGCGCACGGGTCGAGCCCTGACGGGCGCGGCCGGTGCCCTTCTGGCGGTACGGCTTCTTGCCGCCACCGCGGACCTCGCCACGAGTCTTGGTCTTGTGGGTGCCCTGACGGGCCGCAGCGAGCTGCGCCACGACGACCTGGTGCATCAGCGGAACGCTGACCTTCGCGTCGAAGATCTCGGCCGGCAGCTCGATGCTGCCGGTCTTGTCGCCAGCCGGCGACAGGATGTCAATGGTGCTCATATCCTTCACAGCCCCTTCGCCGCGGTGCGGACGAGGACGAGGCCGCCGTTCGGGCCCGGGATAGCGCCCTTGATGAGCAGCAGGCCCTTCTCCGCGTCGACCGCGTGCACGGTCAGGTTCTGGGTGGTCACACGCTCGTGGCCCATCCGACCAGCCATGCGCATGCCCTTGAACACGCGGCCCGGGGTGGCGCAGCCACCGATGGAGCCGGGCGAGCGGTGCTTGCGCTGGGTGCCGTGACCGGCGCCGAGGCCCTTGAAGTTGTGACGCTTCATGACACCGGCGAAGCCCTTGCCCTTGGAGGTGCCGGTCACGTCGACCTTGACACCCGCCTCGAACAGCTCGGCGGTGATCTCCTGGCCCAGGGTGTACTCGGACGCGTCCGAGGTACGGAGCTCGACCAGGTGGCGGCGCGGGGTGACACCGGCCTTGGCGAAGTGGCCCGCGAGGGGCTTGTTCACCTTGCGGGGGTCGATCTCGCCGAAGCCGATCTGCACGGCGTCGTAGCCGGACGGGCTGTCGGCGGTGTGGACCTGGGTCACGACATTGGGCCCAGCCTTGACGACGGTCACCGGAACGACCCGGTTGTTCTCGTCCCAGACCTGGGTCATGCCGAGCTTCTCGCCCAGGATGCCCTTAATCTGCTTAGCCATCTTCGGTGCGCCTCTCAGAGCTTGATCTCGATGTCGACGCCCGCCGGCAGGTCGAGACGCATGAGCGAGTCAACCGTCTTCGGCGTGGGGTCGAGGATGTCGATCAGACGCTTGTGAGTACGCATCTCGAAGTGCTCGCGCGAGTCCTTGTACTTGTGCGGCGAGCGGATGACGCAGTACACGTTCTTCTCAGTGGGCAGCGGCACCGGGCCCGCGACCTGCGCACCAGTACGAATCACCGTCTCGACGATCTTCTTCGCCGAGGAGTCGATGACCTCGTGGTCGTAGGCCTTGAGCCGGATGCGGATCTTCTGTCCCGCCATGGCTACTCAGTAGTCCTTTGTCCTTAGTCGCTGCACGACTCCTCCGCCGACCCCCGCGCTCGGGCGTGTCGCCCTCGCGCTTGCAAAAAACCGGCGAAGTAATCCGTCGGTTTCGAACTTTGGGGTGGGGTGAGCCGGATCGAAGCCCCGCGTACGCTTCCCGGAAGATTCCCGTACGTCCGCCCCGCAGCTGCCGTGGCGTAGAACTCACGCTTGACGGCCATCACGGGAACGACGAGTACATGGGACTCGCTTCCGGTCCTCCCGGCGGGAGGCGCGCAGCATCGGCACTCAACCGAGCAACTTGGACATACTGCCACATGGAGCAGCCCAAACACCAATCGGGGCCGGTGAGACGTACCTCACCGGCCCCGATCGGGTCGACTTCGCCGCGTTCAGTGCGTCAGTGCTTGCGCCAGATCATCCAGCCGGCCTTCGTGTCCACACGGTCCACCTGCCACTTGAGCGGGTGGTTCGGCCAGTACGACTCGGGGGTGGCGCCCTCGGCCGGGGCCGGGGTGATGATCACGTTGGCCTTGTCCGGGATCTCCTGCCAGAGCGGGTCGCGGTACCAGACCCGGCCCGGGTAGATCATGTAGGTCTGCGTCGCCCGCAGGCCCCAGTCCACGTTCCAGGAGATCGCCACGTTGTCCCCCGGCTTGATGCCGGCGTCCTTGGTGAAGCCCGTCGCCGTGGACTTGCGCCACTTCGCGAACGGCGTGGTGACGTGCTCGGTGATGGTGACGTTCGCGAAGCAGGCGAACAGCGCCAGCGAGACGCCGAGCGCCCACAGCACCTTGCGGCCGCCGGAGACCAGCAGCAGCACGAGGCCGGCCAGGATCACGAAGGCGGCGGCCGTCGTCCGCATCATGTTGAGCTTGGTCCAGTCCCCCGCCAGGAACGTGATGTCCGGCATGCCCCACAGCACGAACACCTGGGTGCGCAGCTTCGAGCCGGCCGAGAGGATCACGCCCTGGGCGAGCACCAGGACGAGGGCCGCCGTCGCGAGCGTCGTGTAGACCACGCGCTTGCGGGTGAACCGGACGAACACCGCGACGCCCGCCAGGAAGAGCGAGGGGATCAGGTACGAGGTGTACCGGGCGTACACCCAGTCGTCGATGCGGCCGTCGTCCGGCAGCGTCGCCGCGGCGGCGAAGGCGGTGCCGACCAGCAGCGCCACCATGACGCCGCCGACGATGCGGTCCTGGCGCCTGAAGCGGCCGCTGAACACCGCGACGGTGCAGACCACGACGGCCAGGCCCGAGATCCCCCAGGTGGAGACGATGAAGTACCAGATCTGACCGATGGTGCGGGTCAGGGTGCGCTGGAGGATGTCGCCGTTGGTCAGGCCCTCGATCAGGTGGTCGCTGACCTTGCTCTTGCCGGCCGTGTAGTGCTGGGTCAGCCACCAGTTGAGGCCCTTGGCGAAGCCCACGCCGCCGCCGAGCACGACCAGGCCCAGCACCGTCGTCCGCCAGGGCGCCCAGCGCAGCGCCAGCACGCCGAGGAGCACCACGGCCGTCAGGGCGACCACGACGCCGCCGCGGTCGTGGGTGGCCATCGAGTAGCCGGCCGCCGCGCCCATCCCGGCGGCGTACCAGGAGCGCCGCTTCAGCGGGCCCTCGGACAGCCAGCCGTGCATGCAGAGCAGCCAGGAGAGGATCAGCACCGGCAGGACGACGTCGGACATCGCGAACTGCGAGTAGAAGATCACCGGCGGCAGCAGCGCGGTGACGCCGCCGAAGACGTACGCCAGCAGCCGGCGCACGCCCAGGCGGCGCAGCGCCACGTAGGCCAGCGGGAAGACCAGCGCGTTCAGCAGGGCGTTGAGGCCCAGGACCAGCTGGTAGGCCAGCACCGGGTCGGTGGTGAGCCGCAGCGCCGGGGAGATCAGCAGCGGGTACCCGCCGGGGATGACCTCGCCGACCGGGATCTCGGTGGTGGCACGCCCGGCCAGGGCCCGGGAGAGGACGAGGTAGGAGTCCTCGTCCGGGTGAACCGTCGGGAAGCTGAGCCCCTTGACGAGCGACAGCCGGAAGAGGACCTCCAGCACGTACCCGACGGCCAGGGCGGCGGGCCAGAACCAGCGGCGGGTCCTCAGCTCGTCGAACCTCACCGCCGCCCGGAGGAACCACTCCGGCGCCCGATCACCGTCCGCCGGTGACGTTCTCGCCGGGGCATCATCGCGATGCTCCTCGACGATCTCTGCTGATGTCTGCACTGAAGTCCGACTCTTCCCGTGGATAGGCCGGCTCTACGCGAGACCCGGCAGGCCGTCCGGCCCGGATCACGGCCGGGGCGGGCCCTGGGCGCCGCCGGCTTCGGCCGGTTCGTGGAGTTCACGCTAGCAAGTTGCACAGAACCCGTGAGAACGACGGGTTCTACTCCGTTCACGCACCGGCGGCGACCCGTGGTTCAGCGGCGGCCGGCCAGCTCCCGGCTCGGCGCGGCGGCCGTCCTGGTGGCGGGCTTGATCTCCTTGATGTGCTTGGGCATCCGGCGGATCATCGCGAGCAGCAGGACGAGGCCGGCCCTGGCGAGGTAGATGGTCGCCTTGATCGGGGAGGCGCTCGGGGTGCCGGTGGTGCGCTCGCGCATCGCGACGGGGACCTGGCGGATCACGAAGCCGCAGCGGGCCGCGCCGACCATGCTCTCGATCGTGTCGCCCAGGTACTCCACCGGGTACCACTGCGAGAAGAACTCGATCATCGGCTTGTTGCAGGCCTTGAAGCCCGACGTGGTGTCGGTGAGCTTGGTGCGGGCGACGCGGGAGAGCACCACCGAGAGCAGCTTCATGGCCCAGGAGCGCGGGCCGCGCACCTTGTAGGAGCCCTCGCCGGCGAAGCGGGCGCCGATGACGAGGTCGGCCTCGTCGAGCTTGGCGATCAGCGAGGGGACGTAACTCGGGTCGTGCTGGCCGTCCGCGTCGCACTGCAGGGCGATGTCGTAGTCGTGCAGGTGCGCGTACCGGTAGCCGAAGCGCATGGCCCCGCCGACGCCCAGGTTGTACGGCAGCTGCGCGACCTTGGAGCCGTACGCGGCGGCGACGGCGGCGGTGTTGTCCACCGAGCCGTCGTCGACGACGAGGGTGTCCACGCCGGGCAGCTTCTGCTGGATCTCACGGAGGATCTTGGGCAGACCCTCGGCCTCGTTCCAGGCCGGGAGGATGATCAGTACCCGCTTGCCGTCGATCATGCCGTCACCCCGGGGTCGGTCGCCTTCGTGGCGTCGTTGTTGCTGCGCGCGATCGGGTAGTCGTGGTGCTCGGCCAGGTAGGCGCGCATCATCGCGACGTCCTCGGCCAGGGTGCGGGTCTCGGCCTCCAGCCGGGAGGCCTCCCAGCTGAGGTGCAGCGAGACCAGCAGCAGGAGGACGAAGCCCGCGAAGAGGACCAGGCTGACGCCGGAGGCGATGCCGAGCTTGCGGGCGGTGGAGTCCAGGATCGTGGGGAAGAACCCGAGCGGTGCGACGACGACACCGATCGCGAGCCAGATCGCCGCGTACTTCTCCCGGAGTTGCTGTCGGCGCAGCAGCTCCAGGATGTAGACGAGCACCAGCACGCCGGTGATCGAGGTGATGATGGTGAGATGCACGACTGGGGGCGCCTTTCAGCGACAGTGGCGTGGCCGGGTAATCACAGTGTAAAAGGCGTGGCGTAACGCGCTTGCCGCCGCCGGTTGTGCTAGGGCCCCGGGTGACGGGACCTCAGGCTCGAAGACTCAGGCCTCGGACGACCGGGACGCCGCCAGAGGTGCGCGCTGGTCCGTCACGACCCCGGCCGGAGCGGTCAGGGAGCGGCTCAGCGCCCATAGCATGGCAGCCGCGCTCACCGCGGCACCAGCCAGGTAGGCGAGTTCGACGCGGGTGGCGATCGCCCCCGGTACCAGGGTGACCGCGACCAGCACCGCGGTGCCGGCCAGCCAGGAGAACAGCTGACGCTGGTGGCGGCCCAGCGAGAGCAGCGCCTGGCCGAAGACGGTGGCCAGCATGTAGCAGAGCGTGCCGAGCGAGAGCCACAGGAAGTCCAGCGGGCCGAGCACGTCCTGGGCCTTGAAGAAGATCCGGATCGCCCACGGGCCGAGGACCACGGTGGGCAGCCCCGCGACGGTGCACATCAGCACCACGATGCCGCCGGTGCGCAGCAGCACCTTGCGGAACTCCCCGTGGTTGCCGGCCGCCGCGGCGCCGGACAGCGAGGAGACCAGCGAGGCCTGGATGGCGGCGTACGCGAAGAGCGGCACGCGGGCGAGCACCACGGCGTTGAGCAGCGCCGCGATCAGCGCCTTGGAGGAGGGCGACAGCACGCCGACGCTGACGACCGCGGCGTTGACCATCAGCTGCGCCAGCAGCGTCGAGCCGGTCAACAGGCCGAGCCCGGTGACGACGTCGCGCCAGGCCGGGGCCGGGCCGCCGCGGCGGTCGGCGAGCACCGAGCGCATCCCGATCACCGAGGCGGCGAGCGGCGAGACGACCAGGATCAGGCTGAACGCGAACGCCGAGTGCACGCCGAAGAGCGGGATCAGCGCGGCCAGGCCGATCCGCAGGCCGCCGTCCACGCCCAGCTGGAGGCCGTACGCGCCGAACCGGCCGAGGCCTGCCAGCGCGCCGCGGGCCACCGAGCTGACCGCCAGGCCGACCAGGGCGCCGGCCATGCCGGCGACCAGGCCGATGTCGCCGGAGAAGAACCGGTCGGCGATCGGACGGGCCGCGGCCGCGACGGCGGCCAGCACCAGGGCGAGCACCACGACGGTGGCCAGCAGCACCCGCCGGATGGCCGGCCCGGGGCCCTGGCCGGCCACGTCGCGCGCGGCCACGAGCCGGTTGAGCTCCAGCTCCACCGGCGAGAACAGGCCGTATCCGACCGACATGACCAGGGTCCACAGCATCGAGACCCCGGCCACCTGGGTGGTGTCCAGGCCGTGCCCGGCGAGCGCCAGGAAGATGTACGAGGAGGCGCCGAGGACGACGGTGCCCCCCGCGACGAGCCGCACGCCGGGGGGCAGCGCCCCCAGCAGCCTGGCCACCGGGTTCGTCATCGCAGGGCGGCCTTGGCCTTCAGCGGCTCCCACCAGGCGCGGTTCTCGCGGTACCAGGCGATGGTGGCCGCGAGGCCGTCCTCGAAGCGGACCTGCGGGGTGTAGCCCAGCTCCTCGCTGATCTTGGTGATGTCGAGGGAGTAGCGCAGGTCGTGGCCCTTGCGGTCGGCGACCGGCTCGACCGAGGACCAGTCCGCGCCGGCGGCCTGGAGCAGCAGCTCGGTGAGCTCCTTGTTGGTCAGCTCGGTGCCGCCGCCGATGTTGTAGACCTCGCCGGAGCGGCCCTTGCGCATCGCCAGCTCGATGCCGCGGCAGTGGTCGGAGACGTGCAGCCAGTCGCGGATGTTGCCGCCGGTGCCGTACAGCGGCACCTTCCTGCCGTCCAGCAGGTTCGTGGTGAACAGCGGGATGACCTTCTCCGGGAACTGGTAGTGCCCGTAGTTGTTGGAGCAGCGGGTGACCACCACGTCCATGCCGTGGGTGCGGTGGTACGCCAGCGCCAGCAGGTCGGAGCCGGCCTTGGAGGCGGAGTACGGGGAGTTGGGGGCCAGCGGCCACTCCTCCGTCCAGGAGCCCTCGGAGATCGAGCCGTACACCTCGTCGGTGGAGACGTGGACGAAGCGGCCGACGCCGTGCTTGCGGGCCGCGTCCAGCAGGACCTGGGTGCCCAGGACGTTCGTCACGACGAACGGGCCGGCGCCCTCGATCGAGCGGTCGACGTGCGACTCGGCGGCGAAGTGGACGACGACGTCGTGACCGGGCATCACCTGGTCGACGGCCTCGGCGTCGCAGATGTCGCCGCGCACGAAGGCGTAGCCGCTGTGGTCGGCGACGGGGGCCAGGTTGGCCTCGACACCGGAGTAGGTGAGCTTGTCGAAGACGGTGATCTGGTCGGTCGCGCCGGCGCCGAGCAGCTGGCGGACGAACTCTGAACCGATGAACCCGGCGCCGCCGGTGACGAGGATGCGCATAGTGCGGGCAGTCTACCGGGGTGGCGTGAACCCTCCGCCCCGGGTCGGCGTGGGCTTCCCGGCCTCACATAAGCTGCGTGGTATGCGTGGAATCCTTCTGGCCGGCGGCACCGGCTCCCGACTCTGGCCGCTGACCCGGGCTGTCTCGAAGCAGCTCCTCCCGGTCTTCGACAAGCCGATGATCTACTACCCGCTGTCGACCCTGGTGATGGCCGGGATCAGCGAGATCCTCATCATCACGACCCCCCAGGACCAGGAGCAGTTCCAGCGCCTGCTCGGCGACGGCTCCCAGTTCGGGCTGAAGCTGGAGTACGCCGTCCAGGAGAAGCCCGAGGGCATCGCCCAGGCCTTCGTCCTCGGCGCCGACTTCATCGGCGACGAGCCCGTCGCGCTCATCCTGGGCGACAACATCTTCCACGGCAGCGGCCTGGGCACCCGGCTCGCCCAGCGCACCGACCCGCAGGGCGGCATGGTGTTCGCCTACCCCGTCGCCGACCCGACCGCCTACGGCGTCGTCGAGTTCGACCCCGAGGGCCAGGTCATCTCCATCGAGGAGAAGCCCACCGCCCCCAAGTCCCGCTACGCGGTGCCGGGCCTCTACTTCTACGACAACCGCGTGGTGGAGATCGCCCGCGACCTCACGCCGAGCGCCCGCGGCGAGCTGGAGATCACCGCCGTCAACGAGGAGTACCTCAAGCTCGGCGAGCTGCACGTCACCGTCCTCGACCGCGGCACCGCCTGGCTGGACACCGGCACGTTCGTCTCGATGGTCCAGGCCTCCGAGTTCGTCCGCGTCATCGAGGAGCGCCAGGGCTTCAAGATCGGCTGCATCGAGGAGGCCGCCTGGCGGGCCGGCCTGATCGACGACGCGCAGCTGCGCGAGCTGGCCGAGCCCCTGTGCAAGAGCGGCTACGGCGACTACCTGATCGCGCTGCTCGACGAGGAGGCGGCCAAGTGAAGTTCCGCGAGCTGTCCATCGAGGGCGCCGTCGAGGTCACCCCGCAGCAGCACGGCGACCCGCGCGGCCTGTTCATGGAGTGGTACCGCTTCGACCACCTCCAGGAGGCCGTCGGCCACCCGCTGCGCCTGGCCCAGGGCAACCTGTCGGTGTCCGCCAAGGACGTCGTGCGCGGCATCCACTTCGCCGACGTCCCGCCCGGCCAGGCCAAGTACGTCAGCTGCGTGCGCGGCGCCGTGCTCGACGTGATCGTCGACCTGCGGGTCGGCTCCCCCACCTTCGGGACGTGGGAGTTCGTCCGCCTCGACGATGTCGACCGCAGGTCGGTGTACATCGCCGAGGGCCTCGGCCACGGCTTCTGCGCGCTCTCGGACGACGCCACGCTGTCGTACGTCTGCTCGGAGACCTACAACCCGACCGGCGAGCACGCGGTGCACCCGCTCGACCCGGACCTGGGCATCGAGTGGCCGACCGACGCCCCGCAGCTGTCCGCCCGCGACGCCGCGGCCCCCACGCTCGCCGAGGCGATCGAGAGCGGCCTGCTGCCGGACTACGAGAAGTGCCGCGCGTACACCGAGGGCCTGCGCCTCGGCTGAACCCGGCCGGACCGACGGCGACGGGGCCCCGCGCGCGGCTCAGTATGATGGGCGCGCCGCGGGGCCCCGCCCCGCCCGCCGGCCCCGAACCGACCACCGGATGTGCCTCCACCATGACCACCCTGGAAATCCTGCTGCCGTACTACGGTGACGTCGCACTGATGCAGGAAGCCGTCCGCAGCGTGCTGGCCCAGACCGACCCGGACTGGCGCCTGACCGTCGTGGACGACGGCAAGGAGCCCGGGGTCCCGGAGTGGTTCGCCGAGATCGACGACCCGCGGGTGCGGTACTTCCGCAACGAGCAGAACCTCGGCGTCACCGGCAACTACCGCAAGTGCCTGGGCCTGGCCGAGCACGAGCACATGGTGTTCATGGGCACCGACGACGTGATGCTCCCCGAGTACGTCGCCACGATCCGCTCGATCCTCACCGAGCACCCGGGCGTCGCGATGATCCAGCCCGGCGTCCAGGTCATCGACGGCGAGGGCCGGCCGAGCACCTCCCTGGCCGACGAGTCCAAGCGCCGCATCTACGCGCCCAAGCAGCGCGGCCGCGTGCTGATGGGCGGCGAGGACCTCGCCGTCAGCCTGCTCAAGGGCAACTGGCTGTACTTCCCGTCGATCTGCTGGCGCACCGAGGCCGTGAGGACCACCGGCTTCCGCGACAACCTGGAGATCATCCAGGACCTCGCCCTGGTCGTCGACCTCCTCCAGGCCGGCGAGCAGATGGTGGTGGACGACCACCGGGTCTTCCAGTACCGCCGGCACGCCGTCAGCATCTCCTCCTCCTCGGCGTTCAGCGGCACCCGCTTCACCGAGGCCCGCCGCTACTTCCTCGACGCCGCCGACCGCCTCGACGCCCAGGGCTGGTCGCGGGCCGCGCGCGCCTCCCGGGTGCACCTGTCCGCCCGCATCCACGCCCTCACCCTGGTGCCGGGCGCGATGCGCGCCGGCCAGTGGCAGGGCGCCAAGGCGCTGCTGCGCAACGCCACCAGCACGGCCCGCCGGCCCCGCTGACCCCTCTTCGAGAACCTTCGAGACCCTCCGAGAACCCCTGAGAACCCCTGGAGTCCCCGCAATGAGCGCACCGCACACGGCCCCGGCCCGGGTGGCCGTCCTCGGTGGCACCGGCTTCATCGGCCGGGTGCTCGGCGCCCGCCTGCTCGCGCAGGGCGCCGAGGTGGTCAGCCTCGCCCGCAAGGCCCCCGCGGAGCCCGCGCCCGGCCGGTTCGTCGCCTTCGACCTCTCCACCGGGGACCCGGCCGAGCTCACCGCGCTGCTGGAGCGGGAGGGCGTCGACACCGTCGTCAACGCGGCCGGCGGCATGTGGGGGCTCAACGACGAGCAGATGTACCAGGCCAACGTCGTCCTCACCGAGCGGCTGATCGAGGCCGTCGCCGCGATGGCGACGCCCGCCCGGCTCGTCCACCTGGGCACCGTCCACGAGTACGGCATGGCCCCGGTCGGCACCAGCCAGCACGAGAGCGACCGGGCCGCGCCGGTCATGGAGTACGGCAAGCTCAAGCTCGCCGCCACCGAGGCCGTCGTCCGCGCCGTCGAGGCCGGCCGGATCAGCGGCGTCGTGCTGCGCCTGGGCAACGTCGTCGGCGCCGGCCAGCCCGGCCACAGCCTGCTCGGCGTGATGGCCTCCAAGCTCGACGAGGCCCGCCTCGCCGGCGAGACCGCGCAGCTGTCCCTCCAGCCGCTGACCGCCCTGCGCGACTTCGTCGACCTCACCGACACCCTCGACGCCGTCCTGCTGGCCGCCGCCGACCGCTCGGCCCCGGCCGTCGTCAACGTCGGCACCGGCAGCGCCTCGACCGCCCGCCGGCTGGTGGAGCTGCTCATCGAGGAGAGCGGCGTCCCCACCGAGATCACCGAGGTCCCGGCGCCCGCGGGCACCGGCCCGGAGACCGAGTGGCAGCAGCTCGACGTCACCGTCGCCCGCGAGAGCCTCGGCTGGACCCCCCGCCGCACCCTGCGCGAGGCCGTCCGCGAACTCTGGCTCGCCCAGGTCGCGTAGGCGCCTCCCCCGTCGTGTCGCGGCGTCCGGAGCACCGCTCCGGGCGCCGTACGGTTTTCCAGCGCCGGTCCGTCCACGACCGGCCCCAGCAGCAGTACCGGTTCCGCCGCATCGGGGAAGAGCCATCGGACAGACCGCGCCACCCGCTCAGCGCCGCACCCTCGCCGACCTCACGGTGGGCCGGGCCAACGCCTTCGGCGCGCTGCGCCTGCTCCTGGCCGTCGCCGTCGTCGCCTCGCACGTCTACCCGATCGGCTGGGGGCACCCGGATCCGCTCTGGGACTGGAGCGGGCAGCAGACCGACCTGGGCAAGAGCGCCGTCGTCGGCTTCTTCGCGATCTCCGGCTTCGTCATCACCGGCAGCGCCCTGCGGCTGAGCCCCGCGCGCTTCGTCTGGCACCGGATGCTGCGGATCGTCCCCGGGCTCCTGGCCTCGCTGCTGTTCTGCGCGACCGTCCTGGCCCCCCTGCTGTACCTGTGGCAGCACGGCACCCTGAAGCACTTCTGGACCCGTCCCGACGGGCCGCTCGGCTACGTGACCAGCCTCGGCAGCAACAGCCCGCTGGCCGGCTGGGACGTCTCGGGCGTGATCTCCTCCGGCATCCGGGCGGGGACCAACTTCGACCCCAGCTTCAACGGCGCGCTCTGGTCGCTCAAGTACGAGCTGCTCTGCTACCTGCTGGCGGCGCTGCTGGCCGCCGTCGGCCTGCTGCGCCGGCGGGCGGCCGTCCCCGCGCTGGCGGCGGCGCTGTGGCTGCTGATCGTCTCCGGCGCCGTCGACCTCCCCGCCGGTGTCCCCCCGGCGGGCGGGCCCGGCGTCACCCTGCCCGGCGCGGGGCGGCTCACCTGGCACCTGCTCACCGGGCTGGGCTTCACCTTCCTGCTCGGCGCCGCCTGCCGCCTGCACGCCCGCCGCGTCCCGCTCGACGACCGGGCGGCGGCGGCCGCCGCGCTCGCGCTGCTGGGCACGCTCCGCTGGGGCGGCTTCGCGGCGTTCGGCCAGCCGGCCCTGGTGTACCTGCTGTTCTGGGCGGCCGCCCGGCTGCCCCGGTGGTGCCGGGCCGTCGACGCGGTCGGCGACTTCTCGTACGGCGTGTACGTCTACGGCTTCCCCGTCGAGCAGGCCCTGGCCCTGCGGGGGTTCGCCGCGTACGGCCAACTCGGCTTCTTCGCCTGCGCGTTGGCGGTGACGGCCGCGCTCGGCGCGCTCTCCTGGTACGTGGTGGAGGAGCCCGCGATGCGGCTGCGCAACCGGACGCCCCGGCTCCCGCCGTGGCGCGGGAGCCGGACGGAGGACGCCCGGCCGGGCGTCACTTCTTGAAGACCCAGACCTTCATCAGCAGGAAGCGGACGATCGTGGCCAGGCCGTTCGCGACGATCAGACCGCCGACCTCGACGGCCTTGGAGGCGTGCGGCGCCGCGTAGTCGAGCAGGGCGAGGACGCCCGCGCTCAGGGCGAGGCCTATCACGAAGGCGACCAGGCCCTGGAGCTGGTGCCGCAGCGCGCCCTCGCTGCCCTTGATGCCGAAGGTGAAGCGCCGGTTGGCGGCCGTGTTGGCGACGGCGCTGACCGCGAGCGCGATCAGGTTGGCCACCTGCGGGTCGACGACCCACCGCGCCGCCACGTACAGCCCGAGGTAGAAGAGCGTGCTCAGGACGCCGATGATCGCGAACGCCGGGAGCTGGCGCTTGGTCGTACCAGCGGTCGTACCGGGGCCGGAAGGCGTCTGCTCGGCGGCGCTCAGCATGCCGGTCGTCTCGTTCGTGGAAGCCATGTGGGAACCCATGCGATCTGCTTGTCGGGTCAGGAGAGTTCGTAGACGGCCATCCGGCCGTTGTCGAAGACGGGGGTGGCGAGGGTCTTCAGCAGCGGGGACTCCGGCACCGGCTTCCGGTCCGCCACCAGGTAGCGGACGTGGTACCGGTCGTGCAGCTCCCGCAGGATGTCGGCGGTCGGGTTGTAGATCGCGTCGTCGTTCAGCTTCAGCAGCGGCTGGTCCCAGAAGACGGCGGTCTTCTGCGACATCAGCCGCGGCGAGTACGCCCAGCCCTCGACCAGGACCGAGCGCTCCGAGTAGCCGCTGAGCCAGAACGAGAGCGGGTTCCAGCCCGCCTCGCCCACGGCCCCGTACTCGGCGTTGGAGCGGTAGTGGTCGTTGGTGACCAGGATGTCGGACGGCTTGCTGTGCGCCCGCACCCAGCGGGCCGCCTCGACCTGGCTGGCCGGCATCGGCCAGGCGCCGTCCCAGGTCACCTGCCGGGCCTGCGCGACGTCGAGCAGCAGGGACGGCGCTCCGGCCACCAGCGCGGCCGTCAGCAGCACCAGTCCGCCCCGGCGCCGCAGCGCGGGCAGTGCCCGTCCGGCGGCCCACCAGAGCAGGCCGCAGACCAGTGCCGCACCGGCCAGGGCCGCGGCGGCCGCCAGGAGCGGCACCAGGAGGGTGTACGACTGGGCGCCCGCGGAGTCGCCGATCGCGTCCAGCGCGAACCGGGCCCAGTCGCCCGAGTACTCGTGGACGCCGTAGGTCAGCAGGCCGACGAAGGCGAGCGTCCCGGCGGCCAGCGCGGCCTTGCCCCGCGCCGGCAGCGCCGCCCGTTCGAACACCTCGCAGTAGCCCCAGGCCGACAGGAGCACGCCGAAGGGCAGGCCGGCCAGGGTGAAGTAGCTCGCGTTGAAGCCGTTGACCACCAGGTAGGCGGCCGGACCGGCCACCGCGCCGCCCAGCAGGAACCACTGCACCGGATCGAGCCGCAGCCGGCGCCGCCACATCAGCGGCAGCATGCCCACCAGCCGGAGCTGGTGGTTGAGGAGGAAGGCGACCAGCGTCGCCGCGACGACCAGCGCCTGGACGGCGGTGCCCCGGGTGTGCTGCGGATCGGCCCAGTACCGCTCGATGTTGCCGAACGGCAGCACCTCCAGGCCGTAGCTCTCGAACCGGAAGAGCACGGCCGTGGCGAACAGTTGGGCGCCGCCGACGATCGCGCCGAGGCGCACGATCGTCCAGGGGATGCGCCGGGTGCCGATGAGCACCATCAGGCCGGCGACGGCCAGCCCCGCGAGGGTGACCGGCAGCAGGCTGGCCTTGGCGGCGCTGGAGGCGAGCGCGAACATCGCGACGAGCACGTAGCCGCCGCGCCCGAGCCGGGGCACCGCCTCGTCGCCCGAGTCGGTCCCGTCGCGCCGCAGCGCGTCCGCGACCACGCCGATCAGCGCCATCAGCAGCGGCTGGCTGTAGGTGAGCGACAGGCTCGTCCAGGCCATCAGCGGCACCAGCGGGGCGCCGAACGGCCAGCCCTGGGTGTTGAGCGGGTAGACGGCGTTGAACTCGCCCACCGCGAACACCAGCAGCGCCGCGACCGGCCCCACCCAGGCCCGGCCGGACAGCCGGTGGCCGACCACCGCCGTGACCACCATGGCGAGGGCCACCAGGGCCGGCACCATCAGCCGCATCTGGACGACCGGCAGGTCGATGTGGCCGACCATGTCGGTCATCGCCATGTGGACGAAGGTGAACCAGTGGTAGTGCAGCGGCTCGCCCGCGGCCTGCGGGAAGGTCAGCGGGACGTTGTGCTTGGCGTTGCCCGCCAGCGAGAGCAGGTAGGGCAGGTCGATGTACTGCCGGGTGGACTCGGCGTCCGGCAGGATCGGGTTGCGGCTCAGCGCCACGGCGTACAGGTAGGCGCTCGTGCCGCCGACGATGCCGGCCACGGACCAGTTCCAGGCCGTCGAGGTCCTGCGGTAGCCGCGCGGCAGCCAGTGCCGCCGCAGCCGGGGCACGGCCGCGAACGGGACGACCACCGCCAGCGGCCAGGCCGTCGCCGCGGACTGGAGGCCGAGGCCGACCAGCACCGCCCAGGCCGCCAGCTCCAGCACGAGGCCGACCACCGCGCCGAAGGCGAGGTCCTCGATCAGCGTGTGCGGGCGCCGCCGCAGCGCCCGGAACACCAGCGTGCCCGGGAGCACGACGCCCCAGGCCGCGTAGAAGGTGTACCGGGCGACGTCACCGGGCGAGGTGTCGGACGCGAGCAGCAGGGCGACCAGCAGGCCGTACGCCGCCAGGGCCGGTAGGAACCGCGCCAGCCGGGCGGCTGCCCCCGAGGGGGCGCCGCCGGCCTCCGGCACCGGTGCTCCGAGCCGTCTCCCCGCCTCCGTGGGTGTCCCGAGGGAGGATGCGGTGCTGTCGGTGGTGCCCATGTGTGTGTTTCTCCTGCGAGCTCTGCGTCCGGTCGTGGAGGCCGGTGGCACGGTCCGGTCCCGGTGCGGGACCGGCCCGTCTCATGCCACGTACTCGGAGACCTTCCGGGTTCCCGCGCCGCGACCCTCGGCCGAGTCGTAGCCCACGAAGTAGGCCGGGCGGGCCTGGGCCGCCGAGTAGATCCTGCCGACGTACTCGCCGAGCAGGCCCATGCAGACCAGCTGGACGGCGCCGAGGAACAGCATCCCGATGAACAACGAGGACCAGCCCGGAACGGTCTTGCCCAGGGCGTACTCGACCGTGGTGTAGACGCCCAGGGCGAAGCAGAGCACGAAGCTCAGCAGGCCCAGGTACGTCGCCAGCCGCAGCGGGGCGGCGGAGAAGTTGGTGATGCTGTCGATGGCCAGGCGGAGCATCTTCGACAGCGGGTAGTGCGTGCTGCCGGCGACGCGCTCCTCGCGGACGTAGACGACCTCGCCGCTGGGGAAGCCCAGCCACGGCACGAGCAGGCGGTAGACCGGCTGGTGCTCGGGCATCGCCTTGAGCGCCTCGACGGCGGCCCGGCTCAGCAGGCGGAAGTCGCCGGCCTGGTTGGGCATCTTCTTGCCGACGAGCTTGCGCATCAGCCAGTAGTACGCGCCGGCCGTGCGGCGCTTGAACACCGTGTCGGTGCCGCGGTCGCCGCGGACGCCGTAGACGATGTCCAGGTTCTTCTGACGGGCGAGCTCCAGCATCTCCGGGATCTTCTCCGGCGGGTCCTGGAGGTCGGCGTCGATCGACACGACGTAGTCGCCGAAGGCCCGGTGGATGCCGGCGGTCAGCGCGGCCTGGTGCCCGGAGTTGCGCGCGAAGCGGACGATCCGGAACTCCGGCCAGTCCTGGTGGATCTTCTGCATCAGCGCCGGGGTCGCGTCCGTGCTGCCGTCGTCGATGCCGACGACCTCGTAGGAGATCCCCAGCTCGTCGAGGATCGGACGCAGCCGCTCGACGGTCAGGGGCAGCGCCTCCTGCTCGTTGTAGATCGGCATGACGACCGACAACAGCGGCGCCGGGACGTTGGCCTCCGGCTCTGCCGATACAGCTGCGGTGTACATCAGTTGTCGCCTGTTTCCTTGTGGATGAGAAGGATCGATCGGTGCCGGGGGGACGGCGGTGGGCGCCGCGGCCGAACGACCTGGAGGGGTGCGGGGGACGCGCCGCGGAGGAGCTCCGGGCCGGGTGGCAGTCAGGCTAGCAGCAGGTCTTTACCATTCGATGAGCGGATCTTGAGAAGTTCGTTCACCGAAGGCCCCGCCGCCGTCAGGGCTTCGCGGGGGCGGATTCGTCCGAGGTCTTGCGCATGGTCGCGATGGAGCGGTCGAGCGCCGTCTTGAGCACCTTCGACACCGGCCGCTCCACCAGGCGGTGGATCAGCCAGGCGGTCAGCAGGGCCGCGGCGAGCGCCGTGGCGAGCGCCGCCTGGACGCTGAAGTGCTTGGTGAGCAGGAAGTGGATGAACGTCCATCCGGCCTCCTGGTGGATCAGGTAGAGCGGGTAGGTGAGCGCGCCGGCGACGGTGAGCCACTTCCACTGCACCCGGTTGAACAGCCCCAGCGCGGCGCCCAGGACCATCGCGAACGCCAGGGTGACGGCGGCCGCCATCACGCTCCAGGACAGCTGGTGGCCCAGCACGTTGACGTACATGCCCTTGATGTCGTTGAGCCGGCTGAGCGCCAGGATCCAGGAGAAGCCGACGATCCCCCAGAGCAGCAGGTTCTGTCCGAAGCGGTACATGAGGAACATGCCGACGCCGGCGATGAAGAACGGCGATTCGTTCGGCATGACCATCGTGGTCAGCAGCGGTATGCCGGCCTGCGGGGCCAGGAGCGCGAGGATCGTCCAGATCCCGCAGAAGGCGACCACCCGGCGGTAGGTGAGCCCCATCGCCACGACCACGGCGAACAGCAGGTAGAAGCGCATCTCGACCCAGAGGGTCCAGTAGACGCCGTCCACGTGGCGCATGCCCATCGGGGTCTGCATCATCGTCAGGTTGCCGAGGATCGTGCGCAGGTTCAGGCCCTCGTCCGCGCCCGTGCGGGCGAACCGGGTGAAGGTCAGCACCACGAAGCTGGTCAGCGCGATGCCCGCCCAGTAGCCCGGGTAGAGCCGGACCACGCGGGAGACGAAGAACTCGCCGGACCTCTTGCCCCAGCAGCTCATGCAGATCACGAAGCCGCTGATGACGAAGAACAGCTCGACGCCCAGCCAGCCGTACGCCGCCGCCTTGTTCAGCAGCGGCAGGACCTCCTTCGGGGTGTTCCCCGCGGTCCAGATGCCGCCGATGCCGACGTACGCCGTCCAGTGGAAGGAGAGTACGCAGAGCGCGGCGAGCAGTCGCATGCCGTCCAGCGCGTAGAGCCGCGGGCGCTTGGCCGGGAGGCCGTCCTGTTCGGTGCGCTTGGCCGAGCGGCGCCGGAGCAGGGAGGGCTTGGTCAGCGGTGGGGCAGAGGTCATTCCGGAGCGCTTTCGGCGAGTGGGGCGGAGATGAACCACGGCCGGCCTCGCTCTGCGACGGCGGCGGGTGCCTCAGTGTATCCGGCGTGCGCGGCCCCTACCTTCGGGTGCCCCGGGGTCAACCCGACACGCCGAAGGGCCCCGCACACCCTGGGGTGCGCGGGGCCCTTCGTCAGCCTGTACGGGCAGGCAGGTCAGATCGTCAATTACTTGAGGATCTTGGTGACCTGGCCGGCGCCGACGGTGCGGCCACCCTCACGGATGGCGAACTTCAGGCCCTCCTCCATGGCGATCGGCTGGATCAGCGCGACCGTCATGGCGGTGTTGTCGCCCGGCATGACCATCTCGGTGCCCTCGGGGAGGGTCACGACGCCGGTCACGTCCGTGGTACGGAAGTAGAACTGCGGGCGGTAGTTGTTGAAGAACGGGGTGTGGCGGCCACCCTCGTCCTTCGACAGGATGTAGGACTGGGCCTCGAAGTCGGTGTGCGGCGTGACCGAACCCGGCTTGATGATGACCTGGCCGCGCTCGACGTCCTCGCGCTTGATGCCACGGAGGAGCAGACCGACGTTCTCACCGGCCTGGCCCTCGTCGAGCAGCTTGCGGAACATCTCGATGCCGGTGACCGTGGTGGTGGTCTTGGTCTCCTTGATGCCGATGATGTCGACAGTCTCGTTGACCTTGAGGATGCCACGCTCGATGCGGCCGGTGACGACGGTGCCACGACCGGTGATCGTGAAGACGTCCTCGATCGGCATCAGGAACGGCTGGTCCACGGCGCGGGCCGGGGTCGGGATGGCCTCGTCGACCGCGGCCATGAGGCCGAGGAGCTTCTCGCCCCACTCCTTGTCGCCCTCCAGCGCCTTCAGCGCGGAGACGCGGACGACCGGCAGGTCGTCGCCCGGGAACTCGTACTCGGAGAGGAGCTCACGGACCTCGAGCTCGACGAGCTCCAGGATCTCCTCGTCGTCCACCATGTCGGCCTTGTTCAGGGCGACGACGATGTAGGGGACGCCGACCTGGCGGGCCAGGAGGACGTGCTCCTTGGTCTGCGGCATCGGGCCGTCGGTGGCGGCGACGACGAGGATCGCACCGTCCATCTGGGCCGCACCGGTGATCATGTTCTTGATGTAGTCCGCGTGACCCGGGCAGTCGACGTGGGCGTAGTGACGCGCCTCGGTCTGGTACTCGACGTGCGCGATCGAGATGGTGATACCGCGCTGCCGCTCCTCCGGCGCCTTGTCGATCTGGTCGAACGGCGTGAAGGGGTTGATGTCCGGGTGAGCGTCGTGCAGCACCTTGGTGATCGCCGCGGTAAGGGTCGTCTTACCGTGGTCGATGTGACCGATGGTGCCGATGTTGACGTGGGGCTTCGTCCGCTCGAACTTCGCCTTCGCCACTGCAGTCCTCCTGAGGACAGTTCCTGTACGCCGTGCTGACGTCAGTTGGTCTTTGATCGGGCTTGGTCCGGGGTGCCGGAAGCACCTCGCACCGTCCCGCGGGTGGGGGCCGGAGGCCCCGGGGGAATCCTGTCGGGATTCCCCCGGGTCGCCTCCTAATAGCCTAAGGGGTCGGAATCATCCCGATTGTCGGGCTGATCCAGAGCCGGCGAAGCCGGACTCACTCACCCTTGGACTTGGCGATGATCTCCTCAGCCACGGCCTTGGGGACCTCGGCGTACGAGTCGAACTGCATCGAGTAGCTCGCGCGACCAGAGGTCTTGCTGCGCAGGTCACCGACATAGCCGAACATCTCGGAGAGGGGCACCAGCGCCGTGACGACGCGGGCACCGTGACGCTCGTCCATGGACCGGATCTGGCCACGGCGAGAGTTGATGTCACCGATCACGTCGCCCATGTAGTCCTCGGGCGTGGTGACCTCGACGGCCATCATCGGCTCGAGGAGAACCGGCTTGGCCTTCCTCGCGCCTTCCTTGAAGGCCATCGAACCGGCGATCTTGAACGCGAGCTCGGAGGAGTCGACGTCGTGCGCCGCACCGTCCAGCAGGCTCACGCGGACACCCTGGAGCGGGTAGCCGGCGAGGATACCGAACTCCATGGCCTCCTGGCAGCCGGCGTCGACCGACGGGATGTACTCCCGGGGGACGCGGCCACCGGTGACCTTGTTGACGAACTCGTAGCCCTCGGCCTGCTCGAGCGGCTCGATCGCGATCTGCACCTTGGCGAACTGACCGGAACCACCGGTCTGCTTCTTGTGGGTGTAGTCGATGCGCTCGACGGCCTGACGGATCGTCTCGCGGTACGCGACCTGCGGCTTGCCGACGTTGGCCTCGACCTTGAACTCACGCTTCATACGGTCGACCAGCACCTCGAGGTGCAGCTCGCCCATACCCGCGATGATGGTCTGGCCGGTCTCCTCGTCCGTGTTGACCTGGAAGGACGGGTCCTCCTCGGCGAGACGCTGGATGGCGACACCCAGCTTCTCCTGGTCACCCTTGGACTTGGGCTCGATCGCGACGCGGATGACCGGGGCCGGGAAGTCCATGGACTCCAGGATGACCGGGCTCTTCTCGTCGGACAGCGTCTCACCGGTGGTGGTCTGCTTCAGGCCCATGACGGCGACGATGTCGCCGGCGCCCACCGACTCGATCTCCTCACGCTTGTTCGCGTGCATGCGGTAGATCTTGCCGATGCGCTCCTTCTTGCCCTTCACGGCGTTCAGCACCGAGGTGCCGGACTCCAGGCGGCCGGAGTAGATCCGGACGAAGGTGAGCTTGCCCAGGTGCGGGTCGGACATGATCTTGAACGCCAGCGCGGCCAGCGGCTCGTCGTCCGAAGCCTTGCGGGAGATCTTGGTCTCCGGGTCGTTCGGCTTCGTGCCCTCGACGGACTCGATGTCCAGCGGGGACGGCAGGTACTTGACGACCGCGTCGAGCAGGGGCTGAACGCCCTTGTTCTTGAAGGCGGTACCACAGAAGATCGGGGTGAAGTCCGAGTTCAGGGTGCCCTTGCGGATCACGTCCTGCAGCAGCTCGACCGGGATCTCCTCGCCCTCGAGGAAGAGCTCGGCGATCTCGTCGCTGATGGTCGAGACGGTGTCGATCAGCTGCTCGCGGTACTCCTCGGCCTGCTCCTGCAGGTCGGCCGGGATGTCGACGATGTCGTACATCTCGCCCTTGGCGGCCTCGGCGGACCAGACCAGCGCCTTCATGCGGACCAGGTCGACAACGCCCTGGAAGTCCGCCTCGGCACCGATCGGGAGCTGCATCACCAGCGGGGTGGCGCCGAGGCGCTCCACGATGGTGTCGACGCAGAAGAAGAAGTTCGCGCCCGTGCGGTCCAGCTTGTTGATGAAGCAGATGCGCGGGACGCCGTAGCGGTCGGCCTGACGCCACACCGTCTCGGACTGGGGCTCGACACCGGCGACACCGTCGAACACCGTCACGGCACCGTCGAGGACGCGCAGCGAGCGCTCCACCTCGACGGTGAAGTCGACGTGACCCGGGGTGTCGATGATGTTGATGGTGTTGTCGGCGCCGTCGACCGTCCAGTGACAGGTCGTCGCGGCCGACGTGATCGTGATGCCGCGCTCCTGCTCCTGCTCCATCCAGTCCATGGTGGCAGCGCCATCGTGGACCTCACCGATCTTGTACGACACACCGGTGTAGAACAGGATCCGCTCGGTGGTGGTGGTCTTGCCCGCGTCGATGTGCGCCATGATCCCGATGTTGCGGACCTTGGCGAGGTCAAGGGAGGTTGCAGCCATGGTGGCTCGTTCTCTCTCTGTCTAGTGACGGGGTAGGGACTACCAGCGGTAGTGCGCGAAGGCCTTGTTGGACTCGGCCATCTTGTGGGTGTCCTCGCGACGCTTCACGGAAGCGCCCAGGCCGTTGCTGGCGTCGAGGATCTCGTTCATGAGGCGCTCGGTCATGGTCTTCTCGCGACGGGCGCGGGAGTAACCGACCATCCAGCGCAGCGCCAGGGTGCTGGCGCGGCCCGGACGGACCTCGACCGGAACCTGGTAGGTCGCGCCACCGACACGGCGGGACTTGACCTCGAGGGCCGGCTTGACGTTCTCCAGCGCGCGCTTGAGCGTGACGACCGGGTCGGAACCGGTCTTCTCACGGACGCCCTCGAGGGCGCCGTAGACGATCCGCTCGGCGGTGGAGCGCTTGCCGTGCAGCAGGATCTTGTTGACCAGCTGCGTGACGACCGGGGAGCCGTAGACCGGGTCGATGATGACCGGGCGCTTCGGGGCGGGGCCCTTACGAGGCATTCTTACTTCTCCTTCTTGGCGCCGTAGCGGCTGCGAGCCTGCTTGCGGTTCTTGACACCCTGGGTGTCGAGGGAACCGCGGATGATCTTGTAGCGGACACCAGGAAGGTCCTTCACACGACCACCGCGCACCAGCACGATGGAGTGCTCCTGCAGGTTGTGGCCCTCGCCCGGGATGTAAGCGGTGACCTCGATCCCGCTGGTGAGGCGCACACGGGCGACCTTGCGAAGCGCCGAGTTCGGCTTCTTCGGGGTGGTCGTGTACACACGCGTGCAGACCCCACGGCGCTGCGGGGAGCCCTTCAGCGCGGGAGTCTTGTTCTTCTCGACCTTGTCCTGCCGGCCCTTTCGGACCAGCTGCTGGATCGTAGGCACCGTTTCTCCGTTTTCTGTGTGCCAAGGCTTGGTGGAACTAACCTGCGGTGATCCGGACGACTCCCTCGCACACGACCCCGTGGTCGACCCACGCGGTCGGGTGTGTTGGGTTCATTCCGGCACGGAATCCCATGAGCTGATGTACAGCGACGGCGCTCTACGCGCGGGGCGTTTTGAGGCGCTCCGGCTCGGCGCGGCGACCGGTGTGCATGCACGCACAAGGACCCGGGGACACCCCAGGCACAAGGTCAGAGCGTACCTAGCGCATGGGGCGCGGTCAAAACAAATGCAACGCCGCAGGTCGCGGCCCTCGGCCGGGTGTCACGGGGGTGTCCCCCACGCGACGGGGCGGTGTCGGGCCGCCCTCCACCCGCTCTACCACAGCCGGGTGGCGGTCGCCACCCGGGAGGACGGCCTCCTAGTAGCCCGGGCCCGGGTGCTGACCGCTGGACGCGACGGCGACGATGCCCGCCAGGATGATCAGCCCCCAGAACGCCAGGCCCAGGTAGCCGAGGATCAGCCCGGTGATCGCCGCCCAGTCCCCCTCCTGCTGCCGCTGGCGGATCTGGCTGCGGGCGATGTGGCCGGTGATCACGGCGACCGGGGAGAGGCCGAAGAGTCCGAAGACGAAGGAGGAGACCGCCAGCCCGTTCGTGGAGCGCGGCATCGGCATGGGCATGGGCATCGGCGGGGGCGGCATGAACGTCGCCGGGATCCGCGCCTCGGCGGGCGCGGGCGCGGGGGCCGGCACCGGGCCGGAGGGAAGGTCGGCGATCAGCGAGGCCAGCTGGCCGTACGTCTGAGCGGCGGCCGCCGCCTCGTGGCGGTGCTCGTACTCCTGGACGGAGAGCCGGCCCTCGGCGAAGGCGGCCTTCAGCACGTCCACCGTGCGGTCCCGGTCCGCGTGCCCGGCGCGCATGCCGTTCTGGCCCCCGGACTGCTGGGAACCGGGATCTCCCCACGATTGAACGGACATCCGCCACCTCCGGCACCGCAGACGCGGTCGTGTTTCTCGCTGAGTTTCATAGTGCAGGACGAACGACCCGCCTGAGTAGTTGCCAATTCGGCACCGAACAAACGGAGATGTGTCTTCCGTATCGCCGACTCCCCCGGTCCGTCAAGCTCCGATGACGCTCAACTCACGGGACAGCCGCTCAACAGGGCGGATACGGTCACACCAGGTCAGGAACGAAGCCCACGAAGCAAGAAGAATAGAAGGCAGCCATGCAGGCGTCAGCGCCGCAGTCGTCGAACCCGCCCGGGCCGGGCACCCCGTCCGCCGTCAGCATCCAGGGACTGTGGAAGCACTTCGGCAGCCAGGCCGCCGTGGCCGGGCTCAGCCTGGAGCTGCCGGCCGGGGCGTTCATCGGGCTGGTCGGCCCGAACGGCGCGGGCAAGACCACCACGCTGTCCATGGTCACCGGGCTGCTCCGGCCCGACCAGGGCACCGTGCTCATCCACGGCACGGACGTCTGGGCCGACCCGGTGAGCGTCAAGGCCCGGATCGGCATCCTGCCCGAGGGCCTGCGGATGTTCGAGCGGCTCAGCGGGCGCGAACTCCTCCAGTACGTCGGCCGGCTGCGCGGCCTGCCCGGCGCCGAGGTGGACCGCCGGGCCGAGGAGCTGCTGGCCGTCCTCGACCTCGGGCGCGACGCCGACAAGCTCGTCGCCGACTACTCCACCGGCATGCGCAAGAAGATCGGCCTGGCCTCCGCGCTGCTGCACAACCCCGACGTGCTGTTCCTCGACGAGCCCTTCGAGGGCGTCGACCCCGTCTCCGCGCAGACCATCCGCGGCGTGCTCAAGCGGTACGCGGCCGCCGGCTCCACCGTCGTCTTCTCCAGCCACGTCATGGAGCTGGTCGAGCAGCTCTGCGACTGGGTCGCCGTCGTCAACGCCGGCCGGGTCATCGCCCAGGGGCCGCTGGACGCCGTCCGCGGCGGGAGCAGCCTGCACGAGGCGTTCCTCGGCCTGATCGGCGTGCGCGAGGACGACGGGCAGTCCCTCGGCTGGCTCGGGGGCGGGCAGTGACCGCCCCCGCCGCCGCCGTCCGCCACCAGGTGCCGGACGGGCCGACCGTGGTCCGCGCGCTCGTCGCGCTCAAGCTGCGGCTGGTGCGCAACGGGCTGCGGCGCAGCCCCGGCCGTACCGCCGTCTTCGTCATCGGCGGCCTCCTCGGCCTGGCCTTCGCCTCGGCCATCGCCCTCGCGATGGCCCTGATGAACGGCAAGTTCGACGGCTCCGGCGACGCCGGGGTGATGCTGCTCGGCACCATGACCCTGGGCTGGGCCGCGCTGCCGCTGTTCCTCTTCTCCAGCGACGAGAGCTCCGACCCGACCCGGCTCACCATGCTGCCGCTGCGCCCTGGCCCGCTGCTGCGCGGGTCGCTGCTGGCCTCGCTGGTCGGGCCCGGGCCGGTGATCAACCTGGTGCTGGTGGTCGGCGCGGCGCTGTCCGGTGTCGGCGGCGGCGCCTCGGTGCCGTTCGCGGTCGTCGGGGTGCCGCTCACGCTGCTGTGCCTGGTCACGCTCTCCCGGGCCGTCGCGGCCGGGAACGCCCGGATGCTCTCCAGCCGGCGCGGCAAGGACTTCGCGATCTTCGGCGGGCTCCTCTTCGCCCTGCTCGTCCAGGTCGCCAACCTCGGCTCGCAGACCGTCTTCGGCCGCCCGGGCAAGGACGGGACCCTCGACCTCAGCCCGCTGCAGCCGATCGGCTCGGTGCTGCGCTGGATACCGCCGATCAGCGCCACCGACGCCGGGCGCACCGCCGGCGAGGGCCGGTACGGGCTCGCGCTGCTGCAGCTCGCCTCCTCCGCCGCCCTCCTGTACCTGCTGCTGCGCTGGTGGCGCAGCAGCCTGACGGAGCTGATGGTCACCGCCGACTCCTCCACCCTCGACGTCGCCCGCGGCGTGCAGCAGTCGCGCGGCTGGCGCTTCCTGCCCGAGGGCCGGGTCGGCGCGGTGATGCAGCGCCACCTCCGGTACGCCTGGCGCGAGCCCCGGGCGAAGGCCGCCGTCTTCATGAGCGTCGGCATGACGCTGGTGATCTGCGTGATGTCGGTGGTCCAGGGCTGGCAGAGCGTCTACCTGCTGGCGATGACCGGGGTGTTCCTCGGGCTCCAGATGCTCAACCTGTTCGGCATGGACGGCTCCGCGTTCTGGATGGTCGCCGCGACCCTGCGCACCCCGGCCGACGCCCGGGACGAGCTGCGCGGCCGCGCGTACGCCGTGCTCTCGTACGCCCTGCCCGTCACGGTGGTGCTCGGGCTCGTCCTGGCCGCCGTCACCGGCGACTGGGCGGGCCTGCCCTCCGCGATCGGCCTGGCGCTGTGCCTGCTGGGCTGCGGGATCGCCCTCGGCTCGGTGTTCAGCGTGATGGCGCCGTACACGATGCCGGCCGACAGCAACCCGATGCGCAACGCCGCCCCGGGGCAGGGCGGGCTGATCCTGCTCAACCAGTTCGGCTCGATGCTCGGCGTCGCCCTGCTGGCCCTGCCGGGCATCGGCTACCTGGGGTTCGCCCTGGCGTCCGACGTCCCGACTTGGCCGCTCCTGCTCGCCGGGCCGCTGTACGGCGCCCTGATCGCGACCCTCGGCATCCGCTACGCGGCCACCCGGTTGCTCCGGCGCACCCCGGAGATCCTCGCCAAGGCCATCGAGCGCTGACCGGCCGCACGGAACGCCCGGCCCCTCACCCGGGGGCCGGGCGTTCCCGCGTCCCGGGGGTTCCGCGCGGCGCTCCGGCATCATGGGCGGGAGGACATCGTGGTGGTCGAGGAGAGGCGAGGCAGGTCGTGGGCAGGCGGACGGAGCAGGGCGGGGAGGGGGCCGGGGCGCTGCTGGACGGGGCGGTGCGGGCGGTGCTGACGGCGCACGACGAGGTGCTGGACGTGGCGCTGGACACCGGGGCCTCCTCGCTGGCGGCCTCGGCCGAGCGGTGGCCGGAGGTCAGCCGGGCGCTGCTCGGGTACGCGGACACCGCCGTGGGCCGCTGCTGGTCGGCCGGC
Source organism: Kitasatospora sp. NPDC101183 (assembly GCF_044767945.1). Classification (NCBI taxonomy): domain Bacteria; kingdom Bacillati; phylum Actinomycetota; class Actinomycetes; order Kitasatosporales; family Streptomycetaceae; genus Kitasatospora; species Kitasatospora sp. NPDC101183. Next base: position 193,615 of record NZ_JBIWOW010000009.1, on the reverse strand, counting down.
TGGCGGCCGGCGGACCTGGTGCGGGTGGTGCGGCGCGGGCTGGGGCCCGTCCACCTGGCGCTGGCCGTGGACCTGATCGCCGCCGAGGGCCGCCGCCACTCCGCGGCGGGCCTGGACCGGCGCTGGCTGGAGCAGCTGCGCGAGGTGTCCGCCGAGGTGTGGTGGCCCGGGGACGAGCGGTTCCTCGCCGAGTTCGCCGTACGGCACCGGCTGGACCGCTTCGCGCTCGCCACCGCCGCCCTGGAACTGCTGCGCACCTGGGGCCGGCTGCCCCCGATCGCCCCCGTCGGCCCCGCGCCGGGCCGGGCCGCGGCGGGCCCGCGGCGCTCCTCCGAGCCGGTGACGGGCGAGCCCCGGATGCTGGCCCGCATCCGGGCGCTGCTGGCGAAGGCCGAGTCCACCGAGTTCCCGGACGAGGCCGAGGCGCTGACCGCGAAGGCGCAGCAGCTGATGGCCCAGCACAGCATCGACGACGCGCTGCTCGCCGCCTCCGGCGCCGACCGGGACGCCCCGGCGGCCGTGCGCATCGGCGTGGACAACCCGTACGAGGGCCCCAAGACGATGCTGCTGGACGCCGTCGCGGCGGCGAACCGCTGCCGGGTGGTGTGGGCGAAGGAGTTCGGCTTCTGCACCGTGATCGGCTTCGACGGGGATCTGGACGGCGTCGAGCTGCTCTACACCTCCCTGCTGGTGCAGGCCACGCACGCGCTCAACAAGGCCGGCTCGCGCAAGGACTCGCGCAGCAAGGCGTTCCGCCAGTCCTTCCTGGTCGCCTACGCGGCCCGCATCCGCGAGCGGCTGACCGCCGCGACCGAGCGGGCGACGAGCGCGGCGGCGGCCGGGCGGCACCTGCGCGAGGACGGCACCGAGGAGCAACTGCTGCCGGACGCGCGGCTGTTGCCCGCGCTGGCGGCCCGTTCGCAGGCGGTGGACGAGGAGGTCGGCCGGCTGTTCCCGAAGCTGGTCTCGCAGCGGGTGCGGGTGAGCGACGGTGTGGGCTGGGCGGCCGGACGGGCTGCCGCGGACCGGGCCGCCCTGCACGGGCGCGCCGGGCGGATCGGGCGCTGAACCTGGTAGAACGTACACCGCCACTGACCAAGGGGGATTCGACGTGACGGAGCAGGGCGCGGGGTCGGCCAATCAGGATTCGGCCGACCAGGATTCGGCCGATCAGGATTCGAGCTACCGGGACAGGGTGCGCGGGGCGCTGCTCGGCGGCGCGATCGGCGACGCCCTGGGCTGGCCGGTGGAGTTCCTCCAACTGCACCAGATCCAGGACAGGTTCGGCCCCGAGGGCGTGACCTCGCTGCCGCAGGGGCCCGGCCCGGTGGAGGTCACCGACGACACCCAGATGACGCTGTTCACCGCCGAGGGCCTGATCCGCGGCTTCGTCCGCGGCTGGTCGGGCGGCGGCGGCTCGGTGCCGGAGGCCGTCCACGGCGCGTACCGGCGCTGGCTGCGGACGCAGTACCAGCCGGCACCGGACACCGAGCCGCAGCAACGCCCGTACGACGGCTGGCTGTTGAGCCGGCCGTTCCTGTACGCGCGCCGGGCGCCGGGCAACGCCTGCCTGAGCGGGGTGTCCGAGCACCCGGCGTTCGAGGCGCCGGCCGCGATCGGGCGGCCGGGCCCGGTCAACCCGGGCTCCAAGGGCTGCGGCACGGTGATGCGTTCGGCGCCGTTCGGGCTGGCCCGGCTGGGCGCCGAGCAGTCCTTCGGGCTGGCCGTGCAGTGCGCGCAGCTGACCCACGGGCACCCGACCGGGTACCTGGCGGCGGGGGCCTTCGCGGCGCTGGTCGAGCGGCTGGCGGAGGGCGTCGAGCCCTGGGCGGCGGTCGGCGAGACGGTGGAGCAGATCCGGGAGCTGCCCGCCTCCAAGGAGACGGTGCAGGCACTGGCCCGGGCGGTGCGGATCGCGCAGGAGTCCGAGCCCTCGGCGGACGCGGTGGAGCGGGTCGGGCTCGGCTGGGTCGCCGAGGAGTGCCTGGCGATCGCGGTGTACGCGCTGCTGGCGGCCACCCTGGACCCGGACCCGGTGCGCACCGCGCTGCTGCTGTCGGTCAACCACTCGGGGGACAGCGACTCGGCCGGCGCCGTCTGCGGCAACCTGGTCGGGGCCGCGTACGGCGCCTCGGCGCTGCCCGCCGAGTGGGTCGGGGCGATCGAGGGCCGGGCCGAGCTGCTGACGGTCGCGGACGACCTGCTGGTGCTGTTCGGCAGCCGCGACCCGGGCCATCCGGCGCTGGGCGGTCGCTACCCCGCCTGGTGACCCCTACTTCGCCCCGGGGTCGGTGACCTGACCGAGGAACAGCGGGCGGCCGGTGGTGGTGTCCCGGACCAGGAACAGGAACGGCCGGTCGATGTGCAGCTGGACACCCTGCTGCGGTGCGGGCGCCGCGGCGACCCCGATCCCGACGCCGCTGCCGGCGGCCGCGACCGTCCCCGCCTCGTCGACCTCGACGGTGGCCTTCTGCACCACCGTGTCGACCTTGAGCGGATCCTTGGCGATGCCGCTCAGGTCCGCGTCGTCGAAGGCCGCGCGCACGCCGAGCGCGCGCAGCGCCGGGGTGAGCTCGTTGGCGGTGTCGAAGTGGAAGCGCGGCAGTTGCAGGTCCACGGACTTCGGGGAGAGGGCTCCGAGGATCCGGTCGAGCTGCGGCTGGTCCAGCCCCTTGGTGAACGCGGCGAAGCCGCCCTGCGCGGGGACGATGAGGTCCATCGCCAGCGTGCCGCCCGCGTAAGGGAGTTCGACGGCCTGCCAGGGTTCGCCGACGATCCCGCCGGAGCCGTCGGCGTACTTGAACTCGCCGGTCTGCCCCATGGTGGGGACGGACGGGGCCGAGGCGTCGAGCTTGTGGAACGGGCGGTCGGTGGTGTGCCCGGGCTTGAACTCGGAGGCCCACTTCGCCTTGAGGTAGAGCGCGTCGGTGAGGACCGCCCGGGTGTCCGGGTGGATCGTGTTCGGCGCGAAGAGGTCCTTGATCCGCCCCTCGGTGGCCTTCTCCACGGCCGTGTTGACCGCCTTGCGGCTGCCCTCGGCGTCCTTCTTGAAGTCGGTGGTGTGCACTCCGGCGTCGAAGGCGGTGGCGAGCGCGGCCAGGTAGTCGGGCTCGACCGCGAGGCCTTGCTGCGTCCACACCTCGTCGCTCTGGCGCAGGGTGACCCCGTCCGTGCTCGGGACGGGTCGGTTCAGCGCGCCGGTCGCGAGGGCGTACTGCTTCGGGTCGAGATCGGTGTGCAGGGCCTTGGAGAGTTCGTCTGCGGTCGCGCCCCGGGCGCCGGGGAGCAGCATGGCGAGCACGGTGGCCAGTCCGGACGGGGAGACCACCAGGTTGCCCCCGGCGGCCTCCGGCTTCGCGGTCAGGGTGTGCAGGAGGTCCAGGCCGAAGGCGTCGGTGGCCTTGGCGGTGGCGGAGAGCCGGGCCGGGTCCACGGCGGGCCGGGTGGCCGGCGCGGCGGCGCGCAGCAGTGGGGCCGTCTCCCCGCCCTTGCTGCCGCAGCCGGCGAGCGCGACGAGGGAGGCGGTGGCCAGGAGCAGGGCGGCGGCGCGGCGGGTTCCGGTGCTGCTGTTCGTCATGGCGCTTCGACGCGGCGGCCCGCCGACGGGTTCCCTGCGAACGCCTCAGTCCCAGAGCGCTCCGAGCGCGAGCAGTTCGTCCCGGTGCTCGATCCGCTCGACCCAGTCGGCCGGCCAGGCCGACTCCCCGTGGTGGGCGCCGGCGAAGGCGCCGGTCAGGCAGGCGAGCGAGTCGGAGTCGCCGCTGGAGTAAGCGGCCCGGCGGACGGCGGCGACCGGGTCCTCGGGCAGCAGCAGGAAGCAGAGCAGGCCGGTGCCGAAGGCCTCCTCGGCGATCCAGCCCTCGCCGGTGACCCGGCAGGGGTCGGCCTCGACGTCGGGCGCGGCGAGGGCGGCGTCCAACCGGTCGAGGACGGCGAGGCACTCGTCCCAACCCCGCGCGATGCCCTCCAGCGGGGACGGGTCCTGCCAGCGCGCGGCGAGGTCGCCGAGCCAGAACTCGTCGTACCGGTGCCGGCTCGCCAGGGCGTACGAGCGCAGCACGGCGGGCAGCGCGGACGGGGCGACGCCCTCGGCGAGGCGGCGCACGGCGTACGCGGTGAGGTCGCTGGCGGCCAGGGCGGTGGGGTGGCCGTGGGTGAGCGCGGACTGCAGCTGGGCGGCGCCGGAGAGCTGGCGGGCGTCCAGGCCGGGGACCAGCCCGATCGGGGCGACGCGCATGTTGGCGCCGCAGCCCTTGGAGTTGGCGTCGGTGGCGTCCTGCCAGTGCTTCTCGGGGATGCTGAGCTTCCAGCAGGAGCGCATGCAGGTCATGCCGGGGGCGCGGTTGTTCTCCGGGGAGCGCCACCACTCGACGAACTCCTCGCGGACGGGCCGCTCCAGCCGCAGCGGGGTGAGCGGCCCGCGCTCCAGGGCGGTGCGCAGGCCGCGGGCGAGGGCGAGCGTCATCTGGGTGTCGTCGGTGACCAGCGCCCTCCTGGGCAGCGGGAGTTGACGCCAGTCCGGATGCTCCCAGGCGATCTGCTCGATCTCCTGGAACTCCGTCTGCTTGCCCAGGGCGTCGCCCATCGCCAGCCCCAGCAGCGCCCCCGTCGCCTTGCCCACGGCCCTACCCCCCCGCTTCCGCTACACCTCGACCAGCAGTTCCTTGAGCCCCCGGATCACGTACCCCGGGTTCCACTCGGGCTCGCGGACGAGCCGCAGGCCCGGGGCCCGGCGCAGCAGCGTGCCGTAGGACTCGGTGAGTTCCAGTCTCGCAAGCGGCGCGCCCAGGCAGAAGTGGATTCCGGCGCCGAAGGTGATGTGCGGGTTGTCGGCGCGGCCGAGGTCGAGCCGGTCCGGGTCGGCGAAGCGCTCCGGGTCGCGGTTGGCGGAGCCGAAGAGCAGGGCGATCTCGGCGCCGCGCGGCACGGTGACGCCGCCGATCTCGACGTCCTCCAGCACCCACCGTTCGAACATCTGCAGCGGGGTGTCCCAGCGCATCAGCTCCTCGACGGCGGTGGGCAGCAGCCCCTCGACGTCGGCGCGCAGCCGGGCCAGCTCCTCGGGGTGGCGGAACAGGGCCCACCAGCCGTTGCCGGTGGTGTTGACGGTCGCCTCGTGGCCGGCGTTGAGCAGCAGCACGCAGGTGGAGACCATCTCCTGCTCGCTGAGCGCGTCGGAGCCCTCCTGGGCCTGGATCAGCGCGCTGATCAGGTCCTCGCCGGGGGCGGCGCGGCGCTCGCGGATGAGGGCGCGCAGGTAGTCGGAGAACTCGGTGCTCGCGGTGACGGCCCGGCGGGCGGTCTCCTCGCTCGGGTTGAGCTCGAACATGCCGGTGATGTCGGCGGACCAGGGCCGCAGCAGGTGCCGGTCGGCCTCGGGCACGCCGAGCATCTCGGCGATCACGGCGACGGGCAGCGGCTCGGCGACGGCGGCGATGAGGTCGCCGCCGCCGTCCGCGAGCAGCCCGTCGACCAGTTCGCCCGCGAGGCGCCGGACGGTCGGCCGCAGGCCCTCGACCATGCGCGGGGTGAAGGCCTTGGAGACCAGCCGGCGGATGCGGGTGTGGTCGGGGGCCTCCAGGTCGAGCAGGCCGTTGTCGTTGAGGGTGTGGAAGGGCTCGTGCGCCGGGTCGGGCTCGGGCCGGCCGAACTCCTCGTGGCTGAACCGGTGGGTGTACGTGCGCCCGAGGCGGCGGTCGCGCAGCAGCGCGCTGACGTCCTCGAAGCGCGGGACGAGCCACTGGTTCGTCGGCTCGAAGTACGTCACCGGCGCGGCGGCGCGCAGGTCGGCGTACGCGTCGTACGGGTGGGCCACGAACGCCGCCGACCAGGGGTCGAACTTCGCCGTCGTCGTCATCGGTGTCACTCCAGGCCGAGAGGGGGGTAGCCGGGAGGATCATCGTACGCAGACGGTACGTCCCTCTTTAAGCCCCTTCCCCCGCCGGGTTCACGCCCCCTCCATGACCAGCCGCCGCACCAGCGCGGGCAGCGCCGTGGAGATCGGCTCCCGGATCACCTCGGAGGCGGCCGCGTCGTACGGCGTCTCCTCGGCGTTGACGATGATCAGCTTCGCCCCCGTGCGCACCGCGTTGTACGGCAGCCCGGCCACCGGGAACACCTGGAGGCTGGTGCCGATCGCGATGAACACGTTGCAGGCCCGGGCGATCTCGTCGGCCTTGCCGAGGACCTCCGGGTCGAGGTTCTCGCCGAACATGACGATCCGCGGCTTGAGGACGCCCCCGCAGGCCCGGCAGGCCGGGTCCGCCTCGCCGGCCTCGACCCGCCCCAGCGCCTCGGCCATCGGGCCGACCGCCCGGCAGCGCAGGCACTGCGTCTCGCGGACGTTGCCGTGCAGTTCGAGGACCTTGCGCGCGGAGGAGCCCGCCTGCTGGTGCAGCCCGTCGATGTTCTGGGTGAGCACCCGCAGCGGCAGCCCGGAGCGCTCCAGATCGACCAGGGCCCGGTGCCCCGCGTTCGGCCGCGCCTCCAGCGCGCCCATCTCCAGCCGCATCCGCCAGGCCCGCTCGCGCACCTTCGGGTCGTCGAGGTACGGGCCGATGGTGACGAGCTCCTCGGCGCCCGGGTCCTTGCGCCAAACCCCTTGCGGGCCGCGGTAGTCGGGGATGCCGGAGTCGGTGGAGATGCCTGCGCCGGTCAGGACGGCGATCAGCGGGCGCTTCGCGTTCATACCCCGGACGGTACGGCCCCGGGCGCCGCCCGGCCACCGTAATTCGCCGCGCGGAAATCCGGGTGCGCCGCGTCAACTCCCGCCGCACACTGGGCCGGTCACTCGACGAAGAACCCGAAGGAGCCCCGTGCAGGGTGCAGTCAGCGTCTCGCCCGCCCAGATCCCCGAGCTGCTGCTCGGGCTCGCCACCGTACGTCCGGTGTTCCTGTGGGGAGCGCCCGGTATCGGCAAGTCCTCCCTGGTCAGGGCGTTCGCCGACTCGCTCGGCCTGGAGTGCGTGAGCCTGGTCGGCACCCAGCTGGCCCCGGAGGACCTGATCGGCGTCCCACAGCTCACCCCCGAGGGCCGCTCCCGCTTCTGCCCGCCCGAGCAGATCGCCCGCGACGAGCCGTACTGCCTGTTCCTGGACGAGCTCAACGCGGCCTCGCCCGACGTCCAGAAGGCGTTCTACTCGCTGATCCTGGACCGCCGGATCGGCTCGTACGAGCTGCCGCCCGGCTCGATCGTCATCGGCGCCGGGAACCGCGCCACCGACGGCGCGCTCGCCCGCCCGATGGCGTCCGCGCTGGTCAACCGGCTGGTCCACGTCCATCTGCGGGCCAGCGCCCAGGACTGGCTGCTGTGGGCGGCCGGGGCGGGCATCCACCCGTGGATCGTCGACCACCTCACCGACCGGCCCGACCACCTGTGGTCGCCCCCGCCGAAGTCCGAGGAGCCGTTCTCCACCCCGCGCGCCTGGCACATGCTCTCCGACGCGCTGCACTCCTTCGGGCCGACCCTCGACGAGGCCACCCTCAAGGTGGTCACCCACGGCCTGCTCTCCCCGCAGCACGCGGTGGCGTTCTGCGGCTACGCCAAGATCGTCCGCAACTCCTACGGCCTGGAGGCGATCATCAAGGGCGACGCCCGCTGGCCGCACCGGCTGGAGGACCGCGACCTGCTCTACTACCTGGCCGACGCCTTCCGCGGCCGCCTCGTCAAGGAGCTGCCCGCCCGCAAGGAGCACGCCTCCGGGGCGCAGCGGCAGACGGCCTTCCGGGCGAAGTCGCTGCTGGTGCAGTTGGCCGAGATCTCGGTGGAGGTCGCCCAGACGGTGATCGCGGACGGGCCGGACGGCAACCCGCTGCTGCCCTCCTGGTTCCTGATCGAGGCCGCCCGGGACATGCCCCGGCTGGTCGAGGCCCGCCGGTGAAGCGCCCCGCCAAGGAGTCCGCCAAGAACCAGCCCGTCAAGGACCACAACCTGGAGGCCTTCGCCGAGGGCGTCCGGCTGCTGCGCGGCAACGCGGCCCTGGCCGTGCTGCTGGGGGCGCACCACTGCCGGCACGCGGACTGCACCCGCTTCCCGCCCAACGGCTGGGTGTCCGTCGACTCCAACGGCACCCTGCACGTCAACCCGCACCGCCGGGCCGAGCCCCAGGAGTGGGCCTGGGCGCTGGCGCACTGCCTGCTGCACCTGGGCTTCGGCCACGTCCCGGCCGTCCGCGGTACCCGGACGCAGCCGGACGCCCACCTGGCCGCCGCCCGCTGCGCGGTGGTCAACCGCTTCCTCGCCACCTTCCCCGTCGGCCGGGCCCCGGTCGTCCTCCCCCAGCAGATCCCCGGCGGGGACGAGGAGGAGCTGGCCGCCCGCTGGCGCCGCGACGGGCTGCCGCCCGCCGAGGAGGCGGGCACCGCCGGCACCGCGGGCGCCGGTGCCTGCGACCAGGTGCTGGTCCCCTGGTTCGACCAGGACCAGCCGGAGGAGTGGGAGACGGTCTTCGCCGCCGCGCTCACCCGCGCCATGTCCGCCGCGATGGACCAGGCCGGCGGCCGGGTCGACGAGGCCGGGGTCCGCCTGCCCGAACGGCCCTGGACCAGGGCGCTCAACTGGTTCGTCTCCTCCTACCCCCTGCTCGGCGGGATCGCGGCCGGCCTCACGATCGTCGCCGACGCCGAACTCGCCCGCGCCCACGACATCTCCGTCGCCGCCGTCGACGCCTCCGCCGGCGAGATCTACGTCAACCCGCTGCGCCGCCACACCGACGAGGAGTGGCGGTTCATCCTCGGCCACGAGATGCTGCACGCCGCCCTGCGGCACGGCGAACGCCGGGGCGGGCGCGACCCGTTCCTCTTCAACGTCGCCGCCGACTACGTCATCAACGGCTGGCTCCTGGAGATGGGCGTCGGCGACATGCCCGACGGCCTGCTGCACGACCCGCAGCTGAAGGGCATGTCGGCCGAGGAGGTGTACGACCGCATCGTCCGCGACCAGCGCCGCATCCGCCGGCTCGCCACCCTGGCCGGCAAGAACCGCCCCGACGTCCTGGACGCCCCGCTCGACCGGGGCCCGCGCGACTACGTCGACCTCGACGACTTCTACCGGCGCGGCCTCCAGCAGGGCTTCGAGCTGCACGGGCGCGAACGCGGCCTGCTCCCCGCCGGGCTGGTCGAGGAGATCCGGGCGCTCGCCCACCCGCCGCTGTCCTGGGACGCGCAACTGGCCCGCTGGTTCGACGAGTTCGTGCCGAGCCCGGTGCCCGTCCGCAGCTACTCCCGCCCGGCCCGCCGGCAGTCCGCCACCCCGGACATCCCCCGGGCCGGGCGCCACCACCCCGAGGAGGAGGTGCCGCGCTGCACCTTCGGGGTGGTACTGGACACCTCGGGCTCGATGGACCGGACGCTGCTCGGCAAGGCGCTCGGCGCGATCGCCTCCTACGCCGCCGCCCGGGACGTCCCCGCCGCCCGGGTGGTGCACTGCGACGCCGCCCCGCACGACGTCGGGTACGTGGCCGTCGAGGAGATCGCCGGGCGCGTCCGGGTGCACGGGCGCGGCGGCACCGTCCTCCAGCCCGGGATCGAGCTGCTGGAGCGGGCCGAGGACTTCCCGCCCGGGGCCCCGGTCCTGCTCATCACCGACGGGGAGTGCGACGTGCTGCGGGTGCGCCGCGAGCACGCCTACCTCCTGCCGCGCGGCGCGGGACTGCCCTTCACCCCGCGCGGGCCGGTCTTCCGCGTCAGTTAGGCGACGGCGACGGCGGCGGGCCGGGCGCCGAAGCGGGCCAGCGGGAGCAGGGCCCCCAGGTAGCAGGCGGCGGCGAGCGGGATGAAGGCCAGGTCCGCCCCCGAGGCCACCGTGCCGACCAGCATCAGCACCGGGCTCCACCAGCGCAGCGCCCGGCCCGCGCCCACCGAGGCGGCGGCCAGCATCGCCAGCAGGCCGACGTAGAACAGCAGCGGCACGACCTGGTACACGACCGGCAGCACCCCGGGAACGTCCTGCACGCGCTCGAACATCCGCGTCTGGTCCGCCTTGTCCTCGGCCGCCAGCCCGACCACCAGGTCGATCCCGATCTGCACCAGCGAGGCCGCCAGGCCCGTGAACGCCGCCCACAGCGCGGCGTTCGCCGCCAGCCGCCCGGCGGCCGTCCCACGCGGGGCGAGCACCCGGCGCAGGGCCATCAGGGCCGGGGCGAACAGCAGCAGGCCCGCGAACATCGCGGTGTGCCCGGCCGTCCAGCCGAGGCCCGGCTCGCGGGAGCCCGGCACCAGGCGGATCGCCCCGTAGAGGGCCATCAGCGCGGGTGCGCCGACGACGGCGTAGGACGTAAGGCGCGTGGTGCGGTTGGCGTTCATCTCATGACCTCCGGTGGTGTCCGTTCCGACACCCCAGAGCTTCGCCGCCGGGGCCCTCGTCACGGATCGCCCGCACCGGCGAACCCCGCCCCTCCCCCGCGCGACGGAGAGCCCGCGACGGAGCCGCTCAGCCCTCCCCCGCCACGACCGCCCCGGCCTCGTACGCGAACACCACCGCGTGCACCCGGTCCCGCAGCCCCAGCTTGCTCAGCACATTGCTGACGTGCGTCTTCACGGTGTGCTCGCTGACCACCAGCTCCGCCGCGATCTCCGCGTTCGACAGCCCCCGCGCGAGAAGCCGCAGCGTCTCGTGCTCGCGCAGCGTCAGCTGCTCCAGCAGCTTGGACGGCGGGCGCACCGCCCGGTCCGGCGAGCCCGGCCGCCGGGCGGCGAACTCGCCGATCAGCCGCCTGGTGACGGACGGCGCCAGCAGCGCCTCCCCGGAGGCGACCATCCGCACGCCGTGCGCCAGGTCGTCCCGCCGGACGTCCTTCAGCAGGAAGCCGCTCGCGCCCGCGTACAGCGCGTCGAAGACGTAGTCGTCGATGTCGAAGGTGGTCAGCATGATCACCTTGGTCGCCGGGAACTCCGCGCACACCCGCCGGGCCGCCTCCAGCCCGTCCATCACCGGCATCCGGACGTCCAGCAGCAGCACGTCCGGCTCGTGCTCGCGCACCGCCTCGACCGCCTCCGCGCCGTCGCTGGCCTCCGCGACGACCTCGATGTCCGGCTGGGCGTCCAGGATCATCCCGAACCCGGCCCGCACCAGCTCCTGGTCGTCCGCGACGACCACTCGAATCGGCGTCATCCGCCCACCCTCTCCCTCACCGCGCCCGCCCCCAGCGGCAGCCGGACGCTGACCACGAAACCCCTGCCCTTCGGCCCCGGACCGGCCTCGGCCCTCCCGCCGCAGGCCGCCGCCCGCTCCCGGATGCCGACCAGCCCCCGGCCGCCGGACCAGCCGGCCACCGTACGGTCGACGGCCATCGGCACGCCGCGCCCGTTGTCGGAGACCACGACCTCCAGCTCCTCCTCCGCGCGGCGCACCCGGATCGCGACCCGGTCCGCCCCGGAGTGCTTGACGGTGTTGGTCAGCGCCTCCTGCACGATCCGGTACGCCGCCGCCTCCACGTCCGCCGTCAACCCGGGCGGCGCCTCCACGAGTTCGAGGTCCACCCGCAGCCCGGCGCCGCGCACCCGCTCGGCCACCTCGGCGAGTTCGGCCAGCCGGGGCTGCGGGGCCAGCACCTGACCGGCGCCCTCCTCCTTCAACACCCCGAGCACGCGCCGCAGTTGGACCATGGCATCGCGGCCCGCGTCGGCGATCGTGTCGAAGGCCCGGACGGCCCGGTCCGGATCGCTGCGCACCACCACCGGGCCGGCCTCGGCCTGGATCACCATCAGCGAGACGGCGTGCGCCAGGATGTCGTGCATCTCCCGGGCGATCCTGGACCGCTCCTCCGCCACCGCCCGCGCCGCCTCGCTCGCCGACCGCTCCCCGGCCTCCCGCGCCCGCTCCGCCTGCGCCCGCGCCAGGTCCCGCTGGGTGCGCACCAGCGCGCCGAAGACGAAGGAGCCGCCGGAGGTGAGGATGCTGAACAGCGCGCCGTTCGGCGTGTTGGTGCCGACCACGTTGGCGGCCACCACCACCGCCAGGACCGTCCAGCGCTGCCGGTCGGGGAAGCGCTCCGCGATGGTGTACATCCCGATCACCGCGTACAGCGGCACCTGCGGGGACGCCGAGTGCGCGACCGCCGAGAGCGCCACGGAGGGCAGCGCGCCCACGATCAGGAGGGAGAGCGGGGCCCGGCGCCGCCACGGCAGGAACAGCGAGGTCGACGCGGCCAGCAGGTACACCCACCACGGCCAGCTCGTGTCGTCGTTCCAGACCGCCCAGACCGACACCGCCACCGAGCAGACCGCCAGGAAGACGTCCAGCACGAACGGGCTCAGCCCGGCCGTCCACGCCCGCCACCGCGCCGCGCGCTCCACCCTCGTACCTCCCCCGTACGCGGGGAAGGCGCCCCCGCGGAGAAGATCATGCCCTACCGGCAGTACCTCCGGCACCGCTCGGTCAGACACCGCGGACGCTCACGCCGCCGGTGTCCGCCCGCGCCGTGATCCGGTGCGCCGCCCCCGGCGTCGAGGGGATGCCCACGTCCGTCCCCCCGGACCCGGCGCGGGCGTCCACCGCGTACGCCTCCCCGCGCGGTACCCCGACCGCCACCCCGCCGTTGCCGACGGTCGCCTCCACCTCGGCCGGCGCCGCCGCGAAGTCGGCCTTCACCCCGCCGTTGTCGGCGTGCATCCGGGCCTTGGAGCCGGTCATCCCGCGCGCCTCGATGCCGCCGTTCTCCGTTGTGGCGTCCACCTCGCCGGACAGTCCGACCAGCCGCACCCCACCGTTCTCGGTCCTCACCCGCACCGTGACGGAGGAGGGCACCTTCACCGTGTACCCGATCCCGCAGGAGTCGCAGGAGTACCGCAGGGTGAGCACGCCGTCCTTCACCTCGTGGACGGTCTTCGGCTCGCTCCCCCGCCACTTCCGCTTCTCGCTCACCTGCACGGCGTCCCCGCCCCCGGTGATCGCCGCCCCGCCGTTCTCCGTCTCGACGACCAGCTCCTTCACCTGCTCGGAGACCCCGTAGTCGACCGTGCGCTCCGACTCGTCCCCTCCGAAGGGCAGGCACCCCTGCATCCCCAGCACCACCCCGGCGGTGATCGCCACCGCCCCCAGCACCCGCTTCATCCCGGCCTCCCTCGGCCCCGTCGTCCCGACACCGAGAAGCGTCCCTCCCCCGCCCCCTCCCCCACATCCCTCCTCCGACCGGTCCCTCCCCCTCCCCCGCACGACGGAGCCCGCACGTCGGAGCCCGGCCGCCCTCCGACGCGGGAAACGCCGCAGGGCGGCCACCCCGTTCGGGGTGACCGCCCTGCGATCAGTGACGCTCGACTCAGCCGGTGTACGGGCCGTAGTCGTAGTCGTCCAGCGGAACAGCCTGGCCGGAGCCGGCGCCGAAGGGCGACAGGTCGTAGTCGTCGTAGCCGACGGCCGAGTACATCGCGGCCTTGGCCTCCTCGGTCGGCTCGACCCGGATGTTGCGGTAGCGGGGCAGACCCGTACCGGCCGGGATGAGCTTACCGAGGATGACGTTCTCCTTGAGGCCCAGCAGCGGGTCCGACTTGGCGTGGATCGCCGCGTCGGTGAGGACCCGGGTCGTCTCCTGGAAGGAGGCGGCCGACAGCCAGGACTCGGTGGCCAGCGAGGCCTTGGTGATACCCATCAGCTGCGGACGGCCGGAGGCGGGGTGACCGCCCTCGGCGACCACGCGACGGTTCTCGGTCTCGAAGCGGCCGCGCTCGACGAGCTCGCCCGGGAGCAGCTCGGCGTCGCCCGACTCGATGATCGTCACGCGGCGGAGCATCTGCCGGATGATGATCTCGATGTGCTTGTCGTGGATCGACACACCCTGCGAGTTGTAGACCTTCTGGACCTCGGCGACCAGGTGGATCTGGACGGCGCGCTGGCCCATGATGCGCAGGACGTCGTGCGGGTTGGTGGCACCCATGGTCAGCTTCTGGCCGACCTCGACCGCCTCGCCCTCGCTGACGAGCAGCTTCACACGCTTCGAGACCGGGTAGGCGATCTCGTCGGTGCCGTCGTCCGGCGTGATGACGATCTTGCGGGTCTTCTCGGTGTCCTCGATCCGCGCCCGGCCGGTGGCCTCGGAGATCGGGGCCACACCCTTCGGGGTACGGGCCTCGAAGAGCTCGACGACACGCGGCAGACCCTGGGTGATGTCGTCACCGGCCACACCACCGGTGTGGAAGGTACGCATCGTCAGCTGGGTGCCGGGCTCACCGATGGACTGGGCGGCGATGATGCCGACCGCCTCACCGATGTCGACCAGCTTGCCGGTGGCCAGAGAACGGCCGTAGCACATGGCACAGGTGCCGACCGCCGACTCACAGGTGAGGATCGAGCGGGTCTTGACCTCGCCGATGCCGTGACGGATCAGCTCGTCGATCAGGACGTCGCCGAGGTCCGTGTTGGCGGTGGCCAGCAGCTTGCCGTCGACGGTGATGTCCTCGGCGAGCATGCGGGCGTAGACGCTGGTCTCGACGTCGTCGGCCTTGCGCAGCACGCCGTCGGCGCCCACGGAGCCGATCGACAGCTTCAGGCCGCGCTCGGTGCCGCAGTCCTCCTCGCGAATGATGACGTCCTGGGAGACGTCGACCAGACGACGGGTGAGGTAGCCGGAGTCGGCGGTACGGAGGGCGGTGTCGGCCAGACCCTTACGGGCACCGTGGGTGGAGATGAAGTACTCCAGCACGGTGAGACCCTCACGGAACGACGCCTTGATGGGTCGCGGGATGGTCTCGTTCTTGGCGTTGGACACCAGACCACGCATACCGGCGATCTGGCGCATCTGCATCATGTTTCCACGAGCACCCGAGTCGACCATCATGAAGATGGGGTTCGTCTTCGGGAAGTTCTCGTTCATGGCCTCGGCGACCTCGTTGGTCGCCTGGGTCCAGATGCCGATGAGCTCCTGCTTGCGCTCGTCGTTGGTGATCAGGCCGCGCTCGTACTGACGCTGGACCTTCTCCGCCTTCGCCTCGTAGCCCTCCAGGATCTGGGGCTTGTTCGGCGGGACGACGACGTCGGAGATCGAGACGGTGACGCCCGAGCGGGTCGACCAGTGGAAACCGGACGCCTTCAGGTTGTCCAGGGTCGCCGCGACGACGACCTTGGGGTAGCGCTCCGCCAGGTCATTGACGATCGCGGAGAGCTGCTTCTTGCCCACCTCGTAGTCGACGAACGGGTAGTCCTCGGGCAGCAGCTCGTTGAAGAGCGCGCGGCCCAGGGTGGTGGTCAGGCGGAAGGGCTCGCCGTCGAACCAGGTCTGCTGACCCTCCTCGTCCACCGGGGCGGTCCAGCCGCGCGGCGGGACGACACCGGCGCCGAGGCGCAGGTGGATCGGGGCCTGGACGTCCAGCTCGCGGGCGTCGAAGGCCATGATCGCCTCGGCGGTCGACGAGAAGGAGCGGCCGGCGCCCTTCACGTTGTCGCGGTCCGAGGTGAGGAAGAACAGACCGAGCACCATGTCCTGGGTCGGCATGGTGACGGGGCGACCGTCGGCCGGCTTCAGGATGTTGTTCGAGGACAGCATCAGGATGCGGGCCTCGGCCTGCGCCTCCGCGGAGAGCGGCAGGTGGACGGCCATCTGGTCACCGTCGAAGTCCGCGTTGAACGCGGTGCAGACGAGCGGGTGGATCTGGATGGCCTTGCCCTCGACCAGCTGGGGCTCGAAGGCCTGGATGCCGAGGCGGTGCAGGGTGGGCGCACGGTTCAGCAGGACCGGGTGCTCGGCGATGACCTCTTCGAGGACGTCCCACACGACCGGACGGGCGCGCTCGACCATGCGCTTGGCCGACTTGATGTTCTGCGCGTGGTTCAGGTCGACCAGGCGCTTCATCACGAACGGCTTGAAGAGCTCCAGCGCCATGGCCTTCGGCAGACCGCACTGGTGCAGCTTGAGCTGCGGGCCGACGACGATGACCGAACGGGCCGAGTAGTCGACTCGCTTGCCGAGCAGGTTCTGACGGAAACGACCCTGCTTGCCCTTGAGCATGTCGCTCAGGGACTTCAGCGGGCGGTTGCCCGGGCCGGTGACCGGACGGCCGCGGCGGCCGTTGTCGAACAGCGCGTCGACGGCCTCCTGGAGCATGCGCTTCTCGTTGTTCACGATGATCTCGGGGGCACCGAGGTCGAGGAGGCGCTTCAGGCGGTTGTTGCGGTTGATGACGCGGCGGTACAGGTCGTTCAGGTCGGAGGTCGCGAAGCGGCCACCGTCCAGCTGCACCATCGGACGCAGGTCCGGCGGGATGACCGGGACGCAGTCGAGCACCATGCCGTTGGGCTTGTTGCTGGTCTGCAGGAACGCGGAGACGACCTTGAGGCGCTTGAGCGCGCGGGTCTTCTTCTGGCCCTTGCCGGTGCGGATGATCTCGCGCAGGCGCTCGGCCTCGGCGGCGAGGTCGAAGCTCTCCAGGCGGTCCTTGAGCGCCGCGGCGCCCATCGAGCCGGAGAAGTAGGTGCCGAAGCGGTCGCGCAGCTCGCGGTAGAGCAGCTCGTCGCCCTCGAGGTCCTGGACCTTGAGGTTCTTGAAGCGGGCCCACACCTCGTCGAGGCGGTCCAGCTCGCGCTGCGCGCGGTCGCGCAGCTGCTTCATCTCGCGCTCGGCACCCTCGCGCACCTTGCGGCGCACGTCGGCCTTGGCGCCCTCGGCCTCCAGCTCGGCGAGGTCGGTCTCGGCCTTCTTCGCGCGCGCCTCGAGGTCGGAGTCGCGGCGGTTCTCGATCTGCTGGCGCTCGACGGAGACGTGCGCCTCCAGCGACGGCAGGTCGCGCTGACGGCGCTCGTCGTCGACCCAGGTGATCATGTAGGCGGCGAAGTAGATGACCTTCTCGAGGTCCTTCGGCGCCAGGTCCAGCAGGTAGCCCAGGCGGGACGGCACGCCCTTGAAGTACCAGATGTGGGTGACGGGGGCGGCCAGCTCGATGTGGCCCATCCGCTCACGACGCACCTTGGCGCGGGTCACCTCGACACCGCAGCGCTCACAGATGATGCCCTTGAAGCGGACGCGCTTGTACTTGCCGCAGTAGCACTCCCAGTCCCGGGTGGGGCCGAAGATCTTCTCGCAGAAGAGCCCGTCCTTTTCCGGCTTCAGGGTGCGGTAGTTGATGGTCTCCGGCTTCTTGACCTCGCCGTGGGACCACTGGCGGATGTCGTCGGCGGTGGCCAGGCCGATGCGGAGCTCGTCGAAGAAGTTGACGTCAAGCACTGGTCGTCAAGCCCTCTTTCGTGATTCGAGAGGATTGTCTGTGGTCTGAGGGGGGCCTGGGGGTCGGGCCGGCCGCACGGGGCGGCCGGCCCGGCCTCCGTCAGACCTCTTCGACGCTGCTCGGCTCGCGCCGGGACAGGTCGATGCCGAGCTCTTCGGCGGCGCGGAACACGTCCTCGTCGGAGTCCCGCAGCTCGATGTTGGAGCCGTCCGAGGACAGCACCTCCACGTTGAGGCAGAGCGACTGCATTTCCTTGATGAGGACCTTGAAGGACTCGGGAATGCCGGGCTCGGGGATGTTCTCGCCCTTGACGATGGCCTCGTAGACCTTCACGCGGCCGAGGACGTCGTCGGACTTGATGGTGAGGAGCTCCTGCAGCGCGTACGCGGCGCCGTACGCCTCGAGGGCCCACACCTCCATCTCACCGAAGCGCTGACCACCGAACTGCGCCTTACCACCGAGCGGCTGCTGGGTGATCATCGAGTACGGGCCGGTCGAGCGGGCGTGCAGCTTGTCGTCGACCAGGTGGTGCAGCTTGAGGATGTACATGTAGCCGACCGAGACCGGCATCGGGAACGGCTCGCCGGAGCGGCCGTCGAACAGCCGGGCCTTGCCGGTGGAGTTCACCAGGCGCTCACCGTCACGGGTGAGGGTGGTGTTGTCCAGCAGACCGGTGATCTCGTCCTCGCGGGCGCCGTCGAAGACCGGGGTGGCGAGGTTGGTGCCGCCCTCGACCTGGTCGGCGCCGATCGCCTGGAGGCGCTGGGCCCACTCGTCGGCGAGGCCGGAGACGTCCCAGCCCTGCTTGGCGAGCCACCCGAGGTGGATCTCCAGGACCTGTCCCGGGTTCATTCGGGACGGGACACCCAGCGGGTTGAGGATGATGTCGACCGGGGTGCCGTCCTCCAGGAACGGCATGTCCTCGACCGGCAGGATCTTCGAGATGACGCCCTTGTTGCCGTGACGGCCGGCGAGCTTGTCACCGTTGGTGATCTTGCGCTTCTGGGCGACGTAGACGCGGACCAGCTGGTTCACGCCCGGGGGAAGCTCGTCCCCCTCCTCGCGGTCGAAGACGCGCACGCCGATGACCTTGCCGGACTCACCGTGCGGCACCTTCAGCGAGGTGTCGCGGACCTCACGGGCCTTCTCGCCGAAGATCGCGCGGAGCAGGCGCTCCTCGGGGGTCAGCTCGGTCTCACCCTTCGGGGTGACCTTGCCGACGAGGATGTCGCCGGTGACGACGTCGGCGCCGATGCGGATGATGCCGCGCTCGTCGAGGTCCGCGAGGACCTCCTCGGAGACGTTCGGGATGTCCCGGGTGATCTCCTCGGGGCCGAGCTTGGTGTCACGGGCGTCGACCTCGTGCTCCTCGATGTGGATCGAGGAGAGGACGTCGTCCTGCACGAGGCGCTGCGACAGGATGATCGCGTCCTCGTAGTTGTGACCCTCCCACGACATGAACGCCACGAGCAGGTTCTTGCCGAGGGCCATCTCGCCCTCGTCGGTGCAGGGGCCGTCGGCCAGCACCTGGTTGACCTCGACCCGGGCGCCCTCGTCCACGAGCACCTTCTGGTTGAAGGCGGTGCCCTGGTTGGAGCGGGTGAACTTGGCGGCGCGGTACGTGGTGTACGTGCCGTCGTCGTTCGCCACGGTGACGTAGTCGGCCGAGACCTCCTGGACCACGCCCGACTTCTCGGCGGTGATCACGTCGGCGGCGTCGACGGCGCAGCGGTACTCCATGCCGGTGCCGACCAGCGGGGCCTCGCTCTTCAGCAGCGGCACCGCCTGGCGCATCATGTTCGAGCCCATGAGCGCGCGGTTGGCGTCGTCGTGCTCGAGGAACGGGATCATGGCGGTCGCGACGGACACCATCTGGCGCGGCGAGACGTCCATGTAGTCGATCTCGGTGCCCGGGATGTAGTCGATCTCGCCGCCACGGCGGCGGACCAGGACACGCGGCTCCGCGAAGGTCAGCTCCGCCGTCAGCGGGGCGTTGGCCTGCGCGATGACGTAGCGGTCCTCCTCGTCGGCCGTCAGGTAGTCGACCTGCTCGGTGACGACACCCTCGATGACCTTGCGGTACGGGGTCTCGATGAAGCCGAACGCGTTGACCCGGCCGTACGAGGCCAGCGACCCGATCAGACCGATGTTCGGGCCTTCGGGGGTCTCGATCGGACACATGCGGCCGTAGTGCGAGGGGTGCACGTCACGGACCTCGAAGCCGGCGCGCTCACGGGAGAGACCGCCGGGGCCGAGGGCGGACAGACGGCGCTTGTGGGTCAGGCCCGACAGCGGGTTCGTCTGGTCCATGAACTGCGACAGCTGGCTGGTGCCGAAGAACTCCTTGATGGAGGCGACGACCGGCCGGATGTTGATCAGGGTCTGCGGCGTGATCGCCTCGACGTCCTGGGTGGTCATGCGCTCGCGCACGACGCGCTCCATACGGGCGAGACCCGTACGGACCTGGTTCTGGATGAGCTCGCCGACGTTGCGCAGGCGGCGGTTGCCGAAGTGGTCGATGTCGTCGACCTCGACCACGATGTCGCGGCCGGTCTCGTCACGCCACTCGGTCTCGCCCGCGTGCAGCTTCACCAGGTACTTGATCGCACCGATGATGTCGGGCTCGGTGAGCACGCCGGAGTCCAGCGCCTCGGCGTTGCCCAGCTTGCGGTTGAGCTTGTACCGGCCGACCTTCGCGAGGTCGTAGCGCTTCGGGTTGAAGTAGAGGTTCTCCAACAGCGTCTGCGCGGCCTCACGCGTGGGCGGCTCGCCCGGGCGCAGCTTGCGGTAGATGTCGAGCAGCGCGTCGTCCTGGCCCTGGGTGTGGTCCTTCTCCAGGGTGTTGCGCATGGACTCGTACTCGCCGAACTCCTCGAGAATCATCTCGTTGGTCCAGCCGAGGGCCTTCAGCAGCACGGTGACGGACTGCTTGCGCTTGCGGTCGATGCGGACGCCGACCATGTCGCGCTTGTCGATCTCCATCTCCAGCCAGGCACCACGCGAGGGGATGACCTTGCAGGAGTAGATGTCCTTGTCGGACACCTTGTCCAGGGTGGAGTCGAAGTACACACCCGGGGAGCGGACCAGCTGCGAGACGACGACACGCTCGGTGCCGTTGATCACGAACGTGCCCTTGTGGGTCATGAGCGGGAAGTCGCCCATGAAGACCGTCTGAGACTTGATCTCACCGGTCTCGTTGTTGGTGAACTCGGCCGTGACGAAGAGCGGGGCCGCGTACGTGAAGTCGCGGTCCTTGCACTCGTCAATGGAGTTCTTCGGCGGCTCGAAACGGTGGTCGCGGAAGGTCAGCGACATCGACCCGCTGAAGTCCTCGATCGGGGAGATCTCCTCGAAGATCTCCTCCAGACCGGACTTCGTGGGGACGTCCTGACCACTCTCCAGGGCCGCCTCGACCCGGGACTTCCAGGCCGCGTTGCCGAGCAGCCAGTCAAAGCTCTCGGTCTGCAGGGCCAGGAGGTTCGGGACCTCAAGGGGCTCCTTGATCTTCGCGAACGAGACGCGGAGCGGGGCGGTGGATGCGGCGGAATTGTTCGAGGCGTTGCGCGGCGCGGCCAAGAGGGGGGTCCTTCCGAGGGCTCGGAGCTCACTACGCGCGTACCGGCCGGGCCTGGTCGGGCTTGGTGCCGCCTCCCTCGCCGTCGGCCTCCGCCGGGGTCGAAACCCCAGGTCAGAGCCGCTTTGCGGAGGCGGTGCCAGACCCCATCAGGGCAACGCAAACTCCGGGCGACGAGTCACGGAGCAGCTAACAGGCAGCGCAAAGGGACAGTGTAGCCAAAGGCTGCACTGCTGTCCAGCTCTGATTCGGAAACCGAATCGGAGACTCCTCCCGGTAGCCGGCGGGCGCGGGGGCCCACCGGGTACTGCTCTAACTCACGACGAGTCATTTCCCGCCGGAGCCACTGGTTATGCATCCAGCGGCGGACCAACCCGGTGGACTCGCGCCTTGAGAATCGCGCGCCGCGTCAGGTTCGTCAAGGGCCCGCCGACGGCGCGGGCACTGCCTCCACCATCGCTCCGGGGCCCCTCGGCGTTACAGAAGCCGTGGTGGGGGCCGCGATCGACGACGGTGATCACCTTACTCCTCGCCACCGACAGTGCCGAGTGAGCCATGGGCCACACCGGTGGACCCGCTGATCCGAACGGGCGATCCGGGGTGTGGACGCGAAAAGGCCGGGCCGACCACCCGCAAGGGTGATCGGCCCGGCCTCAGGCTCTCTCAGAGAGAGCGAGAAGTCACTTGACGGTGACCTTGGCGCCGGCACCCTCGAGGGCGGCCTTGGCCTTCTCGGCAACGTCCTTGGCAACCTTCTCCAGGACCTTGGCACCAGCGGTGTCAACGAGGTCCTTGGCCTCCTTCAGGCCGAGGGAGGTCAGGGTGCGCACCTCCTTGATGACCTGGATCTTCTTGTCGCCCGGGCCGTCGAGGATGACGTCGAACTCGTCCTGCTCGGCCTCGGGCTCGGCACCCGGGCCGGCGACGGCGGCGGCAACGGCGACCGGGGCGGCGGCGGTGACGTCGAACTTCTCCTCGAAGGCCTTCACGAACGCGGCCAGCTCGATGAGGGTGAGCTCCTCGAACTGCGCGAGCAGCTCGTCCTGGGACAGCTTCGCCATGATGGCGTCCTTCCACTAAATCGGCAGGTGGTGCCGTATGTACGGGTTGGGCGGGCACGGGCCCGCAGCGAGGCGTTAGCCTGCCGCCACGCCCCCGGAGGGGCATGGTGTTACTACTCGGCGGCGGCGTCCTCGGCGGCGGGAGCCGGCGTACCGGCACCGCCCTGCTCGACCTTGTCGCGCAGCGCGTCCACAGTGCGGACGAGCTTCGACGGCAGGGCCTGGAAGAGCGCGGCAGCCTGGGACTGCTTGGCCTTCAGGGCACCCGCCAGCTTGGCGAGCAGCACCTCGCGGGACTCGAGGTCCGCGAGCTTCTTGATCTCATCGGCGGACAGCGCCTTACCGTCAAGGACACCGCCCTTGATGATGAGAGCGGGGTTGTCCTTGGCGAAGTCACGCAGAGCCTTCGCCGACTCCACCGGGTCACCGGTGACGAAGGCGACAGCCGTCGGACCGTTGAACAGGTCGTCGAGCTCGGAGATCCCGGCCTCATTGGCAGCGATCTTGGTCAGCGTGTTCTTCACCACGGCGTACTCGGCGTTGTCGCCGAGCGAGCGACGCAGGGTCTTGACCTGCTTCACCGAGAGACCGCGGTACTCGGTCAGCAGCGCCGCGGAGGAGCCACGGAACTTGTCCGTGATCTCGGCGACGGCGGCAGCCTTGTCGGGCCTGGCCATAGGCTTACGCCTCCTTCCGTGATGTCGAAGTCCGGCCGACCGTGAAAGTCGACCATTCGTGCCTCGGACCGGCGGAGGGAAGGAAAGCTCCTGCGGAAAAGCAATGAGCCCCGGTGCGCAGGGCGCACGGGGCTCGCAGTGACCTCGACGGGCTCCACGCGGACGCGGCACCCGGAAGTCGAAAGCTCCAGACACACCTGCGCGGGCTGCCTGCGACGAATCACAGATCCTTCGGCCACCGGCTCCCTGTCGGGCGCGTGGTGACAACCAGCGGTCTTTGGCTTCCGCCAGAGTAGACGGACTCGCCCGGACGACGCAAATCGCCCTCGGACGGAGCAGTGCGGGGCGGCTCAGCGGGCCGTGGGCGGGACCGTTCGCACACCGGTGTCGACGGTGTCCGTCTCGGGCGGGGCCTGGGCCGAGAGCAGGGCGCCGGCGTGGTCCGAGTAGAGCACCGAGTCGTCCGCCCGGCCGGAGTCCCCGCTGCCGGTGCGCTGGAGCTTGACCAGCTGGTCCTTGTCGTTGAGCCAGAGGTCCAGGGTGAGCGAGTGGGAGCCGCCGGGGGCGAGCGCCGCCCGCAGGCCGTCCCGGCGGGACTGGGGCAGCTGGGTCTGGGCGGCCGCGTACTTCTCGGCGGTGGTGGTGACCCGGTAGTGCTCGACGGTCGAGTCGTCCAGCTTCTCCTCGCCGAGGAGGGTCGCCTCGACGCCGTCCGCGGTGGCGGCGGCCAGGGCCTCGACCGGGTTGAGCAGGTCGAACAGCCCGGCGTACGGGACCTCCTTGTGGCCGTCCGGGGCGGGCGGGACGGTGAAGCGCTCCCAGTGCTTCCCGCCCTGGCGGGCCGCGGTGGCCGCGTCGCCGCCCCGGTAGGCGACGGTGTCCACGACGATCAGCTCCTCGGAGCCGCCCGCCGTGGAGCGCTTGATCTGCAGCGCCGTCTTGGGGGCCCAGAACAGCGGCCCGGAGCCGGCGTCGGAGCCCAGCCGGTAGCTGACCTTGGCCCGGCGGGCGGTCTGCATGGCCAGCTCCGCGGAGAGCAGGACGCCGTGCGGCGAGCGGTCGGTCGGCTTGGCCGGGCCGGTCGGGGTGGCGCTGGTCGCCGGGGCGGTGGTGGGGCTCGGGCTGGTGCTCGACCCGGAGCCGGTGCCCCCTCCCCCGTCGCAGCCGGTCAGCGCCCCGCCCGCGAGCAGCACGACGACGGACAGGGCCGCCAACCGCTGCCGTGCCGCCATCGTCCGTTCCTCCCTCACGGGGCCACCTTGCCACTGCGCGCCGGGCCGGTCCGTACCGGCCCCCGCCGGTCAGCCCAGCAGCTTGCTCAGGTCGGCCTCGCCGACGTCCTTGGCGGCCGGGGCCTGGATCGGCGCGGCCTTGCCCAGGCCGGAGTACGTGACCGTGGTCTCCTCGGCCGCCTTGGCGTCGCCGTGCTCCTGGAGCTTGACCAGCTCGTGCTTGTCGTTGATCCAGAAGTCGACGGTGAGGGTCTTGCCCTCGTTCTCCAACTCCTTCTGGATGGCCGCGTGCTGCTCCGGCGAGAGGCCCTTCATGCCCGCGAGCAGCACGGCGGTGTCCTCGACCGCGCGGATGTGGGTGGCCTTGCCGCCGTCCACGTCCTCCTGGCCGACGACGGTCAGCTTTCCGCTCTGGGCGGCGACGGTCAGCTGGACGACCGGGTTGACCATCAGGGCCGCGGTCTGGAGGCCGGCGCCGAGCGGGTTCGAGGCGGACAGCTTGACCCAGCTCTTGCCCGCCGGGGCCTTGTCGCCGAACGCATCGGCGCCCAGGTACGCCTCGGTGCCGACGATGCGGACGTGGAAGGGCTTGCCGCCCTCGTTGCTGGTGACGTCGACCGCCGTCTTGGCCGGGTTGTCCCAGTGGTCGTCCCCGGTCGCCGGGGCGTTGTCGCTGACCGCCTTGATCTGGACCTTGCCGTTGCCGAACTTCTGCATCACCAGCGTGCTCGCCACCAGGGCGGCCTTCGGGTCCGCGTCGGGCTTGGCCGCCGGAGCGGCCGCGTCACCGGTCGAACCGGCCTTCTGGTCACCGCCCTTGCTGCTGCTGGAGCAGGCGGTGGCCCCACCGATCAGGACGGCGGTGGCCGCGACGGCCGAAGCGAGGCGCAGAGCGCGCATGGAGTTCCCCCAGAGACCTCGACGGCCCGCACCGGGCCGATTCCCGTGCGGACTCTACCGATCACCGACGCCCGATCACACCGGAACGGTTGCCCGCGTCAGCCGACGGCCGGGGCGCCGCTCTCCTCGACGGTCGCGATGTCCGTGGTGGTGACCGTCGTCCCGGCGGTGCCGGTGACCGTCTCGCGCATCCTCAACAGCCGGTCCCCCGGCCCGACCCAGAGGTCGTACCCGATCGCGGCGACCCCGCGCCCCCGGTACCAGCCGACCGTGGCCGCCAGTTGCTCCGGGGTCAACTCGCCGCCCGCTCCGAAGAGTTCGTCCACCTTGGCCGTGCCCCGGTAGTGCGCGACGGTCTCGCCGCCCAGTTGCTCGCCGCCCAGCGAGGAGAGCTTGGCGGTCTGCCCGACGGCGTACGCGCGGCTGCCGGGGTTGGTGACCAGGGTGGTCATCCAGCCGCCGGCCCAGGGGCCCGGGGCGGCGCCCGCGGCCGGGTCGAGGGACTCGGCGTCGGCCCGGTCCCCGTGCTTGGCCGCGCCGCCCTGGTACGCGAGGTCGAGCGTGCCGTCCCGGACGGTCAACTGCCCGGTGCCCAGCTCATCGGTGACGGTCAGCGCGCCCTCGTCCCGGGCACCCCAGGTGAGTGTGCCGCCCGCCGTGCGCCGGCCGGACGGGCCCTCCTGGAGCACCGAGATCCGGGCGCCGCCGGAGTCGTCCAGCGCCTGGGCGGCGGTCAGCACCACCTGCCGGGGCGGCAGCGGCGCGGGCCCGCCGGGGGTCGCGGTGCCCGGGGCGGCCAGGAGGCTGCAGCCGGTGACGGCGCCGAGCAGCAGCAGGGCCGCTGCCGCCTTGAGGACGGCGGGGCGAGGGGCGGGCGGCACGGTTCACTCCGGCGGTCACGGGTTCTCCACATGATCTGACCGGCAGAGCGTACGACGACTCGGGCACCCGTTCCCATCCCCGCAGGTCCGCACCGTTCCCGGGATGTCCGGGGAGGCCCGGGGAGGCCCGCACGGCCCGGGAACGACGGCGGGCCCGCACCCCCGTGAAGGGGGTACGGGCCCGCCGTGCGGACTGCTCTAGAGCGCTGGGGCTCAGACCGCGGCCGGGTCCTCCTCGGTGAGGAGGTTGCGGGTGCGGTTCGGGTCCACCTGGATGCCGGGGCCCATGGTGGTCGAAACGGCGGTCTTCTTGATGTAGCGGCCCTTGGCGGCGGACGGCTTGGCGCGGAGCACCTCGTCCAGCGCGGCGGCGTAGTTCTCGACCAGCTGCTCGTCGGTGAAGGAGGCCTTACCGATGATGAAGTGCAGGTTCGAGTGCTTGTCGACGCGGAACTCGATCTTGCCGCCCTTGATCTCGTTGACGGCCTTGGCGACGTCCGGGGTCACGGTGCCGGTCTTCGGGTTCGGCATCAGACCACGGGGACCGAGCACGCGGCCGAGGCGGCCGACCTTGCCCATGAGGTCCGGGGTGGCGACGACGGCGTCGAAGTCCAGACGGCCCTTGGCGACCTCGTCGATGAGCTCGTCGGAGCCGACGATGTCGGCGCCAGCAGCACGCGCGGCCTCGGCACGCTCGCCGGTCGCGAAGACCAGGACCCGAGCGGTCTTACCGGTGCCGTGCGGGAGGATCACGGTGCTGCGGACCATCTGGTCGGCCTTGCGCGGGTCGACGCCCAGACGCATGGCGACCTCGACGGTGCCGTCGAACTTGGTGGTGCTGGTCGCCTTGGCGAGGCGGACGGCCTCGAGGGGGGCGTAAAGGCGCTCGCGGTCGACCTGGGCGTCCGCGGCCTTCAGGGCCTTGCTGCGCTTCATAGCTGCTCCTGAATGGTGAATGGAGTTGTGGTGTCACGGGCCTGCGCAGGCCCTACCACAGGAACGAGAGGGGGAATCAGCCCTCGACGGTGATGCCCATCGACCGGGCGGTGCCGGCGATGATCTTCTCCGCCGCGTCCAGGTCGTTGGCGTTCAGGTCGGGCATCTTCGCGGTGGCGATGTCGCGGACCTGGGCGCTGGTGAGCTTCGCGACCTTGGTCTTGTGCGGCTCGCTGGAGCCCTTCTCGATACCGGCGGCCTTCAGGATGAGGCGCGCGGCCGGCGGCGTCTTCGTGATGAAGGTGAAGGAACGGTCCTCGTAGACCGTGATCTCCACCGGCACGATCATGCCGCGCTGCGACTCGGTCGCAGCGTTGTAGGCCTTGCAGAACTCCATGATGTTGACGCCGTGCTGGCCCAGCGCGGGGCCGACCGGCGGCGCCGGGTTGGCCGCACCGGCGTTGATCTGGAGCTTGATAAGCCCCGTGACCTTCTTCTTCTTGGGAGGCATGTCTCTCCGGGTCCTTCCGAGAGGTGATTGCTGGTGCGTGCGGAACCGGGGCGACACCCGGCCGCCAGCACACACATCGGACCAGGCTAACGCGTATGCGCCCCTGGACCAAAACGGGTTCGGGGCGGAGCCACCGGCCCCGCCCCGAACTCCGAAGACCGTACGGCTAGTTCTTCTGGATCTGGTCGAAGGACAGCTCGACCGGGGTCTCGCGGCCGAAGATCTCCACGAGGCCCTTGACCTTCTTCGAGTCCGGGTTGATCTCGTTGATCGTGGCCTGGAGGGTCGCGAACGGACCGTCGGTGACGGTGACCGAGTCGCCGACCTCGAAGTCCAGGACCTGGATCTCGCTCGGCTTGACCGGCGACGGCTTGCCGGCCTCCTTGGCGGCCTGGCGCTCGACGTCGGGGGCGAGCATCTTGACGACCTCGTCCAGGGTCAGCGGGTACGGGTCGTAGGCGTTGCCCACGAAGCCGGTGACGCCGGGGGTGTTGCGCACGACGCCCCAGGACTCGGGGGTGAGGTCCATGCGCACCAGGACGTAGCCGGGGAGCTTGTTCTGGCGGATGGTCTTGCGGTCGCCGTTCTTGATCTGGACGACCTCCTCCTGCGGCACCTCGGCCTGGAAGATGTACTCCTCGACGTTCAGCGAGACGGCGCGCTGCTCCAGGTTCTGCTTCACGCGGTTCTCGTAGCCGGCGTAGGTGTGGATCACGTACCACTCGCCGGGCATGAAGCGCAGGTCCTCGCGGAACTTGGCGACCGGGTCGACGTCCTCCTCGGCCTCCTCGGCCTCTTCGACCTCGTCCTCGACGGACTCCGCGGCCTCGGCGACCTCGTCGGTCTCCTCGTCCCCGGCGGGCTCCTCCTCGGTCTCCACGTGCAGCGCGGCCTCCTCGGCCGGCTCGCCCGCCTCCGCCTCGTCGAACGCCTCGACCTCGTCCTCGTCGCCGTCCACGGCGTCGACGATCTGCTCGGCCGACTCGGCTTCCTCAGCCAGCTCGGCCGCGTCCAGCTCGGCGGCGACATCCGCCTCGCGGACGGTCTCGTCGGCGTCGTACAGGGGGGACTCAGACACGGTGGCTGCTTCTTTCCTGGAGATGGTGAAGGTGGCGCGCTCCGAAGCCGGACCGGTGCGCGAGCGCTCGCGCGGGCGTCGGACGTGGTCTCGGAGACTTCAACAGTACCGAGTCCACGGTAGCCGCGCGTACGTCCGGCGCCGACAGCTCGACCCGGACCGAAGGATCGGCCCGGGTCGGGAGGTGTTTCGGAGGCGGTGCGGAAGGGTCAGCCGAAGACCCAGAGGCTCAGCTTCGAGAAGCCGTAGTCGAGGCCGGCCACGAAGGCCATCACGACCACGACGAACGTGACCACGACGGCGGTGTAGCTGGTGAGCTCGCCCTTGCTGGGCCACACGACCTTGCGCAGCTCGGCGATGATCTGCCGGTAGAAGAGGGCCATCCGCGCGAACGGGCCCTTCTTGGCCCGCTTGCCGGCCTTCTTCTCGCCGGAGCGGTTGGCCCGCTTGCGGTCGCGGCGCGAGAGCGCCTTCTCCTCGCCGTCGACGGGCGTGGTCTCGGCAGCGCCGTCGGCCCCCTCGGGGTTGCCGCTCTCAGGCGTTGCGGTGGAGCCCGTGGTCTCCGTCACTCGTCCTCACCTGAATCCGGGTCCTGCCGGAACCCCTGCGCACCCGGTGAGGGGCACGTACGGCCGGCTTAGCGGTGCTGATGGTGCCCTCTCCGCATCAAGCCCGCTCGCTCTGCGGAGCGAACGGGCTGAGATGAGGATCGAACAGCAGGGCAAGAGGGACTCGAACCCCCAACCGCCGGTTTTGGAGACCGGTGCTCTACCAATTGAGCTATTGCCCTACGGAACCTCGCGGCGCCGTGGCGACCAACCTACCGCATCCGACCACGTTGTCTGTACAGACGGTGAAAGCTGCGGTCTTTTTCGGCGGGCCGTCGAGCAGCGAGTGTACGTGGTCGAGGGGCGTTTGGTCGAACCTCTTCTTCCGCGAACGGGGGCCCGGCGGCGATCGTCCTGCGGGGCCCGTCGATCACCGGCGGATCGCCGGGGGCCGCGATGCGGACGGGCCCGTACGGATACTGGAACCACGATGACCGGTCCGTCCCGGTTCTGCGACGATGCAGGCATGAGCGCTTCCACCCCGCAGCCCGACCAGTCCATCCGCCCCGCCGACCGCCGGGTCTCCGCCCGGATCGGCGCGATCGCCGAGTCCGCGACCCTCGCCGTGGACGCCAAGGCCAAGGCCCTCAAGGCGGCCGGCCGTCCGGTGATCGGCTTCGGCGCCGGCGAGCCCGACTTCCCGACCCCGGACTACATCGTCGAGGCGGCCGTCGAGGCCTGCCGCGACCCGAAGAACCACCGCTACACCCCGGCGGGCGGGCTGCCCGAGCTCAAGGCCGCGATCGCCGCGAAGACGCTGCGCGACTCCGGCTACGAGGTGGACGCCTCGCAGGTGCTCGTCACCAACGGTGGCAAGCAGGCCATCTACGAGGCCTTCGCCGCGATCCTGGACCCGGGCGACGAGGTCATCATCCCGGCGCCGTACTGGACCACCTACCCGGAGTCGGTGCAGCTGGCCGGCGGCGTCCCGGTGGAGGTCGTCTCCGACGAGACCACCGGGTACAAGGTCTCGGTCGAGCAGCTGGAGGCCGCCCGCACCGAGAACACCAAGGTCGTCCTCTTCGTCTCCCCGTCCAACCCGACCGGCGCGGTGTACACCGAGGCCGAGGCCGAGGCGATCGGCCGCTGGGCGCTGGAGCACGGCCTGTGGGTGCTCACCGACGAGATCTACGAGCACCTGGTCTACGGCGACGCGACCTTCACCTCGCTCCCGGCCCTGCTGCCCGAGCTGGCCGACAAGTGCGTCGTGGTCAACGGCGTCGCCAAGACCTACGCGATGACGGGCTGGCGGGTGGGCTGGGTGATCGGCCCCAAGGACGTGATCAAGGCCGCGGCCAACCTGCAGTCGCACGCCACCTCCAACGTCTCCAACGTCTCCCAGCGCGCCGCCCTGGCCGCCGTGGCCGGGGACCTGGACGCCGTCGCCGAGATGCGCGAGGCCTTCGACCGCCGCCGCAAGACCATCGTGCGGATGCTCAACGAGATCGAGGGCGTCCTGTGCCCCGAGCCCGAGGGCGCGTTCTACGCCTACCCCTCGGTCAAGGGCCTGCTGGGCAAGGAGATCCGCGGCAAGCGTCCGCAGACCTCCGCGGAGCTGGCCGCGCTGATTCTGGACGAGGCCGAGGTCGCCGTCGTCCCGGGCGAGGCCTTCGGCACCCCCGGCTACCTGCGGCTCTCGTACGCGCTCGGCGACGCCGACCTGGTCGAGGGCGTCGGCCGCGTCCAGAAGCTGCTGGGCGAGGCCCGCGACTGACGTCCGACGTCAACCCGACGTGCGGGATTCACCCGCTGAACCGCCCTCTTTCACCCCTTCGGGGGACGGGAAGAGGGCGGTTCCCGTTTGAGGGCCGGATGCGGCAGTATTCGCGAATGGAACGCCTGTTGAACCCGCGAGACGTGAGGGGCCTCCCGAAGGCCCATCTGCACCTGCACTTCACCGGCTCGATGCGTCCGGCCACCCTGCTGGAACTGGCCGACAAGCACGGCGTCCGGCTGCCGGAGGCCCTCAGCTCCGGCGAGCCGCCGAAGCTCCGCGCCACCGACGAGCGCGGCTGGTTCCGCTTCCAGCGCCTGTACGACACCGCCCGCTCCGTCCTGCGGGACGAGGAGGACATCCGCCGGCTCGTCCTGGAGACCGCCGAGGACGAGCGGCGCGACGGCTCCCGCTGGCTGGAGATCCAGGTCGACCCGACCTCCTACGCCCCCCGGCTCGGCGGGCTCATCCCCGCGCTGGAGCTGATCCTCGACGCGGTGGAGCAGGCCGCGGCCGCCACCGGGGTGGGCATCCGGGTGCTGGTCGCCGCGAACCGGATGAAGTCCCCGATGGACGCCCGGACGCTGGCCCGCCTGGCCGTCCGGTACGCCGACCGCGGCGTGGTCGGCTTCGGCCTCTCCAACGACGAGCGCCGGGGCCTCGCCCGCGACTTCGACCGGGCCTTCGAGATCGCCCGCAAGGGCGGGCTGCTGGCGGCCCCGCACGGCGGCGAGCTGGCCGGCCCCGAGTCCGTCCGGGACTGCCTCGACGACCTGGACGCCGGCCGGATCGGCCACGGCGTGCGGGCCGCCGAGGACCCGCGGCTGATGGAGCGCCTCGCCGCCCGGCAGATCACCTGCGAGGTCTGCCCCTCCTCCAACGTCTCGCTCGGCGTCTACGAGCGGCCCGAGGACGTCCCGCTGCGGCGGCTGTTCGACGCCGGGGTGCCGCTGGCGCTGGGCGCGGACGACCCGCTGCTGTTCGGCAGCCGGCTGGCCTCGCAGTACGAGCTGGCGCGCGCGGTGCTGGGCTTCTCCGACCCCGAACTCGCCGAGCTGGCACGGCAGTCGGTGCGCGGCTCCTGCGCACCGGAGGCCGTCCGCAAGGAGCTGCTGGCGGACGTCGACGCCTGGCTGGCCGCCCAGCCGGTGGCAGCCTAGAGCTTGACCCCGACCATGACCGGCTCGTTGACCAGCTCGACCCCGAAGGCCTCGCGGACGCCGTCCCGGATCTCCCGGGCCAGTGCCAGCAGGTCCTCGGCGGTGGCCGCGCCGCGGTTGGTGAGCGCCAGGGTGTGCTTGGTGGAGAGCGTCGCCGGGCCGCTGCCGTAGCCCTTGCCGAAGCCGGCCCGGTCGATCAGCCAGGCCGCCGAGGTCTTGGTGCAGCCCTCCGGCGCCGGGTAGGCCGGGGCGTTCTCGGCGCCCGGGCGGGTGCGGAAGGACTCGTACTGCGCGGCGGTGAGCACCGGGTTGGTGAAGAAGGAGCCGGCCGACCAGGTGTCGTGGTCCCCCGCGTCCAGCACCATGCCCTTGCCCGCGCGCAGCAGCAGCACGGCCTTCCAGGCGGCGCGCACGTCCACCCGCGCGCCCTGCTCGACGCCCAGGTGCCGGGCCGTCTCGGCGTAGGCGACCGGGGTGGAGAGCCCGTCCGCGTCCTCCAGCGCGAAGCGCACCCGCAGGACGACGTAGCGCTCCGGGTCGGCCTTGAAGCGGCTGTGGCGGTAGGAGAACCCGCACTCGGCGTTGGTGAGGGTGACGACCTCGCCGGCCCGGCGGTCGTAGGCGACCACCTCGGTGATCGACTGCGCCACCTCCTGGCCGTAGGCGCCCACGTTCTGCACCGGGGTGGCGCCGGCCGATCCGGGGACGCCGGCCAGGAACTCGATGCCGGCCAGGCCGTGCTCCAACACGGTGGCGGCCACGGCCTCGGCCCAGACCTCGCCCGCCGCCAGCTCCAGCGCGGTGCCCTCCAGGGCGAAGCCGGTGGTGGCGATCCGCAGCACGGTGCCGGGGAAGCCCGCGTCGCCGATCACCAGGTTGGAGCCGCCGCCGATGACCAGCAGGGGCTCGCCCGCCGCGTCGGCCTCGCGGACGGCGGCGACCACCTCGTCGTCGGTGTGGGCGGTGACGAGGCGGCGGGCCGGGCCGCCGAGCCGCAGCGTGGTCAGCGGGGCGAGGGGGGCGTCGTTTTCTACCAGCACGCCCACCAGCGTACGGGTGCGGGGGCGCGGCCCCGTGGCCACGCCCCCGCACCCGCCGCGCCCCGCCGTCGCGGGGATCAGATCCGTACGGGCTCCGCGTCGGCGGGCGCGGTCCCGCCCGCCGCCACCGGCCCGGCCGGCGCGGGCTGGGCCCGGCGCGGCATGAGGAAGGAGCAGACCGCCGCGACCATCACGACGGCGGCGCCGACGTACAGCGCCGGGATCATGCCGTCGAGGTAGGACTGCTCGGTGCCGAACCCGCCCTGGGAGGAGAACACCGCCGAGAGCACGGCCACGCCGAGCGCTCCGCCGACCTCGCGCAGGGCGTTGTTGGCGCCGGAGGCGATGCCCTGCTCGTGCGGGAGGACGCTGTCCATCACCAGGGTGGCCATCGGCGCGAAGTACAGCGACATCCCGATGCCGCAGAGCACCACGGCCGGCACCATCGGGCCGTACTCGAAGTGGTCCAGGGAGTCGTTGATCACCGCGTAGAGGCCGAGGCCCAGGCTCTGGATGACCAGGCCGGCCACGACGATCCGCCGGCCGCCGATCTTGTCGGACATCATGCCCGCGATCGGGGCGATCAGCAGCGGCATGCCCGTCCAGGGGAGCATCCGGATGCCGGCGTCCTGCGGGGAGTAGCCGCCGACGGTCTGGAGGTGCTGGCTGATCAGGAAGATCGAGCCGAACATGCCGAGGAACATCAGCAGGCCGGCGGCGTTGATCATCGAGAACGACCGGCTGCGGAAGAGCCGCATCGGCAGCATCGGGTGCGCGGCGCCGTACTGCTCGTACAGGACGAAGCCGGTCAGCACCAGACCGCCGGCGATCAGCGAGGTCAGCACCAGCGGGCTGGTCCAGCCGTCCGGGTTGCCGCGGATCAGGCCGAGGACGACGCCGAACATGCCGCCGCTGACGAGCAGGGTGCCGACGACGTCCAGGGACGGGCTGACGCCGCGGCTCTCGCGCAGCCGCAGGGCGGCGAGCGGGACGAGGACGAGGCCGACCGGGACGTTGATCCAGAAGATCCACTGCCAGGAGAAGTGCTCGGTCAGGGTGCCGCCGACCAGCGGGCCGGTGGCGATGGCCAGGCCGTTGACGCCGGACCAGATGCCGAACGCCACACCGCGCTTGGCCGCGGGGATGGCGGCCGTCAGCAGCGTGAGGGTGAGCGGCATCGACACCGCGGCGCCGGCGCCCTGGACGGCGCGGGCGGCGATCAGCGCGCCGATGCCGGGCGAGAGCGCGGCGGCGGCCGAGCCGATCGTGAAGAGCGAGACGCCGATCAGGAAGATCTTGCGGCGGCCGAAGCGGTCGCCGAGTGCCGCGCCGAACATCAGCAGCACGGCGAAGGACAGGGTGTAGGCGCTGACCGTCCACTCCAGGTCGGAGAGGCCGCCGCCGAGCTCCTCCCGGATGGAGGGCAGGGCGGTGGTGACGACCAGGTTGTCCAGGCTGGCCATGAAGCCCGCGATGCTGGTGATCACCAGCGTCCAGGCGCCGGTCGGGCCGAAGGAGGCAGAGCCCCCCTGCTCCTCGTTTTCCTTGCTCTCGGTCATGATGACCCCCGGGTACCTCTCAGGTAGTTATCGATCAATAACTTTGAAGGGCCGAAAAAAAGGGCCGCGCGATCACCCTCGCGCGACCCGCCTACTCGGCGACTTCGGTCGTGCAGTCCTCGGCTTCCTCGAAGCCGTCCCAGACCCAGTGGTCCTGGGGGTAGCCCAGCGCCACCAGGGTGTTGATCAGCATCCCGTGCGCGAAGAACTCCGTGGCGTTCTTCGCATCCCCGCCGATCCGGTCCTTGACCCGGTTGAACAGCCCTTCCCAGAGCAGCCGGGCCGTCTCCCCGATCTCCTCCTCGCCGGCCGTCCTGGCGGCGAACACCGAGACGTACAGCTGCATCTGCATCATGAGCCGCTCGCGGTCCTCGACCAGGCCCATGTACGCCTCGGACATCGCCCTCGCCGCGTCCGCGCCCGTCATGTCGGCCGAGGCCTCGTCGAAGACGTTCCAGGTCTCCTCGATGCAGCGCTCGGCGGCGGCCGTGAAGATCGCCTGCTTGCCGGGGAAGAGCCGGAACAGGTACGGCTGCGACACCCCGACGCGGCGGGCGATCGACTCGGTGGACGTCCCCTTGTAACCGCTGCGGGCGAACTCGATCATCGCGGCCCGGACGACGCTCTCGCGCCGCTCCTCCGCACTCATCCGGATGCTCGACTTCGCCATGAGTCATAAGTTAGTGGCTAATCACTATCTTCGCAAGGACGAAAACCGCGGCGGGCGCCCGCCGACCGGGCCCCCGCCGCGACGGCGCCGCGGATCAGGCCAGCCGGACGATCGCCCGGGACATCCCGAGCACCTTCTGGCCGCCCGTTGTGGCGAGCAGGTCGACCTGCACCTTGTGGTCGTCCAGCTTCTTGGCGACCTTGGCCGAGACCTCGATCACCGCGCCGACCCCGTCGTTCGGCACCGGCACCGGCCGGGTGAAGCGCACGCCGTACTCGACCACCGCGGCCGGGTCGCCCACCCAGTCGGTGACCACGCGGATCGCCTCGGCCATGGTGAACATGCCGTGCGCGATGACGTCCGGCAGGCCGACCTCGACCGCGAACTTCTCGTTCCAGTGGATCGGGTTGAAGTCCCCCGAGGCGCCCGCGTACCGCACCAGGGTGGCGCGCGTCACCGGGAAGGACTGCGCCGGCAGCTCCGTGCCGACCTCGACCTCGTCGTAGCCAACCGTCATCGCGCTCACTCCCCCGCCTCGTCGGCGGCCCGGGCCACCAGCGTCATGACCGACGTCACCACGTGCTCGCCCGTGGCGTCCGTCACCTCACCGCGCACGGTGAGCACGTCGTTGCCCGCCAGCGACTTGATGTTGTCGATGACGATCTCCACCGAGAGCCGGTCGCCGGCCCGCACCGGGCGGGTGTACGAGAACTTCTGGTCCCCGTGCACCACCCGGCTGTAGTCCAGACCCAGCTCCGGGTCCTCCACGACCTGGCCGGCCGCGCCGTAGGTGATCACGAACGGGAAGGTCGGGGGGGCGATCACGTCCGGGTGGCCGAGCGCCTTGGCCGCCTCCGCGTCGGTGTACGCGGGATTGGCGTCCCCGATCGCGACGGCGAACTCGCGGATCTTCTCCCGGCCGACCTCGTACG
This sequence comes from Kitasatospora sp. NPDC101183, assembly GCF_044767945.1. Classification (NCBI taxonomy): domain Bacteria; kingdom Bacillati; phylum Actinomycetota; class Actinomycetes; order Kitasatosporales; family Streptomycetaceae; genus Kitasatospora; species Kitasatospora sp. NPDC101183. Next base: position 157,931 of record NZ_JBIWOW010000009.1, on the reverse strand, counting down.
GCTCGGTGGGCGGGTAACCACGCCCGATGAAGGAGGGGTCGAGCGCCATGGCAGCTCCTCGTAGCGCTGGGAAACGGAATGGGGACTGAGAGGGAGCGGATACGGAAATGACTCCGGGCCGCACCCCTCGTGAGGGATACGGCCCGGAGTCGAAGACCTGAATTCACACAGGCCCGATGCCCTGCGAAGGGGTCAGCGGGTCTCGCGGTGCGCGGTGTGCGAGTTGCAGCGGGGGCAGTGCTTCTTCATCTCAAGACGGTCCGGGTCGTTACGCCGGTTCTTCTTGGTGATGTAGTTCCGCTCCTTGCACTCCACGCAGGCCAGCGTGATCTTCGGGCGGACATCGGTGGCAGCCACGGGAGTGCCTTCCTTGGACAACGAATAAGAACACAACAAGAGTAGCCGACCGGGAGTGCGATCTCCCGACCGACTACGCGGGGTAGCGGTGACCGGACTTGAACCGGTGACACAGCGATTATGAGCCGCTTGCTCTACCAACTGAGCTACACCGCCACGGTGATCTGCGGCACAGCCGGAGCTGACCGTTTCTCACCAGAGCCCCCATGCGGAATCGAACCGCAGACCTTCTCCTTACCATGGAGACGCTCTACCGACTGAGCTATAGGGGCGAACGAGGAAGAGATTACACGTTCCGCGCCCAGAGGTGAAATCCGTATCCGAGGCCGAAGACCGCAGGTCCACGCCCTGCACGGGCGGGCGATCCGAGGTCTGGCGTTCGACCCCCCCGTGAACCGACGGCCCGGACCGATACGACTATTGCCCGCCTCCCGGCGGCCCGCCCCCGTGGCCCATAGGCTCGACCCTCATTGATCGGGAGGCCGACCGCACCGCAACGGGGGCGGCCGCACGGGGCGACGAGGGAGCCGGCGATGGACAGCGCAGCCGCGGACGGGGCGCACTCCGGGCCCGGCCCGTCGGCCAACCCGCTCGGACACGGCCCCGTCCTGCTGCTCACCGGCGCCCGGCTGATGGACGGGCGCGTGGTGGACGTCCGGATCAGCGGCGACCGCATCCAGGCCGTCGGCACGGTCGGCAGCCTCGGCCCGCTGCCCGCCCTGCCCGGCGCCCCCACCGTCACCACCGGCGCCCGGATCGACCTCAAGGGCTACCTGCTGCTGCCGGCCCCCGCCGAGCCGCACGCCCACTACGACGCCGCCTTCTCCGCCGCGCTGACCGCCCCGCCGCCGGAGACCCGGGAGGACCTCACCCGCAGGGTCACCGAGGCCGCGCTCACCTCGCTCGGCTACGGCGCCACCGCCCAGCGCACCCACGTCCGGATCGGCGACGTGCACGGGCTGCGCCGGCTGGAGGCCGTGCTCACCGCCCGGCAGGCGCTGCGCGGGCTGGCCGACCTCCAGGCGGTGGCGATGCCCCGGCTGCTCACCGGCCGCGCCGGGGCGGACGGGCGGACGCAGCTGCGCGAGGCGCTCAAGCTGGGCGCCACGGCGGCCGGCGGCTGCCCGGAGCTGGACCCGGACCCGGCCGGGTACGTGCAGCTGCTGCTGGAGGCCGCCCGGGAGGCGGACTGCCCGGTGGACCTGCACACCACCGCCGCCGACGCCCCCCAACTGGCGCGCCTGGTGGGCGCGTTGGCGCCGCTGCGGCCGAGGGTGACACTCGGGCCCTGCGGACTGCTCGCCCGGGGTGCCTCCACCGTGCTGGCCAGCGGCGGGGTGCGGGTGGTCTGCCTGCCGCAGAACGGCTGCTGCACCGGCCTGGAGGGGCCGGTGCCGGGCCTGCGCCCGGGCTTGGTACGGGAGTTGGCCGAGGCGCGGGTGCCGCTGGCGGCGGGCAGCGGGGCGCTGCGCGACCCGTCCAACCCCGTCGGCCGGGCGGATCCGCTGGAGGCGGCCCATCTGCTCGCCGCGGGCGGGGAGTTGGGCGTCGAGGCGGCGTACGACGCGGTGGCGAACCAGGCGCGGGCGGTGCTCGGGCTGGCGCCGGTGCGGGTGGACGCCGGGTTCCCGGCGGAGCTGCTGGCGGTGCGCGGGGACAGCCTCGCCGGGGCGCTGGCGGGCGGGCACAGCCGGCTGGTGGTGCACAGTGGCCGGGTGGTCAGCCGGACCAGCGCCGTACGGGAGTTCGCGGACACGGTGGCGCTGGCGCTGCCGAGGCAGTCGGGCGGGGCGGACGGCTAGTTCGGGGAGTCTTTCGGGTGTGAAAAAAGGGGCGCGCGATCGATGTCGCGCGCCCCTCCCCCACCTGCTGGCCGCCTGATTCGGCGGCTTCGGAACGGCCCCGGGCTTCCCCCACGGTCGCGCCGCGGCCGCTCGTTCCGGTACTGACGTTACGCCCGCGCGGCACCGCCACCGGTCGGCCTTGACGTCCTCCTGTCGCCCCGGGAGCCGCTCTTGACGCGGTGTTGACGTGCGACCCGCCCGGGGTCCGTTCGGGGCCCGCTACGGCTCGTACCGGTAGCCGATCCCGGGCTCGGTGATCAGGTGGCGCGGCCGGGCCGGGTCCGGCTCCAGCTTGCGGCGCAGCCCCGCCAGGTAGACCCGCAGGTAGTTGCCGCGCGCCTCCTGCGCCGGGCCCCACACCTCGCGCAGGATCTGCCGCCCGGGCACCAGGCGGCCGGGGTTGGCGAGCAGCAGGGCGAGGATGCGCCACTCCGTCGGGGTGAGCCGCACCGGGCCGTCGGGGCCGGTGACGGTGGTGGCCGTGAGGTCGACGGTGTGCTCGCCGATGACGGGCCGGCCGGGCGCGGGGCCGCCGAGCGGGCGGCGCAGCACCGCCCGCAGCCGGGCGAGGAGTTCGTCCATCAGGAAGGGCTTGGTGAGGTAGTCGTCGGCGCCGGCGTCGAGGGCGCCGATCTTGTCGGTGGAGCCGGACCGGCCGGAGAGCACGATGATCGGCATCGCGCTGCGGGTGCGCAGGCCGCGCAGCACGTCCATGCCGTCGAGGTCGGGCAGGCCGAGGTCGAGCAGGACGGCGTCGGGGAGCGCGTGCGCGGCGCGGTCCAGGGCCTCGCCGCCGGTGGCGGCGGTGCGGACGGCGTACTGGCGGGCGCTCAGGTTGATCCGCAGGGTCCGCAGTAGGGCGGGTTCGTCGTCGACGATCAGGATCTCACTCACGCTTGGAGCTCCTCCCCGAAATCGCTGGTGGTGGCGGGCGGGACGGCGGCGGGCAGGGTCAGCAGCATGGTGGTGCCGCCGCCGGGGGTGTCCTCGACCTCCAGGCTGCCGCCCATGGCCTCGGCGAGGCCGCGGGAGAGGGCGAGCCCGAGGCCGACGCCGGTGGTGTTGTCGGTGTCGCCGAGGCGCTGGAAGGGCAGGAAGACGCTGTCGCGGTCCTCCGGGGCGATGCCGGGGCCCCGGTCGATCACCCGGACCTCGACCAGGTCGGCGTGGTGGCTGGCGGTGACCAGGACGGGCGCGCCGGGGGCGTTGTGGCGCAGCGCGTTGGTGATCACGTTGGCGAGGACGCGCTCCAGCAGCGGCGGGTCGGCGAGCACGGGCGGGGCGGTGTCCAGGTCGAGCGGCTGGATCGGCGCGTACGGGTCGGGGAGGCTGTCGAGCGCCCGGGGCAGGATCTCGTCGAGGTGGGTCTCGGTGAGGTGCAGGGTGAGGGCGCCGGCCTGGAGGCGGCTCATGTCGAGCAGGTTGTCCACCAGACGGGTGAGTTTGACCAGCGACTCGTCGGCGGTGGCGAGGAGTTCGGCCTGGTCCTCGGGCGAGAACTCGACGTCGGGGCTGCGCAGCGAGCCGACGGAGGCGAGCGCGGCGGCCAGCGGGGTGCGCAGGTCGTGGCTGACGGCGGCGAGCAGGGCGGTGCGCATCCGGTCGGCGGCCTTGATCGGCTCGACCTCGGCGGCGACCACGGCGAGGCGGTCGCGCTCCAGCGCGGCGCCGACGTGGGCGGCGAAGGCGGTGAGCACCCGCTGGTCGGCGGCGGGCAGCCGGCGGCCGGTGAGCACCAGCACCGCGTCGGCGCCGACCGGGACCTCGGTGGTCTCGACCGGCCCGGCGGAGTCGTCCGGGAGCTCGGCCTCGGAGTGGGCGAGCACCTCGCCCGTACGGGTGAGCAGGGCGACGGTCCGCATGCCGAAGGCCGTCCGGGACTTCTCCAGCAGGGCGGGCAGGGCGTCGGCTCCGCGCAGCACGCTGCCGGCCAGGGTGGAGAGGGTCTCGGCCTCGGCGGTGGCGCGGGCGGCGCGGCTGGTGAGGCGGCCGGCGTGGTCGACGACGGTGGAGACGGCGAGGGCGATGGCGGCGAAGACCACCAGGGCGACGATGTTGTTGGTCTCGCCGATGGTCAGACTGTGGACGGGCGGGATGAAGTAGTAGTTCAGCAGCACCGAGGCGAACAGCGCGGCCAGCAGGGCGGAGACGGCGCCGCCGAGCAGGGCGACGATGACCACGCCGAGCTGGAAGATCAGGGCGTCGGTGGTGAGGTTGATGGTGTCGTGCGCCTGGGAGAGCACGACGGTGAGCAGCCAGGGCACCGCCAGGCCGGACAGGTAGCCGAGGATCGTGCGGCGCCGGGAGTGGCGCCGGCCCAGGGAGGGCAGCCGGCCCCGGCCGGTGAACTCGTGGGTGACCATGTGGACGTCGATGTCCTCGGAGGCGTCCACGGTGGTCTCGCCGATGCCGGGGCCGGTGAGGAAGCGGTTGATCCGGCCGCGGCGGCTGGTGCCGAGCACCAGCTGGGTGGCGTCGTGGGCGCGGGCGAAGGCGAGCAGCGCGGTGGGGATGTCGTCGCCGACCACCACGTGGTAGCTGCCGCCGAGGGTCTCGACGAGCAGCCGCTGCTGGGCGAGGGCGCCGGAGGAGGCGCCGGCCAGGCCGTCGCTGCGGGAGACGTGGACGGCGATGAGGTCCCCGCCGGCCGTGCGGTCGGCGATCCGGGCGGCGCGGCGGATCAGGGTCTCGCCCTCGGGGCCGCCGGTGAGGGCGACGACGACCCGTTCGCGGGTCTCCCAGACGCGGTCGATGTTGTGGCTGGCGCGGTAGTCGCGCAGCCCCTCGTCCACGCGTCCGGCGACCCAGAGCAGGGCGAGTTCGCGCAGGGCGGTGAGGTTGCCGACCCGGAAGTAGTTGGAGAGCGCCGCGTCCACCTTCTCCGCCTTGTAGACGTTGCCGTGGGCCATCCGGCGGCGCAGTGCCTGCGGGGCCATGTCGACGAGTTCGATCTGGTCGGCCCGGCGGACCACCTCGTCCGGGACGGTCTCGCGCTGGGGGATGCCGGTGATCTTCTGGACGACGTCGTTGAGCGATTCCAGGTGCTGGATGTTGACGGTGGTGATGACGTCGATCCCGGCGGCGAGGATCTCCTCGACGTCCTGCCAGCGCTTGGCGTGGCGGCCGCCGGGGATGTTGGTGTGCGCCAGCTCGTCCACCAGCACGACGGACGGGCGGCGCGCGAGGAGCCCGTCGAGGTCCATCTCGTCGAACTCGGCGTCCCGGTACGAGCGGTGGGCGCGCGGGAGGACCTCCAGGCCGGCGAGCATGCCCTCGGTGTGGCGGCGGCCGTGGCACTCGATGTACCCGACCACGACGTCGGCCCCGCGCTCCTGTCTGCGCCGGGCCTCGTCCAGCATCCGGTAGGTCTTGCCGACCCCCGGGGCGGATCCGAGGTACACCCTCAGCCGGCCGCCGCGGGTGCCGGTGCCGTGGGTGAGGTCGCGGGCCATGGGCGCTGCTCTTTCGTCATCGCTGGGCGGTCGGGATGTGGCGGGGTGTTCGGTGGAGCGGGCCGGACATGCGGCCGACCGACCCGGGCCGGGAGCCATGCTCCGGCCCGGGTCGGTCCGTCACCACATCCTCCGACGTGATGTCACTTCTGCTCGCTGAGCGCCTTGTTGAGCAGGACGACGTTGACGCCCTCGTTGCCGAGGAAGCCGAGCGAGCGCCCTTCGGTGTACTTCCCGACGAGCTTGGCGACGGTGTCCTGGGACAGGCCGCGCTTGTCGGCGACCCGCTTGACCTGCTCCTGGGCGTAGGCCACCGAGATGTGCGGGTCGAGGCCGGAGCCGGAGGCGGTCAGCGCGTCGGCCGGGACGCTCGCCGGGTCGACGCCGTCGAACTCGGCGACGGCCTTGCGGCGGTCGTTGACGGCCTTGAGCAGGTCCTCGCTGTTCGGGCCGAGGTTGCTGGCACCGGAGTTGTCGCCGGCGTAGCTATTGGCGGAGGGCCGGGGCTGGAACCACTGCGGGTCCGGCTGGGCCTCCTCGTTCTTGTCGTTCGGGTCCTTCTTCGGCAGGTTGTAGTTCTGGCCGAGGAGGCTGGAGCCGACGTTCTTGCCGTCGGCGGAGACCAGCGACCCGTTGGCCTTGTCGCTGAACGCGACCTGGCTGATGCCGGTGATCAGCAGCGGGTACGCGATCCCCAGGATCACCGTGAGCACCAGGAGGGCGCGCAGAGCGGTGAAGTGGGTGCGGACGGTCGTCGGCAGGGGCTTGGACATGGTGGTTTCTCCTCTCCCCGCGTCAGCTGAGGCCGGGAATGAACTGGACGATCAGGTCGATCAGCTTGATGCCGACGAACGGCACCACCAGACCGCCGAAACCGTAGACCCCGATGTTGCGGCGCAGCAGCGAGCTGGCGTCGGACGGGCGGTACTTCACGCCGCGCAGGGCGAGCGGGATCAGGCCGACGATGACCAGGGCGTTGAAGATGATCGCCGAGGTGATCGCGGACTGGGGGCTGTGCAGGCCCATGATGTTGAGGTGGCTCAGGCCCGGGTAGACCCCGGCGAACATCGCGGGGATGATCGCGAAGTACTTGGCCACGTCGTTGGCGATCGAGAAGGTGGTCAGCGCGCCCCGGGTGATCAGCAGCTGCTTGCCGATCTCCACGATCTCGATGAGCTTGGTCGGGTTGGAGTCCAGGTCGACCATGTTGCCGGCCTCCTTGGCCGCCATGGTCCCGGTGTTCATCGCGACGCCGACGTCGGCCTGGGCGAGCGCGGGGGCGTCGTTGGTGCCGTCGCCGGTCATCGCGACCAGCTTGCCGCCCTCCTGCTCCTTCTTGATCAGGGCCATCTTGTCCTCGGGCGTGGCCTCGGCCAGGAAGTCGTCGACGCCGGCCTCCTCCGCGATCGCCTTGGCGGTCAGCGGGTTGTCGCCCGTGATCATGATGGTCTTGATGCCCATGCGGCGCAGCTCGTCGAAGCGCTCCCGCATGCCCTCCTTGACCACGTCCTTGAGGTGGATGACCCCGAGGACGCGGGCGGGCTCGCTGCCGAGCTTCGAGGCGACGACCAGCGGGGTGCCACCGGCGGCGGAGATCCCGTCGACCAGCGTGGCGACCTCGGCGCCGACCGAACCACCGTTCTCCGTCACCCAGTTGGAGACGGAACCGGCCGCGCCCTTGCGGACCTGGTGGAGGCCCTCGGGCTCGTCCAGGTCCACGCCCGACATGCGGGTCTGGGCGGTGAACGGCACCCAGGTGGCGTGGGTCAGCTCGCCCTGGGCGCGGGCCCGCAGGCCGTACTCGGTCTTGGCGAGCACCACGATCGAGCGGCCCTCGGGGGTCTCGTCCGCGAGGGAGGAGAGCTGGGCGGCGCCGGCCAGTTCGTCCGTCCCGACGCCCGGGGCGGAGAGGAACTCGGCGGCCTGGCGGTTGCCCAGGGTGATGGTGCCGGTCTTGTCGAGCAGCAGGGTGTTGACGTCGCCGGCGGCCTCGACGGCGCGGCCGGACATCGCCAGCACGTTGCGCTGGACGAGGCGGTCCATGCCGGCGATGCCGATCGCGGAGAGCAGCGCGCCGATGGTGGTCGGGATGAGCGCCACGATCAGGGCGACCAGGACGATCATCGACTGCGGGGCGCCCGCGAAGGTGGCCATCGGCTGGAGCGTGACGACCGCGACCAGGAAGACGATGGTCAGCGAGGCCAGCAGGATGTTGAGCGCGATCTCGTTCGGCGTCTTCTGCCGGGCGGCGCCCTCGACCAGGGCGATCATCCGGTCGATGAAGGACTTGCCGGGCTCCGAGGCGATCTTCACCACGATCCGGTCGGACAGCACCTTGGTGCCGCCGGTGACGGCGCTGCGGTCGCCGCCGGACTCGCGGATGACGGGCGCGGACTCGCCGGTGATCGCCGACTCGTCGACGCTCGCGACGCCCTCGACGACGTCGCCGTCGCCGGGGATGACCTGGCCGGCCTCGACCACCACGTGGTCGCCGAGCTGCAGCGCGGTGCCGGGCACCTCCTCCTCGGCCTGGCTCGCGGGCCAGTTGGTGAGGCGGCGGGCGACGGACTCGGTCTTGGTCTTGCGCAGGGTGTCGGCCTGGGCCTTGCCGCGGCCCTCGGCCACGGCCTCCGCCAGGTTGGCGAAGACCGTCGTGAGCCAGAGCCAGACGGTGATCGCCCAGGCGAAGACGGACGGGTCGGCGATCGCGGAGACGGTGGTGACCACCGAGCCCACCTCGACCACGAACATCACCGGGTTCTTGACCATCACCCGGGGGTCGAGCTTCTTCACCGCGTCCGGCAGGGAGGCGAGGATCAGCTTCGGGTCGAGGAGGCCGCTCTGCACTCTGTGCGGCGCGGCGGGCTCGGCCTTGTCGGCCGGTGCGGGGTTGAGCGTAGGGGTGGACATCAGGAGAGACCTTCCGCGATCGGCCCGAGAGCCAGGGCCGGGAAGTAGGTGAGGCCGACGACGATCAGGATCACGCCCGAGAGCAGGCCCACGAACAGCGGCTTGTGGGTGGGCAGGGTGCCCGGGGTGGCCGGAACCGGCTGCTGCTGGGCGAGCGAGCCGGCCAGCGCCAGGACGAAGACGATCGGCAGCAGACGGCCGAAGATCATCGCCAGACCGAGCGCCGTGTCGTACCAGTCGGTGTTGACGGTCAGGCCGCCGAAGGCCGAGCCGTTGTTGTTCGCGGCGGAGGTGAAGGCGTACAGCACCTCGGAGAAGCCGTGGGCGCCCGAGTTGAGCATCCCGGCCCGCTCACCGGGCAGGGCCATCGCCACGCCCGTGCCGACCAGTACGAGGGTCGGGGTGGTGAGGATGTACAGCGAGGCGAACTTCATCTCGCGGCCGCCGAGCTTCTTGCCCAGGTACTCGGGGGTGCGGCCGACCATCAGGCCGGCGACGAACACCGCGACCACCGCGAGCACGAGCATGCCGTACAGGCCGGAGCCGACGCCGCCGGGCGCGATCTCGCCCAGCATCATGTTGAAGACCGTCAGGCCGCCGCCGAACGGGGTGAACGAGTCGTGGAACGAGTTCACCGCACCGGTCGAGGTCAGCGTGGTCGAGGAGGCGAACAGGGTGCTCGCGGCGATGCCGAAGCGCTGCTCCTTGCCCTCCATCGCGGCGCCCGCGGCCTGCAGGGCGGAGCCGTGGTGCTGGAGCTCGGCGACGGTGAGCAGGGCCGTGGAGGCGATCCAGAACAGGCCCATCACGGAGAGGATGGCGTAGCCCTGGCGGTTGTCGCCGACCATCCGGCCGAAGGTCCGCGGCAGGGCGAACGGGATCAGCAGGATCAGGAAGATCTCGACCAGGTTGGAGAAGCCGGTCGGGTTCTCGAACGGGTGCGCCGAGTTGGCGTTGAAGAAGCCGCCGCCGTTGGTGCCCAGCAGCTTGATGACCTCCTGGGAGGCCACCGGGCCGCCCGGGATCCTCTGCACCTCGTTGCCGAGGGTGGTCACGTCGGTGAAGCCGTGGAAGTTCTGGACGACGCCGGCGCCGGCCAGGACCAGGGCGAACAGGATCGAGATCGGCAGCAGCAGGCGCAGGTTGATCCGGATCAGGTCCACCCAGAAGTTGCCCAGGCGGTCCGTACGGTTGCGGGTGAAGCCCCGGATCAGCGCGGCGACGACGGCGATGCCGACGGCCGCGGAGACGAAGTTCTGGACGGCCAGACCGGCCATCTGCGCCAGGTGGCCCATCGCCGACTCACCGGCGTAGGACTGCCAGTTGGTGTTCGCGACGAACGAGATCGCGGTGTTCCAGGCCTGGTGGCCGTCCATCTGCGGGACGCCCAGGCTCAGCAGCAGGTAGCCCTGGAGGCGGATCAGGCCGTACAGGAAGAGCACCGAGACGGCCGAGAAGGCGATCACCGAGCGCAGGTACACCGGCCAGCGCTGATCGGCGTCACCGTCGACGCCGATCACCTTGTAGATGCCGCGCTCGACTCTGAGGTGCTTGGAGGTGGTGAGGATCCTGGCGATGTAGTCGCCGAGGGGGCGGTAGCACAGGGCCAGCGCGCCGACGAGGGCGAGGGCCTGCAGCCAGCCCGCGAGAGTGTTTCCCATGTCAGAACTTCTCCGGGAAGATCAGCGCCACGACGAGATAGCCGACGAGCGCGACGGCCACGATCAGACCAGCGATGTTTTCCGCGCTCACAGCTTCTCCACCCCCCGCGCGATCAGGGCGATGACGGCGAACACGGCGACCGTGACACCGACGTAGATGAGATCGGACATGGGCTCCACCAGAGCGGTTCGGGAGACTGCCGCGTGCGGGTTTCGGGCCTCGCGCGGCGCCGGAGGACGACCGGCAGATGCAGCAAACCAGCCAGTCGGGGCGCGTCAGGGGGCCCTGACGCCCTCCATACGGGTGATAGCGCCGCGTTGACGCGACTTTGACGCCTCCTTCACCGGGCCGAGACCGCCGTGATCCGGCCGAGACCGTCGGGCCGGGGCCCCTGGCCGGTTCCGTGGACGCGGAAGGACGCGGAAGGGCCCGGAACAGCGCGTTCGCCGTCCCGGGCCCTTTCCTTCTCTCGTCTCCGCTACATCCGCATCCGCAGGCGGCAGACCACCGCGTCGGTGTGCCGGCGCAGGGCGCGGTCGATCACCGCGCCGCGACGGTTCTGCAGCGCCCGCTGCCACCAGTGCGCGGGCTCCACCTCGGGGATCAGGACGGTCAGCCGGTCGTACGCGTGCTCGCGCCCGAGCTCGTTGACGAACTCCGCGATCGGCTGGCCGAGCCTGCGGTGCCCGTCCGGGATCTCCACCAGGGGCACCCCCGGCTGCCACAACTCCCAGTCCCTGCGCAGCGCTTCGGCCTGCGCGGGCTCGTACACGACCGTCACCGCCATCACCTCGTCGCCGAGCGAGAGCGCCGCCGAGAGGCCGTCCCGGGTGAGCCTGGTGATCGCCGTCACCGGGACGACGACCAGGCTGCGCTGGCGGGTCACCGCACCGGGCACCCGGCCGAGCTCCAGCCGCTCGCCGATGCGGGCGTAACTGCGGTGGACGGCCTCGAACAGCACCACCAGCAGCGGCAGGGCCACGACGATGCCCCAGGCGCCCTCGGTGAACTTGGTGCCGGTGACCACGAGGGTCGCGACGCCGGTGAGGACGGCCCCGAAGCCGTTGAGCGCCGCCTTGCCCCGCCAGCCGGGCGGGCGCAGCAGGTACCAGTGCCGGACCATGCCGACCTGGCAGATGGTGAAGCCGACGAAGACGCCGATCGAGAACAGCGGCACCAGGTCGTTGACGTCGCCGCCGGAGCCGACCAGCAGCGCCGCCGAGACGGCGGCCAGGAACAGCACGCCGTAGCGGTACACCTGGCGGTCGGCGCGCAGGGCGAACACGTGCGGAAGGTGGTTGTCCCGGGCGAGCAGGTCCATCAGCACCGGCAGGCCGCCGAAGGAGGTGTTCGCGGCGAGGCCGAGCAGGATCACGGTGGCGAACTGGACGACGTAGAAGCCGATCCCGTGGCCGAGCGAGGCGTCGGCGAGCTGGGCGAGCACGGTGACGCCCTCGACGGGCTGGAGGTGGAAGCGGCCGATCAGCACGGCCAGTCCGATCAGCATCACACCGAGCAGGGCGCCGAGCATGACCTCGGTGCGCTGGGCGCGCTTGGCCCGCGGGGTGCGGAAGGAGGGGACGGCGTTGGCCACGGCTTCGACGCCCGTCAAGGCGGAGCAGCCGGCCGCGAACGCCTTGAGCAGCAGCAGCGCGCCCACGCTCGTCGCGTTCTCGGCGAGCACCGAGGCGTGTCCGGCGGCGGCCGCCGTGCTGGCGGGGGCGTCCCTGAACAGGCCGACGACGACGATCGCCAGGATCGACAGCACGAACACCGCCGTCGGCACCATGAACCAGCGGGCCGACTCGGCTATGCCGCGCAGGTTCACGGCCGTGACCAGGGCGAGGACGCCGAGGCAGAGCCAGACACGGTCCCCGTACAGGCCGGGGTAGGCGGAGGTGAGCGCGGCCACGCCGGCCGTCACCGAGACCGCGACGTTCAGGACGTAGTCGATCACCAGCGAGGCCGCCGCCGTCAGCGCCGTCCGCCGGCCCAGGTGCGCCTTGGCCACCGCGTACGATCCGCCGCCGTCCGGGAACGCCGCGATCACCTGCCGGTAGGAGGCCACCAGCACGGCGAGCAGCACGGCGATCGCCACCGTCACCGGCAGCGTGAACCCGAGCCCGTACGCACCGGCGGCTGCCAGCACCAGCACGATCGACTCCGGGCCGTACGCCACCGAGGCCATCGCGTCCAGCGACAGCGCCGCCAGGCCGCCCACCGCGGACAGCCGGTGCCGCTCGTCCCCGTGGCCGGTATCCGGCGGCTCTTCGGGCTCGGCCGTCACGGCCGGGGTACTGATGGCGCTGGACATCGGACGGGACCTCCGCAGTGAGCTGGTGCTCAGATCCTGCGTCCCCGCACCCCGCCCGCTCCCCCGCCCCTACGCGTTCCTGACGCCCCCACGAACCCCTTTGACGCCCTCTTGACGCCCCCGCCCCAGAAGCCATGGTGGGGGTGGGCCGAGCCGCTGTCCCGGCGGACGCCGGTTGGGAAGACGACCAGCTCGATCGAAGGACTCCCACCCCCAGCCCCCACTCTGCTGCCCCACCCCCGTAATTGCAAGCCATGCGCAATAACGCCACCACCCCACCCCGGGCACACGAAACGGCCCCCGCTCCGCGTTTCCGCAGATCGGGGGCCGTTTCTCCACCCGGTGGCTGCTGCGGGGCTCGAACCTGCGCAGCTTGCGCGGCACACCCACAGGCCGCTGGCTGCACCCGCCCTGACCAGCCAACTCTTCTACGCGGACTGGATCTGGTCCGCCACCGGTCCGGATCATGGTCTCGACGACCTCCCCTGGACTCACTCCCCCAAGCACCCAAAGGGCCACGTCGGGCAGCGATCTCCGCTGCCCACGCGGCCCTTCTGTGTTTCAGCTCATACCCCGCCGACGCCAAGGTCGGGCCAGGCCTGCGAGGAGTAGGCGTTGAGCAGTCGACCAGCACGAGGCCATCGGACACTCCGATGGCCTCGCAGCCGCACCCTGCTCCCTCACGACGTGCTCTCAACTGCCGCGCTATCAATCCACCGGGCCAGAAGGCTCAGCGCGGCAAGCTGCTCCAGGGCTTCCGCCTCGGGAAGCTCGGGCAGGCTGTCCTCATGGCTGTTGGGATTGCGGATGGCTGCAAAGCAACCCTCAGCAAAGGCCATCACTCCTCGTTGAGTGCTCTTATACGTGTCAGAGCCATCATCTGGGACGATCCGGAGCCGAGGCCTGCCCACGGCTGGAGCATTAGCGCTGAGAGCCTCTTGGAAGAGCTTGATCTCGGACAGGTCTCGGCGTTCGAGCTTGTTCTGCGCCTCCGCATTGATCTTGCGGGCAGCTGCAGTGACAGCCTCCCGGAAATGGCCGCTCTGCCACAGCGAACTAGCCCCCTCCCAAGCCCACGGGTGGAACGTGGAGGCGCTGATCTGCGGCGCATTGTCTCCGAGCTTCTCTCGGATCTCAGCTTCGCGCTCAAGGGTCACAACAGCTCGTTGAGCAGCCTCGCGGTGACGCGCCCAGTAGTCCGAGAGGGACCCGAGTCCTACTACCCTGTGATGCCATCGGGGGAACACCCGATCAAGGATCTGCTCAACAACCTGAGCGCTGGCGATGAGCTCAGCATCGTCACCTTTGGTTCGGAAAGCAGTCTTCACCCGGGGCCTCGAGGCCAGACCGATGAAGTGTTTCAGCTCACCGAGGGCCCAATCTGTGTCAATCGCCATAGGTAGAGCATGCCGAGACTCGAGGGTTCCATCCAGAGAATTTGGAAGTTCACCAGCCCATCGCTCAGTTCGCACCAGCCCTGGCCTGTGGACCGATCCACGCAAGGCCCCTTTCGCACGACCTGTGCGAAACATTCAGGCTAGGGCGTCGGCCATGAGCTTCATCGAGTCCACGATCACCACCGCCCCGGCGGCAGCCAACTTGGCGCCCTTCCCCAGCTTGTTGGCGTAGCCGATCGTCGGGGCTCCGGCGGCCGCCCCGGCCGGGTCCTGCCCGCCGGTGGCGAGCAGGCCCTCGCGGAGTCGGCGGGCGACCTCTGAGGCGGGGCAGCCGGCGAAAACCGAGCAGGCCGGGCCGTCGAAGTCGAGGAGGATGTGCTTCACCGGCCGCAGGACGGCGGCGAGTTGCTCGGGGGTGGCGATCATGGCTGCCGCTCGTAGGCGATGGTGCTCCACACGCTGTCGAACCACATCTGGGCCTGCTGGACGTATTGGGAGCCGAGCGAGGCGTCGTCCGGGCCAGCGACGTGGTGTCCTTGCCGGTCACGCCGAAGAAGGTGTGGGCGGTGTCGTCGATCGTGACGGTGCGCTCGCGGAGCGGGTGGAAGCCGGAGAACGCCTCCGTCCCGTTCAGGATGTACAGCTTGAACAGGCTGGATGCCCGGTGGACCTTGACCTGGACGCTGGCCTTCTGGACGAGGCCCAGTTCGGGGAGCGTCTCGACCGAGTGGGCGATGTTGCGGGCGCGCTGCTGGAGGGCGGCTTCGTCCTGGAGGCCGTAGACGAGGACGGGCACGGCCATCGGTGCCGTCGTGTCGGGCAGCAGCAGCCGGACCGTGATGGACTCCGGCGCGCGGCGGCCGGAGCGGACCTTGCCCAGCGGCACGTGCTGCTACTCGAAGGCGGCCTCCAGGTGCGGCCGGAGCCCCGACCGGGCGGGAGGTGCGGTCGCGGACGAAGGAGCCGCTCCCCTGGCGGGTGACCATCAGGCCCTCGGTGCGGAGCAGGTCGAGCGCCTTGTCCACCGTTCCGCGCACCACGCCGAAGTGCTTCACCAACTCGAGGCCCACAGGATGCTTCCGACCTGCTGATACGGCGGGGGCGAGCCATCCCCGCCGGCGTTCAAGAACCGTGATCTTTGGTCCGCCCCTGGTCCGGAACTGCTGGTCAGGGGCGGTATTCGGGCGGAATGAAGTGAGACAAGCCACCCATAACGACCACCTGCCGTAGCCGCGCGTTCGAATACGACGAAAGAGCCCCTGATCAGCGTTTCCGCTGATCAGGGGCTCTTTCGTATCCCTGTGGCTGGTGCAGGGTTCGAACCTGCGTAGCTTACGCGGCAGATTTACAGACCACGCGCACGACCGCTTCTGACCTGCGGCGCAGCCGTGGCCAACGTCACCCACCCCACGCATGCCCCACCGAGCCTCACAGCCCCTGGCCCCCATGAAGACCATTCAATCGAGTACAGCGCAGTCGTTGAAGAAGAAGCTGAAACACCGCCTCGCGGGTGTTTCAGCTTCTTCTCCGCAGCGAGCCGCTCCGGACAGCGGACGCTGCGCTGTCCGGGCCCTGTCCGGACAATCACCCCAGGTCAACGCACCTCCCAGGACACCCGGACAGCCCGGACACTTCCCCCGTCGAGGCTGTCCGGTCGGTCCACAGCACCTGACAGAACCCACACCCGCAACCCCAAGGGCCGGGACCGGACAGTGAATCGCTGTCCGGTCCCGGCCCTATTCGTGTTCTCGCCCACACGCACCAAGGAACGGCGACTTGCCCGCCTGGCGTCACGGGTTGGCTCTCGACGATAGGTGATCGTCCGAGACTCTGGTACCCACCCCTCGCAATCGTTCATCCTGACTAGGCATCTACCTAGAGAAGGGAACGGCCAGTGCCTGAGCGGAGCCCGCGAGGTACCTACCTGCGGATCGCAGATGCCATCCGCGCCGAGATCAGCGGGGACTTCACCGCCACGTCCCTTCCATCCGAGGCCCAGCTCATGCAAACCCATGGAGCGGGTCGCACCACGGTACGTCGCGCCCTCGGCGTCCTTGCGGCCGAAGGACTGGTCCGATCAGAGCCCGGAGCTGGGTGGGTCGTTGTAGGCACGGAGCCCAAGCTCCCAGTGCTCGACCAGCTCACCGCGCTGGTTCGGACGCTCAGCATCGGGGCCAACTTCCCATCAGAGGCCGAACTGACCGAGTCCACTGGCGCCTCAAGAGGCACCGTACGCCGGGCGTTGGCGAAGCTAGAGGGAGCCGGCGTTCTCGAAGTACGCCACGGTAAGGGCCGACACGTCCGCGCTTTGCCCAAGAGTTCGTCCTAACCACAGCAATCAAGGAGCAGATGCCCGTGTGGGCCTACGAGCTTGCCGAGTCCCTTCTGTCGTCCGACCTGCCGCGTCGCTGGTCCCACTCCCTTGGGGTGGCTGGCAAGGCCCGGACCCTGGCCAGCACCCTCGGCCCGGATGCCAAGCTACTGGAGTCCGCCGCCGTTCTTCACGATGTCGGGTACTCGCCTCGAATCGCCAGCATCGGGACCGGCTTCCACCCCCTTGACGGCGCCCGGTTCCTCCGGGTGGAGGGTGTGGACGAGCGGGTCGTACGGCTGGTCGCCCATCACTCGTGCGCGCTGCTTGAAGCGGAGGAGCGCGGGCTTCGGCACGAGTTGGAGGCTGAGTTCCCGCTGGAGGAGCCTCACCTGGTCGACGCACTGATCTACTGCGACATGACCACCACGCCGGACGGTACGCCGACGACAACGCCCGACCGAATCTCGGAGATCGTCGGTCGGTACGGGTCGGACAGCATCGTCGGCCGGTTCATCCGCCGCGCCGAGCCTGAGATCGATGCGGCTGCACGCCGAGTAGAAAGTCGGCTGCTCAGGATCGGTACCACTGCCTAGCCGATGTACGGCTCGATGCGGCCCGGCTCCAAACCGTGCGCGATCCGCAGCCGCATCGACGGGTGGATGTCGAGGTCGTCGAGGTCTGCCGGGCTCACCCAACGAACCTCCTTCGACTCCGAGCTGGTTCGCAGGATGCCGCCAACAGGACGCGCCTTGAAGCAGATGCTGAACTGCTGCCGGACCTCGCCGTCGTCGTATGCCATGACGTGGGCCGGGTCCGTGTAGAGGCCGACGACCGACGAGACCTCGACGTCGATCCCCGTCTCCTCCCGCACCTCGCGGACGACGGTGTCCGCCACGGACTCCCCGATGTCGTGCCCACCACCTGGGAGGGCCCACAGGTCGTTGTCCGTCTTATGGATCAGCAGCAACTGCCCCTCGGCGTCCGTCACGACGGCAGTGACGGACGGCACGACCGAGTTCGCTGGCGGGGCCGCTGGATCATGGAAGTAGTCGATGCGGCTCATGCTGCCTCGCTTTCGAGCTGGGGCGAGGTGATGATCCGGGAGCCCTCCCAGATCCGTTCGATGCTCGCCGCATAGGTGCTGAACAGTTCCCCTCCGGGCACCTGGGAGAGGTGCATTACCGGCGCCAGATAGGCGCCGACGCCGTAGACGTGCCCGTTGACGAGCATGTCGTCGTCGGCGCGATAGAGCGAGTTGTAGAGCGTCGTCGTGTGCAACCGAAACTCGACTCCAGGAAGGCCGAACAGAGGCGCGTAGTTGGCGAGTGCGTTTCGGATCTTGCCCGCCATCGCAGGGCCGATCCCCTCGTCCTCTCCGCGCTGTGCCACGCCCGCGCAGTCGGGGTCGCCCAGCATGAGCCGTACTGGCACGCCAGCCTGGGCCTTCTCCCGGATGAGCCGGAAGAACAGCGGGTCCTCCGAGAGCCAAAACCCGGCGTACACCACCAGGTCGAAGTGCTGCTCGGCGCTCGCGTAGAGGGACGTCCACAAATCCTTCGGCACGACCGCCCGGTGTGGGTACAGCTTGACCAACTCCGCCCGTCCGGCCTCGGCGGTCGCGCTGCTGGTCTGCTCGTCCGACCATAGGTCCGACAGGTCTCGCTGCAACAGGTTCGCGAGCGCGTACTGGAATCGACGGTACGGCCGGCGCTCGTCCTTGGCCTCCACCCATCGTTCGACGGTCCGTGGGCTTACGCCGAGCCGCTCCGCGATCTTCTCGACGGTCAGATTGCTTGCGAGGATCGCCCCTCGCAGCCTCTCATTGGCCATCTCGCCCTCCCCTGGACGAAGTTGTGGCGCTTGGACGATCTGGGACGACTCGACCGTAGCGAAGTCGGATCGTAGTCGTCCAGATGCGCCGTGTTCCGACAGCGCCGGAGAGCCGAATCTATTGATGCGCGGTCGGGGCTCACCGACCAAAACAAGCGAAGGACTTGACGAAGCGTCTGCTTCTCGGCATCGTAAGAGACATGTTCAACATGTCTCGCATGGCGAGGCGGGCGAACTGAGAGCCCTTCTTTGGGCTGCTCTGAGCTGGACAAATGCGCCCGGAAGTTGGCTCGCGAGGGCCTGCCAAGGAAGCGCAGTTCCTTCAAAACTCCACAGAGTGACTATCGCGACAAGGGGTCTTCCCTTGTCCCCGCTGCGGACCGGGAGATGTCCGCCCCTTCGGCGACCACTTCTCGTCGCACCGGCTCTGGAGAACACCTCGTTCGCGAGGTGCCACCTGGTGCGCGTCGCCCTGCTGACGCCAGAGCAGTGACCATGGCGCACCCGTTCACGGGCTCGGGACCGGCTGGAGTGGCAACGACGGCCCGGTGAAGCCCAGCGCCCTTGCCCTGCCGATGTTGAGCAGAGCGAGGCGCCGACCCCAGGCCCGTAAGACCTGACGCCCGTAGGACGGGCAACCCCAACCACCCGCCCCGCCACGGGCCTTGACCTAAGGAGGGCGCGCCCATGGGCATGCCCCAGAGCTATATCCGGCCCCGCCGCTGACGGCGGGCGGGGCTCACTGCTTCGGTCGCTCACCAGCGATCACGGTGCCCGGCGCGACCCGGCCGCCCTCACGGCGGTTGGCGCGCGTCGGGTGCCGCGGCTGCTCGTGACCCATCGAGTTGCCGGGCCCCACAAGTCGGGCCGCCGCGCTCCGGCCAAGGAAGCGTGCGGCGGCCCTCGGGCCCACCGTCAACCAAGAAAGAGGTGATCCCGTGCGACTGATTGTCGCAGGACAGGAGGCCCATTCGGCCTCGGAGTTCGCCGAGCTCGCGCTCGGCGTGAACACGGACCCGCCCGCCGACGGCGTCCGCGAGTCGACCGCCGACCGGGCGGTGCGTCTCGCGGTGGCCCGGGAGGGCCTGCGGGACCTGGCCCCGGCCCCGGCCCGCACCGCCAAGGCGCTGCGCCGCCCAGAGCGCTTCCAGTCGCTGGACTGGAAGGCGGCCGCGTGATGACCGTACGCATCATTCGCCGCAGCGTTCGCGGTACCACCGTCCCGAACCCGGCCGGACGCCCCGCGAGGCCGTTCGTCGAGATCGTCCCGCAGCAGGACGGCGACCTGCACGGCGCCGCCTGCACCCGTCCCGACGTGGACCCGGACTGGTTCTTCCCGGACGACGAGGACGAGGTCGGCGAGCGCCGCGCGAAGCGGATCTGCGCCGGATGCCCGGTGCGGGAGATGTGCCTGGCGCTGGCCATCAAGCGCGGCGAGGGGCACGGCATCTTCGGCGGCCTCGATGCCACCGAGCGCCGGGCCCTGACCCGCCAGCAGCGCCGCGCGGCCGGCCGGGACGGGAGGGCCGCGTGATGGCCCACGCCAAGCGCCTGGGCTGGGCGGCGGGGCTGCTCGCCCTGGCCTTCCCCACCGCCGCCAAGACCGTCCTCGCCTTCACCGCCGCGCTGGTCACGCTGCTGCTGGCCCACCCGGCCGGCACGTGCGCCGTGGGCGCCGGGCTGCTGCTGATGAGCATGCTGCCCGCCCTGCGCCGCCGCACCGTCCGCGCCCGCCGCCGCCGTGAAATGCGCGGCCTGATGTCCACGATCCGCCTCGACCTCGCAGGAGGGGCCCGATGAACACCGCCACCACCGAGCCCGGTACGGGCTGGCACTTCGAGTACAACACCGGGATCCGCACCCGCCACCCGCTCCCGGACGTCGCCCGCCCGACCACCCGCTACCGCATCCTCGGCCTGGATGACGACCAGTTGCGACGTGACATCGCCGTCCATGAGGCCGGACACGCCACGCTCCTGCTCTTCTGGGGAATCCCCTTCGAGTTCGTCGAGATCGCCGCCGACCTCGGCAAGGGCTCCGGGTCCGGCGGACGTGTCGCTATCTCCGGCACCGCGCCGTTCGAGCACGTGATCGTGGAGCTGGCCGCTGGCGAGCGCGCCGAGGACCGATGGATGCGCGAAGTTGGGCTGTGGTCGCCGCAGCGCGCCTTCGCCGTCGAGATCGGGGCCTGCGGGGACCGTCGCGCGATTGATACCGCCGTGCGGACGGTCCACGGCACCGGACTGACCTACGGCACCAGCACCGACTGGACGCGCGACCTGGCCGCCCTGCACCAGCGGGCCGACGAGGCCGTCGACGCCGTGTGGGACAGGGTGCTGACACTGGCAGAAGCGCTGGAGCGAAACGGCCGCCTCACCCACGAACAGGCGGCCGAGGCCGCCGGGTTCACCCCGGTCGGGATCGGGGGTGCCCGGTGAGCGTCACCGAGTTGCGGCCCACCGGTCGCACCCGCGCCCCGGTCAAGGGCGTCTCGAAGGAGGTTGCCGAGGCCGAGGCTCTGCGGGCCAAGACCGAAACGGCCAGGGCCGCTGCCGACATCGCCAACCAGGTCAAGGCCGCCAAGGCCGCCGCCGAGATCGCCGAGGGCGAGGCGAAGGCCGACGAGATCCGCCAGCAGTCCGCCGACCGGCGGGCCGAGGCCGCCCGCCTGCGGGGCGAGAGCGAGGCCGCGCGGAACAAGGCCGCCCGCTCGGCCGACCAGTGGCGCAAGTCCGCGAAGGCCATCGCGATCACCTGCGTGATCGTGTCGCTGCCCTTGCAGATGATGGCGTTCTGGTCGCCCGGTGCACCGTTCCTGCTGGCTGCCCCGCTCGTTCTCGAAGGACTCGCGTGGGCGCTGCTCAAGGGCGCCGAGGCCGCGATCGACGAGGCCCGTCCATCCTGGCACTACCGGGCGCTCGCCGGTGCGGTCGCGCTGTTCGCCGCCGCCGTCAACTACCTGCACGGCTCTGCCGAGTTCGGCCTCGGCACGGGGCTGGGCGGGGCGTTCTGCTCGCTGGCCGGCCCAATGGTGTGGGATCTGCACGAGCACGGCCGTATCCTCAAGCGCGAGGGCCGAACGTCCCGGCGCGAGCGCCGCGAGGAAGCCCGCCGCCTGGCCGCCGAGGCCGCCGAGAAGACGGCCGCCGAGCAGCGCGAGGCCGACGACCTCGCCGCCCGCGAGACCATCCGCTCGCAGCAGTGGCCGCAGGTGTGGGAGCGCGCCGTCGCCCTCGCCGCCGCCCTCGGCGAACTCCACCCGAGCGACCCGACGTGGAAGCGCGCGTGGGACGACGTCCAGGGCGCCGCCCTCGGCGACACCGCCGACGTCATCGCCGCCCGCGTGGCCGCCAAAGCCGCCGTCAAGGACGCCGCCAAAGACCAGCCAAACCAGGGCGAAAAGGCTGAAAAGCCGCAGGTCGAATCCCAGGTGCCCACCCCCGACAAGGGCACGCGTGTGCGGACCACGGACGGGCGCCGCAGCAACGGCGGCACCCCGCCCCTGCGCCGCGCCGGCGACACCATCGGCTACTCACCCATCGCCCGCCGCGCCATGTCCGCCGCCGCTCGCCAGCGCGCCGCCGGCTGACCTGGTGTCGCACCCCGCCTTCGATGCCGACACCGCCTGAACCGTCACCTCAACTCGCCTACACCACAGCCCCTTTGGAGGAGCAGTGAGCATCGCCACCCGCTCGAAGCGCCTGCCCGTCGTCCGTGACTGCCGCCGCACCGTCATCCTCGACGGCCGGCCCTGCTCGCCCCGTCGCCTGTCCGTCTGGCAGGCCCGCAACGACGTGCGGGGACAGCGCCGCAACGGCGAGAGCGTCCACACCTACCGCACCACCGACCGCGACGGCGCCGAGGTGCTCGTCGCCTACGTCCGCACCGCCCCGGGCCCCTGGCACACCGTCGACCACGTCGCCTTCGTCTACGAGTTCCCCGTCGAGGCCCTGCTCGGCCTCTGACGCCCGGCGCAACCCCGGGGCGGCCGCTTCCGCCTGGCAGCCGACCGGCCGCCCCGGGCTCCCTCGTCCCGCAGCCCAAGCCGCGAGGAAGGTCCCTCAGTGAACCACGCAGAACACGACCCCACCGCCCTGCCCGACCCCGCCGACCAGGGCGGCGCCGAGGCGAAGATCCTGCCCTTCGACCGCCTCGCCAAGACCACCCCCGCCCCGGCCGACGCGCCGCCCCCGCCGCCCGCAGACGGGGCGGACGAGTCGGTGTACCTGCCCGAGGACGCCCCGGACGAGACCCCTGCGGTGGTCGCGGCCGCCGCCCGTACGGATCTGGCCGGGGACCGGCCGCTGATCCCCGCGTGGATCCGCAGCCCCGAGGGCCGTCGCACCATGGCCCGCGCCCGCGCCACACAAATGCGCCGCGCGGCCCGCCGCTGGACGGGGCGGCAGTCGACCACGCGCGGGCACCTCGCCCAGGCCGGTCGCGGCATCCGGCGCTCACACCAGTGGACGGCCGGGTTCGAGGGCGCCCACGTCCAGGCCGCCGCCCACCAGGCCCACATCGCCACCCGGGAGGCCCGCGACCTTGCCCGCCGCGCCCGCTTCACCCTGCTGCCCGGCGACCGGGCGCTCGCGCAGAAGAACAGCGAGGCCGCGTTCGCGGTCGCCGCCGCGGCGGTCGCCGCCCACAAGAAGGCCAAGTCCAACCGGCGCCGCGTGCGCTTCCTGCGCTCCCTGGTCGCCTACGGCCTCCCGCTGCTCACGGTCCTGACCGCCTACATCGCCCTCGGCACCACCGGCCTCGCGCTCGGCGCGCTGACCGTCTTCACCGTCGAGGCGTTCCTCGGCCGCCACCCGGACCGCGAGACCGAATGGGACGCCGACGTGCGCGCCCTCTCCGACGGCGACCCCATGACCGAATCGATGCTGGATCGGGCGTTCAAGGCCGCCCGCGTGATCGGCGAGAACCAGCGCCTGTCCATGGTCACCCCGTGCGCGATCGACCCGGCCGTGCCCAACGCCTGGCACGCCGTGTTCGACCTGCCCGACGTCACCGTGAAGAAGGCCCGCGACAAGGTCGACGAGATCGCCGCCGCGATGGGCATCGACCGCACCAACCTCGACATCCGCCAAGTCGGATCCAACGGGCGCCGCGTGGCGGTGTGGGCGTGCGGACAGGACCCGTTCCTGGCCACCCGCCGCAACCCGCTCGTGGCCGGGCAGGCCAAGCAGGTGAACATCTGGCGCGACGGCTTCCCCCTCGCCTTCGACAAGCGCGGCACCATCATCAAGCCGACCCTGTCCGACTACTCGTTCCTGTTCGCTGGCGCCACCCGCTCCGGCAAGGGCATGGGCATCGCCAACCTCCTCGCCGCCGCCCTGCTCGACCCCCGGGTCCGGATCCGCCTCTTCGACGGCAAAGGCGCAGGCGAGTACGTCCCCCACGCCCGCGTGCTGTCCACCTTCGTGCGCCGCAACCCCAAGCGCCTCGTGCAGTTCCTGCGCCTCATGGTCGAGGAGATGAACCGCCGCACCGAGATCCTCGTCGAGGCTGGCCTGTCCAAGGCCAACGAGAAGCTGGTCGAAAAGCTCGGCGGGATCGAGCTGATCATCATCGACGAACTCGCCCGCTACACCGCCAAGAGCGGCCCGTCGGGCCAGTACGCCGAGGAGATCACCGAACTCCTCGCCCAGCTCGGCGCGATCGGCGCCTCCGTCGGCATCGTGCTGGCCCTCGCCACCCAGTACCCGGACGCCGAGATCGTCACCCCGCGCCTGCGCGGCAACCTCGCCGCCCGCATGGCCATGCGCGTGGAGTCCCCCGGCGCCTCCAACATCGTCCTCGGCGACGGCATGGTCGGCCAGGGCTACGACGCCTCCAAGATCCCGATCGAGAAGACCAGCCGGGGCCGCGCCTGGCTGACCACCCCCGACACCGGCGTCATCGAGACCCGCTCCCTGTTCATCGACGAGGAGGCCGGGGAGATCCTGCCCCTGATCGAGCGCGGGATCGAACTACGACGGGAGGCCGGGTGCCTGCCCGGCCACTACGAGGACCCCGTCGAAGCCGCCATGACCGTCCTCACCGGCGTCAGCGCCGCCGCCGGCAGCGAGGACGGCCTCGGCAGCGTGATCCGCCGCACCGTCCTCGACCACATGATCACCGCCGCCGAGGCCACCGGCCACGGCTCGATCGCCAGCTCCGACCTGTTCGCCCACCTCGCCGCCGTCGACCCCGCCCGCTACGGACGCGGCCCCGCCGAGGCCGACGCCGCCTACCTCTCCCGCGCAGGGAAGGCCCTCAAGGCCCACCTCGCCGACCTCGGCGTCCCCGTCGAAGCCTCCCGCATCACCCTGCCGGACGGCTCCCGCCCCTCCGGATTCGAACTGGCCGCCCTGCGCAGGGCCGCCGCCGGCCTCGACACCGCCGCCTGACCCCGGCGCCCGATTCGCCCCGCTTCACACCCCTGACGCACCCCTGCCGCCACCGGGAAAACCCCAGGTCACAGCCCCGCAAGACCCTCGCCGAACCCCTGCCCGCGCCCGCCACCCGCACGCCCTCGCGGGCGGGTCCCGGCAGGGGTGCGCCGCCAACCGGCACCCCCGTGACCTGCGCTTTCGCGTGCCCGGCAGGGGTCCGTCAGGGCTCCACGCGCCCCTCGAACCACCTCAAACCACCCTCCCGGGAAGGGAGTCCGCCCGTGCTGTTCACCTTCTCCGCCGCCGTCTTCTTCGGCATCGTCCTGGCCGTGATGCTGCGCCAGAAGGCCGTGCCCCTCGGCGGCGCGATCGTCGCCGCGCTGTTCGGCTTCTACCTCGCCAGCACCGGCGCCGCCCCCGCCGTCAACGACGCCGTCACCAACCTCCTCCACGCCCTTCCCGGCGCGCACTGACCCGGGGCCCGCGATGACCACCGCCCTCGCCGCGCTGCTCCCGGACCTGTCCTTCGTCGCCGACGGCGGCGAACTCGTCCGCGAGATCGAGCGCTACCTCGCCACTCTCCCCGCCCCCGCCCCGGCGCGCTTCCCGGTCCCGCAGATCTGCGCGCTCGGCCAAGCTCCCGTCGCCTGGGACCTCGGCCAGAGTCGCCCCCGCCCCACCCTGATCGACCGCGCCCGCCGCCGCGCACCCGCCCCCGTCCCCATCGACACCGCCACCCACCTGCGCCTCGTCTCCCGCTACCTCACCGTCCACGGCTGGTGCCAGGGCCGCCTGTTCGACGAAGCCGGACGCGCCTGCGTCCTCGGCGCCCAACTCGCCGTCCTCGCCACCGGATACGGCACCCAGGCCACCGCCATGGACGCCCGCCGCCACCTCATGGAGCAGTTCACCGCCCTCGACCACACCGTGCGCTGCGTCGACCAGTGGAACGACACCCCCGGCCGCACCCCGGCCCAGGTCCACCGCCAGCTCGACATCGCCCACTCCCACGCCACCCACCGCCGCTGACCAGGAAGGACCGACCAGCCATGACCATCCCCGCCGAACTCGACATCAGCGGCCCCTACTTCCTGCGCCGCAAGACCGCCCGCCTGCTACCCGAGGCCGCCGCCCTCGTCACCGCCCACATGCGCGAGCCCATGCCGCCCACCCTCGTACGCCTGGCCCACCCCGGCCAGTTCGGACCCGCCGTCATCCAGGCCACCGGCGGCAACCCCACCTGGTGGCGCTCCCTGCGCGAGACCGAGCACCTGCGCCGCACCGCCCACATCGCCACCGGCCTCACCGTCCCCACCCACGACCACCACGTCCTGGTCCTGCTCAACATCCCGGCCGTCCGCGACGAGGACCAGAAAGGACCGCCGTGTACGACGACTACGACCACCCGACCCGCGAGGAGGAGAAGGCCGCCGAGATCGCCCACGACATCGCTGACGAGCAGCGCCACGCCGAGGAGGAAGCGGCCAACCCCCTCCCCGGCCACATCGAGATGTGCGAAGGCTGCCGAGGCAGCGGCGGCGGCTACGAGGACGAGGCGTGGGACGACGAGGCTCAGGACTACGTCCCCATCGACTACGAGCACTGCCCCGAGTGCGGGGGCTGCGGCTACTACGACTGCGACGGCACCTGCGAGTTCGCCCAGAACCCCGACGGGCTCTGACCGGCCTGTGCCGACCGCCGTGCCGCCCGGACCCGCGCCGCAGCCGGCGGCCGGGGCCCGGACGGTGCGGGGGACGGGCAGACCCGATCCCGACGCACCGATGCCCTGGGAGGCACCCGTGTCCGTGGGAGAAACCCCGATCACCGTCGTCGGCAACCTCACCGACGACCCCGAACTCCGCTTCACGCCCGGCGGCGCGGCGATGGCCCGCTTCACCGTCGCCTCCACCCCCCGTACCTACGACAAGGCCACCGGCCAGTGGCGCGACGGCACCGCGCTGTTCCTGCGCGCCACCGCCTGGCGCGAGACGGCCGAGCACGCCGCCGAGTCCCTGACCCGTGGCATGCGCGTCGTGGTCACCGGCCGCCTCGTCCAGCACAACTGGAAGACCAAGGAGGGCGAGAACCGCTCCATGCTCGGCCTCGACGTCGACGAGGTCGGCCCCAGCCTGCGCTTCGCCACCGCCAAGGTCACCAAGACCCAGCGCACCGGCGGCGCACCGGCCGCCCAGCAGGACGACCCGTGGACTACCGCCGCCCCGGCCGCGCCCGCCGCCGAGCAGGGCGGCGCCCCGACCGGCTACACCGAAGAGCCGCCGTTCTGACCGGACCGGCCCCGCACAGCACAAAGCCCCGCAGCAACCGTCGAATCCTGGCAGAAGAGCCGGTTGCCGCGGGGCCCGCCCGATCCCGTTCCCAGAGACCAGAGGACCCCAGCATGCCCCAGTTCACCCTCGGCACGCTCGCCGTCGTCGACGACAAGTACGACCGTGAGTACGCCTCCGACGGCGGCTCCCGCTACGGCGCCTACCTCGCCCGCAAGGCCCGCCTGCTGCACGAGGACGGACAGCCGCTGACCGCCGCCGAGTTCGCCCGCGCCGCCTGGCAGATCGCCACCAGCCCCGTCATGTCCCCCGGCTACGTGCGCGTCCGCCCCGACCTGCACGCCGTCACCGTCGTCCCCGCCGAGGACAACGAGGTGGCCCTGCGCATCGAGGTGCCCCTGCGCCACCACGCCCTCGCCCACCGGCCCGACCACCGCCTCGGCGACTGGCAGCCCGACCCGTGGAGCAACGACGACGACTTCCGGCGCCTCATCGAGCCCTACACGGACAAGGCCCTGCTCCTGGCCACCGCCACCCTGCTCCTGCCCGTGCCCGACCACCTGCTGATCGAACCCGGCAGCGCCGAGCCCGGCCGGATCATGACGATCGAGGCCAAGTCGGTGGTCCAGGAACTGACCGTCTGGGCCAACGCCCACGCCCACCTCGTCAACGACCTGACCGAGGGCGTCCGGTGACCGCGCTGCTGCGCGTGGTCGGCCCCGACCGGGCCACCGCCCACGTCATCCAACTCGCCCAGCAGATCCGCAAGTTGGACCGCCTGGGCCCGGAGGTCGCGCTGCGGCTGGCCCGCGAGCGCGTCGAGGCGGGCGACCCGCTCGCCCTCGCCGCCCCCGGCCAGATCTGGACGCTTCGCGAGGACGTCGACGAGGACGACGCCCCGGCGTGCGCGCTCGGCATCCTCGCCCGCACCGCCCAGCCCCCCGCCCTGCTCGCCCAGGACGAGCACGGCACCGTCGAGGCCCTGCCCCTCGACGTCCTCGCCCTGTTCCACCTCACCGACTGGACGGAGGAATCGTGGGCCTGACCTACATCGACTTCTTCTGCGGCGCCGGCGGCAGCAGCACCGGCGCCGCCGCCGTCCCCGGCGTCACCCCAGTCCTCGCCGCGAACCACTGGGACAAGGCCATCGCCTCCCACGCCGCGAACTTCCCCGCCGCCGACCACTTCCTCGGCGACCTCCACGACGCCGACGTCGCCACCTTCCCCGCCGCCGACCTGTTCTGGGCCTCCCCCGAGTGCCCGAAATGGTCCAACGCCCGAGGCGTGCGGCGGGACTTCGACCGCCAGCCCGACCTGTTCGGCGAGACCCTCCCCGACGCGGCCACCGACCGCTCCCGCGCCCTCATGTGGGACGTCCCCCGCTACCTGGAGGCCATGGCCGCACGCGGCAAGCCCGTCCTCGCCGGCGTCATCGAGAACGTCGTCGACGTGCGCGCCTGGGACCTCTGGTCGGCCTTCAACCAGGAGGTCCGCCAGGTCGGCCCCGGCTACCGCACCCGCCTGATCGCCCTCAACTCCATGCACGCCCGCCCGTCGACGATCGCCGTCGCCCCGCAGTCCCGCGACCGCCTCTACCTCGCCTACTGGCGCGCCGACTTGGGCCGCGACCCCGACTGGGACAAGTGGCTGCGCCCGCTCACCTGGTGCGGGGGCTGCGACCGGGCGGTGCGGGCGGTACAGGCGTTCAAGCGGCCCGGCGCGGACATGGGCCGCTACCGCCAGCAGTACGTCTACCGCTGCCCGCACGTCACCTGCCGCAACGCCGTCGTCGAACCCCCCGTCGTCCCGGCCGCCAGCATCATCGACTGGTCGCTGACCGGCCGCCGGATCGGCGACGGCAAGCCCGGACGGAAGTTCACGCCCTACGCGGCGGCGACCCGCGAGCGCATCCGCGCCGGCATCCGCAAGTACGGCGCCCCGCTTCTCGCCCCGGCCGGCGGCACCTGGCGCACCGAGGCGACCCCGGTCACCGTCCCCGCGCCGACCCGCACCACCCGCGAGAACGACGGCCTGGCCGTCCCGCCGCTGCTCGTGCCCACCGAGGGCCGCGACGGCAAGGCCGCCGGGCAGGTCGGGGAACCGATGCGCACCCAGACCGCCCGCAACGAAACCGGACTTGCCTGGCTGCCGTTCATCGCCGAACTGCGCGGCGGCGGCTCCGACGCCCGCCCGGTCCTGGACGCGCTCGCCACCGTCACCGCCTCCGGCAACCACCACGGCCTGAGCCTGCCGCCCGCCTCCGGCGCGGTCGACTGGTCGGCGCTGCTGACGCCGTACTACGGCAACGGCACCGCCCGCCCCGTCGGCGAACCGGTCGGCACCCTGACCACCCGCGACCGCTACGGCCTCGCCGCGGGCGGCCGCCACGGCGGGACGGACGTGGACGAGGTGCTGTTCCGGATGCTGGAGCCGCACGAGATCGGCGCCGCCATGGCCTTCGCCCCCGACTACGTGGTCATCGGCAACAAGCGGGAGAAGGTCCGCCAGTTCGGCAACGCCGTGACCTCCAACGTCGCCGAACTCCTCGTCTCCGCCCTGGTCGAGGCCATCACCGGCCACGACCTCGAACCCGGAGGCCGAGCGTGACCGCGCCGACCACCCCGGCCCCGGGGCCGCTGAGGTCGTTCTCGTTCGGCGGCGGCGTCCAGTCGATGGCCGCCCTGGTCCTCGCCGCACAGGGCCGCATCGACTACCGCACGTTCCTGTTCTCCAACGTCGGCGACGACTCCGAGAACCCGGCCACCATCACCTACGTCGACACCGTCGCCCGGCCGTACGCCGCCCGACACGGCATCGAGCTGACGACCCTTGAGCGGGTCATGGTCCGATCGAAGGAGACCCGCACCCTCTACGGAGAGCTGACCCGCGAGGGATCGAAGTCCCTGAAAATCCCGGTGCGGATGTCCAACGGGGCCCCGGGCACCCGCTCCTGCACCGCCGACTACAAGATCAAGGTGATCGGCCGGGAACTCAAGCGGCGCGGAGCCACCGCCGAGAACCCGGCGACAGTCGGCATCGGCATCAGCGTCGACGAGATCACCCGCGCCAACAACCGCCGCTGCGAGGCGCACGAGGTCATCGACTACCCGCTGCTGACCCTCGGCCTGCGCCGCACGGACTGCATGCGCGTCATCCGCGACGCGGGACTGCCGGTGCCGCCCAAGTCGTCGTGCTGGTTCTGCCCGTTCAAGCGCCCGGAGAGCTGGCACGAGATGCGCCGCGCCGAACCGGACCTCTTCGAGAAGGCATGCCGGCTCGAAGAACTGCTCAACCGCCGCAGGGACGAACTCGGCAAGGACCACGTCTTCCTCACCCGGTTCGCCCGCCCCCTGCGCCACGCGATCCCGGACGGCGTCGACCCGCTCTTCAGCCTCGACGACCTCGACGGCGGGCTGTGCGACTCCGGGTGGTGCATGACGTGAACGAGCGCACCGCGCCGCTCGGCGACCAGCAGGGCCTGTGGCAGGCCGTCCTCGCGGCCGCTGCCGGCCGCTGCCAGTGCCGGGGCACCTGCGGCAAAAACCACGACAAGGACGGCGGGCGCTGCCCCGCCGTCCACGGCGGCTACGGCCACCGCCACGGCACCGGCCCCATCCGCCTCCTCGCCGCCCCCGCCGACCCGACCAGCCTGCTCCTGCCCGCGCACCAGGCCGCCGCCCTGCCCAAACGCGCGCTCGCCGCCTGGTGCCCGGCCTGCCTCGACGCCACCACCCGCGCCGTCCGCAAGGCCCGCCAGGTGGCGGCGCCGCCCGCCGAACCCGACGCCCTGTTCTGACCCGCCCGGAAGGAAGACCCGGATGTCCGTCACGCTCACCGACCTGCCGCGCATCGTCCGCCAGCTCACCCCGCACATCAGCACCGCCGACACCCTGCCGTCCCTGTGCGGCATCTACCTGGAAGCCGACGGCACCCACCTGTACGCCGCCGCCACCGACCGCTACACCTTCGCCCTCACCCGCCGCGAGACCGCCGAAACCGAGCCGTGGACGGCCCTCGTCACCCGCCCCGACCTCACCGCCCTGCGCGCCCTCTTCCCCACCCGCCGCCGCCCCGCCGACCTCACCCTCACCCACCACCGCGGCTGCACCCGCACCCCCGACGGCATGCTCACCATCGGCGACGGCACCCGCTCCCTGAGCCTGTCCGCCAACGCGGCCCTCGCCCGGAGCTTCCCCAAGTGGCGCCCCCTGTTCGCCACCGCCCTCGCCGCCGAACCCCACCAGGACACCGAGGCCCTGTACAACGCCGACTTCCTCGCCCGCTGGGCCAAGGCCGCCGACCGCCACCAGCCGCTCACCACCTGGTCCGCCGGACCCGGCAAGCCCCTGCTCATCGCCGCCGGCCCCGACTTCCTCGGCCTCCACATGCCCGTACGCGCCAGCGACCACAAGCCCGACGCCCCCGCCCGCCAGCGCCAGGACCGCGCCGCCCTGCGCACCGTCTGGGCCGACACCCTCGCCCCGGCCCCCACCCGCCGTCTCAAGGCCGCGTAGGAGACCCCGCCGTGCCGATCCGCACCCTCACCTTCCACATCGTCACCTGCGACATCTGCGGCGACGAGGACACCGACGACCGCGTCCTCCCCCTCTACGAGACCCCGCAGATCGCCGCCGACAACGCCCGCCAGTGCGGCTGGATCGTCACCACCGACCAGCACGTCATCTGCCCCGCCACCGACGACCACCACCGCGCCGCTATCGACGCCCTCATGCCGCCCTCATGCCGCCCGAACCCCCCATCGAGGTCGACGGACAGCTCCCCCTCGACCTCGACACCACCACCTGACCACCCGCCACCTCACCGCGCACCGAGGAGAACAGCCCCGATGACGAACGCCACGCCCGCCGAGAACATCCGCGCCTTCCTGGCGGCCAACCCGCTCATGGTCACCGTCCGCCGCCTGGCCACCTGCGAGGGCGACCACACGCTCACCGTCGCCGACCTGGTCACGCTCATGCACGCCAGCGCCACCAAGGCGCAGGAACGCGCCGTGACCGCCTTCCTGGACGCCCACGACGCGATCGGCGACGACTGCCCCGTCGTCAGCGCGCAGGGCGGCGCGCGGCTGCTGGCCGCCGATGTGCGGGAACTGCTCGCCGACCTCGACCCCGACCGGCTCGACGGCGACGACGTCATCGACGTCATCGACGTCGAGATCGAGTGGCCGGAGGGCGCCGAGGAGTTCCGCATCACCCGGCGCCGTCTCGGCGAACTGCTGGCCCTGGCCGAGCAGTACACCGAGATCGACGACTAGCCGGCCGTCCCCCGGGGCGGGCCCGTGACCGCCGTGCCACCAGCCCGCCCCCGTCACCCGTCACCCGCCTCGACCGGGAGGTCTCCCGATGCCCGCACCCGACTGGCACCTGGCCCTGAGCGCCGCACTGTTCGCCGCCGCACGCGGCCTGCACGTCTTCCCGCTTGCCCGCAGCAAGCGGCCCGCCGTCCCCAGCCCCCACCCCGACGACCCGCACTGCAAGGGCGCCTGCGGACACCTCGGCCACGGCGTCCACGACGCCACCACCGACCCCGACAAGCTCCGCGAGCTGTTCGAGGCCGCCCCGTGGGCCACCGCCTACGGCATCGCCTGCGGCCGGGGCCCGCACCACCTCATCGGCCTCGACCTCGACGTCAAGCACGGCGCCGACGGCCCCGACAACCTGCGGGCCCTCGCCGCCCACCACGGCTTCCGGATCCCGCCGACCCCGACCGTGGCCACCCCGTCGGGCGGACGGCACCTGTGGCTCACCGCCCCGCCCGACGCCCGGATCACCAACTCCGCCGGCACCCTCGCCCCCGGCATCGACGTACGTGGCACCGCCGGATACCTCGTCGGCCCCGGCTCCCGCACCGCCGCCGGCCTCTACGCCTTCGCCCCGGGCACCGACCCCGCCCTCACCGCACCCGCTCCCCCTGCCCTGCTCGCCCTCCTCACCACCCCACCCGCGCCCGTGACGCCCGTGCCGGACAGCGACACCCTGCGTCGCGGAATCCGGGTGCAGAGCGCCTACGTGCGGGCCGTCCTCGACGGCGAGGACGCCAAGGTCCGCGCGCAGAAGCAGCCCGGCCGCAAGAAGCGGCTGTTCGCCTCCGCCGCCCGCCTCGGCCAGCTCATCGCCACCGGCACCGTCCCCGAACCCCTCGCCCACGACGTCCTGACGGCCGCCGGCCTCGCCTGCGGACTGACCGACACCGTGTGCGAGCGCACCATCCGGCGCGGCTTCGACCGCGGCACCGGAACCACACCGCACGCCACCTGACCGACTCCCGTGCCGTGCGGGGGCGGAAAAGCGCTTTTCCGCCCCCACACCAACAGGGCCCCACCCATCTACCCGCCAACCACCCCACCGACCGGAAAGGGACACGCGTGGCACGCTCCCCCCTCCGACCCACACCGGCCACCACCCGCCGGAGCCCCGCGTGACCCGACCCGCCGACCCCCGCGACACACCCCCCACCCCCCGGCTGCGGATCGTCGGCAACGACGACGAAGCACCCTGGCCCGACGAACCCGCCCCACACAGCGACCCCTGGATTGCCCCCGGCCCCACACCCCAACCCGCCCCGGCCGGGCCGTCCACGGCCCCGCCCAGACCCCGCACGGTATGGACGGCGGCCGACCTCATGGCCGCCGACTTCCCCGAACCCCGCTGGGCCGTCCCCGGATTCTTCGCCGAAGGCGTCAGCCTCCTCGCCGGACCACCCAAAGTCGGCAAGTCCTGGCTCTCCCTCGGCCTCGGCCTCGACGTCGCCGCCGGCCGCCCCGCCTTCGGCAGCGTCAAGGTCGAACCCGGCCCCGTCCTCTACCTCGCCCTCGAAGACACCCCGCGCCGGCTCAAGACCCGCATGGGCAAACTCCTCGCCGGACGCGACGCCCCCAAGGCCCTCACCCTCGTCACCGAGTTCCCGCCCCTGCCCCAAGGCGGCGCCGACGCCCTCGACCGCTGGCTCACCCAGAACCCCGGCGCCCGCCTCATCGTCGTCGACGTCTTCGCCAAGGTCCGAGGCCACTCCGCACCCGGCGTGGCCGCCTACGACGCCGACTACGCCGCCATCGGCCACATCAAGCAGGTCGCCGACCGGCACTCCGTCGCGACGATCCTCGTCCACCACGTCCGCAAGATGGGCTCCGACGACTTCCTCGCCGAAGTCTCCGGCACCAACGGCCTCGCCGGCGCCGCCGACGCCACCCTCGTCCTCAAACGCTCACGCGGCAAAGCCGACGGCGTCCTCCACATCACCGGACGAGACGTCGACGAAGACGAACACGCCCTCGAATTCCAACCCGACACCGGCAACTGGCTCCTCCTCGACGGCCCCGCCAGCGACCACACCATCGGCGACACCCGCTCCAAAATCCTCACCCACCTCCGTACTCACCCAGACAGCAAGCCCATGGACATCGCCGCCGCCGTCGGCGTCGACGTCGAGCTGACCCGCCGGACCTGCTCCCGGATGGCCAAGGACGGACAACTCCATCGGTCACCCGGCGGCGCGTACGCCGTGCCGGTCTCACCGGACACCCTGCCCACCCCCTGATCTGTCCGGCCTGTCCGGCTGTCCCGCCACATCGTCTGAGCAGCGAAAACAGGCCGGACAGCCAACCGGACACCCCGTCGCCAACTGTCCTGTTCCCACCACCCAACAGCCAGAGAACTGAATCGAGGAGCCAGATCATGGCCGAGCCCGCGACGCTCAAACTCTCCGACGTGCTCCGGGAACTGGGCATGTCCCGTCCGGCCTTCTACCGGATGCGCACCCGGGGTTACGGCCCCCGGCTGATCAAGCTGCCGAACGGTCAGCTCCGGTGCCGCAGGGCCGACTTGGACGCGTGGCTGACCTCTTTGGAGGAGACCGCCGCCTGATGTCGCTTCCCGGGCCCCGGCGATCGCCGGGGCCCGTCCACCTCTCGTGAGGAGATCTCAGTTGCCCAAGCCCACGTTCAAGGTCCGGATCTGGTCCATCCGGGAGAACCAGCGTTCCGGCCCCAACACGTTCGAGCTGCGGTGGAAGGTCGGCAATGAGCCGTTCTCGGCCACCTTCAAGACCAGGACGCTCGCGGACGGCGAGCGGTCGAAGCTGGTGACCGCCGTCAACGCCGGGGAGCCGTTCGACGAGATCACGGGCCTGCCGATGTCGGTGGTGCGCGCCCGGGACGACGTGAGCTGGTACGTCCACGCCCGTGACTACGTCGAGATGAAGTGGCCGGACTCCCCGGGGAGCACCCGGACGACGCACGCGGACATGCTGGCCGTCGCTACGCCGCAGTTGGTGAAGTCCAGGGTTGGCATGCCGCCCGCGCGGGAGCTGCGGAAGGCCCTCTATAGCTGGGCCTTCAACATGAACCGCTGGACGGAGGAACCGCCGGAGAACGTTCGGAAGGCCCTGGAGTGGGTCGAGCGCCAGTCCCTGCCGATGAGCCAGCTCGACGACCCCATGGTGATCCGCAGGGTCCTCACGGCTTTCGGCAAGAACCTCGACGGCTCGAAGGCCGCGCCGTCGAGCGTGGTCCGCAAGAAGAACATCTTCCACAACGTCCTCGGGTACGCCGTCGAGTCCCGTCGTCTCCCCCATAACCCCCTCAAGCTGGTTCAGTGGTCCGCTCCCAGCACCACCGAGGAGGTCGACCCGGCGGTCGTGGCCAACCCCCGGCAGCTCCGGGAGCTGCTGGCCGCCGTTCGTGGCCAGGGAGCCCGGGGCCAGCACCTCGAAGCGTTCTTCGGCGGCCTCTACCACGCGGGCATGCGGCCGGCCGAAGCCGTCTTCCTGCGCGACGCCAACTGCTCCCTCCCGCCCGGCGGAGCGTGGGGCATGCTGACCCTCAGCAGGACCCGACCGCGGGTCGGCAGCTCCTGGACGGACAGCGGCAAGCCCCACGATGACCGGGGACTCAAGTGGAGGCCCGAGAAGGACACTCGGCCCGTCCCCATCCCCCCGGTCTACGTGAAGATGCTCCGCGACCACATCGCCACGCACGGCTTGGCGCCGGACGGTCGACTGTTCCGCACCTCTCGCGGTGGCATGGTGCAGGAGAGCGGTTACGGCGTCGTCTGGCAACGGGCCCGTGAACAGGCCCTCACGTCCGAGCAGACCACTTCGCCGCTCGCCAAACGCCCGTATGACCTACGGCATGCGGGGATCTCTCTGTGGCTGAGGTCCGGCGTGGACCCGGCGGAGTGCGCCCGGCGCGCGGGGCACAGCATCGCGGTGCTGCTGCGGGTCTACGCGAAGTGCCTCGACGGTGCGATGGAGGCGGCGAACCAGCGGATCGCCGAGGGCCTGACCGAGTGGGACTGACCGTGGGATGGGCTTGGACCCGTCCCACGGATATCCCACACGCGCTGGTCAGGGGGCGAGACAGGGTGAGACAACCTGGTCATTTCGACCAATGTTCGATCTTCCCTGGGATGCTCAAAGCAAAGAGCCCGTGACCTGCGTTTCCGCAGGTCACGGGCTCTTTTCCATCCTGTGGCTGGTGCAGGGTTCGAACCTGCGTAGCTTACGCGGCAGATTTACAGTCTGCTCCCTTTGGCCGCTCGGGCAACCAGCCAGGGTTGGTGTCTTGCAGGGTGTTCGCCCCGTTCGACTTGGTAAACCATACCCGATGCCGGGGGGTGGTTCGCCACTCGATTGGTGGGGTGGGGGTCGGGGTGTGGGGTGCGGTCGTCGCAGGCGGGGGCGGGGTGGCGCTGGATAGGCTGTGGCGGCGGACGTCCGGTGGGGCGGGCCGTGTCAGTGAAGCCAGAGCATCAAGGAGACCAACACCCATGGCCGACTCCAGTTTCGACATCGTCTCGAAGGTCGAGTGGCAGGAGGTCGACAACGCGATCAACCAGACCTCCCGTGAGATCGCCACCCGGTTCGACTTCAAGGGCGTGGGCGGCGAGATCAGCCGGTCGGGCGAGAAGATCGAGATGAAGGCCAACGGCGAGGAGCGGGTCCGGGCGATCCTGGACGTGCTGCAGACCAAGTTCGTGAAGCGCGGCCTGTCGCTGAAGGCTCTGGACGCCGCGGAGCCGCAGCTCTCCGGCAAGGAGTACAAGATCTTCGCGGACATCAAGGAGGGCATCACGACGGAGGATGCCAAGAAGGTCGCGAAGATCATCCGTGACGAGGGCCCGAAGGGCGTCAAGGCCCAGGTCCAGGGCGACGAGCTGCGCGTCAGCTCCAAGAGCCGTGACGACCTCCAGGCCGTGCAGGCGCTGCTCAAGGGCAAGGACCTGGACTTCGCCATCCAGTACGTGAACTACCGCTGACGGCGCTCGCCCCTGCGACGGCAGCGGCCCCGTTCCCCGGGGGAGTCCGGGGGACGGGGCCGCTGCCGTGTCGGAGGGCGGGTCAGCCGACGGTGGGGGGCTTGGGCAGGGTCGGCACGGTGGGGACCTGGACCGGGAGTTGGCCGAGGATGCCCTGCAGGGTGGTCTGGAGGGTGGTCTGGAGGGTGGCGAGGAGCTGCTGGACCGCGCCGAGGTCGGGGGTCGTGGTGGCGATCGTCGAGACCAGGCCGGTGACCAGCTTGTTGATGTCGTCGAGGGACGGCGCCGAGGGCACCGCGACGGAGGGCACCGACGGCACGGCCGGGGTGGAGACGGTGGAGGCGGTGGAACGGTCGGTGGTGGTGGCGGACGCCGTGGCGACCGGGGTCAGCGCGAGCGCTGCTGCGGTCAGCACGACGGCCATCCGGGTGGAACGCATGGGTACTGCTTCCTCTCACTGTGTTTCAGGCGTGTTCGCCTGATTCACAACCGTGGGGCCGTCGCCCGGACGCAGCCACCGCACGTACGCCGAACGGTGGCGCCCGCTCAGCCGGTGCCCACGCGGCCGGCCCCCGCCCAGGCGGTGAGGCCGGCGAGGGCGGACTCCCCCTCGCGGCCCGGCTCGACGCGGGCGCCGAGCAGGCGCAGGGCCCGGGCGATCGGGGTGGAGGGGCCGCCGTCGGGGAGGATCCGGCCGTCGGACCAGACGACGGCGCTGCGGGCGTCGCCCCCGACGTACGCGACGCGGGCGATCGGGCCCGCCTTGGACCAGGCGGCGAGCCGGAGTTCGAAGCCGCCCGCGAGCCGGCCGACGGCCTCGCCGTGGAGGGCGGTGAGGACGGCGGGGGTCAGCGGGATCAGGGCGAGGCCCTGCGCCAGCGGGACGACCCGGGCGGCCGGGACCTCGGCGGCCGCCACCCTCAGCAGCTCCAACGTTCCCATCAGCGCCTGGAGTTCGTAGGACATGCCGGACATCGTCGCCCACGGCACCGACAGCCGCGAACGGGTTTACGAATCCGTGCCCGGCCGGAGACCGTAGAGCAGGGCGAAGGCCGTGACCTCGACGGCGTCCTCCGCCTCGCTCGGGCCTTCGCGGTTCAACTCGTCGAAGATGTCGCCGAGTTGGTTCCGCAGCCGGATCAGCCGCTCCGGGGAGAGGCGCAGCGGGACGTCCGCGAACAGGGCGGGGGTGCCCTCGGAGCCGTCGCGCGGGCGGCTGAAGTCGAGCCGCCCCTCGGCGATCCGGGCGCGGAACTCGTCGCGGACGCGGTCCATGCCGGCGAGCATCGCGTCGTACGCGTCGCCGCGGGCCGGGGAGTCCTCGCTGAACACGTCGGAGGCGAGGCGGATGGAGCGCTGGGCGAGGCTGTAGCGGCTCTCGACGATGCCGGAGACGAGGCGGGTGCCGGCGACCAGGATCAGCCCGGCCTTCTCCAGCTGCTTGATGTGCCGGTAGAGCTTGGTCTGGGGTTCGCCGAGCGCGGCGGCCAGTTCCTTGACGGTGAGCGGGCCGCCGTCGGCCCGGCGCAGCGCGTCGAGGATGGCCAGGCGCAGCGGGTCGGCCAGTGCCTTGAGCACGGCGACGTCAGTGACGTCCCGCTGGTCCACCCAGCCCTCGGGCTGCCCGGCGACACCGGGGGCACCAGGGGCCCCGTCGGCCCCGCCCACGGGCTCACGTTCGTCCTCGACCACGGGCCAACCCTCCCAGATCGGACACACCGATCGCAATGACGTCCGGATGAGCGATCACGTCGAGATGAGCGATCACGCCCAGATGAGCAATCACCCTTGCGCAATCAATCATACAGACGCCATCATTCATCGAAGCGTGAATGGTGTTGGCAAACGCAAACGACGGGGTGGACCATGAACGAGCACACGACGGTGACGGAGCAGCAACCCCAGGCCGCCCCCGTCCCCCTGCGCCGCAACCTGCGGTTCCAGGCCCTGTGGATCGGCCAGGCCTCCGCCACCCTCGGCATGATGGTCGGCGAGACCGCCTTCCCCCTGCTGGTCCTCGCGCTCACCGACTCCCCCTCCGCCGCCGGGTCCTTCGGCGCCGTGCAGATGACCGTCGCCCTGCTGCTGAGCGTCCACGGCGGCCTGGTCGCCGACCGCCGCGACCGCCGTACGGTCCTGATCGTCACCGACCTCGCCCGGCTGACGGCCCTCGCCAGCGTCCCCGTGGCCCTGTGGCTCGACCGGCTCACCCTCGTCCACCTGCTGCTCGTCGCCGCCGCCGTCGGCGCGACCACCGCCTACGGCGGCCCGATCCGGCTGCTCGCCCTGCGCTCGGTCGTCCCGCCGGAGCAGATGCGCCAGGCCCTGGCCCAGGACGAGGCCCGGATGAGCGGGGCCGCGCTGGCCGGGCCGCCGCTGGCCGGGTTCCTGTTCGGGCTGGGCCACGCGGTGCCCTTCCTCGGCGCCGCGCTCGCCACCGCCCTCTCCGCCACCTCCGCCGCCGTGGTCCGCTTCCCGAGCCCGCCCGCCCGGGGGGCGAAGGCCTCCGGCGGCGCCCTGGCCGGGTTCCGCGTCATCGCCGCCTCCCCGCTGCTGCGGGTGGCCCTGGGCGTCCTGCTCCTGATCAACCTGTGCGGCGCCGCGCTGCTGCTGCCCGTCATCGTGATGCTGCGCGAGCAGGGCACCGGCAGCGCCGGGATCGGCCTGACGCTGGCCGGGGAGGCCGTCGGCGCGCTCGCCGGGACGACCCTGGTCGCCCGGCTGCACCGGGCGGCCGGCCCGGGCGGGCTGCTGCTCACCGTCGCCTGGATCTCGGCGCTGGCCTCGCTGGCGCC
This sequence comes from Kitasatospora sp. NPDC101183, assembly GCF_044767945.1. NCBI lineage: Bacteria > Bacillati > Actinomycetota > Actinomycetes > Kitasatosporales > Streptomycetaceae > Kitasatospora > Kitasatospora sp. NPDC101183. The sequence continues at coordinate 118,120 of NZ_JBIWOW010000009.1, read as the reverse complement.
GCTGCTGCCCGGCGGGACGTTCACCGTCTTCGCCGCCCTGTTCGTGGTCGGCGCGGGCACCCCGGCGCTGCGGGTGATGCTCGACCTGCTGGTCTTCCGCCAGGTGCCGGACGAGCTGCGCGGCCGGGTGATCGCCGCGACCGTGGCGCTGCTGACCGCCGGCATGCCCGCCGGGTCCTTCGCCAGCGGCCTGCTGCTCGACCGCTTCTCCCCCGCCGCCACGCTGGTCGTGGTCACCGCCCTGTTCACCGCCGCCCTGCTGCCCGTGACCTTCAACCGCACCCTCCACCGCGCCGCCTGGCCCGCCACCGACCCGGCCACCGCCCGGGGCTGAACCGCCGCCCGCCCCGGCCCGGCTGTGATGGAGTGCCGGGGAGGACCACGCGCCCCGACCGAGGAGGAAGACCAGTGCCCCGCCCCTTCACCACCGAGGACTACACCGCCCGGCTGGACCGGGCGACCGCCGAGGCCACCGCCGCCGGACTGGCCGGGCTCGTCGTCGCCCCCGGCCCGGACCTCGCCTACCTGTGCGGCTACACCCCCACCGCCGTCACCGAGCGCCTCACCGCCCTCGTCCTCACCGCCGGACGCCAACCCGCCCTGGTCGTCCCGAAGTTGGAGCGCCCCGACGCCGAGAAGGCCGTCGGCGCCCCGGCCCTGCGCCTGCTCGACTGGACGGACGGCGAGGACCAGTACGCGGCCGCCGCCCCGCTGCTCGACCCGGCCGGGCGCTACGGCGTCTCCGACAACGCCTGGGCCATGCACCTGCTCGGCCTCCAGGCCGCCCTGCCCGGCATCGGCTTCACCTCCCTCACCGAGACCCTCCCGATGCTGCGCGCCGTCAAGGACACCGAGGAGCTGGAGCGCCTGGCCGCCGCCGGGGGCGCGGCCGACGCCGCCTACCGGCGCATCCTGGACGTCGAGTTCGCGGGCCGCCGGGAGACGGACGTGGCCGCCGACCTCGGCGCCCTGCTCATCCAGTACGGGCACAGCCAGGTCGACTTCACCGTCGTCGGCTCCGGCCCCAACGGCGCCGACCCGCACCACGAGGCCGACGAGCGGGTCATCCGTCCGGGCGACACCGTGGTGCTCGACTTCGGCGGCCTCAAGGACGGCTACGGCTCCGACACCACCCGTACGGTCCACGTCGGCCCGGAGGTCCCGGCCGAGGTGCAGCGGGTGCACGACGTCGTCCGCCTGGCCCAGCAGACCGCCTTCGAGGCCGTCCGACCCGGCGTCAGCTGCCAGGAGATCGACCGGATCGCCCGACGCGTCATCACCGAGGCCGGCTACGGCGAGTACTTCATCCACCGCACCGGCCACGGCATCGGCCTCACCACCCACGAGCCGCCGTACCTGGTCGAGGGCGAGGAGCGGCCCCTCGTCCCCGGCATGTGCTTCTCGATCGAGCCCGGGATCTACCTGCCCGGCCGCTTCGGCGTCCGGATCGAGGACATCGTCACCGTCACCGCGACCGGTGGGCGCCGCCTCAACAACACCCCGCACGAGCTGGCCGTCGTGTCCTGAGCCCCCCGATGCACCGGATGCGCCCGATTCGGGACCTTCGCCCTTGGCCCGTTCAGGGGTTTCTTACGAACCGGTCATGCTTCACCCAGAGTCCTCCAAGTTTGCGTTGCTAGTTTCCCCGAGCATGACCAAGCTGCTCGGCCCGGCCCCGCCCGCCCCGGTGAGGGCCGGGCGACTGCAACCCGTGACCCGGATCCGCCGGCCCCGCACCGGCCTGTCGAGACTGCGCCTGCTCGCCTGGCCGGCGTACCTGGCGGCCTTCTTCTGGTTCCTCAGCCGCCAGGGCCTGCCCTCCGCCAACGACGTGCTGTTCCTCTGGCTGATCGGCGCCCTGCTCACCGCCGCCGTGCACAGCGGCCACCGCGCCCGCGGCTTCCTGCTGGTGCTGCGCGACTGGGTGCCGGTGATGGCCGTCGTCTGGGCGTACTCGCTGCTGCGCGGCTACGGCGCGCACACCCCCTGGGCCCCGCACTGGCTGCCGCAGCTGCGCGCGGACGAGTGGCTCGGCTTCGGTGAGACCTGGACGGTACGGCTGCAGCACGCGCTCTGGACCCCCGGCTCGCCGCACTGGTACGACTACGCGGCCGTCACCGTCTACCTGTCGCACTTCTTCGTCGTCTTCGTCCTGCTCGCCGTCCTGTGGCGCCGCGCCCACCACCGCTTCCGCCAACTCCTCGCCTGCTACCTGACGTTGACCTTCGCCGGCTTCGCCACCTACCTGCTCTACCCGGCCGACCCGCCGTGGCTCGTCGCCCAGGAGGGCAACATGCCGCACCTGACCCGGGTGGTCTGGGAGACCATCTCGATCAGCGGGCTCCCGCAGGCCGACTCCCTGCTGGAGAACGGCAGCCAGTTCGCCAACGACGTCGCCGCGATGCCCTCGCTGCACTCCGCCTACCCGGCGATGCTGCTGTTCTTCTTCTGGCCGACGGCCCGCCCCTGGCTGCGGGCCCTGCTGGTCGCCTATCCGCTCGCGATGACCTTCACCCTGGTGTACGGCGCCGAGCACTTCATCGTGGACGTCTTCGTCGGCTGGGCGTACGCGGCCGTGGTCGTCTTCGGCCTGCGGTGGCTGCGAAACCGGCGCACCCGGCGCACCCGGCACACCCTGAGCGACGAGCACACCCGGCGCGCCCGGAGCACCCGACGCGCCGACAGCACGGAGCACACCCTCCGTACGGAACCGCGCGACGCGACGGCAGACTTGGCCGGGTGAAACCGACCCCCGAACAGTTGCAGGCCGCCCAGGACACCACCATCGCGGACGTCACCGGCCCGGGCCTGAAGGTGCTGTTCTGCGGCATCAACCCGGGCCTGTGGTCCGGCGCCACCGGCCACCACTTCGCCCGCCCCGGCAACCGCTTCTGGCCCGCCCTGCACCGCTCGGGCTTCACCCCGCGCCTCTTCCGCCCGGACGAGCAGGGCGAGCTGCCCGCCCTCGGCCTCGGCATCACCAACGTCGCCCCGCGCACCACCGCCAAGGCGGACGAGCTCACCGCCGAGGAGCTGCGCGAGGGCGGCGCCGCGCTCACCGCCCGGGTCCTGCGGCTGCGCCCGCGCGTGCTGGCCGTGCTCGGCATCGGCGCGTACCGGACGGCCTTCGGCAAGCGCAAGGCCGTCGTCGGGCGCCAGCCGGAGGGCATCGGCGACACCGAGGTGTGGGTGCTGCCCAACCCCAGCGGGCTCAACGCCCACTACACGCTGGACGCGCTGGCCGAGGAGTTCCGGGTGCTGAGGGAGGCCGTCGAGGGCAGCACCGCCGGCTCCAGCGCCGCCAGCTCCAGCGCCGCCAGCCGGGCCGGGTCCGCGACCACCTCGTAGCCCGCCACCAGGCCGTCCTCGACCGCCACCCGCAGCACCAGCCGCAGCCGCCCTCCCGGGGCGATCAGCAGGCCGGGCAGCCCGTCCACCAGCGCCACCGCGCCGTACCGGGCCCGGCGGCCGAAGACCGTCGTCTCCCGGGCGACGGCCTGCGCGCCGCGCGCCACCGCCGAGCGGCCCGGCGGCAGGGCGGCCGGATCGGCCCGGCGCACCACGTCCGGCGCGAGGACGGCCAGCAGCTCGGCGAGGTCCCCGCCCCGGGCGGCCGCGAGGAAGGCCTCCACCACCCGCCGGTGCCCGGCCAGCGGCCCGGGCGGCAGCGCGGCGGTGCCCCGCACCCGCTGCCGGGCGCGGCTGGCCAGCTTCTTGGCGGCCGCCGGGGTGCGGTCCACGATCGGCGCGATCTGCTCGAAGGGCACCGCGAAGCCGTCGTGCAGCACGAAGGCGACCCGCTCGGCCGGGCCCAGCCGGTCCAGCACCACCAACAGCGCCCGGCCGACGGACTCGACCAGCAGGGCCTCCTGCTCCGGGTCCTCGCCGTCCCCGGTGGGCAGGGGCTCGTCGGTGGGCTCCTCCCGGCGGGCGGCGCGGGTGCGCAGCACGTCCAGGCAGATCCGGGAGACGACGGTGGTCAGCCACCCGGGCAGGTTGTCGATCTCCGCCGTGCCCGCGCGCTCCAGCCGCAGCCAGGCCTCCTGCACGGCGTCCTCGGCCTCGCCGGTGGAGCCGAGCATCCGCTGGGCGATCGCCCGCAGCCGACCGCGCTCCGCCTCGAAGCGTTCCACCGTCTCCGTACCGTCCCCGTCCATCGCGTCCATCGGTCACCTTTCCTCGGGCCCGTCCGTCACCACCATGACGTTCCGTCCTGCCCCGAGGTGACGAGGAGATCGCCATGACGTCCGCCCTGCCCACCACCCTGCTCCATCTGGACTCCAGCATCAGCCCGGACGGCTCGGTCAGCCGCACTCTGACCGCCCGCTTCGCCGCCGCCTGGCGCGCCCGGCACGGCGCCGCCGCCCGTACCGGCCACCTGGACCTGGCCGCCGAGCCCGTCCCGCCGCTGCGCTCCGCCTTCGACCTGCTCGGCCGCCGGACGGAGCGCAAGGGCGTGCTCACCCTGGACGAGATCGGCGACCTGACCGAGACCCCGGAGGAGGAGGCGGAGTGGGCGCTCTCCCGCCCGCTGATCGAGCAACTGCGGGCCGCCGACGTCCTGTTGATCGGCTCCCCGATGTACAACCTCACCATCCCCACCGGCCTCAAGGCGTGGATCGACCGCGTCTCCTTCCCCGGCGTGTACCGGGACGCGGCCACCGGCGAGGCGCTGCTGCGGAACACCCGGGTCGTCCTGGTCGCGGTGCGCGGCGGCGGCTACGGGCCGGGCACCCCGCTGGAGCACTGGGACTTCCAGGTCCCGTACCTGAAGGCGTACTTCGAGCGCTCCGGCGTCGCGCCGGAGAACCTGCACGTGGTCACGGCCGAGCTCACCCGCTCCGAGGACATCCCGGCGCTGCACGGCCTGCGGCACATCGCCGTCGAGTCCCTGGCGAGGGCCGAGGCGACGCTCGACGCGCTGGCGGCCTCGCTCTAGACCTCGCTCCAGGCCTAGAGGGGCGTCACGGCCTTCAGCACCACCAGCAGGGCCACGGCGGCGTTGAGCGCGCACAGCGCCGACGCCGCCGTACCGGCCGCCGCGACCATCGCCGCCAGGCCCGCCGGGGTCTTCGCCGGCGGCCAGTTGCGGGAGGTCGGCACCGGGCCCAGCAGCGCGGCGACCCGGCGCGGCACCGGCCCGGGAGTCGGCGCGGGCGCGGCGAAGGCCGCGAAGCCGGGCGCCGGGGCCGCGTGCGACACCAGGGCGGCCCGGGCGACGGCCCGCGCGGTGAGCCGGCGGTCCCCCACCGTCTGGGCCGAGTCCTCGTCCGCCCACCGCTCCGCGCTGTACGCCACCGCGTACTGCAACGGCCGCAGGAACGGGTTGACGCAGGCGGCGAGTTGGGTCGTCAGCAGGTACCGGTGGTGCCGGTGGCGCAGGTGCGCCCGCTCGTGGGCGAGCAGCGCCTCCCGCTCGTCCTCGGCCAGCCCGGCCAGCATCCCGGTGGAGACCACCACCCGCCCCGGCGACCCCGGCAGGGCGTACGCGTACGGGCTGCTGTCGGGCAGCACCGCGAGGTCCCCGGCCCCGGCGGGACCGGCCAGCAGCCCGGCCAGCGCCCGCCGGGCCCGGGAGCGCACCCGCAGGTGCCGCACGAGCGTACGGGTGCAGGCGGAGCCGACCAGGACGAGCAGCCACATCGCGGCCGTGCCGACGGTCTCGTGGTACGGCAGCGCGCGCCGCACCTCCGGGTCCGACCAGCTGTCCGGCAGCGGGTTGCCGGGGATCTGGGCGGTGCCCACCACGCCGATCAGGCCCAGGCAGAGCACGCTGCACACCGCCATCACCGCGCTGATCACCGTCAGCAGCCGGGCCGCGCCGCGCGGGTGCAGGTGCTGCTCGGTCAGCCGCGCGATCGGCACGGCCGTCAGCGGCAGGATGAGCGGGAGGAAGACGAAGAAGCCCACGCCGGTCAGCTCTCGGGGTCGGACGCTGCCGGCTCGGCGGAGGCGGAGTCGAGCAGCGCCCGGAGCAGGTCCTCGTCGTGCGGGAGCAGGGCGCTGACGAAGCTCGCCAGGACGGCGTCCCGGTCCGCCTCGCCGTCGAGCATCCGGCGCATCCGCAGCGCGGCCAGCCCGGCGGCGTCGGAGGAGGCCTGCCAGAGGTAGGAGCGGCCGGAGCGGGTGCGGGAGACGGCGCTCTTGGCGTGCAGGCGGGAGAGGATCGTCATCACCGTGGTGTAGGCGAGGTCGCCCTCCAGGCGCTCCTGCACCCAGCCCGCGGTGGCCGGGCCCGGCGCCCGTTGGAGCACCGCCAGGACCTGCGCCTCCAGCTCGCCCTGGCCACGCCGACGTGCGGGCGCGTCCCCGGCCGCCGGGGCGTGCCTCTCGTCTGCCATGACGGCCCACTCCCTCCGGATGCCGCCCCCGGACCGACCGGGCGCGCGTTCATCCTAGGCGGTACCTCGCCGGTCCGACTGCCCTCAGGACCGGGCCCGTTGGGTGGCCGCGATGCAGAGCAGCACCACCACCGCCGTCACCGGCGCCGCCGCCGGCAGCGTCTCGCCCAGCAGCAGCACCGACGCGACCAGCGTCAACAGCGGCTGTGCGAGCTGGAGTTGGCTCGCCCTCGGCACCCCGATCCCGGCCATCCCCCGGTACCAGAGCACGAAGCCGCCGAACTGGGAGACCGCCGCGACGTACGCCAGCCCGGCCAGCGCCTTCGCCCCCGGGTGCACGGGCTCCGTCGCCAGCCCCAGCGCCGCGACCGGCACCATCACCGGCAGCGCCGCCACCACCGCCCAGGCGATCACCCGCGCCCCCGGGATCTCCCGCGACAGCCGCCCGCCCTCCGCGTACCCGGCGGCGCAGACCAGCAGCCCGACGAACAGGTAGAGGTCGGCCAGGCCCGGGCGGCCGTGGCTCTGCAGCAGGGTGAAGACCAGGACGGCCCCCGCCCCCGCCAGCGCCGCCGCCCAGAACCCCCGGGACGGCCTGCGGCCCGTGCGCAGCGCCGCCACCACCGCCGTGGCCAGCGGCAGCACGCCGATCACCACCGCCGAGTGGGCCGAGGAGGAGATCCGCAGGGCCAGCGTCGTCAGCAGCGGGAAGCCCAGCACGCAGCCGGCCGAGACCGTCAGCAGTCCGGCGCGGTGCTCCCTCCTCGGGAGCGGGGCGCGGACGGCCGCCAGGTAGAGGGCGGCGAGCAGTCCGGCCAGGACGCCGCGCAGCCCGGTGGACGTCCAGGGGCCGAAGCCGGTCAGGGACCAGGCGGTGGCCGGGAAGCTGAGCGAGAAGAGGGCCACCCCGAGGGCCGCGAAGGCGAGGCCGGAGGTCGGTCGGGGCCGCGGTGCTATCGCCGCGGGGAGGGTAGCGCTATCTTGTGCCGTCATGAACGAGCGTAGCAGCGTGGCCGAACTCGCCGACATCCTGCGCCGCGAGGTGGAGCGCTATCCGGAGGGGCGCAAGCTGCCCGCGAGCCGGGCGCTGGTCGAACGCCACCAGGTCAGCCCCGTCACCGTCTCCCGGGCGATCGCGGTGCTCGTCGCCGAGGGGCTCGTCGTCTCCCGCCCGGGCGCCGGGGTCTTCCGGGCCGCGCCCTTCGCGGGCGGCTCCGCCCGCACCGCCGCTCCCCCGGCCCGCAGCGGCGACCTCTCCTGGCAGGAGGTCGCGCTCAGCACCGGCGCCGACCCCCGCGACCTGCTCGCCGCCCCCGTGTTCGCCACCCTCCGGGTCCCGCCGCCGGACGTCGTCGACCTCAACAGCGGCTACCCGCACGCCTCCCTGCTGCCCGAACGCCTCCTCGCCGCCGCCCTCGCCCGCGCCGGCCGCCGCCCCGGCGCCTGGGACCGGCCGCCCACCGACGGCCTGACGGAGCTGCGCGGCTGGTTCGCCCGCGACATCGGCGGGCACGGCGGGCCGGTCGGCACCGGGGACGTCCTGATCACCTCCGGCGGGCAGAGCGGCCTCACCGTCGCCCTGCGCTCCCTGGCCGCGCCCGGCTCCGCCGTCCTCGTGGAGTCGCCGACGTACGCGGGCATCCTCGCCGTGATCCGGGCCGCCGGGCTGCGGCCCGTACCCGTCCCCGTCGACGCGGACGGGGTCCGCACCGACCTGCTCGCCGACGCCTTCGACGCCACCCGGGCGCGGGTCTTCGTCTGCCAGCCGCTCTTCCAGAACCCCACCGGCGCGGTGCTCTCCGCCGAGCGGCGGGCACAGGTCCTCGGGATCGCCCGGGCCGCCGGGGCGTTCGTGATCGAGGACGACTTCGCCCGGCTGCTCGTCCACGCGGACGCCCCGCCGCTGCCCCGGCCGCTCGCCGCCGACGACCCGGACGGGGTCGTGGTGCACCTGCGCTCGCTCACCAAGGCCGCCTCCCCCAACCTGCGCGTCGGCGCCCTCACCGCGCGCGGCCCCGCGCTGGCCCGGCTGCGGGCCACGCAGGTGGTGGACAGCTTCTTCGTGCCCCGGCCGCTCCAGGAGGCGACGCTCGAACTCGTCGCCGACCCGGGCTGGGCCCGCCACCTGCGCACCCTCGGCACCGAACTGCGGGACCGCCGCACGGCGGCCCTCGCCGCCCTGCGCCGCGAACTGCCCGGGGTCGCCGTCTCGCACAGCCCCGGCGGGTACCACCTGTGGCTCCGCCTCCCGGACGGCACCGACGACGGCGCCCTCACGGTGGCGGCGCTGCGCACCGGCGTCCAGGTCTCCCCCGGCCGCCCGTACCACCCGGCCGAGCCCCCGGCGCCCCATCTGCGCCTCAGCTACGCCGCCGCCGAGAGCCCCGCCCAGGTCGTCGAGGGCGTCCACCGCCTGCGGCTCGCCCTCGACACCCTCGGGCCCTGACCCCGCAGGGCCTACCGGCCGTAGCCCGCCATCCGCTCCAGGCGGGCGATGCGCTCGCCCATCGGGGGGTGGGTGGAGAAGAGCCGGGCACCGGCCTCGCCCGGGCGGAAGGGGCTGGCGATCATCATGTGGCTCGCCGTCTGCAACTGCGGCTCCGGCGGGAGCGGCAGCTGGCGGGTGCCGGCGTCGAGCTTGCGCAGGGCACTGGCGAGGGCCAGCGGGTCGCCCGTGATGCGGGCGCCGTCGGCGTCGGCCTGGTACTCGCGGGAGCGGCTGACGGCCATCTGGATGAGCCCGGCGGCGATCGGCCCGAGGATCATGATGGCGAGCATCCCGAACAGGCCCGGCCCGTCGTCGTCCTCGTCCCGCCCGAACGGGATCAGCCAGGCGAAGTTCACCAGGAACATCACCACGGAGGCGAGCGCCCCGGCGACGGAGGAGATCAGGATGTCCCGGTTGTAGACGTGGCTCAGCTCGTGCCCGAGCACGCCGCGCAGCTCGCGCTCGTCCAGGATCCGCAGGATGCCCTCGGTGCAGCAGACCGCCGCGTTGCGCGGGTTGCGGCCGGTGGCGAAGGCGTTGGGGGCCGGGGTCGGGGAGATGTAGAGCCGGGGCATGGGCTGACGGGCCGAGGTGGAGAGCTCGCGCACGATGCGGTACAGCTGCGGCGCCTCGAACTCGCTGACCGGCCGCGCCCGCATGGCCCGCAGCGCGAGCTTGTCGCTGTTCCAGTAGGCGTAGGCGTTGGTGCCGAGGGCGACCACCAGGGCCACCACCAAGCCGGTCCGGCCGAAGAATCCGCCGATCACCAGGATCAGCGCGGAGAGGCCACCGAGCAGTACGGCGGTCCTCAGTCCGTTGTGCCGGCTGTGCACGTCAGGCCCTCCAATGGTGCCGGTGGGGAAGCCCTTTCCGCCTCGTCCCTCTTGACCGGACAACGGGCGGGATCAGCGGCCTTGTTCCCTTGTGACCGACGCGACACCGCCCCGGAGCCCCGGCCGGCACCCCGGTGGACCACCCGACGGCGGCTCAGAACAGCGAGCCGCCGGTCACCTGGAGGACCAGTTGGGGAGCCGCCGAGAGGACCACGGCGGCCGTGGCGGTGAGCCCCAGCGTGGCGGCCAGGCCGACCGGCAGCCGGCGCCGGCCGACCGCGTCGCCGACAGCCTCGCCGCTGCCCGGGCCCTGCGCCACCGGGGCGAACAGCCGGGCCGTCCAGAGGAGGTAGTAGGACAGCGCGACGACCACGTTGACGGCCATCACGACCGCCAGCCAGCCCAGCCCGGCGTCGACGGCCGCGCGGAAGACCACGACCTTGCCGAAGAGGCCGATCAGGCCCGGGGGCAGGCCGGCCAGGCAGAGCAGGAAGAAGGCGAGCGCCAGCGCCGTCCAGCGGCTGCGGGAGAACAGGCCCTTGAAGTCGTCCACGCTGACCCCGGCCCTGCGGCCGACGGCCGCGACCACCCCGAAGGCGCCGAGGTTCACCACGCCGTAGATCAGCGCGTACGCGGCGGTGGCGCCCAGCGGGTCGGTGCCGGTGGGCGCGTAGCCGGCGGCGGCGAGCGGCACCAGCAGGTACCCGGCCTGGCCGACGGAGGACCAGGCGAGCAGCCGCACCGCGCTGTAGCGGGTGTCGAAGCGCTGCCGCAGCGCGCCGACGTTGCCCACCGTCATGGTGGCCGCCGCGAGCACGGCCAGCGCCAGGCCCCAGGTGTGGGCGTACGGGCGGAAGGCGATCGTGGTGGCGAGCGCGAGGCCGGACAGGCCCGCCGCCTTCCCGACCACCGAGAGGTAGCCGGCCACGGGCAGCGGGGCGCCGGTGTAGGTGTCGGGCACCCAGAAGTGGAACGGGACGGCGGCGACCTTGAAGGCGAAGCCGACGAGGGTCAGGACCGCGCCCGCCTCGGCCAGCGTCCTCAGCTGGGCGGGGGCGTGCTCCAGGCCCTGGGCGACGGCGCCGAGGTGCAGGCTGCCGCTCGCCGCGTAGACGAAGCCGATGCCGAGCAGCATCACGGCCGTCGCGGTGACGGAGGAGACGAAGAACTTGAGCGCGGCCTCCGCGCCCCGGCCGTCGCGGCGCAGCGCGACCAGCGCGAAGGCGGGCAGCGAGGCGACCTCCAGGGCGACCACCATGGTGGCGAGGTCGCGGGAGGCGGGCAGCAGGGCGGCGCCGGTGGCGCTGGAGAGCAGCAGGAACCAGTACTCGCCGCGCGGCAGCTTCTCGTCCTCGACCGTGTGCATCGAGAGCAGCGCCGCGATCAGCGCGCCGCCGAGGGCGAGCAGCTGGAACACCAGGGCGAAGTGGTCGGCCACGTAGGAGCAGCCGCCGTTGTCGGACCCCCCTGCTACGTTCTGCACGCAGAAGGTCGCTCGGGGTGACTTTCCGGTGAGCGGGAGGAGTGCGATGAGGGCGAGGGCGAGCCCGGCCGCGGTGAGGCGGCCGAGCCACTTCTTGTGCCGGTCGGGCAGGAACAGGTCCGTGACCAGCACGGCGACGGCGGCCACGGCGGCGATCAGCGGCGGCGCGATCGCCACCCAGTCGACGGACTGGATCAGGCTGCCCGGGTTGGCTACGGCGAGGGAGGTCACAGTGTGCTGCCCCGTGGAGTGAGGTCCGAGTGCGGCGGTCTGGGCTGCGGTGTGGGCGGCGGCGGTGTGGGCTGCGAGCACGCTCAGCCACCCCCGAGGAGGTGCTTGACGGCCGGGTCCGAGAGCCCGAGCAGGAGCGCGGGCCAGAGGCCGGCCACCAGGGTCAGCGCGGCCAGCGGCGTCCAGCTGACGGCCTCGTACGGGCGCAGGTCGGCCACCTCGGCCACCGGTGCGGGCTGCTTCGGGTCCCCCATGCAGACGCGCTTGACCACGATCAGCAGATAGGCGGCGGTGAGGAGGGTGCCGAGACCGGCCAGCACCATGTACGTGACGAAGGCGGGGCGCGACAGGCCGGCCGCCGGGTCGAACGCGCCGAGCATGGCGAGCAGCTCGCCCCAGAAGCCGGCCAGGCCGGGCAGGCCGAGGCTGGCCACGGCGGCGAAGGCGAGCAGGACGCCGATCCTCGGCGCGCGGCCGTACAGCGCGGCCCCGGTCGCGCCGGCGAGGGTGTCGAGGTCCGCCGTGCCGTAGCGGTCCTTGAGCGCCCCGACGACGAAGAACAGCAGACCGGTGATCAGACCGTGGGCGATGTTGGCGAACAGCGCGCCGTTGACGCCCACCGGGGTGAGGGAGGCGATGCCCAGCAGGACGAAGCCCATGTGGCCGACGGAGGAGTAGGCGATCAGGCGCTTGAGGTCGCCCTTGGCGCCCGGGCGGGCGAGCGCCAGGCAGGCCAGCGAACCGTAGACGATGCCGACCGCCGCGAAGGCCCCCAGGTAGGGGGCGAGCGTGGTGGCGCCGTCCGGCACGACCGGGAGGAGGACGCGGACGAGACCGTACGTGCCCATCTTGAGCATCACGCCGGCGAGCAGCACCGAGCCCACCGTCGGGGCGGCGGTGTGCGCGTCGGGGAGCCAGCTGTGCAGCGGCCAGGCGGGGGCCTTGACGGCGAGCCCGACCAGGATCGCCAGCGCGGCGATCACCTGGGTGGTGTGGCTCAGGCCCTTGCCGTGCGCGGCGGCCAGCGCCTGCATGTCGAAGGTGCCGGCCTTGCCGCCGATCAGCAGGAAGCCGAGCAGCATCACGGCCGAGCCGAGCAGCGTGTAGAGGATGAAGCGGTTGGCGGCGGGCACCTTGGCGCCGCTGCCCCAGCGGGCGATCAGGAAGTACATCGGGATCAGGACGATCTCGAAGGCCGTGAAGAAGAGCAGGAGGTCCAGCACCGCGAAGGTGGCGAGCATGCCGACCTCGAGGAGGAGGAACAGCCCGACGAAGGCCCGGGCCGAGGGCCTGCCCTCCCCGTTCGGCAGCCGCTTCTCCGAGTACAGCGCGCAGAGGAGGGTCAGCAGCGCGGTCAGCACGATCAGCGGCAGCGAGACGCCGTCCACGCCGAGGTGGAGGCGCACGTGCAGGGCCGGGATCCAGGACACGTCGGTGGTGGCCTGCATCCGGGCCGGCGCGTCGTGGTCGAAGCCGGCGGCGAGGGCGAGCGCGAGCAGGAGCACCGCGCCGGTGACGACGGTGTTCAGGCGCAGCGCCCGCCGGTCGGCGACGGCCCGGTCCGGCCCGAACACCGGGGCCAGGGTGAGGGCGGCGCCGAGCAGCGGCAGCACCAGGAGGGCGATGAGGACCTCGTTCATCGGTGGCTCCTGGTGGGGGAAGGGACGGGGGCGGGGAGCGAGGGCACGGGCTACACCGCCACCAGGACGGCCAGCAGGACGACGCCGGCGAGCAGGGCGCTGAGGTAGGTCTGCGCGTTGCCGGTCTGCGCGAGCCGGACGGCCCGGCCGAGCAGGTTGGCGCCGATCCCGGTGCCCTGCACGTAGCCCTCGACGACCTCGCGGTCCAGGAAGCGGACCAGCCCGGACGCCGCGAGCACGGGGCGGACGAACAGCGCGTGGTAGAGCCGGTCGACGCCGAAGCCGTGCCGGGCGGGCCCGAACAGCGGGCCGAGCAGGGTGCGCCCGGGGTCGGCGACGATCACCTCGGCGACCGGGGCCCCGCCCTGCTCGGGCACCCGGCCCGCGACGGCGGGCCGGCCGGTGTCCAGCCGGGCGGTGGCCGAGCGCCAGGCGCCGTACGCGGCGAGCCCGCCGACCAGGGCGAGCCCGGTGCCGGTCACGCCGGTGACCCCGGTGGGCCGCAGCGAGCCGCCGTCCAGCAGCGAGGGCAGCCAGCCCCAGGCGCCGCCGGCCATGCCGAAGCCCACGGTCGGAACGGCCAGCACCCAGAGCGGCCAGCGCATCGCGGGCGGCTCGACGCGGGCCGGGTCGGCCTCGTCCGGCTCGGGCGAGTACGGCGCGTCGGCCTCGTGCTGCCCGACGGCCACCGGGGCGGAGGCGGCCGGAAGCGCCGCGCCCGGGCTGTGGAAGGCGACCAGGAACAGCCGGACGGCGTACGCGGCGGTGAGCAGCGCGGTGAGCGCGGCCGAGATCAGCACGATCCACCCGGCGGCCTGCGGCACCGCCGAGGCCGGGCCGACCCCGTTGGTCAGCGCCTCGCCGTGCGCGGCGTGCTCGGCGGCGGTCAGCACCGCCTCCTTGCTGAAGAAGCCGGACAGCGGCGGCAGCCCGGCCAGGGCCGCCAGGGCGACGCCCATCAGCAGGTGGGCGTCCGGCACGCGCTTGCGCAGCCCCGGGATGCGGGACATCGCGGAGATCGAGTTGGTGTGCGCGGCGTGGATCACCACCCCGGCGGCCAGGAACAGCAGCGCCTTGAAGGCGCCGTGGCTGACGAGGTGGAAGACGGCGGCCTCGCGGTCCCCGGTGGCCAGCGCCCCGGCCATGTAGCCGAGCTGGCCGACGGTCGAGTAGGCGAGCACCCTCTTGAGGTCGTCCTGGGCGAGCGCGCACAGCGCCGAGCCGATCATCGTCACGGCGGCCATCACCGCGAGCACGACCAGCGCCGCGCCCGACTGGAGGAACACCGGCAGCAGCCGGGCGACCAGGTAGATGCCGGCCGCGACCATGGTGGCGGCGTGGATCAGCGCGGACACCGGCGTCGGGCCGGCCATCGCGTCCGGGAGCCAGGTGTGCAGCGGGAACTGCGCGCTCTTGCCGGCGACCCCGGCGAGCAGCAGCAGCGCGGTCAGCGTCGGGTGCCCGAGCCGCCCCTCGCCCGCGGCCGTCAGCACCTCGGAGATCCGGAAGCTCCCGGCGTCCGAGGCGAGCAGGAAGATCCCGAACAGGAACGGCACGTCGCCGAGCTTGGTGACCAGGAACGCCTTGAGCGAGGCCGAGCGGGCGTCGGCGCCCTCCCAGTGGTGGCCGATCAGGAAGTACGAGCAGACGCCCATGACCTCCCAGCCGACCAGCAGCACGATGAGGTCGCCCGAGTAGACCACCAGGAACATCGCGGCGGTGAACAGCGAGACCAGCGCCGCGTACGAGGGGTAGCGCGGGTCCTTGGCCAGGTAGGAGGTCGAGTAGACCTGCACACAGGTGGCGACCAGGCCGACCAGCACTGAGATCAGCGAGGTGAAGCCGTCCAGGTGGAGGGCGAGCGCGATGTCCGGTCCGCCGGTCGGGGTGAGCCGGGTGGCGGCGTCCAGGGCCTGGCCGCTGCCGAGCTGGAGGGCGACCACCAGCGCGAGCACGGCCGAGACGGCGACGGGCACCACGGCCAGCGGCCGGGCCAGCCCGGGCGCCTTCTTGCCGACGGCCAGCGTGGCGGCGGCGCCCAGCGCGGGCAGCGCGGGGACGAGTGCGGGCAGGGCGAGGTTCATGCGGTGGCCTGGCCCTTCAGCGCCTCGGCTCCGGCCGGCGCCCCCTCGACGGACGGGGCCTCCTCGACGGGCAGCGCCTCGGCCGGGTCGCCGAGCGCGGTGGCCCGGTCGATGTCCGCGGTGCCCCGGGCCCGGAACAGCAGCAGGACGATGGCGAGCCCCAGCCCGATCTCGGCGGCGGCGACGGTGATGGTGAACAGGGTGAGCGCCTGCCCGGCGTGCAGCGAGTCGCGCAGCCAGGCGTCGAAGGCGACCAGGTTGAGGTTGACGGCGTTGAGCATCAGCTCGACGGACATCAGCACCAGGACGGCGTTGCGCCGGGCGAGGACGCCGTACACGCCGACGCTGAACAGCAGCGCGGAGAGGACGGCGGGGTAGACGAGGTGCATCAGCTCTCCTCCCCCGGGCTCGACGGGCTCGACGGGCTCGACGGGCTCGACGGGCTCGACGGGCTCGACGGGCTCGACGGGGCCACCGAAGCCTCCCGGGCGGCGGGCGCGCTCGCGGCCACCGTCCTGTTGGAGCCGACCGGACGCCCGGCCCGCAGCCTCCCCGCCCGGGGCGGCGGCACCCGCCGGCCGGCCCCGCGCGACAGCACGATCGCGCCGACCAGCGCGGCCAGCAGCAGCACGGACAGCGCCTCGAAGGGCAGCACCCAGTGCCGGAACAGGCTGGCCCCGGTCACGGAGGCCGAACCGCCGCCCGCCCCGAGGTCGATCCAGGAGGTCCGGAAGGCGTCGACGACCAGCGTCACCAGCGTCCCGGCCGAGGCCAGCGCGACGACCAGGGCGACCCAGCGGTTCTTGGAGTCGGCGTCCGGCGAGCGCCCGATCGGCGCCTTGGTGAGCATCAGCCCGAACAGCACCAGCACGACCACCGAGCCGAGGTAGATCAGCACCTGCACCCAGGCGATGAACTCGGCCGTCAGCAGCAGGAACTCCACCGCCAGCCCGCCGAGCGCGACCACCAGCCACAGCGCGGCGTGCACCAGCTGCTTCGTGGTGACGGCGACCAGGGCCGAGCCGAGCACGGCGACGCCGACCAGCAGGAAGACGATCTCCTGCCCGGTCGGGGACAGGAACGAACGGGCGGCCGGCTCCAACGAGCCGGTCGCCGCGAGGAGCGTGGCAGCACCGGTCATGCGTCGTCACCCTTCTCCTCGACAGCCGCAGCAGCAGCCGCGGCCGCAGCCAGCTTGTCCGCCGCCTTGCGCGCGGTGGCGATCTCCTTCGGCTCCTCGGCCGCCGGGTCCAGCGCCGGCGGCGCCGGGACGGTCCACATCCACTCGCGGAGCCTGTCCCGCTCGTGGGTCAGCTCCAGGATGTCCGTCTCCGCGTACTCGAACTCCGGCGACCAGAACAGCGCGTCGAAGGGGCACACCTCGATGCAGATCCCGCAGTACATGCAGAGCGAGAAGTCGATGGCGAACCGGTCGAGCACGTTGCGCGTACGGGCGCGGGCGTTCGGCTCGGCGGCCGGAAGCGTCTCCTTGTGGGAGTCGATGTAGATGCACCAGTCCGGGCACTCGCGCGCGCAGAGCATGCAGACCGTGCAGTTCTCCTCCAGCAGCGCGATGACGCCGCGCGAACGCGGCGGCAGCACCGGCTGCACGTCGGGGTACTGCGCCGTGACGCTCTTCTTCGTCATCGTCCGCAGCGTCACGGCCAGCCCCTTGGCAAGGCCGACACCGGGAAAACTCATGCGCCCGCCTCGCTTCGCTCAGCAGGGGCACTCGCCCGTACGCACCTTCTGATGATTCGCTCGCTTCGCTCGCTCATGAGATCGCCACCTTGATGATGCCGGTGAGGGCCAACTGCACGAGCGCCAGCGGGACGAGGACCGCCCACGCGAAGCGCATCAGCTGGTCCTCGCGCAGACGCGGGTAGGTGACCCGCAGCCAGATGACCACGAAGGCCAGCGCGAAGGTCTTGAGGAGCATCCAGAGCCAGCCGAGCTGGTCCGCCATCGGCCCGTGCCAGCCGCCGAGGAACAGCACCGCCGTCAGCGCGGAGACCACCAGGATGCCGACGTACTCCGACAGCAGGAACAGCGCGAAGCGCAGCCCGGTGTACTCGGTGTACGCGCCGAAGATGATCTCCGAGTCGGCGATCGGCATGTCGAACGGCGGGCGCTGCAGCTCGGCCAGGCCGGACGTGAAGAACACGAAGCCGCCGATGACCTGCCAGGGCAGCCAGTACCACTGCCAGGAGTCCACGATCCCGGGCAGCGAGAGCGTGCCGGCGGCCATCGC
Organism: Kitasatospora sp. NPDC101183; assembly: GCF_044767945.1. Taxonomy (NCBI): domain Bacteria; kingdom Bacillati; phylum Actinomycetota; class Actinomycetes; order Kitasatosporales; family Streptomycetaceae; genus Kitasatospora; species Kitasatospora sp. NPDC101183. The sequence goes on along the minus strand of NZ_JBIWOW010000009.1, from coordinate 100,769 downwards.
CACCGAGGCCGCCGCGAGCACCATCGGCAGCTCGTACGACATCAGCTGCGCGGCCGTGCGCAGGCCGCCGAGCAGCGAGAACTTGTTCGCCGAGGCCCAGCCGGCCATCAGCTTGCCGATCACGCCGACGCCCATCACGGCCAGCACGAAGAACAGCCCGGCGTCGATCGCCTGCCCGACGAAGCCGTCCGGGCCGATGGGGATCGCCAGCAGCACGAACAGGTACGGCAGCAGGGAGACGGCGGGCGCCAGCTGGAAGATCCGGCGGTCCGCCCCGGAGGGGACGATGTCCTCCTTCTGCGCGAACTTCACGCCGTCGGCGACGAGTTGCGCCCAGCCGTGGAAGCCGCCGGCGTACATCGGGCCGAGGCGGCCCTGCATGTGCGCCATGACCTTGTGCTCGGTCTGGCCGATGATCAGCGGGAACGTCAGGAAGACGACGAGGGTGGCGACGCAGCGCAGCACCGTGTCGAGCAGGTTCACGCGCCGTCTCCGTCCTTCTCGGCGTCCTTCTCAGCGTCCGTCTCGGTGTCCTTCTCGGCCGAGGGCGTCTCCTCCGGGGCCTTCTGGCCCGACGGCTTCTCCTCGTGCGCCGGCACGGGGTTGTGCCAGGGCGCGTCCGAGGACCGCGTCCTCGCGGGCGGCGCCTGCCGCTCGGCCGACTCGGCCGACTCGCCCGCCGGGGCCGCCTGACTGGCCGACCCGTCCGAGACGGACCTGGTCCGCCGGGGCCGGTCGGCCCGTACGGGAGGAGCGCTCTCGGCGCCCCCCGCCGAAGCGCCCTCAGCCGCAGCGCCCTCCGCGCCCGCAGCGCCCTCGCCCGCCTCGCCCGCCTGGCTCGCCTGGCTCGCCGAGCCCTCGGACACCGACCGCGTCCGACGCGGCCTGTCCGCCCGCACCTCGGCCGCGCCCTCGGCGGCGGCACCCGCCGCACCCGCCGCACCCGCAGCACCCGCCCGGGGCGTGCGCGCCGCCGCGCCCGCCGCCCGCGCACCGCGCGCCGGCCGCTCGGCGACCGGCGGCAGGGTGCCCTTGAGCGGCCCCCACTCGTTCGGGTCCGGCACACCGGCCGGCAGCATCTTGCGCCGCGCCGGCCCGCCGCCGTGGTCGGACTCGCCCGGCTCCTTGGCCCCCGGCCAGTCCTTGGCGACCCGGGCGGCGAGCACGAACTCCTTGCGCAGCGGATGCCCCTCGAAGCCGTCCGGCAGCAGCAGGGTGATCAGGTGCGGGTGCCCGGGGAAGTCGATGCCGAACATCTCGTGCGTCTCGCGCTCGTGCCAGGCCGCCCCCGCGTACACGCCGACGGCGCTCGGCAGGGCGGCGGCCCCGCGCGGCACCCGGGTGCGCAGCGCGAGGTGCCGCACGCCCGGCGCCTCGACGGCGGCCAGGTGCGCGACGACGGAGAAGCCCTCGGCCAGCTCGTCGACGGCGCTCATCCAGTCGAAGAAGCCCAGGCCCAGCACGTCCCGGGCGTTGGTGAGCGCCTCGATCCAGTGCTCGGCCGGCACGTCAACGGTGACCAGCCCGTACGCCTCGGCGCCGGTCGCCCACTCGCCGACCGACGCCGCGTCCTGCTCCGCCGTGCTCACGACACTCCTCCATCGGCAGTCGGCCCCGCCACCAGCGGACGGCGCAGCGCCGACGCGGGCGCGGTGTAGCGGCCGGGCAGGGACTCGGCGGCGATCTTCTCCTGCAGCTTGAGGATGCCCTGGAGCAGCGCCTCCGGCCGGGGCGGACAGCCGGGGACGTACACGTCCACCGGGATGATCTGGTCGACGCCCTTGGTGACCGAGTACGAGTCCCAGTACGGGCCGCCGGAGTTGGAGCAGGCGCCGAAGGAGATGACGTACTTCGGCTCGGGCATCTGCTCGTAGAGGCGCTTGACGGCGGGCGCCATCTTGTCGGTGACCGTCCCGGAGACGATCATCAGGTCCGCCTGGCGGGGGCCGGGGGCGAACGGGATGACACCCATCCGGATGAAGTCGTGCTTGGCCATGGACGCCGCGATGAACTCGATCGCGCAGCAGGCCAGGCCGAAGTTGAAGCACCAGAGGCTGTAGCGGCGGCCCCAGTTGAGCACCACCTTGACCGGGTCCGGCGCGAGGCGGGCCAGCGGCCCCAGCGAGCGCCGTTCGAGCGCGGCGGGGCCGGGCTGCGACGGGTCGGGCAGGCCGAGCGGGACGGGGCCGCCCTGGGCGCCGTGCCCGTGGTCGTGCCCGTGGTCGTGCGTCACGTCCATTCCAGAACGCCCTTCTTCCAGGCGTAGAGCAGGCCGACCGCGAGGAACCCGATGAAGAGGAACATCTCGATCAGCGTCCCGGCGCCGTACCCGGCCGCGGCGAAGACCGTCGCCCACGGGAACAGGTAGATCGCGTCGACCGCGAAGATCACGTACAGGAAGGCGTACACGTAGTAGCGGACCTGGGTGTGTGCCCAGTCCTCCCCCACCGGGTCCACGCCGCACTCGTAGGCGAGCAGCTTCTCGGGCGAGTACACGACCGGCCGCAGCAGGCGGTTGGCGGTGAACGCCACGGCGACGAACAGCACCCCGACGACGGCCAGCAGGCCCATCGCGGCGTACGCGTCGAAGTAGCCGCTGCCGACCGCAGGGTCCGCCGCGGCGGCAGCCGCGTGCTGCCCCTCCATGCCCCTCGCCCTCCACCTCGGTCGCCGGCCCGCCCTCGCGGCGGCCCTGCGACGTCGCCCACACCGTTTCGACCACGGCCAATGCGTGAGTCTAAGGGGACGGCTCGGCTCCGCCCGAACCCTGCCCGCTCCGCAAGACACCTGGTGGACACCCGGGGGACACCCCGGCCGCCCGAACGCGGGGGTGGGGATAACCCCCGCCCGGGAAGATGTATCACCCCCATGGCACTCCCCACCCCCGGTTCGGGAAGCTTGCTCAGAAAGCTGACACCCCGGCCCGTACGCCGGCCCGACCGTGAGGGACGGTAGACCCGCATGAAATCCGTGCACCACCGAGCCGTGGACGCGATCCGGGAGCAGGACGCCCGCATGGAGCGCCCGCCCCTGTACGGGGCGAGGATGTGGCGCCAGGCCGGGCAGCTGATGGCCAACCTGCCGCTGGGCATCGCCGGCTTCGTCCTGTCGATCACGATGCTCTCGGTCGGCCTGGGCACGGCCGTCACCGTCATCGGCCTGCCGCTGCTGGCCCTCGGCCTCTCCGGCTCCCGCGCGATGGGCCGGCTGGGCCGCCAGCGGGCCCGGAACGCGTACGGCTCCGCGATCGAGGAGCCGGAGCCGGTGAGCCCGCGCCGGGAGGGGCTGGTCGGCTACACCACCGCGCACCTGACCGACCTGCTGGCCTGGCGCTCCGCGCTCTACAACGTGCTGATGCTGCCCTGGGGGATCATCAGCTTCACCCTGACCCTGGTCTCGATCGTGGTGCTCTGGCCGCTGCTGCCCTGGGTGGTGCGCGCCCTGGCGGCGATCGACCGCATCCTCATCGAGTCGCTGCTCTTCCCCGGCGCGCTGGCCGAGCGGGTGCGCGAGCTGGAGGACGACCGGGGCATCGTGGTCGACGGCGCCGCCGCCGACCTGCGCCGGATCGAGCGGGACCTCCACGACGGCGCGCAGGCCCGGCTGGTGGCGCTGGCGATGGACCTGGGGATGGCCAAGGAGCGGCTGCGCGAGGTGGACGGCCCGGAGGACGTGGCGGCGGCCACCCGGATGGTGGACAACGCGCACGGCGAGGTGAAGCTCGCCCTCCAGGAGCTGCGCGACCTCGCCCGCGGCATCCACCCCGCGGTGCTCACCGACCGGGGGCTGGACGCGGCGCTGTCGTCGGTCGCGGCCCGCTGCACCGTCCCCGGCGGGGTCAGGGTGAGCGTGGACCTGCTCGGCCCGGACGGCGAGCCCGAGCGGCCGGACTCCGCCGTCGAGGGCATCGCGTACTTCACCGTCAGCGAGCTGCTGACCAACGTGTCCAAGCACTCCGGCGCCCGCTCCGCCTCGGTGGAGCTGTGGCGTTCGGAGGACCAGCTGATGGTGCTGGTCCAGGACGACGGACGGGGCGGGGCCGCGCCCTACCCGGGCAGCGGGCTGGCGGGCCTGGCCGAGCGGGTCCGCGCGGTGGACGGGGTGTTCCTGGTGGAGAGCCCGGAGGGCGGCCCGACCACCGTCACCGTCGAGCTGCCCTGGCACACCCGCACGGCCCGCCGCTGACGCGCCGGAGCCGGTACGGCGACCCGCCCCGCGGAACCCTTGCGCGGTGGCGCGGGGCGGGTCGCCGTACCGGGGTTACGGGGTTTCCAGCGTGCCGAGGGTGACGTCGGCCGTCTTGCCGCTGCCGTCCCGGGTGTAGGTGACGGTGACCTTGGCACCCGGGGTGAGCGAGGCGAGCGCGGTGGTGAGCGCGTTCAGCGAGTCCACCGGGGTGTCGCCGATCTTGGTGATCACGTCCCCGGCCTGGAGCCCGGCCGCGGCGGCGGCCCCGCCCTGGGTGACGGAGACGATGACGGCGCCGGCCGGCTGGAACTGCTGGTTGAAGCTGCTCCGGGCGACGATGCCGAGCGCGGCCCGGCCGGAGTTGGTGACCTTGCCCTGCTTGATCAGCTGGTCGGCGATGCCGGTGATGGTGGAGGCCGGGATCGCGAAGCCGATGCCGGGGGCCGCCGCGCCGTTGGTCTGCGGCTCGGTGGCGGCCAGGGTGTTGATGCCGATCACCTGGCTGTCCAGGTTGACGAGCGCGCCGCCGCTGTTGCCCGGGTTGATCGCGGCGGAGGTCTGGACCATGTTGCCGATGGTGGCGCCCGGCGAGCCGCCGCCCTTCGGCTCGGAGACCGTCCGGCCGGTGGCGGAGACGATGCCCTGGGTGACGGAGCTGGAGAGCCCCAGCGGGCTGCCCATGGCGAGGGTGATCTGGCCCAGTTGGACCTTGCCGGAGTCACCGAAGACGGCCGGCTTGAGGCCACTGGGCGGGCTGCTGAGCTTGATCACCGCGAGGTCGGAGTCGGGGTAGCTGGCGACCAGGGTGGCGTCGAGGGTCTTGCTGCTGTTGGCCAGGGTGACGGTGAACGTGGTCGCGGAGCCGACCACGTGGGCGTTGGTGACGATGTCGCCCTTGTCGTCGTAGACGATCCCGGAGCCGAGGCTGTCCCCGGTGGTGATCTGCACCACAGAGGGCAGCACGTCCGCGATCACCTTCTGGTAGGCGTCCTGGAGCTGGTTGGCCCCGCCGGGCTGGGCCCCGGGGGCCGCCGAGGCCTGCTTGGAGCCGGAGGCGCTCGCGGAGGCTCCCCCCGAGGGGGAGGAGGCGGACGAGGAGGAACTGCTGCACCCGGCCAGCGCCAGCACGGCCGCCACCGCCACCGCGCCGGGCGCGAACAGGCGGCTGTGGACGGCCTTCGGCCCGGTCGGCCGGGGGCCGGCGGGCAGGGGGCGGTTGTGTTCCTTCTTGCGGCTCACCTGGCGGCCTCCGAATCGTCACCCCGCCCACGGGCGCGGGAATGCCGTGGGCACGGAAATCCCCGCCAGCATTCCACCGTTTTGTCCTGGTTTGCCGCCTGACTCGCCCGAGAGGGTGGTGTGGAATCGCAAACGGCCTAGGATCTGGGCCATGACGTGGCTGATCACTGGTGGGGCCGGATACATCGGCGGGCACGTGGTCCGCCACCTGCTCGACGCGGGAGAGCGGGTGGCCGTCCTGGACGACCTCAGCACCGGGGACGCCGGGCGCCTCCCGGCCGAGGTGCCGCTGGTCAAGGGCTCCACGCTGGACCGCGCCGCCGTCACCGCCGCGATCCGCGAGCACGGGGTGAGCGGCATCCTGCACTTCGCCGCGAAGAAGCAGGTCGGCGAGTCCGTCGAGCAGCCGTTCCTCTACTACCGCGAGAACATGACCGGCCTGCAGACCGTCCTGGAGGCCGCCGCGGCCGAGGGCGTACGGCGGTTCCTGTTCTCCTCCTCGGCCTCCGTCTACGGCATGCCGGACGTCGACCTCGTCACCGAGTCCACCCCCTGCGCGCCCATGAACCCGTACGGCGAGACCAAGCTCGCCGGCGAGTGGCTGGTCAGGTCGGCCGGACGGGCGTACGGCATCGCCACCGCCTCGCTGCGCTACTTCAACGTCGCCGGGGCCGGCGCGCCCGAACTGGCCGACACGGGGGTGTTCAACCTCGTCCCGATGGTCTTCCAGCGGATCACCGGCGGCCGGGCCCCGATGGTCTTCGGCGACGACTACCCGACCCCCGACGGCACCTGCGTGCGCGACTACATCCACATCGCCGACGTGGCCTCCGCCCACGTCGCGGCGGCCCGCCGCCTGGCCGCCGACCCGTCCGGGAACACCTCGCTGACGCTCAACATCGGCCGGGGCGAGGGCGTCAGCGTCCGCGAGATGCTCGCCCTGATCGGCGAGGTCACCGGGCTCGACACCACCCCGGGGATCGCCCCGCGCCGCCCGGGCGACCCGGCCCGGGTGGTGGCCTCGGCCGAGGCCATCCGCCGCGAGCTGGACTGGCACGCCCGGTACGACGTGACCGAGATGATCGCCTCCGCCTGGGAGGGCTGGCGCCACCACCACCGCTGACGCCTCAGCGGTTGGGCACCGCCGTGCCGTAGTAGGCGTCCAGCGCGTACACGCAGCGGTCCTTGGAGCCGACGAAGACCCGGCCGCCGACGGCCACCGGGGAGCCCGTCAGCTCGCCCTTGGTGCCCAGCTCCCAGCGCAGCTGACCGCTCGCCAGGTCCAGGGTGTGCAGCGAGTGGTCCCGGCTGCCCAGGTGCACCAGGCCGTCCGCGACCGCCGGGGACCCGACGATCTCGCCGCGCGCCGTGTAGCGCCAGCGCTCGCGGCCGGTGGCCGCCTCGAAGGCGTACAGCACCTCGCCGCTGCCTACCAGCACCATGCCGTCCCCGACCACGACCGGCTCGGCGCCCTGGCGGCTGCCGGTGAGGGCCCGCCAGCGGTCCCGGCCGGTGGCCGCGTCCAGGGCGTAGACGGTGCCCAGGTAGTCGGCGACGTAGACGGTGTCCGCGTCCAGCGCGGGCGGGGTGAACAGCACCACCGGGGCCTCGAAGCGCCAGTGCTCGGCGCCGGTGGCCGCGTCCAGCGCGTACACCCGCGTGCCGGCCGTCACGTACAGCACGCCGCCGCGCTCGACCGGGTGCGAGGGCACGTCCTCGCCGACCGCGACGGACCAGCGCAGGCCGGAGCCGCGCGGGTCCACGCAGCGCAGCCGCCCGGCGCCGTGGTAGTACGCGGAGCCGGCCACCAGGACGGGGCCGGCCTGCGGGTTCTCGTAGTCCTGCTGGGCGTCGTCGGCGCGCCACAGCTCCGCGCCGGTCGCGGCCGAGCGCAGCTGGACGCCACCGCCGCGCACGCCGCAGCAGAGCACGCCGTCGGCGGCGGAGAGGGAGTAGACCCAGCCGTCCAGCGAGGAGCGCCAGCGCTCGGCGCCGTCCGCGACGTCCACCATGAACAGGTGCGGGCCGTCCGCGGCGTGCATCAGGCCGGAGTCCACCGCGAGGGCCCAGGCGACGTCCCGGGTCTTGTAGCGGCGCTCGCCGGAGGCGATGTCCAGCGCGTGCACCTCGAAGCTGGAGACGAAGAGCGTGCCGCCGGCGACCACCGGGGTGCCCCAGACGTCGTTGGACATCCGGAACCGCCAGGGGCGCCAGCGCACGGCCGGGGCGGGCGGCGCGACGGGGGCGGGTGCGGGCGTCGGCCGGACGCCGCCAGGGCCTCCCTGGCCGATCTGGCCCGTCCGGCGGACCCAGTCGGTCTCGGCGGGGGCGCTGCCCCGGCCGGTCTGCTCGTGCTCGGCGCGAGGGCCGGGGCCTATCCGTACGGAGGCGCCGGACAGCCGCACCTCCACGGCCCCCGCCGGGGGCTGCGGGCGGCCCGGGGCGTGGATCTTGGAGGTCGGGATGCCGTCCTCGGTCATCGGGCCGGGCGCGTGCACGGGCCCGTGCTCCTCCCCCAGGCCCGCGTGCCGGCCGCCGACCCGGGGGCCGTGGGCGGGGCGCTCCGGCTCGGGCTGCGGCGGGACGTACGGAGGGGCGTGCGGCGCCGGGTGCGGCGGCTGCGGCTCGGGCACCGGGCGCTGCGGGCGGCGCTTGCTCTCGATCAGCGCCAGCGCGTTGGCGGGCAGCCAGTCCCCGGCCTCGCCGGCGGCGTCGTCCCGGGAGAACAGGTGCGGGGCCAGCTCGGCCTGGATCTGAGCCGGGGTGGGCCGGTGCTCGGGCGAGGGCCGCATGCAGGCGCGGACGAGGTCCATCAGCTCGTGCGGCATGCCGGAGAAGTCCGGCTCCTCGCGCAGCAGCTGGAACACCGTCTCCACCGGGTTGGAGCCCCGGTAGGGTGGGTGCCCGGTGGCGCAGAAGACCATCAGCGAGCCGAGCGAGAAGACGTCGCTGGCGCCGCGGACGTTGCGGCTGTCCTTGGCCTGCTCGGGGGACATGTAGGCGGGTGTGCCCACCGCGACGTTGGTCATGGTCAGCCGGGTGCTGGAGACCCCGGCGGCGATGCCGAAGTCGATCACCTTCGGGCCGTCCTCGACCACCAGGACGTTGGAGGGCTTGAGGTCGCGGTGGACCAGCCCGGCCGCGTGGATCGACTGCAGGGCCTCGGCGATGCCGGCGATCAGCCAGCGGGTGGCGTCCACCGGCAGCGGGCCGCACTCCTCGACCAGGTCCTCCAGGGAGGGCGCGGGGATGTAGGCGGTGGCCAGCCAGGGCACCCGGGCGTCCGCGTCGGCGTCCACCACGGCCGCGGTGTAGAAGCCGCCGACCGTCTTGGCCGCCGCGATCTCCCGGGCGAAGCGGACCCGGAACAGCTCGTCCTCCGCCAGCTCCCCCCGGACGGTCTTGATGGCCACCCTGCGCCCCGAGGCGGAGCGCGCCAGGTAGACCAGCCCCATCCCGCCCGCGCCCAGCCGCCCCAGCACCTCGAAGGGCCCGATCCGCCTCGGATCGTGCGCCGTCAGCTGGTCCACTCCGCTGCCACCTCCCCGTCGTCAGCACCTACCGCGTGGTGCCGGACCCGATTCTCCATTGCCGCCGCGCGCATCTCCAACCTCCCCCGCCCAGGAGCCCCGGGGAACGGTTCGCTGGTCAGTGATGACGGAAAGGCCGGATTCTGACGCCCGCTCCGTAAGTCGCTTGCGGCCCCGCCCTCGGACACTCCGCACGAAACCGTGGCAGTTCACGGCAAAAACCGTCACGCTCTGTCACTCGACCACCCCTCAGCGGACTCGCCGTCACGCTGTGGGGTCAAAGGCACACGGGGGGGCGACAACCGAACCGTCCGAGAGCCGTGAATATCCGTCCAAGGGGTTCGGACCGCTTAACAACCCCCGTGCGGAGTAATAGTCGCATCACCGAATCGCGCCAAGATCGTGCCACTGTAAGCTGACGGCATGACAGGACAAGTTCGCACCGTCGACGGTCGCGTCGCCGGGCGACGCGGACAGGAGACGCGGCAGAAGCTGCTCGACTGCCTCCGCGAGATGCTCAGCACGTCGCCCTATCGGGACGTCAAGGTCATCGACGTCGCCCGTATGGCGGGTACCTCCCCCGCGACCTTCTACCAGTACTTCCCGGATGTCGAGGGCGCAGTCCTCGAAATCGCCGAGGAAATGGCCAAGGACGCCGACACCCTCAAAGAGCTGGTGGCCGGAAAGTCCTGGGCAGGGAAGTCCGGCCCGACCACTTCGGAAGAACTGGTCGACGGATTCCTCGCCTTCTGGCGCAAGAACGACGCCATTCTCCGAGTGGTCACGCTCGGTGCCGCGGAAGGGGACAAGCGGTTCTTCAAGATCCGCATGACCGTCCTCAACGCGGTCGCCAAGCCGCTCGCGGAGGCCGTCAAGGAACTCCAGGCGAAGGGTCAGGCCGACAAGTCGCTCGACCCGAACGCCGTGGCCGGGGCCCTGGTCTCGCTGCTCGCCTCGGCGGCCGAGCACCAGAAGGCCTTCACCTCCTGGGGCGTCAAGGTCAAGGACCTCAAGCCCAACCTCGCTCCCCTGGTGTACCTGGGCGTCACCGGCAAGAAGGCGCCCAAGTAGGCCGATCCCCCCACCCTCCACACCATCCGCTCCGCGCGCAGCCCCGGCCTCCTGTCCGGGGACGACGGACGGCGGCCGTGTCCTCGGGGGAGGTCCGCCGACGTGCCGCAGGCGCGCCAGACATGCCGGTGGGCGGCACCCTTCGCACGGGGTGCCGCCCACCGGCATGTCTGTTGCTCGCCCGCTCGCCTCCGGGGCGGTGCGGGGCCCACGGGCAGTGCGGGGCCTACGGGCAGCGCACGACCTGGCCGGCGTAGGCGAGGCCGCCGCCGAAGCCGAAGAGGAGGACAGGGTCCCCCGGGGTGAGCTCGCCGCGCTCGACGAGCTTGGAGAAGGCGAGCGGGATCGAGGCGGCCGAGGTGTTGCCGGAGTCGACGACGTCGCGGGCGACCACGGCGTCGGCCAGGCCCAGCTTGGCGGCGATCGCGTCGATGATCCGCAGGTTCGCCTGGTGCGGGACGAAGCCCTTGAGCTCGGAGGGGTCGATCCCGGCCCGCTCGCAGGCCTGGCGGGCGAGTGGGGCGAGCTGGGTGGTGGCCCAGCGGAAGACGGACTGGCCCTGCTGGCTGATCACCGGGTCCCAGCCCGAGATCACCACGGCGTCGCCCTTCTCCGGCTCGGAGCCCCAGACCACCGGCCCGATGCCGGGCTCGGCGCCCTCCTCCTGGGCCTCGACCACCGCGGCGCCGGCGCCGTCGCCGAAGATCACGCAGGTGGAGCGGTCCGTCCAGTCGAGGGTGTCGGACATCCGCTCGGCGCCGATCACCAGCGCGCGGCGGGCCGCGCCGGCGCGGATCGCGTGGTCCGCGGTGGCCAGCGCGTAGGAGAAGCCGGAGCAGACGGTGTTGATGTCGTACGCGGCGGGCGCGCGCACGCCCAGGCGGGCGGCCACGGCGGCGGCGGTGTGGGGGCTGCGCTCGATCGCGGTGCAGGTGGCGACCACGACGAGGTCGATCTCGTCGGCCGTGCGGCCGCTGCGGGCCAGCGCCTTCTGCGCGGCCTCGGTGGCGAGGTCGACCACGGTCTCCGCCTCGGCGATGTGCCTGGTCCGGATGCCGACCCGGCTGCGGATCCACTCGTCGTCGGTGTCGACGAGCGCCGCCAGGTCGCCGTTGGTGAGGACCTTGGGGGGCTGGTAGTGCCCGAGTGCCACAATGCGCGAACCGCTCATGCTGCCATGGAACCGGGTTACCCGCTGGTCAGATGGGCGTGACCGGCACAGGATCATCGGCTGCGAACTGTAGGAGACCCACAAGGGGCCTTGTCCCGCACGGCTTCCGGGGCCTTCGGCGGGGGCCTTCTCCGAGGTCAGGCGGCCAGTGAGACGGTGTCGCCCATCACGATCACGGGGTGTGCGGCGGGGTCCAGGGTGCGGATCAGCTGGGCCATCTTGTCCTCGGGTATCGAGACGCAGCCGTGGGTGGGGCCGTCGTGGTCGACGTGCAGCCATATGCCGCCGCCCTTGGACGCGCCCATCGGGCGGCGCATGTCGAGCGGGGAGCTGCCGGCCACCCGGTTGTAGTTGATCGCGATCACGTAGTCGAAGGAGCCGGCCAGCTGGTCGCCGAAGAAGCCGGTGCCGGAGACCACGAAGCTCGGGTCCTTGTCGTACGGGACCTTGCTGCCCGGGTTGTCCAGGCGCCCGCCCGCGTCGGTGAGGGAGAAGACGCCGATCGGGCTGCGCAGGTCGCCCTGGTTGTGGTCGGCCGTCCAGCCGTTCTTGCCGTTGTGGCCCTGCCAGGTCTCGCCGGCCAGCCAGCGGCCCTCGGGGGTGCGGGTCCACAGGACCACGGAGTTCTTGTCGGTGTTCTTGTCCTGCCCGGTGGCGACCAGCACCTGGTTCGTCCCGGCCGGGATCTTCGCGCTGAAGGCCGGGCCGAGGCCGGGTATCGCGGCCACCGAGGCGTCGGCCCTGGTCTGGCTGCGGCCGGCGGCGGCGGGCTGGGCCTGCCGGGCGTCGGCGGCCTGGACGGCGGCGGGTTCGGGGGTCGCCCGGTCGGGGCGGCTGGTGGAGTCCTGGGCAGGGCCTCCGGCGGCGGCGAGGCCGGGGCGGGCGTCGTCCTGGCCGACGGTGTACCAGCCGGCGGCGGCCGCGACGAGCAGGGCGGTGCCGGCCATCACGGCCTTGCCCTGGCGCTTCTTCTTCGCCTTGCGGCGGTGCCCGCGGGCGGCGGCGCGGGAGCCGCCGGGGGCGGCGGGCTCGGGCGCGAGCGTGACCACCGGGTCCGGCCCGGGGTCGTGGGCGTCCGGTTCGAAGGCGTCCGGTTCCGGGGCGTACAGCGGTTCGGGCTCGTACGCCTCGCCGGGCAGGTGGGCCTCGTACGGTTCGTACCGCTCGTACGGTTCGTACTGCTCGTGCACCGGGTGTGCCTGGAAGGGCTGGTCGTACGCCTCGAAGTACCCGTCAGGGGTCTGCTGGTAGGACGGTCCGAAGGGCTGCTCGTAGGACTGCCCGTAGGCCTGGTACTCGCCGTAGGAGTAGTACTCCTGCTGCTGCGGCACCTCGTACACCGGCTCGGGCACCGGGTCGTACGGCGGGTACGTGGTGGCGCTGTGAGGACCGGACATGAACCTGATCCTGCCAAACGGCGTACCCGTTGGTAAACCCGGGCGGCGTGCGGAGGCCGTGAAGACCGTCACCCGGGCCGGGGGCCGGCGCGGGTGACGGGGGCTTCGCGGTGGGGTCAGAGGCGCATGGCCTGCGGGGTCTCGCGGCGCGTCAGGTCCGGGCCGTCGTACTCGCGGATGATCTCGTAACGGGTGTTGCGCTCGACCGGGCGGAAGCCGGCGTCGCGGATCAGGCCGAGCAGGTCGTCGCGGCCGAGCTTGTTCGGGGTGCCGAAGTTGTCCGCGTCGTGGGTGATCTTGTACTCGACCACCGAGCCGTCCATGTCGTCCGCGCCGTGGCTGAGCGCCAGCTGCGCGGTGGTGACGCCGTGCATCACCCAGAAGACCTTGACGTGCGGGACGTTGTCGAACAGCAGGCGGGAGACGGCGAAGGTCTTGAGCGCCTCGGCGCCGGTGGCCATCTCCGTGCGGGCCATCAGCCGGTTGCGCACGACGCCGTCCTTGGAGTCGTGGAAGTCGTGCTGGTAGCGCAGCGGGATGAAGACCTGGAAGCCGCCGGTCTCGTCCTGCAGCTCGCGCAGCCGCAGCACGTGGTCCACCCGGTGGCGGGGCTCCTCGATGTGGCCGTACAGCATGGTGGCCGGGGTCTTGAGGCCCTTGGAGTGCGCCAGGCGGTGGATGCGCGACCAGTCCTCCCAGTGGGTGTCGTGGTCGACGATGTGCTGGCGGACCTCCCAGTCGAAGATCTCCGCGCCGCCGCCGGTGAGCGACTCCAGGCCGGCGTCCATCAGCTCGTCGAGGATCTCGTCGGCGGGCAGGCCGCTGATCTTCTCGAACCAGTGGATCTCGGTGGCGGTGAAGGCCTTGAGCGAGACGTTCGGCAGGGCGGCCTTCAGCTCGCGCAGGGAGCGCGGGTAGTAGCGCCAGGGCAGGGTCGGGTGCAGGCCGTTGACGATGTGCAGCTCGGTGAGGGACTCGCTCTCCATCGCCTTGGCGAGGCGGACGGCCTCCTCGATGCGCATCGTGTACGCGTCCTTCTCGCCCGGCTTGCGCTGGAACGAGCAGTACGCGCAGGACGCGCTGCACACGTTGGTCATGTTGAGGTGGCGGTTGACGTTGAAGTGGACGACGTCGCCGTTCTTCACCGTCCGCACGTGGTGGGCCAGACCGCCCAGCCAGGCCAGGTCGTCGCTCTCGTAGAGCGCGATCCCGTCCTCGCGGGTCAGCCGCTCACCCGCGTAGACCTTCGCCTCCAGCTCGCGCTTCAGCCCTGCGTCCATGCGGTGCTCCGCCTCCTCCGACTTTCGATTCCTTGCCGGAGACGAGGTTACGCCTATGCGGACAGCAGCTCGGCGAGCAGTGCGGGCTCGATGTTGCCGCCGCTGACCACGGCCGCCACCACCTGTCCGCCGGTCTCGGCGGCCCGGTGGAAGTACGCCGCCGGGGCGACGGCGCCGGAGGGCTCCGCGACCAGCCGACCGCGGCGGGCCAGCAGGGCGACGGTGGCGCGGATCTCGTCCTCGGTGACGGTGACCACGTCGTCCACGTAGGCGGTGAGGTGCTCGTACGGCAGCACGCCGACCGAGGGGGTGCGCAGCCCGTCCGCGATGGTGCGGTAGGTGTCGGCGGCCGGCCACTCCACGCGGCGGCCGGAGCGCAGGCTCGCCTGGGCGTCGGCGGCCAGCTCGGGCTCCACGCCGATCACCCGGATTCCCGGGCGGGTGAGCTTGAGCGCGGCGGCCGTGCCGCCGATCAGGCCGCCGCCGCTGACGGGCACCAGGACGGTGTCCAGCTCGGCCGGGGCGTCCTCGGCGATCTCCAGGCCGACCGTGCCCTGGCCGGCGATGATGAACGGATCGTCGTACGGGGGCACCCAGACGTAGCCGTGCTTCCCGGCCAGCTCGCCGGGCAGGGTGTCCCGCTCGGCCGGGGCGACGAGGATCACCTCGGCGCCGAAGGAGCGCGTCGCGTCGACCTTCACGGCCGGGGAGGTGTCCGGCATCACGATCACGGCCTTGATCCCGAGCAGCTGCGCCGCGTACGCCACGGCCTGCGCGTGGTTGCCGCTCGACTGGGCGACCACGCCCCGGGCGCGCTCCTCAGCGGTGAGCGCCGCCAGGCGGTTGTACGCGCCCCGGGTCTTGAAGGCCCCGGTCGGCTGGAGGTTCTCCGGCTTGAGCCAGAGCCGCCGCTCGCCGTCCGCCGCCCAGGGGGCGGGGACCAGCGGGGTGCGGACCACCACACCCGAGATGCGCTGCCGGGCGGCGCGCAGCTCCTCCAGACCGACCAGGGCCATCGTCGTCACTCTCCTACCGGGGGCAGCTCACTCACGCGGTTCTCCCACTTCGTGGAGAGTACGACGGTGGTGCGGGTGCGGGCTACGCCCTTCGTGCCCGAGATCCGCTTCACCACCGACTCCAGGCCGGCCACGTCGGCCACCCGGACCTTGAGCATGTACGAGTCGTCGCCGGCGATGAACCAGCAGTCCTCGACCTCGTTGAGGTCCTTCAGCCGGAACGCCACGTCCTCGTGGTCGGCGGCGTCCGTGAGCTGAAGGCCGATCAGGGCCGTCACTCCGAAACCGAGCGAGGCCGGGTTGACCGTCGCGCGGTAGCCGGTGATCACACCGGCCTGCTCCAGGCGGTTGATGCGGTCCGTGACGCTCGGCCCGGAGAGGCCGACCAGTCGGCCCAGCTCGGCGTAGGACGCCCGGCCGTTCTCCCGGAGCGCCTGGATGAGCTGTCTGTCCACCGTGTCCATATACCGTCCGCGTCCTTCCGAACCTCACCAGACCCACAGATCATTATCCGGATTCAAAGGCGCTTCGCGCTGACCGACCCGGATATCGCAGAGAAGATACTCTCCCGCCCTCGGTCTCCTTACTCCCCCTCAGCCGGTGAGGCCTCCCCGGCGGCGGGTTTACGGGCCGCCGCGCCCAACTCCCCCTCCCAGCGCAGGTACAGGGAATGGGGCACGTCGACGGCGTCCAGGACCCTTCCGGCGACGAAGTCGACCAGCTCGCGGACGGTGGAGCCGCCGGCGTAGAACCCGGGCGAGGCGGGGAGCACGACGGCGCCCTGCGCGTCGAGCTCCACCAGGTGCTTCAACGTCACCCCGTTGAGTGGTGTCTCGCGCACGCACACGACCAGGGGACGGCGCTCCTTGAGGGTGACGCTGGCCACGCGCTGGAGCAGGTCCTTGCTCAGACCGAGCGCGATCCCGGCGACGGCGCCGGTGGTCGCGGGGAC
Organism: Kitasatospora sp. NPDC101183; assembly: GCF_044767945.1. Taxonomy (NCBI): domain Bacteria; kingdom Bacillati; phylum Actinomycetota; class Actinomycetes; order Kitasatosporales; family Streptomycetaceae; genus Kitasatospora; species Kitasatospora sp. NPDC101183. The sequence goes on along the minus strand of NZ_JBIWOW010000009.1, from coordinate 84,925 downwards.
GACGAGCATGCCCTTGGCGGGGTACGAGCCGCTGGACGGGCCGGCCGCGAAGTCCCCGGCGGGCCAGTAGCGGACGTCGTCGAGCCCGTCCTCCGTGCCGAGCCAGGCGGCGAGGTCGGCGCGCCAGTGGGCGTCGCGGAAGGAGATGCCCGTCTCGTCGAGGATGGTGAGCCGGGCGGCGCGGCTGACGATCAGGTCCACCGCCTCCCCGGCGGCGAGCAGCGCGCGGATCACCGACGCGGCGTACGGCGTCCCCGACGCGCCCGAGACCCCGACCACCCACGGCTGACGCTTCGTTGTTCCCATGGGGCAATTCTGTCGGGCCTCACGCGCGGGGCGGGGTGCGCCACCTGGGAGATCCGCCCCGGGGTGGGCGGGGGCGGAAGGGGCGCGGGCGGCGGAGGTCGCCGAGACGGTCCGCGCGGGGCCCGCCCCTGGGAGGATGGGGGGCATGGCAGCGACCCTCGTCGACCTCACGCACCAGGTGACCACCGCGATGCCCGTGTACCCCGGCGACCCTGCCGTGGTGCTGGCGCCCGCGCTCACCACCGCCACCGCCGGGGTGAACGTGCTGGCCCTGCACCTCGGGTCGCAGTCCGGGACGCACGTGGACGCGCCGTACCACGTGGACGTCACCTGGCCGACGCTGGACGGGCTGCCGCTGGAGCGGTTCGCCGGGCCGGCCGTGGTGGCGGACCTGCGGGGGCTGGAGCCCCGGGCGGTCGTCACCGCCGAGGCGCTGGCGCCCGCCCTGGAGCGCTGCGGGGAGGGGTCCGTCCTGCTGCTGGCCACGGGCTGGGCCCGGCACTGGGGCACCGACACCTACCTCGCCCACCCGAGCCTGGCCCCGGAGGCCGCCGAGGCGATCGTGGCCGCCGGGGTGCGCACGGTCGGGGTGGACGCGCTGAGCGTCGACCCCACGCCGCCACCGGGGCCGGACGACCCCGCGGTGGCCGCGCTGCTGGCGGACCTGACCGACGAGCACGACGAGCGCGACCGGCCCGCCTCCGAGGAGCCGACGCTCGCCGCGCACCGGGTGCTGCTGGGGGCGCCGGGCGGCGGGGTGATCGCGGAGAACCTGACCGACCTGCGGCTGCTGCTGGAGGCGCAGGAGGCGGGGCGCCCGGTGGAGGTGTCGCTGTTCCCGCTGAGGCTGGTGGCGGCGGACGGGGCTCCTGTGCGGGCGGTGGCGCGGCTGGGCTGAGGCCGCGGACGAAGCCTTTCCCCGGGCCGTTCGCGGGCCCGTGCACTTGGTCTAGACCATCCCCGGGAGCCGCCGCTAGGCTTTCCGGCCATGGCTGAGATCATCGGAGTGATCGAGCGACTCTGGCGCTACCCCGTGAAATCCACCGGCGGCGAGCGGCTCGACTCCGTCGAGGTGGACGTGCGCGGCCTCGCCGGCGACCGCCTCTACGCCGTCCGCGACGCGGCCGGCCGGCTCGGCTCGGGCAAGAGCAGCCCGCGGCGCTTCCGCCGGATGGACGGCCTGCTGCGCCTGTCCGCCCGCCTCGGCCGCCGGATCGACGGCCCGGAGCTGTTCGACCCGCTCGGCCGCCCGGTCTCCGACCCGACGGCCTTCCTGCGCGCGTACCTCCAGCGCCCGGACGTCGAACTCGCCCGCGAGGACGGCGTCTCGCACTTCGACGACCTGCCGGTGAGCGTGCTCAGCACCGCCACCCTGGACTGGATCCGCGAGGCCGCGCCGTTCACCGCCGTGGACGAGCGGCGGTTCCGTCCGAACATCGTGCTGCGCACCCCGCCGGGCACGCCGCCGTTCGTCGAGGACGAGTGGTTCGGCCGGGAGGCGCACGGCGAGGGGCCGGGCGCGGCCCGGCTGGCGTTCATCCGCTCCAGCGAGCGCTGCGCGATGACCGCCGCGCCGCAGCCGGGGCTGCCGCACGCGCCGGAGATCCTCAAGGCGATCGTGCACGCCCACGACGGGCGGCTGGACGCGCTCGCCGAGGTGGCCGCGCCGGGCCGGCTGCGCCTCGGTGACCGGCTCGTCCTGAGCTGATCGTCCGTTTCGTCCCACTGCTCAACAGCCGTTTCCGATTGACGACTTGACCTATCTGCGCCCATGCTGTCTTACTGTCGTAAGACAGGAGAACAGGAAGTGATCGAGTTCGTCCTCGACGGCCGCTCCAGGGTGGCCACCTACATGCAGCTCGTGCTGCAGGTGAAGCAGGCGCTGCGGGTCGGGCTGGCCGAGCCCGGCGACCAGCTGCCGAAGGTGCGCGAAGTCGCGCGTGCCTTGGCGATCAACCCCAACACCGTCCTGAAGGCGTACCGGGAACTGGAGTTGGAGGGCCTGGCCGAGGGCCGGCCGGGGGTGGGGACCTTCCTGGTCGGCACCCTGGCCGGGCCCGCGCTGGCCAACCAGGCCGAGCTGCGCGAGGACCTGGTGGCCTGGCTGGGCAGGGCCGAGGCCGCCGGGCTGACGCACGAGGACATCGCCGCGCTGATCGACACCACGATGCGAGCCACGCTCAATTGGGGGAAGACATGACGGAATTCGCCTTGCAGGCGCAAGGACTGGGGAAGAGGTACGGCAAGTCCTGGGCGCTCCAGGACTGTTCGTTCGACCTCCCGGCGGGCTGCATCGCCGCGCTGGTCGGCCCGAACGGGGCGGGCAAGTCCACGCTGCTGCACCTGGCGGTCGGGCTGCTGCGGCCGGACGCCGGGCAGGTGCGGCTGTTCGGGCGGGACCCGAGGGAGGGGGCCGAGGTGATGGCCGACCTCGGCTTCGTCGCCCAGGACACCCCGCTCTACCGGGACTTCACCGGCGCCGACCTGATCACCATGGGCGGCAAGCTCAACCGCCGCTGGGAGGCGGCCACCGCGCGGGACCGGCTCGCCCGGCTCGACATCCCGCTGGACCGGCCGGTGGGCAGGCTCTCCGGAGGCCAACGCGCCCAGGTGGCCCTGGCATTGGCCCTCGCCAAGCAGCCCCGGCTGCTGCTCCTGGACGAGCCGGTGGCCGCGCTCGACCCGCTGGCGCGGCACGCGTTCATGCAGGAACTGATGGGCGCCGTCGCCGAGTTCGGCACCACCGTGCTGCTCTCCTCGCACCTGCTCGTCGATCTGGAGCGGGCCTGCGACCACCTGCTGGTGCTCAACCGCTCGCACGTCCAACTCGTGGGCCCGGCAGATGAGTTGCTGGCCGAGCACGCCAGGATCGTCGGCCCCCGGATCGACCCCGGGCCGATCCGGGGCGTGGCCTCCGTCGTCCAGGCCGGGCACACCGACCGGCAGTCCACGCTGCTGGTGCGCACCGACGGCCCGGTGGACGAGGACGTCTGGGCCGTCCACCCGATCACCCTCGAAGACCTCGTCCTCGCCTACCTCGGCGCCGGCGCCGACCGGCTCCCCACGGAGGTGGCCGCATGACCTGGCTGATCTGGCGCCAGCACCGCAAGCAGTTCCTCTGGGCGCTCGTCACCCTCGCCGTCCTGGCCGCGGTGATGCTGCCCACCGGCCTCGCGATGCGTGGCACCTACCACGACCTCGGGCTCGCCGACTGCCTCGGCAGACTCGGCCACACCACCCTGGCGCCGGACGGCGGCGGCTGCGAGCAGCTCACCCGTCGCTTCGACAACAAGTACGGCGGGCTGCTCTACGCCGCCATCCTGTTCCTGCTGCTGCCCGTGCTGATGGGGCTGTTCTTCGGCGCGCCGCTGGTCTCCCGCGAGGTGGAGAACGGCACCCACCGGATGGTGTGGACGCAGGGGGTCAGCCGGCGGCACTGGGTGCTGACCAAGCTCGGCCTGGTGGGCGGCGGTTCGGTGCTGCTGGCGGTGGTCTACGCGCTCGGCGTGGCCTGGTGGCTCGAACCGCTGACGAACGCGGGGCCGGGGCGGCTCGAGTACATGCTCTTCGACGTGCAGGGCGTCGTGCCGGTCGCGTACACGCTGTTCGCCCTGGCGCTGGGCGTCTACGCGGGCACGGTGAGCCGCAAGGTGCTCCCGGCGATGGGGATCTCGCTGGCCGCGTTCGCCGTGGTGCGCGCCCTGGTCGAACTGCTGGTGCGGCCGAACGCCATGGCGACGAGGACGGTGGAGTACGCGGCGGACGGCGGCCTGTTCCCCAACCGGCAGGCCGGGGACTGGGTGTTCGCCCAGACCGTGCGCAACTCCGCCGGGGAGACGGTGCTGAACGACGGCATCCTCGGCTGCCCGCCGCCCGGCAGCCCGGGCGCGGCCGACTGCGGCCGGAACATCGCCGGGAACAGCCTGGGCCCCGGGCCCTACACCAACGTGATGGAGTTCCAGCCCGCCGACCGGTTCTGGCCCCTCCAGGCGATCGAGTCGGGCGTCTTCCTGGCCCTGACGGCGCTGCTGGTGCTGCTCGCGGTGCGGCAGATCCGGAAGATCTCGTAGGGCGTCCGGGAAATCCCCTTGCGGCCCTCACCTGGGCCGATGGAATCATCGTGTGATGAGCACGATCATCAGAGAGATCAGGGCCGAGGACTGGGAGCAGGTCCGGCGGATCCGCCTGGACGCGCTGCGCGACCCGGCCGCCGCCGTCGCCTTCCTCGACACCCACGAGCAGGCCTCCGCCAGGCCCGACGAGTTCTGGCGGGCCCGCGCAGCCAACGCCGCCGAAGGGGCGCCCGGGGCCCGGCAGTTCGTCGCCGAGGCCGCGGACGGGCGCTGGCTCGGCACCGTCACCGCGCTGGTCGAGCTGCCCGGCGGGGAGGGCGCCCTCGAAGGCGATGTGATCGAGGAGCCGCAGATCCACCTCGTCGGGGTGTTCGTCCGGCCCGAGGCGCGGGGCACCGGGCTCATCCGGGAGCTGGTGCGGGCGGCGGCCCAGTGGTCCTGGTCGCTGGACGATCCGGCGGTGACGCGGGTGCGGCTGTTCGTCCACGAGGACAACCCGCGCGCCCAGGCCGCGTACGCGAAGGCGGGGTTCGCGCCGACCGGGCTGCGGCTGCCGGTGCCCGGGGGCGGGACGCACCGGGAGGTCGAGATGGAGCTGCTGCGGGGCTGAGCCCGCACCGCCTCGGGGGGGCGTCAGCCCCTGATCAGGCAGAAGGGGTGGCCCGCGAGGTCCGCGTAGATCCTCCACGCCCCGGCGTCGTGCAGGCGCACGGCCCCCAGGGCGAGCACCTGGCGCTCGGCCTCGTCGAGGTCGGCCACGTCGACGTCCAGATGGGCCTGCTGCGGGTGCTCGGCCGAGGGCCAGCGCGGCGGCCGGTGGTCGGCGACGCCCTGGAAGCAGAGCACCGCGCCGCCGTCGAGGTGCAGGGTCGACCAGTCCTCGCCGAGCGACCAGCGGCGGTCCGGACGGTCCACCTCGCCGCCGAGCAGGGCGGCGTAGAAGCGGGCGAGCACGGCCGGCTCGGGGCAGTCGATCACCAGGCACTGCAGCTTGCCGATCACGGCTCTCCTCCGGGGGGTGCGGCGTACGGGTCGGAGTCTGGCACCGCGGGAGGGCGCGCGCACCGGCTTATCCGGACTGCGCGTCGGCGAGGTCCGCGCCTCGGCGCAGCGCGTTGCGGTACCGCCCGGGGGCCACGCCGTGCCGGCGCTTGAACGCGTGCGAGAAGGCGAACTCCGAGGCGTACCCGACCCGGGAGGCCAGTACGCCCAGCGGGAGTTCGGAGTCGCGCAGCAGGCGCGCGGCCAGCGCCATCCGCCACCAGGTGACGTACGCGAGCGGCGTCCGCCCGACCACGGCGGTGAACCGGCGGGCGAAGGCCGCGCGGGAGAGCCGGGCCTCGGCGGCGAGCGCCTCGACCGTCCAGGCCCGGCCCGGTTCGGCGTGCACGGCCTGGAGGGCGCGGGCCAGCGCGGGATCGGCGAGCGCGACGGCCCAGCCGCGCCCCGCCCCGTCGGCCGGGCCCTGCTGCGACCAGGCGCGCAGGACGAACAGCAGCAGCATGTCCAGCAACGCCGGGACGACGGCCGCCGCCCCCGGGCGGGGGTACTCCAGTTCCCCGGCGAGGAGCCCGACCGCCGCCCGCAGCTCCGGATGCCGCCCGTCGCCGGCCGGCAGGTGCAGCACGTCGGGGACGTCGGCGAGCAGCGGGTGGGCGTGCAGCGGGTCGAGCTGGTACGCGCCGCAGAGGGTGACGGTGTCCGAGGCGAGCTCCGGGCGCGCCGGTCCGTCCGGCTCCTCGCAGCGCGGTTCGGCGACCGGGCGGCCGGGGTCGTCGGCGAGCGCGTGCCCGCCGCCGCGCGGGAGGAACAGCACGTCCCCGGTGGCCAGTCGCAGCGGCTCCCCCGCCTGCGGCAGCAGCCAGCAGTCGCCGCGCAGGACCACCTGGAAGCCCGCCCCCGGCGCGTCCGGGAACCGCTGCCCCCAGGGCGCCCGCCAGGCCACCCGGGCCGAGCGCGGCTCCCCCGTCCGCAATGTCGCGATCACGTCGCTCAGCACGTCCACCCGTCCGACCGTAGACGATCGCGCAGGAAGGAGAGACCCGGGCGCATGGGCCGCCGGGCCGCACGCTCCTATGGTCGGAGGCATGACGACGAAGCGAACTGACGAGGTGTCCACGGTGCTGGTGACGGGAGCCTCCGGGGTGGTCGGGAGCGAGGTGGCGGCGCAGCTCGCGGCCGCCGGGGTCCGGGTGCGGGCCCTGACCAGGGATGACGGGCGGGCCCGGCGGCCGGGGTTCGTCCGGGGCGACCTGCGCCGCCCGGAGACCCTGCGGGAGGCGGCGCGCGGGGCCGACGCGGCCTTCCTGGTCTGGCCGTTGCCGCCCGAGGGCGCCGCGGAGGCGGTGAAGGCGCTGGCCTCGGAGGTCGGGCGGGTGGTCTTCCTCTCCTCGGCGGCCGTCCAGGACGTCCCCGGGGCCGGTCCGCGGTCACCCGGCCGGCCGGAGGGTGAGGTCGAGGCGCTGCTCGACCTCAGCGGGGTGGCGCACACCGCGCTGCGCCCGTACGGCTTCGCGGCCAACGCGCTGCGCTGGGCGGAGGAGATCCGCTCCCGCGGCGTCGTGCGGGGCTTCGGCGGGCAGGCCGCGCTGAACCCGGTGGACGAGCGGGACATCGCGGCGGTCGCCGTCCGCGCGCTGACCGGGGAGGGGCACGCCGGCGCCCGGTACGTCCTCACCGGGCCGGGGCCGCTCACCCAGGCGGAGCAGGTCCGGCTCATCGGCGAGGCGACGGGGCGGCCGGTCCGCTGGGAGGAGATCCCGCGCGAGGAGGCCGGGGCGCGGATGCTGGCCGCCGGCTGGCCGCCCGCGATCGTCGAGGGCGCGCTCGACCACCTCCACGCGCGCATCGGCGACCCGGAGGCCGTCGTCGACACCGTCCCGGCCGTCACCGGCCGCCCGGCGCGCGACTTCCGCAGCTGGGCGGGGGACCACGCAGATCGGTTCTAGGGCCTGCCGGGCAGGGGTTCGAGGATCAACTCGGCCGCCTTGGCGAGGACTTCGGCGCGGGTGAAGCCCTCGTGGTCGGCGGGCAGCGAGTGGTGGCCGATGGCGAGGCAGTAGAGCAGGAGGCAGCGGGCCTCGACCTCGGCGGGGTCGGGGCAGTGGGCGGCGAGGATGCCGCGCAGCACGGAGAAGCGGCGGTTGTCGACCTGGCGGAGCCGTTCGGCGACCGCCGCGTCCCGGCGGGCCCAGTTGCGCACGGCGAGGTCCAGCGGGAGCAGCCGGTCGCTGGAGAAGGTGAGTTCGCGGGCGCGCAGGACGGTGGTCCTCGGGTCGCCGCCCTCGCGTTCGATCCGGGCGAGCACTTCGTCGATGGCCTCGCGCTCCCAGGCGTCGAGCATGGCCGTCAACAGGGCGTCGCGGTCGGCGAAGTGGCCGTAGAACCCGCCCTTGGTGACGCCGAGGCGCTTGGCGAGCGCCTCGACGCGGACGGCGTCCGGGCCGGAGTCGGCGAGGACGGTCAGCCCCTCCTCCACCCACCGGTCACGCGGGGTGCGTGCTGCGCCCACGATGTGCTCCACCTCACTCGCCCGTCGAATATACGGGGCCGTATACATCGGTCTAGCCTCTGTTGTACGCCAGCGTATAACGAGCAGGAGAGGCGAGGCCGACCATGCAGCTCCCCCGCAGCGCGCACACCCGACAGCCGTGGCGCATCCACGAGTTCACCCGGGACTTCCAGGTGGAGGACGTCTGGTCCTTCCGCACCCCCGGCGCCGGGCCGGACGACTTCCCGGAGATGCTCGCCGCGATGCGCACCGGCGGCTTCGCCCGGCGGAACCTGCCGACGCGCCTCCTGTTCGCCGCGCGCTGGAAGCTCGGCGCCCTGTTCGGCTGGGACCGCGACCGGGGCCCGGGCACCCGCGCCCGCCCGCTGCGCGAGCGACTGCCGGCCGAACTCGCCGCGACGGCCGTCGAGTTGCCTGCCGAGAGCCCGTTCACCTCGATGTACGAGCTGCCGGACGAGCTCGCCCGGGAGATCGCCAACCGGACCTGCCACGCCGTGATGCACCTCGGCTGGGTGCCGACGCCGGAAGGAGGGTACGAGCTGCGGATGGCCGTACTGGTCAAGCCCAACGGCCTGTTCGGGCGGCTCTACATGGCGTTCATCGCGCCGTTCCGGTACGTGGTCGTCTACCCCGCGCTGACCCGGGCGTGGGAGCGGGCCTGGCGGGAGCGGGAGGCAGGCCTCACCCCTGGTCGATGAGCGCCTGGCCGGTGAGCGCCTGACCGGTGAGCCCCTGACCGGTGAGCGCCTGATCGATGAGCAGCTGGACCCCGTCGAGGATGCACCCGAGGCCGAACTCCAGCGGATCGACCGGGTCCGGCCCGAAGGCGCCGCCCGCGACGGCCCGGGTGAAGCCCGGGAACCGGTCCGCGTGCCGCTCGAGCACCTCGCCCGTGAGGCGGCCCCACTCGCGGCTGTGCTCCTCGTCGAAGTCCGCCTGCTGCTGCGTGATCGTGCGCACCAGCCCGGCGACCAGCACGAAGATCCGGTGCCGCTCGACGGCGCCGAGGCCGGTGGGCTCCAGGGCGACGAGCGCCGCGTCGAGCCAGCCGATCTGGTGCGGGCCCATGAGCTGACGGCGCATGGCGGTCGCCGTCAGCAGCCAGGGGTGGGCGCGGTTGACGGCCTCGGAGGCACGGGCCCAGGCGATCGTCCGCTCCCGCCAGCCGTCGCCGGCCGCCGTCAGGTCCGGCACCGCGGCGAGCACCTCCTCGACCATCAGCTCGACGAGTTCGGCCTTGCCCGGGACGTAGCGGTAGAGCGCCATCGCGGACACCCCGAACCCCGCGGCCACCTTGCTCATCGAGACCGCCTCCAGCCCCTCGGCGTCGGCGATCGCCACCGCGCTCGCGGCGATCCGCCGCGGGGTGAGGCTCGGTTTGGGGCCGCGGGTCGGCTGCTCCTGCTCGCCCCACAGCAGCGCGATGCCCGCGCGCAGGTCGCGCGGCTTCTCCTTGGCCATCCTCGGCTCCCCTTCTCCGTCTTTCGCGGCGCCACCCGTTGACGCGCCCCAGAACTGTGTATACCTTAAACACATCGGAACTGCTGATGCACTAAACAGTTTGGGGGATACACTCATGCTCGCCACCCTCTCCATCGCCACCGCCGCCGTCCTCACCGCTCCCGCCGCCGGCCTCCTCGGCTACCGGCAGCTCAAGCGCGCCCGGTTCGCCGAGCAGCTGAGGATCACCACCCCGCAGGGGATCGACGAGTCCGGCTTCGTCCGGATCAACGGCCTCGACGTCTGGGTCTCCGTCCGCGGCGAGGACCGCCGCAACCCGGTGATCGTCGAGATCCACGGCGGGCCCGGCGCCTCCCACCTGATCCACCTCCCGCGCACCCGGGCCTGGGAGCGGCACTTCACGATCGTCCGCTGGGACATGCGCGGCGCCGGCTTCACCTTCGCCAACGCCCCCGAGGCGCAGGGCGAGTTGACCCTCGACCAGCTGGAGCGCGACGCCCTGGAGGTCGTCCGGCACGCCCGGGAGCGCCTCGGCGTCGAGAAGGTGCTGCTCGTCGCCAACTCCTTCGGAACCGTCACCGGCCTGCGACTCGCCCGCCGCCACCCGGAGCTGTTCTCCGCCTACGTCGGCACCGACCAGAACGTGATCGAGGGCGGCCGGAACCGCACCGCCTACGACGCCCTGGTGGCGCGGCTGCGCGCGGCGGGCAGGAAGAAGCAGCTGGCCGCCGTCCTGGCGATGGGCTCCGACCGGACGGCCAGGACCACCGCGCAGGCCGACGAGTTCAACAAGCTGCTCATCACCACCGACCCGCTCTCCTTCGACACCATGAAGACCGTCGTCGTGCGCGGCCTCTGGTTCTCGCCCCTGCACACCCTGCGCGGCCTGCGGTCGTACATGAAGGCCATGCACGCCTCGCTGGGGCTCCAGCTCCAGGCGGCGGACGTCGACGAGCGGGCCGAGGGGACGGAGTTCCGGATCCCGTTCTTCGTCTTCCAGGGCGACGCCGACGTCCTCACCCCGCCGGAGCCCGCGCGCCGCCTCGTCGAGGACGTGACGGCGCCGGTCAAGGAGTTCGCCCTGATCCGCGACGCCAGCCACTTCGCGGGGTTCCGCCACCCCGACCAGTTCCTCGACCTGCTGCTCACCAAGGTCCGCCCGGCCCTGGAGCTCGCTACGGCGTGAGCCGCAGCAGCCCGGCGGCCGTGGAGCGGAAGCCGCACCGCCCGTAGAAGGACTCCAGGTGCGGCTCGTAGTCCACGTGCAGCCACTCGGCCCCGCGCGCCCGCGCCTCCCCGGCGGCCGCCGTCACCAGCCGCACCCCGAGGCCCCGGCGCCGCTCGTCCGGATGCACGGTCGTGTCGAGCACGAACGCGTGCAGCCCGCCGTCGCCGAGGACGTTGACGTACCCGACCAGCCGCCCCCCCCGCCGCGCCCCGACCCACAACAGGCTCCGCGCCAGCAGCGGTGCGAAGGCGGTCGGCCGGTGGTCCGGCCAGGAGGCCGCGAACAGCCCGTTGAGCTCGGCGTCCGTCAGATCGGGGCGGACGGCCAGAACGATTCCGTCCGGCGAGGGTTCGGTGATCACCATGTGCGGCAGCCTGCCAGGCGCGGAAAGTCGGCGGAACCGACTTCTCGCGCGGCGCCCGGGGGCGCTACAACCCGGACAACCCGGCGGCCCGCTCGCGCAGCAGCTCTCGCTCCCGCTCGTTCGAGGTCAGCTCCGCCGCCCGCTCGAACTCCGCCCGGGCCTCCGCCGCCCGCCCCAGCCGGAACAGCAGGTCGCCCCGCACGCTCGGCAGCAGGTGGTAGCCGCGCAGGGCCGGCTCCGCCGCCAGCTCGTCCACCAGCTCCAGCGCCGCCGCCGGGCCCCGGGCCATCGAGACGGCCACCGCCCGGTTCAGCGCCACCACCGGGGAGGGCGTCAGCACCAGCAGCCGCTCGTACAGCGCGGCGATGGTCCCCCAGTCGGTGTCCTCGTACCGCCGCGCCTTCGCGTGGCAGGCGGCGATCGCGGCCTGCACCGAGTACGGGCCCGTGCCCGCGCGCTGGAACGCGTCGAAGCCGCGCCTGATCAGCAGGCCGTCCCAGCGGGCCCGGTTCTGCTCCGCCAGCAGCACCGGCCGCCCGTCCGGCGCCGTCCACCACGGGGACGGGGCCGGGGGCGGGATCTCGACATCGCCCGCCGCTCAGGTCTCCGGGCCGAGCAGCACGCCCAGGTAGTGCGACACCTCCGCCCGTAGTTCGGCGGCCGTCGGCGGGTGCCCGTGGCCGCTGCCGACCACCGCGTTGAACAGCACCCCGTCGCACCAGCGGATCAGGCGACGGGCGTCCGCGGCGGGCTCGGGCGAGCCGCAGCCGGCGAGCAGGAAGGTCGCGGCCTCGTGGAAGCGGGCGCCCAACCGGTCGTAGACCTCTCGCAGTTCGGGCCGGCGGGCGGCCTCCAGGGCGAGTTCGATGCGCACGACGGTGAGCGCCCGGCCGGTGGTCACCGCCCGGTGCAGGCCCTCGGCGGCGACCTCGGCGAGCGCGGCGCGCGGCGAGCCCCGCAGGGCCGGGTCGACGAACTCGGCGGACTCCCGCTCGGCGATCCGGACGAGCGCGAGTTCGAGCAGGGCGGCCCTGGTCCGGGCGAGGTTGGAGGTCGAGCCGGTGGGCAGGCCGGCGGCCTCGTCCACGGCCCGGTGGGTGAGGCCGCGCAGGCCGCGCTCGGCGACCAAGGCGATGGCGGCGTCGGCGATCAGGGTCGGGCGCGAGGGCGGGGGTGTGGCCCGGGGCGGGGTCGGGGGCGGCGGTGTCATGCGTCCGATCATGGCCGGTTCCCCGGGCCGCCCCCAAGTAACTACAGGTGTAGTACGGTGAGCGGGCATCGAAACTACAGCTGTAGTGAGGAGCTTGCCGTGAACCACGAGAACATCGACCGCGCGATCGTCATCGGCGGCGGAATCGGCGGCCTCACCGCCGCCCTCGCCCTCCACCGCCGGGGCGTCCCCGTGACCGTCCACGAACGCGCCGCCTCCCTCGAACCCGTCGGCGCCGGGCTCACCCTCGCCCCCAACGCCCTGCGCGCCCTCGACCGCCTCGGCGTCGGCCCCCGCCTGCGCGCCCTCGCCACGCCCCACCCCGCCTTCGGGCTCCGCCGCCCCTCCGGCCGCTGGCTCGCCCGCGCCGGCACGGCCGCCGTCGAGCACCGCTTCGGGGACCCGATCGCCGCCGTCGCCCGGGCCGAGGTCATCGACGCCCTCGGCGACGCCCTGCCGCCGGGCACCGTCCGTACCGGCTCCCCCGCCACCCTCGTCACCCCCGGGGACGAGGGCGGCCGGCCGGCGGTCGTCCGTACGGGCGAGGGCGAGACCACCGCCGGCCTGGTCGTCGCCGCCGACGGCATCCGCTCCGCGACCCGAGCCGCGCTCTTCCCCCACCACCCCGGGCCGCGCTACTCCGGCTTCACCACCTGGCGCACCGTCGTCCACACCCCCGGCCGCCGCCCCTCGGCTGCGGGCGAGGTCTGGGGCCGAGGACGCCTCGCCGGGGTCATCCCGCTCGCCGGGGACCGGGTCTACACCTACGGCGCCGCCCTCGCCCCCGCCGGCGCCCGCGCGGCCGACGAGCAGGCCGAACTGCTGCGCCTGTACGGCGGCTGGTGCGCGCCGCTGCCCGAACTGTTCCGCGCGGCCGAGCCGGAGCGGATCCTGCGCCACGACGTCTGGGCGCTCACCGACCCTCTGCCCGCCCACCACAGCGGCCGCGTCGCACTCCTGGGCGACGCGGCCCACGCGATGTCCCCGTTCCAGGGCCAGGGTGCCTGCCAGGCGATCGAGGACGCCGTCGTCCTCGCCGCCTGCCTGGCGCGGGAGGACGCCCTCCCCGCCTACACCGCCGCCCGCCTCCCCCGGACGACCCGCATCGTCTCCGGCTCCCACCGCGTCGGCGCCCTCGTCGCCCTCCGCGGCCCCGCCGCCGTCCTCGCCCGCGACACCGCCCTCACCCTGGCGGGCCTCCTCCCCGCCCGCTTCCTGCTGAGCGGCCTGGCGCCGACGTACGACTGGCGGCCGCCGGAGGTCTGCGCGGCTCCCTGATCCGCACCCGCGGCGAGGCCTCAACTGCGCCGAACCGCAACCCCATCGAGCAGTGTCGGCCCTCCTCGCGACTACGAGGCCCGGCGCCCCGTCGCGGAGGCGAAGCCCAGCCAGGTGTGGCGGTTGCCCGCCCAGCACCAGCCGACCTTGGGCGCGTTGCGGCGCTCACGGCCGTCGCGGCCGGTGCCGTTGCTGAACCAGAGGGCCGGAGTGCGGGCGTCCAGGGCGCCGTTGGCCTTGCGCAGCCGGGAGCCGATGGTCATGAAGCAGTGGTTGCGCTCCAGTGCCCCGGGCTGCTGGAGCACCCAGTGGACGCCCTCGGCGAGCAGCAGCGGCGTCCGGGACTCCGCCGTGAGGGCGGGCAGGGCCTCGTCCGGGCTCCAGTTGGCCATGTGGTCGCCCCGGTCGAGGCCGGTGAGGAGGTAGAGCGGGGCGTCGGGCACCGCGACCGTGTCGAGGGGGGCGAAGAGGTCGACGTCGGGCATGTCGACGACGACGAAGCCCGGCTTGCCGTCGGCCCGCAGCAGCGGCGCCAGGGCGGAGGCGGGGGCCCGGTCGGGGTGGACGCACAGCAGGGCGCCCTCGGCCCCACCCTCGCCTTCCGCGGCTTCGGCGAAGGCCCAGAGTTCGGCGGCGGAGAGCCCCGCCGTCTCGTGCACCCCCAGCTCGACGAGGCGCTCGGCCTGAGCGCTCAGCGCCGGGAGGGCGGAAAGGGTGGTGGTGGCCTGCGGGGTTTCGGACACGATGCTCCCAGGGGTCGGGGTTCGGGGGGCTCCGGGGCAACGAGGCGGCCCGCCGGGGAATTCCCCCCGGCGGGCCGCGAGTTCGAACTGCCGGTCGCCGGTCGCCGGTCGCCGGTCGTGGCGGGCGGCGGCGCGGTTTCCTCAGTACCGCAGCACGGCGGCGATCCGCCGGGCGTCGGCGAGGGTGCCGTCCGGGACGAAGACGATCTCGGCGTCCGTGTCGAGGCCGCGCTCGATCACCTCGTCGACGATGTCCTCGCGCGCCCCCGGCTCCTCGGCCTCCGCGTCCACGAGGTGCTCCCCGTCGTCGCGGACGGTGCGGCGGTAGTTCTCCTCCACGACCAGCAGCGCGATCCGGCCGGTGCCGACGGCCTGCCAGACCTCGTCCAGGCCGGCGACGAACTCCTGGCGCCCCCGGGCCTTGTCGAGCCGGGCCAGGGTGTCGGCGACCTGCCGCTCCGCGTGGGCCCGGACGGCGGGCGCGACGACCTGGTGGACGGCCTCGGCGCCGGCCTGGGCGAGGCCGCCGTGCTGGATCTGGGCGGTGGCCTTCTGGGCGATGGTGCCGACGGCGTCCAGCAGGGCGAGCGCGGGGGCCTCGCCGACCACGTACAGCGGGCGGGGGTCGGCGGCGAGCACCTTGCCCAGCTCGGCGTCGGCCTGGCGCAGGAACGTCCGGGTCGCCTCCTCGCGGAAGGTGCTCGGGGCACCGCCCGTACGCTCCAGCCGCTCGGGGTCGGGCTCGTCGTAGACGCGCTCCAGCGGGAAGCCGTGGCCGTGCTCCTCGACGGCCCGCTCCCGGTCAGCGCTCCACAGCACCACCCGGTCGGCCGCGACGGCCAGGACCCAGGACGGCGGCTGGGCGGCCTGGGCCGACACCAGGTTCCTGGTGAGGAAGGTGTCCGACAGCACCACTCGGGCGGGGGCCGTCCGGTCGAAGATCCAGACCTGGTGCTCCCCGGGCGCGGCGAAGACCGCCAGGCCGTCCTCGCAGTGCACGAGGTCGACCTCGGCCACGGCCCGGTCCAGTTGCTCCAGCACGTCGATCCGGTCGGCCCGCGAGACCGCCGGGTCCGCCTGGACCCGTTCCTTCGCCTCGGCGACCAGGTTGCGCAGCCGGATCGGATCCTGCGCGTTGTCCGGCTCCCGCCGGTGCGTGGGCATCAGGATCGACACCGCCGGATACGGCCGGGGCCGGCGGAGCCCGGCGAGGACGGCAGGGTTGAGGGAGGGGTGCATGGACGCCCTTTCGCACACGGTTCAATCTGACGGGGCGTCACATCATGCGTTGGATCGCTCACGCACAGCAATCGAACAGCCAGTCGTGTCGGCCGGGAGAGCCGTCCCTCACCCCGGCCGGTGGCGTCAGACGCCCAGACCGCGGACGAGCAGGTCCAGCAGGGCGAAGAAGAACAGCGAGACGCCGACAAAGCTGTTCGTCTGGAAGAACGCCCGGTTGAGCTTGGAGAGGTCGTTCGGCCGGACGATGGTGTGCTCGTAGACGAAGGCGCCCGCGACCACGGCCAGGCCGAGCCAGAAGGCCACCCCGGCGTGGGTCAGGACGGCGAACCACACCAGCAGCAGCGTCGTCAGGAGGTGGCAGACCCGCGCCCCCCGGATGGCCGCGGGCACGCCGAAGCGGGCCGGGACGGAGAGCACCCCGTGCTCGCGGTCCGACTCCACGTCCTGGCAGGCGTAGATCAGGTCGAAGCCGCCGATCCAGATGCCGACCGCCGCGCCCAGCACCACCGCGTCCCAGGACCAGCTGCCGGTCACCGCGAGCCAGGCGCCGACCGGGCCCATCGCCTGCGCCAGGCCGAGGATCGCCTGCGGGAAGTTGGTGAACCGCTTCCCGTACGGGTAGACGACCATCGGCACCACGGCCACGGGCGCGAGCGCCAGGCAGAGCGGGTTGAGCATCGCCGCCGCGCCGAGGAAGACCACCAGCGCGACCGCGGACCCGATGTACGCCGTCCTCAACGAGACGGCGCCGGTGACGAGTTCGCGCCCCGCCGTCCGCGGGTTCCGCGCGTCGATCTCCCGGTCGATGATCCGGTTGGCCGCCATGGCGAAGGTCCGCAGACCGACCATGCACACGGTGACGATGAACAGCTGGCCCCAGTGCACCCGCCTGTCCGCGAGGAACATCGCCGTCAGCGCCGCGATGTAGGCGAAGGGCAGGGCGAACACCGAGTGCTCGATCATCACCAGGCGCAGGAACGCCTTGGTGCGCCCCGGGGTTTCGACAGCGGCCGTGCTCACAGCCCGTACTCCTTCCAGCGGCGCGACACCAGCGCGGCCGTCTCGGGGTCCGAGGAGACCATCTCCGGCCAGCCCCCGTCCCGGGTGTACCCCTCCTCGGGGAGCTTGCGGGTCGCGTCGATGCCCGCCTTGCCGCCCCAGAACTGCTGGTACGAGGCGTGGTCGAGGTGGTCGACCGGGCCCTCGACGACGGTGAGGTCGCGGCTGTAGTCGACGTTCCCGAAGGCCCTCCAGGCGACCTCCTGGTAGTCGTGCACGTCGCAGTCGGAGTCCACCACGATGATCAGTTTGGTGAGCGACATCATGTGCGCACCCCAGATGGCGTGCATCGTCTTCTGGGCGTGCTTGGGGTACTTCTTGTCGATCGAGACGATCACGCAGTTGTGGAAGCCCCCGGCCTCGGGCAGGTCGTAGTCGACGATGTCCGGGATGATGATCTTGAGCAGGGGCAGGAAGAACCGCTCGGTGAACTTGCCCAGCGGGCCGTCCTCCGTCGGCGGCCGGCCGACCACGATGGACTGCAGGATCGGGCGGCGCCGCATCGTCACGCAGTCGATCGTCAGCGCGGGGAACGGCTCCTGCGGCGTGTAGAAGCCGGTGTGGTCGCCGAACGGGCCCTCGGGGAGCATCTCGCCGGGCTCCAGCCAGCCCTCGATCACCACCTCCGCGTCCGCGGGGACCTGCAGCGGCACGGTCTTGCAGTCGACCATCCGCACCCGCTCGCCCGCGATGAACCCGGCGAACAGGTACTCGTCGATGTCCCCGGGCAGCGGCGCGGTGGCGGCGTAGGTGACGGCCGGCGGGCAGCCGAAGGCGATCGCGACGGGCAGGCGCTCGCCGCGCTTCTGGGCGACGGCGTAGTGGTTGCGGCTGTCCTTGTGGATCTGCCAGTGCATGCCGATCGTGCGGCGGTCGTGCCGCTGGAGCCGGTAGAGGCCCAGGTTGCGGATGCCGGTCTCGGGGTGCTTGGTGTGGGTGAGGCCCAGGTTGAAGAAGGAGCCGCCGTCCAGCGGCCAGGTGAACAGCGCGGGCAGGTCGTCCAGGTTCACGTCGTCCCCGGTGAGGACGACCTCCTGCACCGGCGCGTCCTTGACGTTGCGCGGCGGGACGTGGGCCATCGAGGCGAGCTTGCCGAAGGCGTCCCGGAACCCGGTGAAGCCCTGCGGCAGTTCGGGCTTGAGCAGGCCGGCGATCTTCTCGGAGATGTCCTCCGGGCCCTTCAGGCCCAGGGACTTGGCGAGGCGGCGCTCCGTCCCGAAGACGTTCATCGCCAGCGGCATCGAGGAGCCCTTGACGTTCTCGAAGAGCAGCGCCGGGCCCTTGGCCTTCTGCACCCGGTCGACGATCTCGCCGATCTCCAGGTGGGGGTCAACCTCCGCCTTGATGCGCTTGAGGTCGCCTTCGCGGTCGAGGGCCCGCAGAAAGGAGCGGAGATCGTCGTATGCCATGCCTGTCAGTATCCGCCACCAGATAGCCTGGCCCGGTCAGGGGCCCGGGTCGGGCGCCCGCCGCCGCCCACCACCGCCGTCGTTCGGGGGGAGATCGCCGCCATGCTGCGGATTCTTCTGACCATCGTCCTTCCGCTCGCCCTCTGGGTGTGGGCGTTCATCGACTGCCTCACCACCCCCGAGGACGAGGTCAAGCACCTGCCGAAGGTCGTCTGGGTGCTCATCGTGCTGCTCTTCCCGCCGCTGGGCCCGATCGCCTGGCTGATCGCGGGCAAGCAGCGCGGCTTCCTGCGCACCGCGCCGGCCACCGCCGACGGCTCCCCGCACCCCGCCGGGCGCGGCGCCCGGCAGGTCGCCCCGGACGACGACCCCGCGTTCCTCGCCTCGCTGAACGAGCTGAAGAAGAGCGACGAGCACCACGAGGAGATGCTCAAGGAGTGGGAGGCCGATCTGCGCCGCCGCGAGCGTGAGCTGCGCGGCAGGGACGAGCCCGAGGACGGCCAGAAGCCCTGACCTCCACTCCCTCCAACAGCCCACCCGGACGGCCCCGGGTGGGCTGTGGCGTTTTTGGCGCTTCCCTACGATCGGGGGCCCTTCGGCCCGCATCGCCCCGACTCGGGCGGCGGTCGACGGCCGACGGGCGCCGACACCCCGAAACCCCAGCCCACGGCCCGTCCGGACGGCGCTGACCTGCACGTTCCTTCATGCTCAGATCATCAGACCATCATCTTCGCGCCAACCCCGCGTATTCGAACGGACACCGACCGCTCACACTCCGGCCCGTCCGCTTCTGTGCAGGAGCCACAGCTAAACGAACCCGACCTTGTACGGAATCGACGCCGAAACCGACCCTCGGCCCCTCGTACAGTCATAAGTGAAGAAAGTGATTCGCAGCCGGGGGCACAGCAGACGTTGGCTGTCGGACAGTTCCCTCACCCTTGGAGTGGTTCGAGATGACGGTTGTGCATGAGGCGCCGGTCGGCGACGAGGTCCCCGAGACCCCGGCCGACGCCCGCGGGCGGGTCGCCGAGCTGCACGCACTGCGCGAGAAGGTGCTCCGCGGCCCCAGCGACAAGGCCACCGAGGCCCAGCACGCCAAGGGCAAGCTGACCGCCCGGGAGCGCATCGAGCTCCTGCTGGACGAGGGCTCCTTCCACGAGGTCGAGCCGCTGCGCCGCCACCGCGCCCAGGGCTTCGGCCTGGAGGCCAAGAAGCCGCACACCGACGGTGTGATCGTCGGCTGGGGCACCGTCCACGGCCGGACCGTCTTCACCTACGCCCACGACTTCCGGATCTTCGGCGGAGCGCTGGGCGAGGCCCACGCGCAGAAGATCCACAAGATCATGGACATGGCCATCGCGGCCGGCGCGCCCCTGGTGAGCCTCAACGACGGCGCCGGCGCCCGCATCCAGGAGGGCGTCACCGCCCTGGCCGGCTACGGCGGCATCTTCCAGCGCAACACCAAGGCCTCCGGCGTCATCCCGCAGATCTCGGTGATGCTCGGCCCCTGCGCCGGCGGCGCCGCGTACTCGCCCGCGCTGACCGACTTCGTGTTCATGGTCCGCGAGACCTCGCAGATGTTCATCACCGGCCCGGACGTCGTCCAGGCCGTGACCGGCGAGAAGATCACCCAGAACGGCCTCGGCGGCGCCGACGTCCACGCGGGCGTCTCCGGCGTCTCCCACTTCGTCTACGACGACGAGCAGTCCTGCATCGAGGAGGTCCGCTTCCTCCTCTCGATGCTCCCGCAGAACAACCGCGAGATGCCGCCCGTCGTCGTCACCGACGACCCGGTCGAGCGCCGCAACGACAGCCTTCTCGACCTGGTGCCGGCGGACGGCAACCGCCCGTACGACATGCGCAAGGTGATCGAGGAGATCGTCGACCACGGCGAGTACCTGGAGGTCCACGAGCGCTGGGCCACCAACGTGCTCTGCGTGCTGGCCCGCGTCGACGGCCACGTCACCGGCATCATCGCCAACCAGCCGCAGTCGCTGGCCGGCGTGCTCGACATCAACGCCTCCGAGAAGGCCGCGCGCTTCGTCCAGATGTGCGACGCCTTCAACATCCCGATCGTCACCCTGCTGGACGTGCCCGGCTTCCTGCCCGGCGTCGACCAGGAGCACGGCGGCATCATCCGCCACGGCGCCAAGCTGCTGTACGCGTACTGCAACGCCACCGTGCCGCGCATCTCGCTGATCCTGCGCAAGGCCTACGGCGGCGCGTACATCGTGATGGACTCCCGCTCGATCGGCGCCGACCTCTCCTACGCGTGGCCGACCAACGAGATCGCCGTCATGGGCGCCGAGGGCGCGGCCAACGTGATCTTCCGCCGCGAGATCAACGGCGCCGAGGACCCGGACGCCATGCGCGCCCAGAAGATCAAGGAGTACAAGAGCGAGCTGATGCACCCGTACTACGCGGCCGAGCGCGGCCTCGTGGACGACGTCATCGACCCGGCGGAGACCCGCCAGGTGATCGCCTCCGCCCTCGCGATGCTCCGCACCAAGCACGCCGACCTGCCCAGCCGCAAGCACGGCAACCCGCCGATGTAGCACGGCGCCACCGCGCCGCGGGCCGCTCCGAGTGCCACCACACACCAACCGCCACCGGGGGAGAAACCAGATCATGACCGCTTCCGCCGAACCTCTCGTCCGCATCGTGCGCGGCTCCCTGTCCGTCGAGGAGCTCGCCGCCCTCACCGCCGTGCTGGCCGCCCGCGCGGCCGTCGCCCAGCAGGCCGCGGCCTCCGCACCGGTCGAGCCCATCGCCAACTGGCAGCGCCTGGAGCGCCGCCCGGCGTACTACTCCCCCGTCAGCTGGCAGCAGGCCGCCTGATCCCGCCTTCCGGACGGCCGGTCACCCCGTAACGGGTGGCCGGCCGTCTCGGCGTGCGGGCCCGCGCGCACAGCGCGTCCACCGCCCGTACAACCGGCCCCGACAAGCGGAACCGGCTCGGTAGGATGCCTAGCGGACGGTCCGCGGCCACACCGCACCGCCGGCCGCCCCCGGACCGGTGACCCCCGGACCGGCGGCCGGGGCACCGGAACTACCAGGGAGGCTGCGATGGCCAGGCAGGCCCGCGCACTGGCGACCCGCCAGGCGGTGCTCCTCGCGGCGGCCGAGGTCTTCGACGAGCGGGGCTACGCCGCCGCCACGATGGCCGAGATCCTGGAGCGCGCCGGCGTCACCAAGGGCGCGCTGTACTTCCACTTCCGCTCCAAGGAGGAGCTGGCGCTGGCCGTCATCGAGGGCCAGGGCATCTGGATCGCCTCCTGGGAGCCGGACTCCGACGGCCCGGTGCAGCGGCTGATCGACCTCGGGTACGCCTTCGCGCACGCCCTCCAGGAGGACGCGCTGGTGCGCGGCAGCATCCGGCTCACCATCGAGCACGGCAGCTTCACCCAGCCCCAGCGCGCGGCCTACCAGGGCTGGATGGACCTGGTGGCCGAGCTGCTGGGGCAGGCGAAGGCCGCCGGGGACCTCCACCCGGGCATCGAGCCGGCGGCCGCCGCCGGGGTGATCACCGGGGCCGTCACCGGCATCCAGCTCAGCTCCCAGGTGCTCACCGACCGGCAGGACCTCGTCGAGCGGATGACCTCCATGTGGACCCTGCTGCTGCCCGGCCTCGTCCAGCCGCACGCGCTCGCCCGGCTGAGCGTGGCCGACCGCACGGCGGGCGCTCAGTAGGCGTAGGCGCCCACCCGCTCCAGGGGGACGAGGGCGGGCAGCAGCGCCGTCCAGACCCGGCGGACGCCCTCCGGGCCGAGCCGCTCCGGGCGGCCCCCGGCCAGCAGCACCTGACCGGCGGCGACGGCGGTGAGCAGTTCGGCGGCGGCGCGCCGGTCCACCCCGGGGCACAGCTCCCCGGCGTCGTGGGCCCGCTCCAGCAGGCGGTGGACGACGGCGGTGAGGCTGCGCCAGGTGGAGTCGGTGCCCGGCGGGGCGTCCCCGCCCTGGGGGCAGAGCCCCTCGTGGCGGGCCGCGTACCGCCCGAGCCGCACGCCGGCCCGGACCACCACGTCCTCGCGCAGCATCCCGGCCAGCTCGTGCGAGAGGTCGATCAGCCCCTGGAGCGGTCGCCCCTCGGTGCGCAGGGCGCGCAGCGCGGCCGAGCCGATCTCCCGCCCGGCGGCGGCGCGCACGCCGTCCGCGAGCGCCTGTTTGGAGACGAAGTGGAAGTAGAGCGCCCCCTTGCTCACGCCCGCCCGGCGACTGATCCCGACCAGGCTGGCGCTCTCGAAGCCCACCTCCGCGAAGGTGTTCGCCGCCGCGACCAACACGGCGCTCCTGGTCCGTTCCGCGCGTACCTGTTTGACCACTGGCCCCCGCCCCTTTGGACTCGGCCGGACGCGATCCCCACCCCGTCCGGCTGCTGTCAGCACGCCGTCGACTGCGGCGAGCAGCGCCTCGCATGCGCACGGCGATGGCCGAAACCGCATGGTTGGTATCTAACCTAGCGCCCCCGTCGACCCCGCCGTTCAGCGGGGACGGCCCCCCACCCAAGGTCGGGGGTCTCCCGACCAGCGTTTTCGCAGACCAGAGGGGGTACGTAGAACTTCTCGACCGAGGTGACCCCAGCCACAGAACACATACCGGGTGGTATGTATGTTTTGCTCCGAGCGTCCGGAGCGGACGCTCGACCGACACCCTGACCGGGGAGCCAGTCATGCCACCGATCGTAGAGCCGGACGCCCCGGACCCGTACGCCCACCCCGGCGGCAACGCGTCCACGGTCTACGACTTCCACGACCGGACGGTCTCCCGGCAGCTGGTGCACCGCGCCTGCGTCTCCGAGGTCCTGCTCACCGGCTGGCGCGCCACCGGCCCGTACGACTTCCTGCTCGGCGCCCAGTGGCCCCGCCTCCACGGCCACTACCGGCTGCCCGGCGGCCGCTGCCACG
Source organism: Kitasatospora sp. NPDC101183 (assembly GCF_044767945.1). Classification (NCBI taxonomy): domain Bacteria; kingdom Bacillati; phylum Actinomycetota; class Actinomycetes; order Kitasatosporales; family Streptomycetaceae; genus Kitasatospora; species Kitasatospora sp. NPDC101183. Next base: position 62,137 of record NZ_JBIWOW010000009.1, on the reverse strand, counting down.
ACCCCGTCCTGATCGCCGAGACGGTCCGGCAGGCCGCGCTGCTCATCGGCCACGCCGGGTTCGGCGTCCCCCGGGACCACCGGTTCGCGCTCACCGACCTCTCGTACGGCCTCGGCGAGGGCGGCCTGCCCGGGCTCGCCGTCACCCCCGGCCCGGCCTCGCTGATGCTCGCCGCCCGCTGCGAGGACGTCCGGATGCACCAGGGCCGGCTCGCCTCCCTGAGGGTCCGCGCCGAGATCACCCGGGACGGCCGCCCCGTCGGCCACGGGGACGGCCAGCTGCGGGTGCTCACCCCCGCCTCGTACGCCCTGCTGCGCCCCCGCCCGGCCCTGCGCCCCGCCGCGGCCGAACCGGGCGCGGGCGGCGCGGTGCTCGCCCCGACGCTGCGGCCCGACACCTGGCTGCTGCGGCCCGAGGCCGAGCACCCGGTGCTCTTCGACGCCGGGCAGGACCACGTGCCCGGGATGCTGGTGCTGGAGGCCGCCCGGCAGGCCGCCCAACTGCTGCGGCCCGAGCCGGTGGTGCCCGTGGAGCTGGTGACCTCGTTCGAGCGCTACATCGAGCCGGACCGGCCCTGCCTCGTCCGCGCCGTCCACGAGGGCCTGCCCCGCGAGGGCCGCCGGGGGCCGGTGCTCGTCCGCTTCGTCCAGGACGGGAGGACGGCCGCGGAGTGCCGGCTGCTCGTCGAGCCGGCCGGATCCGACGCCCGCCTCCCCCTGGCCGGTTAGGCCCTGTCTAAGCCGCTGCCAGGGCCGCCGGGCGGCCCGCGTGCATCACGCTGAGGTTCGCCGCCAGCCGGACCGGGTCCTGGGCCAGCCAGAGCCGCAGGGCGGCGCCCAGCATCGCGCTGGCCGACTCGATCCGGACCTCGGTGACCTGGGCGATCCGGGCCGCCCCCGGCACCAGCAGGTCGGCCAGCGGGGCCGGCAGCCACACCGTCAGCGCGCAGGGCGCCGGCGACGTCAGGGCCCCGAGCAGCCGGTACGCGTCCTGCGGCGAGCTGAGCGTGGGGATGACGTCCAGCAGGCCGTCGGCCACCACCTCGGACACGTCGCTGCGGTGCCCCTGGGCGAGCCGCCGGAGCAGCAGCTGCTCACGAGCGGTGATTCGGACGGTCAGCATGACCTCGTCGCACTCCATTGCGCGATCTCCTCCTCAAGTCCCTCCCGCACCGGCCGGCGGCCGGTGCGAATACTCCTGATACCCCTGGCACCCCTGACACCCCTGTCACGACTCGGCCCGGCTATCTCCTTCGGAAAGCCGGGCCGGTGGGTGTGGGCGCCTCCGGTCAGATCCCCGCGTAGGAGTGCTTTCCGGTGACGAAGATGTTCACGCCGTAGTAGTTGAAGAGCCAGCAGCCGAAGGCCGCCAGCGCCAGGTAGGCCGCCTTGCGGCCCTTCCAGCCGGCCGTGGCGCGGGCGTGCAGGTAGCAGGCGTAGGCGACCCAGGTGATGAACGACCAGGTCTCCTTCGGGTCCCACTCCCAGTACTTGCCCCAGGCCGCCTCGGCCCAGATCGCTCCCGCGATGATCGTGAACGTCCACAGCGGGAAGACCAGCGCGTTGATCCGGTAGGACAGCTTGTCGAAGGTGGACGCGGCCGGCAGGCGGCGCCAGATCGAGGCCGAGGTGCCCAGCGGGCCGGTGGTCAGACCGGAGGCGATGCGCTTCTCGAAGGAGTCCTTGCCGAGGTAGAGCAGGGTGGCGATGAAGGCCGCGTAGAAGGCGCCGCCGCAGAAGATCGCGGTGGAGACGTGGATCGCCAGCCACGGCGAGTGCAGCGCCGGGACGAGCTGCTCGGAGTCGGTGTAGAGCACCGTGGTGGCGATGCCCAGGGTCAGCAGCACGGCCAGCACGACCGGCAGGCCCAGCCAGCGCACCTTCTTGCCGGCGGCCAGCAGCACCACGTACGCGGCCGTCATGGCGAAGCCGAAGGCGCAGGAGAACTCGTACATGTTGCCCCACGGCCAGCGGGAGACCGACAGGCCGCGGGAGACGATGCCGGCGCCGTGCAGCAGCAGGGCCAGGACGGTGAGGGAGACGGCGATGCGGCCGGCCAGGTCGGCCCGGTCGCTGGTGCCGGCCGCGCCCGGGCCGTCCACCTCGTCCGCGCCGCGGCCGCTGGTGACGACCGTCGCGCCCTCGCCCGCCACGGCGGTGCGGGTGAGCGTGGTGGTCCGGCCGCCCGCACCGGCCACCGTGACGGTGACCTTCTTGGCGCCCTTCCCCGTGCTCTCCGCCACCGTCTCGGACAGGCTGCCCGACTGCTCCTTCGAGCGGACGGCGACGGCGCCCTTGCTGCCGAAGGTCCACTCGATCATGTGGGCGAACATGGCGAGGGTGTAGACCACCATGGCCGAATAGATCAGCTTGTTGGAAAGATCGGCCAGCTGTGGGTCGACCGAGGCGAGTTGCACCGTCTACTCCTTGGAGTTCTGGTCGGCGGGGGCAGGTTCCGCGGGTGCGTCCGGGGCCTCGGGATCGGGGCTCGGGTCGTCGTCCGTCGTGGGTGGTTCGAGGGCCTCGTCCGTCGAGGGGTCGTCCTCGTCGTCCGTCGCGGGGGCGTCGTCCTGGAGGTCCACCGCGAGCTCCGCCAGCTCCTCGGCGATCTTCGCCGACTCGCTGCGGCTGAGGCCCGCCAGCTCCACCTGGGTGCCCCCGCCCGGCAGGACGACCGCCCGCACCCAGATGCGGCGGCGCTGGATGAACAGCGAGCCGATCAGGCCGAGGATCGCCAGCACGCCGCCGGTCAGGGCGACCTCGTTGCCCGGGCGGTGGGAGATGTTGAAGCTGGCGAAGCGCTTGTAACCGTCGAAGGTGAGGGTGCCGTAGCCGTCCGGGAGGTCCCAGCCCTGGCCGGGCTTGAGCCGGACCCTCGCGGGCTGGCCGTCCTGCATCAGCTGGGTCATCTTGCGGGTTTCCAGCTGGTAGATGTTCTGCGGCCGGCCCGCGTCGTTGCCGAGGTCCCCCGCCCAGACGTTGAGCACCAGCATCGGGTTGGCGTCGTCCGGGAAGAGCGAGATCGGGCCGGTGCGCTCGAAGCTGTCCGGCGCCGTCGGCAGGAAGTTGCCGGTGAAGCCGAGCTGGGTCTTCTTGCCGTCCGGGCCGGTGCCGTAGTCGGACACCTTCACCACGCCGGTGGAGGTCTGGTTGGCGTCCTGCGGCAGGAACGGCGTGGCGCCGTGGTAGACGACCTCACCCTTGGCGTTCCTGACGGTCACCACGGGCGCGAAGCCGTGGCCGATCAGGTAGACCTTGCTGCCGCCGATCTCCAGCGGGTGGTTGACCTCGATCTTGCCGGGCTTCGTCTTCGTCGGGTCGCTGCCGGTGGAGTACTGGACGTTCGCGGTGAACTGCCGGGCCGCGCCGACCTGCGAGCCGGTGGCCTGGAAGCGCGCGGTGAAGCTGTCCAGCTTCAGGTAGAAGGGGTCGAGGTCGTCCGTGCCGTAGAACGGGGTGCCGTCGAAGTCGTCGAGCTGGGTGATCGTGTTGGCGTAGCCCTCGCCCTCGATCATCAGCTTGCCGGCCGTGCCGGAGGCCAGGCTCGCCCAGGCGAAGCCGCCGAGCAGGGCGAACAGCGAGAGGTGGAACAGCAGGTTGCCGACCTCGCGCAGGTACCCCTTCTCGGCCGCCACCGAGCCGCCCGACAGGTGCGCCCGGAAGCCGCGCCGGCGCAGCAGCCGGTGCGCGGCGGTGTTCACCGCCTCCGCGTCGGCCCCGGTGCGCCAGGCCGCGTACACCGGCATCCGGGTCAGGTTGCTCGGCGCCGCCGGCGGGCGGGAGCGCAGCACGCCGACGAACTGCCAGGTGCGCGGCACGATGCAGCCGGCCAGCGAGACGAACAGCAGGATGTAGATCGCGGAGAACCACACCGAGCTGTAGACGTCGAACAGCTGGAGCTTCTCGTAGACGGGCGCGACGGTGGTGTGCTGCGCCTTCCAGGCCGTCACCTTGAGCGCGGCCTGGCTGCCCTGGCCGTTCTGCGGGAGCAGCGAGCCGGGGATGGCGGCCAGCGAGAGCAGGAACAGCAGGATCAGGGCGACCCGCATCGAGGTCAGCTGACGCCAGGTCCAGCGCAGCCAGCCGATCACCCCTATGCCGGTGGGGCCGTCCGACTCGACCGGCGCGGTGCTGAGCCGCTCGGCCGCGGTGTCCTCCGGTGCCGGCGGCTGCTCGGCCTCGGTCGTGGTCTTGCTCACGCTCAGATTCCGATCTGGAAGTCGCCGGTCCAGGACTGCATGTCGCTCACCATGGCGTCCCACGCCCCGGTGACGAGCAGCAGACCGACCACGACGAGCATGCCGCCGCCGATCCGCATGACGAGCGGGTAGTGCCGCTTGACCCAGCCGAAGGCGCCCAGCGCCCGGCGGAAGGCCAGCGCGGCCAGGATGAACGGTAGCCCGAGGCCCAGGCAGTAGAAGGTCATCAGCAGGGCGCCGCGCGCCGCGTCGGCCTGGTTCATCGCGAGGGTCTGGACGGCCGACAGGGTCGGGCCGATGCACGGGGTCCAGCCGACGCCGAACACCACGCCCAGCAGGGGGGCGCCGAGCAGGCCGATCGCCGGGCGGCGGTGCGAGCGCACCTCGCGCATGCTCAGGCCGGGCACGAGGCCCATGAAGGCCAGGCCCATCACGACCGTCACCGAGCCGAGCACGATCGAGATGATCCGCTGGTGCTGCTGGAGGGTGTCGCCGAACTGGCCGAACAGCGCGCCGGTGGAGACGAACACCGCCGTGAAGCCGAGGACGAACAGGCCCGCGCCGGCCAGCATCCGGCCGCGACGCGCGCCGCGGGCGTCCGCGAGGTCGGCGGCGGAGAAGCCGGTCACGTACGAGAGGTAGCCGGGCACCAGCGGGAGCACGCAGGGCGAGAAGAAGGACAGCAGGCCCGCCGCCGCCGCGATCGGGGCGGCGAACAGCAGCGCCCCGCTCTGGACGGTGGTGAAGGTGTCGGCGAGGGCGACGGTGTGGGCGGCGGCGGTATGGGCGCTCACTTCTTCGGCTCCGCGACCACGGGCTGCAGCATCGACTCCAGCGCGTCGTCGACCGTGCCGCCGAAGGCGCGGGCGGCGAGCTTGCCGTCGCGGTCCACGATCAGGGTCGTCGGGATGAACTTCGGGTTGAGCGCGCCCTTGGGGAACTTGAGCAGCTCGGTGCCGGCCGGGTCGAAGATGCTCGGGAAGGTGACGCCCTTCTCCTGCTCGAACCGGATGGCGTTGACCTTCTCCGAGTCCCTGGTGTTGATGCCGAGGAACTGGACGCCCTGGTCCTTGTACTTCTCCCAGACGCGCTGGAGGTCGTCCGCCTCGCCCCGGCACGGGCCGCACCAGGAGCCCCAGATGTTGACCACCACGACCTTGCCCCGGTAGTCGGAGAGCTTGACCTGGGCGCCGTCCAGGGTCTCGCCGGCGATGTCCGGGGCGTCCTTGCGGTCGCCGGGCTCGGCCTTGGAGATGTTGGTGCCCTTGACGGTGACGAAGCCCACCTGGTCCGCGCCGTTGCCCGAGGAGCCCGAGGAGGAGCATCCGGTGAGGGCGAGCGCGGCGGCGGCCGCGGTGGCGGCGGCTGCTGCGGCGACACGGGGACGGGGGCGCGTCATGGCAGACATGTGAAAAGTTTCGCATGGAGGTCGGGGCGGTCTCGCCGGGGTCCCGCCCTGCGCGCCGCACCCCTTCTGACCTGGGACGCAAGTGGGCCGCCCGGCGGTCACCGGGCGGCCCGAGATCATACTTACCCACCGTTTACGCGGGCCTGGCGTAGCGTTCAGGCGCCGAAGCTCTTGCCCACCGGCTTGTCGCCCTTCTTGCCCTTGCCCACCAGGTGCGCGGGCAGCAGGTCGCGGGCCGGCTCGCGGTAGCCGACCGAGACGATCCTGTCCCCCTCGAAGGTGAAACTGGTCAGCGAGGCCAGCGAGCACTGCCGCTTGCGCGGGTCGTGCCAGAGCCGACGGCGCTCGACGAAGGAGCGCAGGATCCAGATCGGCAGCTGGTGGCTGACGCAGACCGCCTCGTGCCCGCGCGCGGCGTCCCGGGCGGCGCCGATCGCGCCCATCATCCGCACGACCTGGTCCAGGTAGGGCTCGCCCCAGGACGGCTTGAACGGGTTGGTCAGGTACTTCCAGTACGCCGGGTTGCGCAGCGAGCCGTCCCCGACGCCGAAGGTCTTGCCCTCGAAGATGTTCTCCGCCTCGATCAGCCGCGCGTCGGCGGCGATCTCCAGGCCGTGCGCCTTGGCGATCGGCTCGGCGGTCTCCTGGGCGCGCTCCAGCGGGGAGGCCACCACGTGGGTGACGTCCCGGCCGGCCAGGTCCTCGGCGACGCGGTCGGCCATCCGCCGGCCCAGCTCGGACAGGTGGTAGCCGGGCAGCCGCCCGTACAGGACGCCCTCCGGGTTGTGGACCTCGCCGTGCCGCATCACGTGGACGACGGTGATCTCCTTGGCGCTCACTCTTCCGTACTCCTTCTCGGTCACGCGGTGGCGGCGGCAGCGGCGCGCGCGGCGGCCGGGAGGGCGGCGGCGATGCGCTCGATCGCGCGCTCGTCGTGGGAGGCCGAGACGAACCAGGACTCGAAGGCGGACGGCGGCAGGTAGACGCCCTCGGCGAGCATGGCGTGGAAGAAGGCGGTGAAGCGGTACGCCTCCTGGGTCTTCGCCTCGTCGTAGTTCGTGACCGGCGCCTCGGTGAAGAAGACCGAGAACATGTTCCCGGCGGTCTGGAGGCGGTGGGCCACGCCCTCCTTGGCGAGCGCCTCGGTCACCAGGCCGGAGATCTCGGCGGAGACCTTGTCGACCGTCGCGTACACCTCGTCGGTGCAGCCGCGCAGCTGGGCCAGGCCGGCCGCGGTGGCGATCGGGTTCCCGGAGAGGGTGCCCGCCTGGTAGACGGGGCCGGCCGGGGCGAGGTGGGCCATGACGTCGGCGCGGCCGCCGAAGGCCGCCGCGGGGAAGCCGCCGCCCATGACCTTGCCGAAGGTCAGGAGGTCCGGCGCCCAGCCCTCGTGCGCGGCCTCCAGGCCGTACCAGCCGGCCTTGGAGACGCGGAAGCCGGTCATCACCTCGTCGGAGACGAACAGCGCGCCGTTCTCCCGGCAGAGGCGGGCCAGGCCGCCGTTGAAGCCGGGCAGCGGCGGGACGACGCCCATGTTGCCGGGCGAGGCCTCGGTGATGACGCAGGCGATCTCGCCCGGGTGCGCGGCGAAGGCGGCCTCGACGGCGGCGAGGTCGTTGTACGGGAGCACGATGGTGTCGCCGGCCTGGGCGCCGGTGACGCCGGGGGTGTCCGGCAGGCCGAAGGTGGCCACGCCGGAACCGGCGGCGGCCAGCAGGGCGTCCACGTGACCGTGGTAGCAGCCGGCGAACTTGACCACCTTGGCCCGGCCGGTGAAGCCGCGGGCCAGCCGGATGGCGGACATGGTGGCCTCGGTGCCGGAGGAGACCAGGCGGACCTGCTCGACCGGGGAGACCCGGGAGACGATCTCCTCGGCCAGCTCGACCTCGCCCTGGCCGGGCGTGCCGAAGCTGGTGCCCCGGGTGACGGCGGTCTGCACGGCGTCGATCACGGCGGGGTGCGCGTGGCCGAGGATCATCGGGCCCCAGGAGCAGACCAGGTCGACGTACTCGCGGCCGTCGGCGTCGGTGAGGTAGGGGCCGGTGCCGGACACCATGAAGCGCGGCGTGCCGCCGACCGCGCGGAAGGCGCGCACCGGGGAGTTGACGCCGCCGGGCGTCACGACCGAGGCGCGGTCGAACAGCGACTGGGACTGAGGGGCTTCATAGGGGTAGCTCACAAAGGACATGGTCTCAAATCGTGTCCTTGCCCTCTGCATGTCGGACCCGATCATCTGGAACGATGATCCGGGCACCGTTGTCGGTACGGTTGTCCGTACAGTCCGTAGAGTCCATGCCGTGAGGGGCCGCCGGTCACTCGCGTGCGCGGACCGGTCAGACTGTGAGCACACCGGGCGCGTGAGCGCGCCGGGTGGGTGGCAGGGGTGTGGAGAGGACTGCCGCGTACCGCGAATGGGTACGGCGGCGCATGACGGGTAAGGAGCACGTCCGGAGGGACGCCGGGCGTGCGGGGGTCTGTCGATTCCGGCGAATTCCGGTGAGGATGGTCCGAGTGTCCGAGGCGCAGGACGGCTACGACGAGGCGGCGGGTGGCTCCCGCAGGCCTGCCGAAGCCGCACGCGGGGGTACGGGAGCGGGTACGGGGCGTGGCCGTCGCGGCGGCGAGAGGCGGGGTGAGGGTCGCGTGGGGGTGACGTACAAGTACTTCGGCGCACCGGACCGCGCGACCGCCGCGAGAGTGCCCACCGCGCTCGGCCCCGGCGGGCTCGGGCTCGACGCGGGCGAGCTCGGCGCGCTCGGGCGGCTCGGCGACCTGATGGAGACCAGCGGCTCTCCCAACGGGCACCTCTCGACCAAGATCAAGCCGGAGACGATGAGCGCCATGGTGCTCACCGGCATCCAGGGCGTTCCGCTGCACCAGGTGCCGCCGCTCGAACTCGTCGTCCTGCACCCCGACTACGCCGTCGTCCAGCTCCCGCACAACGTGGTGGAGCCGCTGCGCAAGGCGGACGAGACGGAGCTCGGCGCGGCCGCGTTCATCTGGTCCACGGTTCCGGACCGGCGGGGGCCGCGCGACGCCTTCGTCATCTACACGATGCTGCACGAGTGGCAGGACTTCGCGAACCGGCTGCACGACGCGGGGCACCAGCTGTACTGCCTGGTCTGGCCGTAACAAACCGCTCGTACGGGTGGCTTGACGGGCCGTCAGCGGGCTTTCAGTGGGCTCGGGGGCGGCGGGCGCGGCGGACGCTGCGTTCGCCCTCGACGGGTTCGGCGAGGTGGCCCTCCACCAGGCGGGAGAGGGCGGAGACGAAGACCTCGCGCTCGGGGCCGGGCAGGGCGTCCAGGAGTTCGCGGTGGACGCGGTCGGCGATCGCGCTGCCGCGCTCGACGGCGCGGGCGCCGGCCTCCGTCACCGTGACGATCCGGGCCCGGCGGTCTGCCGTGGAGGGGTGGCGCTCGGCCAGGCCGGCCTTCTCCAGCTCGTCGACGGTGACCACCATGGTGGTCTTGTCGACGTCCGCGAGCTCGGCCAGCTGGATCTGGGTGCGCTCGGCCTGCTGGGCGTGGAACAGCACGCTGTACGCGCGGGGGGTGATCCCCAGCTCGGCGAAGGCCGCCGCCATCCTGGTCGCGAGCACGTGGCTCGCGTGGTCCAGCAGGCCGGACAGGTCGCGCACGTGGTGGTGCGCGGGCGGGGTCGTCGTCATGCGGTCGAGGTTAGCAACGGCCCGTCCAGGAGCGGATGATCCCGTTGCGAACCATTGCGCGCGTCCCTCGGCCGGTTACGGGATGCCCAGCTCGAAGAGCGCGTACCCCGCGTACCAGCCGGCCGCCAGGACGGGCATCGCGAACATCCCGACCAGGGTCGAGGTCCGCACCCGGCGCAGGGCCACCGCCAGGCCGATGAACAGCGGGAAGGCGGGCAGCAGGTAGCGGGAGATGTTGCCGAAGATCTGGTTGCTGCTCAGGGCCGTGACGATGGTGAACCCGGTGTAGAGCCAGAGCACCAGCGGCGGGCGGGCGTGCCGGAGCAGCACCAGCAGGCCGGGCAGGGCCATCAGGAGGGCGATGGCGATGAGGTCCGGCGCGGGGTTGGACTGCCAGAACGTCCAGTGGCCGGTGATCACGTCCATGATCGTGCGCAGGGTGGAGGCGCCGCCGTCGAAGTAGCGGTTCCAGGCGCCGCGCTGGAGCTTGAAGTAGCCGCCCCAGTCGCCCATCCGCCAGCCGACCCAGGCGATGTAGCCGATCAGGCCCCAGGGGGTGATCAGCATCGCGGTCAGCGGGCGGGCCACGCCGTCCGTACGGCGGATCAGCGCCACCAGCGCGGAGATCGAGACGGCGGCGATCAGTGCGGCGGCGGTCGGTCGGTTGAGGCCCGCGACCAGGGTCAGCACACCGGCGGTCAGCCAGCTGCGGGTCATCACGCAGTAGCAGGCCCAGGCGGAGAGGGCGACGAAGAGGGAGTCCGAGTAGACGGCCCACTCCACGCCGGAGCCGGGGAACAGCCCCCAGATCACCGCGGCGATCACCCCGGCGCGGTAGCCGCCGAGCCGCTCGGCGACGGCGAAGATCCCGGCCGCGGCGACGAAGGAGGCCACCACCGAGACGGCGATGCCGGAGCCGTACGGGCCGAGGCCGGTGACGGCGCCGACCAGCCGCATCAGCCAGGGGTAGAGCGGGAAGAAGGCGGAGGAGTTCTCGTAGTACGTGGCGAGCGGGAAGCCGTGCAGCGGGATCAGCTGCGGGTCGTAGCCGTTCTCGGCGATGCGCTGGTACCAGGGGCCGTCCCAGGTGCCCAGCACGTCCCAGGGCTGGGCGCCGCCGCCGCGGCCGACGTCCTTCTTGAGGTAGTCACCGGTGTGCGAGAGCAGCACCATGAAGACGGTCAGCCCGATCGCCTTGACCACCGCGTACGCGCCGAGCGCGGGCGCGAACCGGTCCACCAGCTCCCCGAACCGCCCGGACGACTCCCGGGGCCGCTCCTCCTCCCCCGGCGCCACCGGCTCCGCGGCGGGATCGGCGCTGGACGACTCGGTGCTCGATGCCGTGCTCATCTGCTCTCGGTGCTCCGCCCCGCTCATGGCTCCCGCGCGGCTTCGGCGCAGCGATGTCCCGAGAGCCTACGGCACACCCCCTCCCCCGCCCCTGCCACGGCCTGTAAATCCCGTGGCGCCCGGCGGGTGCGGCGCTGGACGATGCCGCCATGCCCAGCGAAGAGCCGATGCGCCGGATGCCGGCGCGCGAGACACCGGTGCGTGAGACACCGGCACGCGACATACCGGTGCGTGAGATCAGGGCCGCCCACACGGCGGACACGCTGACCGTCTACCAGGCCTTCGGGCCGGAGATCGCCGGGCCGGCGGTGGCCGAGGGGCGGTTCCCGGAGGCGTTCTCACGGACGAGGATGATGTGGATCAAGCCCTCGTTCCTCTGGATGATGCACCGCAGCGACTGGGGCCGCAGCCCCGGCCAGGAGCGGGTCCTCTCGCTGGAGATCAGCCGGGCGGGCTTCGACGGGGCGCTGGAGCGGGCCGTGCTCAGCGGCTACACCGGCCGGGTGCACGAGTCGCGGGCGGCCTGGCAGCGCGAGCTGCGGCGCAGCCCGGTGCGGGTGCAGTGGGACCCGGAGCGCGGGGTGGACCTCGGCCCGCTGGCCTGGCGGGCGATCCAGGTCGGGCTGCGCGGGGAGGCGTCGCGCGCCTACGCGGACGAGTGGATCACGCGGATCACGGACGTGACGGCGCTGGCCGAGCAGGTGCGGCTGACGCGGGACCCGGCGCTGCTGCCCGTCGAGACGCCGTACCCGGTGGGTGCGGCCGTCGCCGCCCGGGTGGGGGCGGCGACGGTCTGAGGGGCCGGGCTCAGCCGTGGAGGTAGACGATGCCGAGCTTGGTGAGCTGCCAGTGCTGGGCGGGGTCGCCGGTGTCGGTGGCGAGTTGGACGTAGGGGTTGCCCTTGGGGTCGAGGGCGCTGGAGGCGGCGAGGACCTTGGTGGGGTCGGCGGAGTCGGCGATCGTGTAGGTGCCGTCGCCGACGGGCTTGAAGACCCAGTGCTGGTTGGCGCCGGCGTTGCAGCCCCACTGCTGGATGCGGGTGCCGGGGGCGGTGGCGGCCGCGTCGGCGTCCACGCACATGTTCCGGTTGCCGCTGAAGTCCAGCTCGTAGCTGCCGCCGGCCTTGGCCTCCAGGACGAAGGACTGGTTGAGCCCTCCGGTGGCCGGATAGGTGATCGCCGCACGGCCGTTGGTGGAGTCGCCGTAGGTGCCGCCGCCGGTGAGGTCGAGGGCGTTGCCGCTCGCGGCGTTGGTGAGCTGGTACCAGGAGCCGTCCTCCGGCGCGTCCCCGAAGGGCTTGCCGGGGCTGAGCGGCTGGATGGAGGTGGTGTTCTGCTGGTTCAGGGAGCAGTAGGCCTGCGGCAGTTCGGGCCGGGCGAAGAACTGGCCGAGGCAGACGCCCTCGCCGCGGTAGCCGGCCACCCGCAGGTGGTACGACTGGCGGACCATGTTCATGCACAGGCCGGGGATGCCGATCTGCGAGTCGCAGCCGTTGCGGGCCCACTCGGCGAGGTTGATGACGTCCCCGTTGGTGTACTCGTACGGGGAGCTCGTCCACTCCGCGCAGACCTCGTGCCCGAAGGCGACCCTGCGCTGGTCCAAGTACCGTACGCCCGGCACCTGTTCGGCCGCTCCACGCAGGGCGTCGCTGAAGGTGGGCACCACCCAGTTGTGGCCCCAGGCGAGGTCCTCGGGGAAGGCCGGGCAGCCGTCCGTGATCTTGCCGAGGTAGTCGTTGCGGCGGATGTCCGGGGTGATCGGGTTGAAGTAGGACTGGTAGACCAGCTGGTACGAGGAGTCGGCGTAGCCCGCGTTGCGCATGGTCTGCCGGATGTTCTGCAGCGCGGCGACGACCTTCGGCTGGACGGCCTTGGCGCGGCGGCGGATCTCGTCGCTGCCGATGGTGTCGCGGCAGCCCTGGTCCTTGGGCACCGGGAAGTACTGCGCGAGGCAGTGCATCATGACGCCGCTGAAGTCGAAGTCGTCGTTGGCGCCGATGGTCACCACGACCATCTTGACGTCGAACCTGGCTGCCGTGTCGGCGAGTTTGACGTCCTGCTTGGGCTCGCCGAAGTCGCCGCTGCCGGGGCCGGTGATCTTCGCGAGCGCCGGGTCGCTGACCAGGTCGCCGGTCTGGGCGCCCGAGCAGGCGAGGTCGACCGGGGTCACCCCGGGGATGTCGGTGACGAAGATCTCCGACTTGGGGTGCCGGTGGCAGTAGTTGGTGGGGGTGTCGGTCTCCGGGAAGTACCCGTCGTTGGTGTCGGTGCCCGCGCCCTCGCCGGAGATGGCGCTGTCGCCGAGGGAGACGATCGCGGCGGGGCGGGCGGTGGCGGGGGCCGGGGCGGTGGGGGTGTCGGCGAGGGCGGCGGGGGCGCCGACGAGGCCGAGGGCCGCGACGAGGGCGCCGGTGGCGAGCAGCGCACCCGGCGATCGGAACCTGATCACACGCAACTCCTTGCGGGGGTGGGGGAACCGCCCGGACTGGGGGTGCCGCGCGGCTCGGAGCAGGAGGAGCAAAAGATGAGCAGGTCTCACATTAGGTACTGACAAGTAGTGCAACAAGGCTTCTGACAGCACCTCAGGCCCGGGAGGACCCCGGGAGGACCCCGGGAACGACGAAGAGCCGCCGCTCCGCGCCCCAGGAGGGAAGCGCGCAGCGGCGGCTCGCACCGGCCGAACCGGGTGCTGGGTCAGCCCAGGTTGGCGCAGTGGTTGCCGAACGCCGGGTTCAGCAGGCCGATCACGTTGATGGTGTTGCCGCACAGGTTGACCGGAACGTGGATCGGGATCTGAACCTGGTTGCCCGAGATGACACCGGGGGAACCCGCGGCGACACCCTCGGCGCCGGAGCTGGCCATCGCGGTGCCGGCGCCGGCGGCCACGATGCCCACCACGGCCGCGCCAACGGCGGCGGTCTTCTTGATGCTCATGCGAGCCTCCTAGCTGTTCAAACAGAGATGCACGGGGAGTGCGACATCTAGAACGAGACCCGCCCTGACCGGTTGCGACGGTGCGCGCACAGTCACCCGTCTGGAGCAATGGCGACCCCGACCGGCATTCGGGTGATCACCTTCGGCCGGACCGTTTCCCCTCCGCCTCCGTCTCGTTCTCCCCTACGACGCGGCGGCTGCGTCCACGCCCGAGCCATGGGCGTCCACACGCCGGTGTGCGCCGCCGGAGTGACAATCCGGAAATCCCAGCAGACCTCGGGCGAGCAATTCCCGCTCGCCCGCCTCCCGACATTTCCCAACGGTCGGGCAGAAAACGGAGGAAGAACAGATGCGTAACTTCAAGAAGGCCGCCGCCCTGTCCCTGGCCGCTTCCGGCCTGGTCCTCGGTGCCGCCGGCGGCGCGTTCGCCAGCTCCGGCGCCGAGGGTGTCGCCGCCGGCTCCCCGGGTGTGCTCTCGGGCAACCAGCTCCAGATCCCGATCCACATCCCGGTCAACGTCTGCGGCAACTCCATCAACGTGATCGGCCTGCTCAACCCGGCGTTCGGCAACACCTGCGTCAACGCCGGCTGAACCGGCCGTCGCCGCACCGGCGACGACTGATTCGACCGAGCCCGTGCCGCGCCCCGGAGTGCGGGGCGCGGCACGCTCCACCCGTGTGTGATCGAGGAGATCAACCCCCATGCAGAACATGAAGAAGGCCGCCGTCCTCTCCGCCGCCGCTGCCGGCATGCTCCTGGGCGCGGCCGGCTCCGCCGCCGCCAGCTCGGGCGCCGAGGGCGTCGCCGCCGGCTCCCCCGGTGTCGCCTCGGGCAACCAGATCCAGGTTCCGGTGCACATCCCGATCAACCTGTGCGGCAACTCGATCGACGTGGTCGGCCTGCTGAACCCGGCCTTCGGCAACACCTGCATCAACGCCGACGCCCACCCGCACCCCGCGGACGACTGCTGATCTCCGATCGGCAGCCTCCCCCGGCCCCGGCCGGGGGACCCCCAGCGGCCGTACCGCCCCCCGACCGACCGGCCGGGGGGCTGTTCGGCATCCCCGGGCGAGCAACCGCCCGGACCCCCGATCCACCGAAGGGTGATCCGCATGCTTCCGAAGACCTCGATGAAGAGCGGGGCCGGCCTGGCCGCCGCCGTCGGCGCCGTGGTGCTGCTGGGCGCCGGTACGGCGCAGGCCGCCCCGGCCCCCGCCGCGGGCCCGGGCCCGGCGACGCTGGCGAAGACGGACGTCGGCCAGGCCCTGAACGGGACGACCTCCGGGCTGGGCTACGGCGTCGCGCCGATCAAGAGCCTGCGCCTGGACCCGTGGGCGAACTCCTCGGCCGACGTGCTGAACAACGGCGCGACCGTCAAGCCCGACCAGGGCCTCGCCCCGGTCGGCACCGACCTGCTGACCGGGCCGCTCAGCGCCGGCGGCGGCGTCAAGGACCTGCCGCTGGTCGGCGGACTGAGCGGCGTGCTGCCGGGCTGAGCCCGCGCCGCGTCACGTGGAAGGGCCGGACACCCGAGCGGGGTGGCCGGCCCTTCGCCGTACTTCGCCGTACGAGGAGTCAGAGCTGGGTCAGAGCCGGGTCAGAGCTGAGTCAGGTCCGTCAGGCCGGACTGCTGGACCACGCCCGTGGTGGTCGCGGTGGCGGTGGTGGCCAGGTCGTTGACCTTGTCCGTGACGGAGATCCGCTCGTCGTCGCCGCCGAGGCTCGCGCTGGCCCCGGGGACGGCCTGGACGGCGCCGGTGACCAGGCGCGGGTCCACCTCGTCCACCTTGAGCCGGCCGTCCGCGAGCTGCCCGGTGCCGTCCTGGACGAGGGAGAGCGGCTTGCCGACGGCCACGCCGGGGGTGTCGGCGTGCAGCGGCGCGGACGGGGCGTCCAGCAGCACCTGGCCGAGGTCGGCGCCCTGGTCGACCAGCGGCAGGGGCAGCTCGGCCTTGGCGCTGGGGCCGACCCGGCCGGTGCTCAGCTGCGGGAGGAGGTGGTCGGGGACGAGCTCCGTGCTCGTGGTGCGGCCGGGCGCGGGCGGCATGAGCAGCGAGGCCGGGATGCCCGCCTGGAGGTGGCTGCCGAGCGGCGCCAGCGGGATGTCCGCGGGGACCTGCTGGGTCGCCAGCTTGTCCTCCAGGGCTCCGACCTGGTCGGCACCGACCGGGGCCGCGGAGGCCGCTCCCTGGGAGGCGAGCACGCCCGCACCGACCGCCAGCAGCATCGCGCCGGCCCGCTTGGAGAACTTCATGCTTTTCACCGTTCTGCCTGTCCGTACTGGAGATCTATTCGTACCGATGGAACGTGTGCGCGCATTGCAGCGCGCACGCGATCGGAAAGCCATCCGCTTCAACGAGCGGCCGGGCGTACGGATTGCGGGCGTTAACCGGTTCGGCTGAATAATCCGACCGGAAACCACCCCCGGACGCGCCTCCCGGACTCATTTCAAAAATCCCCGTAACCTTCCGTGCCGTCATTCTTTGATCTGGACGTCAGTGACTGCAGACCGGGTCTGGGCGTTCTACGCGTTGTACGCACGGAAACCGAAGAGAGCATTTCAGAGAGGGATCTCCCCATGATCCAGAAGTCCTTCGCCGCCGCCGGCCTGGCCGTCGCCGCGCTGGCCGGCGCCGCCGCGCCCGCCTCCGCCATCGGTGACGCGGACGGCGCCGCCGCCTCGATCGAGGGCAACGGCGGCACCAACTTCACCGGCACCGTCGGGAACAACAGCCCGAACTTCCACTTCCTGGACAACGCGAACGTCTGCCTCCCCGAGATCCACAACATCGCGGTGGGCGTGCTCGGCGTGGCCGTCCCGGTCGAGGTCCCGATCGCCAACAGCGGCGGCAAGCAGTACTGCACCCAGGGCCAGGGCACCCAGAGCCACGGCGACGCGGGCGTGTCCCACCTGGTCGGCTGACGCTCCCCCAGCCGCACCGAACCTTCTGACCACCTTCGAATCGCTCCCCGATTCACCCTCGAGAGGAAAACCGGAAATGATCAAGAAGTCCCTCGCCGCCGCCGGCCTGGCCGCCGCCGCCATCGCGATGTCCGCCGGCTCGGCTTCCGCCATCATCGACTCGGACGGCGCCGCCACCTCCGTTCAGGGCAACGGCGGTACCAACCAGACCGGCACCCACGGCAACGGCAGCCCGAACTTCCACACCCTGGACAACGCCAACATCTGCCTGCCGGAGGTCCACAACATCGCCGTCGCCGTCATCGGCGTCGCGGTTCCGGTCGAGGTGCCCGTCCTGAACAGCACCCCGAAGCAGATCTGCAACGTCGGCCAGAACACCCAGTCGTCGGGCGACGCGGGTGTCTCGCACCTGATCGGCTGATCCAGGCGCACGGTACGGACGGAGGGCCCGGGGAGGAAGGTCTCCCCGGGCCCTCCGGGCTTGTGACGAGGTGTCCGGCCGGGCCTGCGGTCCGACCGGGTGACCGTCCGTCCGGCCCGGCGCGTGGGGCGCCGGGCCCGACGGACGGGTGTGATCACGTGTCAAGGGCGCCCGCCCGGGCGCCCTTCGAGAGAGAGGGCAGTTCCATGAAGAGCACGCTGGCCAAGGCCGCGCTCACCGCCACCGCCGCGCTGGCGATCGCCGGTGCCGCCACCCCGGCGTTCGCCCACACCGGCCTCCTGGGCGGCGGCCAGTTCGTCGCCTCCGCGCACGACCCGTTCGCGGCCGCCGAGGGCTTCGGCATCGCCCACACCTCCAACACCGCCGCCGGCGCCATCGGCGGCTTCGCCGCCACCAGCACCGACGTGATGGGCGGCATCGAGGGCTTCGCGCACACCAACGGCTGGAAGTAACGGCCCCGGTACGACGGAAGGGCCCCTCCGCCGAGCGGAGGGGCCCTTCCGGCCGTGCGCGCTACTTGAGCATCGCGGCGGCCTCGACCGCCCAGTAGGTGAGGATCTGCTCGGCGCCCGCGCGGCGGATCGAGGTGAGCGTCTCCATGATCATCCGCTCGCGGTCGATCCAGCCGTTCGCGGCGGCCGCCTCGACCATCGCGTACTCGCCGGACACCTGGTAGGCGGAGACCGGCACCGGGGAGGCGTCGGCGACCTGGCGCAGGATGTCCAGGTAGGCCATGGCCGGCTTGACCATCACCATGTCCGCGCCCTCGGCGACGTCCTGCTCCAGCTCCCGCAGCGCCTCGCGGGCGTTGGCCGGGTCCTGCTGGTACGACTTGCGGTCGCCCTTGAGCGAGGAGCCGACGGCCTCGCGGAACGGGCCGTAGAACGCCGAGGCGTACTTGGCGGTGTAGGCGAGGATGCCGGTGTCCTGGTGCCCGGCCTCGTCCAGCGCCCGCCGGACGACGGCGATCTGGCCGTCCATCATGCCGGAGGGGCCGACCAGGTGGACGCCCGCGTCGGCCTGCACCCGGGCCATCTCGGCGTAGCGCTCCAGGGTGGCGTCGTTGTCCACGCTGCCGTCGGCGGCGAGCACGCCGCAGTGGCCGTGGTCCGTGTACTCGTCCAGGCAGAGGTCCGACATGACCACCAGGGAGTCGCCGACCTCGGAGACCACGTCGCGGATCGCCTGCTGGAGGATGCCGTCCGGGTTGGTGCCCTCGCTGCCGGTCGCGTCCTGCACCTCGGGGACGCCGAAGAGCATCACGCCGCCCAGGCCCGCCTCGGCCGCCTCCACGACGGCCTTGCGCAGCGTGTCCCGGGAGTGCTGGACGACCCCGGGCATCGAGGTGACCGGCACCGGCTCGCTGACGCCCTCGCGGACGAACAGCGGCAGGATCATCTCCGCCGGGTGCAGCCGGGTCTCGGCGACCAGGCGCCGCATCGCCGGGCTCTGACGCAGCCGGCGGGGGCGGACGTACGGGAATTCAGCGGACACGGCTTCTCTCTCCGAACGGTCGGGCAGCACCGGGGGCGGTGGTCACCGCCCCCGGCTCCTACATCAGCGGGCGGCCTTGCGGCGCGAGCCCGGACGGCGCTCGCTGGGCCGGTAGACCGGCTCGCCCGCGGCCGTCGCGGTGTCGCGGCGCTTGGCCCCGAAGTCTGCCAGCGCCTGGGCCAGCGCGGCCGCCGACGGCGCCGGGGCCATCACGTCGACCCGCAGGCCGTGCTCCTCGGCGGTCTTGGCGGTGGCCGGGCCGATGCAGGCGATGACGGTCACGTTGTGCGGCTTGCCGGCGATGCCGACCAGGTTGCGCACCGTCGAGGAGGAGGTGAACAGGACCGCGTCGAACCCGCCGCCCTTGATCGCCTCCCGGGTCTCGGCCGGCGGCGGCGAGGCGCGCACCGTCCGGTACGCCGTCACGTCGTCGACCTCCCAGCCCAGCTCGACCAGGCCGGCCACCAGGGTCTCGGTGGCGATGTCGGCGCGCGGCAGCAGGACCCGGTCGATCGGGTCGAACACCGGGTCGTACGGCGGCCAGTCCTCCAGCAGGCCGGCGGCGGACTGCTCGCCGGAGGGCACCAGGTCGGGCTTCACGCCGAAGTCCACCAGGGCCTGCGCGGTGGTCTCGCCGACCGCCGCGACCTTGATCCCGGCGAAGGCCCGGGCGTCCAGGCCGTACTCCTCGAACTTCTCCCGGACGGCCCGGACGGCGTTCACCGAGGTGAAGGCGATCCACTCGTAGCGGCCGGTGACCAGGCCCTTGATGGCCCGCTCCATCTGCTGCGGGGTGCGCGGCGGCTCGACCGCGATGGTCGGCACCTCCTGCGGCACCGCGCCGTACGAGCGCAGCTGCTCGGACAGGCCGTGGGCCTGCTCCTTGGTGCGCGGCACGAGGACGTTCCAGCCGAACAGCGGCTTGGTCTCGAACCACGAGTGCGAGGCGCGGTGGGCGACCTGCTCGCCCACCACGGCTATCACCGGGGTGGCCGGGTCGACGGGGGCCGAGACCGGGGAGGGCAGCACCCGGGCGGCCTTGAGGTCGGCGGCGATGCCCGCGAGGGTCGAGGCGAAGGTGCGCTGACGGGTCGTGGTGCCCGAGAGCGTGGCGCTCAGCGCCGAGTCGGCCGTACGGCCGCCGGCCACCAGCGCGCTCGCGGTGGCGGGCAGCTGGCCCAGGGTGGTGCGCACCACCAGGGTCGTCGCCGCGGAGCCGAGGTCCACCGGGCCGCCGGCCAGCAGCGCGGCGGCCTCGACGAAGCGCAGGTCGGCGCCGGCCGCGCCGCGCAGCGGGACGCCCGCGTACGCCGGGACGCCGACGGACTGGGCGACGCCCGGGATCACCTCGAAGGCGATCCCGTCGCCCGCGCAGCTGAGCATCTCCTCGGCGGCGCAGCCGTCCAGGCCCGGGTCGCCGTCGACGGTGCGCACCACGTGCTTGCCGGAGCGGACGGCCTCGCCGACCAGCTTGGCCAGATCGAAGTCGGCGCCCTCGGCGGCCGGGTTGTGCACCTGGACGGAGGCGGGGCAGTGGCTGCGCACGGCGACGGCGGTCAGCGGGTCGGCGACCAGGACGTCGGCGGTGGCCAGCACCTCGACCGCCCGCAGGGTCAGCAGGCCGGGGTCACCGGGGCCGGCGCCCAGGAAGGTGCACCGCCCGGTGGCGGGCTGCCCTGCCGGGAACAGGGCGTCGGTGGCGGCGGCGGGGCTCATGCGCCCACCTCGCTGTGCTCGGCGGTCGCTTCGCGAAACGCGCACCTCGTCATGATTCGCTCGCTTCGCTCGCTCATCGGGCTCGCTCCCCCATCAGGGCGGCCGCGCCCCCGGCGAGCAGCCGATCGGCGAGCGCGTGGCCGAGGGCCCGCGCCTGCTGCTCGGCGGTCTCGTCGAGGACGATCGGACCGTTGGCGGACATCTTCAGCAGGGCGGAGCCGTCGGGGTCGCCGACCACGCCGTCCAGCCGCAGTTCGTTCTCCCCGGCGTCCCCGGCCTCTCCGGCCCAGGTGGCCAGTGCGGCGACCGGGGCCGAGCAGCCGGCCTCCAGGGTCGCCAGCAGGGCGCGCTCGGCGGCCACGGCGACCCGGGTGGGGGCGTGGTCGAGGGCGGCGAGCGCGGCCGTCAGGTCGGTGCGGGCGGCGGTGCACTCGATCGCGAGCGCGCCTTGACCGGGGGCCGGGATCATCAGGTCCGGGTCGAGGTGCTGAGCGATCTCGGTGCTGCGGCCGAGCCGGTTGAGGCCGGCCGTGGCGAGCACGACGGCGTCCAGCTCGCCGGAGGCCACGTAGCCGATCCGGGTGTCCACGTTGCCGCGGATCGCGACCGTCTCCAGCTCGGCGCCGCGGGCGACGGCCCAGGCGTTGAGCTGGGCCATCCGGCGCGGGGAGCCGGTGCCGATCCGGGCCGGGCGCCCGGCGCCGGCCAGCTTCTCGACCAGCTCGTCCAGGGTCAGGCCCTCGGCGGCGACCAGGGCGTCGCGGACGTCCTCGCGCACGGGGACGGCGGCCAGCGCCAGGCCCTCGGGCGCGGCGGTGGGCAGGTCCTTGAGCGAGTGCACGGCGAAGTCGATCCGGCCCTCCAGCAGCGCGTCGCGCAGCGCGGAGACGAACACGCCCGTGCCGCCGATCTGCGCCAGCGCCTCGCGGGAGGTGTCGCCGTAGGTGGTGATCTCGACCAGCTCGACGGGGCGCCCGGTGACCCTGGTCACCTCGCGGGCCACCATGCCCGACTGGGCCATGGCCAGCGCGCTGCGCCGGGTGCCGAGCCGCAGGGGGGCGGAGTCGGCCGGGGCCTGCTCCGTGATCGCTTGACCATTCATGAGGTGATCGTCCCGGTGGTACTCGTGGGATGGCTGACGGTTCATCTGGTGCCCCCGGCGGAGGGCTGGGGCGCGGCGCCGCCGACCGGCGTGCCCGACACGGCGTGCACGGCCGCGGGGTCGAGGTCGAACAGCTCGCGCAGGGCCTCCGCGTAGGAGGCGCCGCCGGGTTCGGCGGCCAGCTGCTTGACCCGGACGGTCGGGGCGTGCAGCAGCTTGTCGACGACGCGGCGGACGGTCTGGGTGATCTCGGCGCGCGAGCGCTCGTCGAGGTCGGGCAGCCGGGAGTCCAGGCGGCCCAGCTCGGCGGCGACCACGTCGGAGGCCATCGAGCGCAGCGCGACGACGGTCGGCGCGATCCGGGCGGCGCGCTGGGCCGCGCCGAAGGCCGTCACCTCGTCGGCGACGATCCGGGTGACCTGGTCGACGTCGCCGGCGCCGGGGGTGGCGGCGTGGGCGTGGGAGAGGCTCTCCAGGTCGACGAGCAGGGCGCCGTCCAGCTCGTGCACGGCCTGGTCGACGTCGCGCGGCATGGCGAGGTCGAGCAGGGCGAGGGGCTCGCCCCCGCCGCGCAGGGCGACGGCGGCGGCCACGTCCTCGGCCTTGATCACCGTGCCGGCCGCGCCGGTGCAGGAGATCACCAGGTCGACGTCGGCCAGGGCCTCGGGCACCTTGGCGAGGTCCAGGGTGCGGGCGACCTCCGGGCCGAGGATCTCGACCAGGCGCTCCGCGCGCGCGGGCGTGCGGTTGGCGACCAGCAGGTCGGTGACGCCGGAGCGGACCAGGGTGGCGGCGGCCAGCGAGCTCATCGAGCCGGCGCCGACCACCAGGGCGCGCTTGCCCGCGATCTCGCCCGCGCCGACGGCGACCTGCTCCAGGCCGAAGGTGACCAGGGACTGGCCGGCCTTGTCGATGCCGGTCTCGCTGTGGGCGCGCTTGCCGACCCGCAGAGCCTGCTGGAACAGCTCGTTGAGGCCGCGCCCGGCGGTGTGCTCGTCCTGGGCCTTGGCCAGGGCGTCGCGCAGCTGGCCGAGGATCTGGCCCTCGCCGACGACCATCGAGTCCAGGCCGCAGGCCACCGAGAAGAGGTGGTGGACGGCGCGGTCCTCGTAGTGGACGTACAGGTGGGAGGTCAGCTCCTCCAGGTCCACCCCGCTGTGGTGGGCCAGCAGCAGTGACAGCTCGGCGACGCCGGCGTGGAACTTGTCCACGTCCGCGTACAGCTCGATCCGGTTGCAGGTGTTGAGCAGCGCGGCCTCGGCCACCGTCGCGGTGGCGGCGGCGTCGTGCAGCAGACGGGTCGGGACCTCACCCGTCAGCGCGGCGCGCTCCAGCACGCCGACCGGAGCCGTGCGATGGCTCAGTCCGACGACGAGAAGACTCATGCCCGCCCCCAGCGGCTCTCGGTGTTCATGCGGGCATCACCGCGGAGAGGTCCCCCTCGCCGCCCTTGGCGCTCTTGCCCTTGGCCTGCTCGGCCTGGTCCTTGCCCGCCGGCTCGGCGGCACTGCGGGGCTTGCCGCTGCCGCCGGCCGCCCGCCTCAGCTTGGCGGCTGCCGCTCGGACGGGGCCGGGAGCGCGGTCGAGGACGGACTCGGTGCGGTCCGGCTCCTCCCCGGCCTTGCGCTGCTCGTGGAAGGCGAGGATCTGCAGCTCGATGGAGAGGTCCACCTTGCGCACGTCGACGCCGTCCGGGACGGTCAGCACCGTCGGCGCGAAGTTCAGGATGCTGGTGACGCCGGCCTCGACCAGGCGGTCGCAGACCTGCTGGGCGGCGCCGGGCGGGGTGGTGATGACGCCGATGGAGACGTGCTGGGACTCGACGATCGACTCCAGCTCGTCCATGTGCCGCACCGGCAGGCCGGCCGCCGTGGAACCGACCACGTTGGGGTCGGCGTCCAGCAGGGCGGCGACGCGGAAGCCGCGGGAGGCGAAGCCGCCGTAGTTGGCGAGCGCGTGGCCGAGGTTCCCGATGCCGACGATCACGACGGGCCAGTCCTGGGTCAGGCCGAGCTCGCGGGAGATCTGGTAGACGAGGTACTCGACGTCGTAGCCGACGCCCCGGGTGCCGTAGGAGCCGAGGTAGGAGAAGTCCTTGCGCAGCTTGGCCGAGTTCACGCCGGCCGCGGCGGCCAGCTCCTCGGAGGAGACGGTCGGCACCGAGCGCTCGGAGAGAGCGGTGAGGGCCCGCAGGTAGAGGGGCAGGCGCGCGACCGTCGCCTCCGGGATGCCCCGGGCACGCGAGGGTCGGCGCGCGGCGCCCTGGTCGGGCGTCTGCGAACTGCTCTGTGGTGATCGGCCGATTGCCACGGTGCTCCTGTGGGTGAAGCTGGGCTTTGGCAGCCAGGCTATGCGTTTGTGAACGTGTGCACAAAGATGGTGTCCGATTTGTCCCCACACAGTGATGCGCATCACGCCGTGGAGCCCATAGCACCGCACCGCGTCAGGACGACTGCCGGGGCCTGGGAACCGGGCAGCCACGGGCCGTACGGCGCCTCCCGGCGCACCAGGGGGACGGCGTCGCCGGACGGGCGGGAGCGGGCCCGGCCCAGCCGGGGCCAGGGCACCCCGGCGGCCTCGCGCAGCGGGACGGCCCAGTCCTCCGGCGGGCAGGACGGGGCGCCCAGGCAGTGCCGCAGCAGCTCCGCCGTCACCCGGGCGTCGCCCAGCGCCGTGTGCGCCGGGTACCAGCCCAGGCCCGCCGCCTCCACGCAGGCCGCCAGGCCGTAGCCGGGCGCCGGGGGCAGGTGCTCGCGGGCCAGCCGCATCGTGCACAGGAGGGGGACGGGCGGCAGCGGCACCCCGATCCGGGCGAACTCGCGGTCCAGGAACCCGTGGTCGCAGGAGACGTGGTGGCCCACCAGCACCCGGCCGGACAGCAGCTCCAGCAGGCGCGGGGCGATCTCGCGGAAGCGCGGGGCGCCCTCGACGTCGGCCTGGCGTATCCGGTGGACGTGGGTCGGGCCGACCGGGCCCAGCGGATCCAGCAGCGTCGCGAACTCGCCCTCGGGGCGCAGGCCCGCGTCCAGCAGCACCACGGCGATCTCCACCACCCGGTGCCGCCACGGGCTGCGGCCGGTCGCCTCCACGTCCACCACGGCGAAGCCCCGGGCCCCGGCGGGGGCTTCGGGCGTGCCGGAGGTCGGGCGGGGAAGCATGGCGGCACTCCTCGTGTGCTCAGCCCCCCATGGGCGCAAACGCGTTCGATCGTAAGCCGACGATGCCGCCCCGAACCAAGCCGGAACGGGGTGCCTTCGACAACGATTCGGCGAAGGCCCCCCGCCGGACGGCGGGGGCGATGATCCCTGGTCAGGCGCCGAGCGCCGCCCGCAGCCGGGCCTCGTCGACCCGCCAGAAGTCGTGCTGGCGGCCGTCGATCAGGGTCACCGGGATCTGCTCCCAGTACCGGCGGAACAGCTCCTCGTCCCCGGTGATGTCCTTCTCCTCGAAGGCCGCGCCCAGCTCCGCCGTCACCCGCAGCAGCACCTCGCGGGCCTCGTCGCACAGATGGCAGCCGGGCTTGGCGAGGAGGGTGACGGTACGGTCCTCGGGCTTGGGGGTCCTGCGTCGCAGCAAAGGGCTCACCGGAGCATTCTCCCGCGCCCGGAACCCCCCGTTCACCGCACCGGCACCGCTTCGCCACGGCCGCTCCCCGCCCGGCTGGCTATGCTCGGTGACATGGCCGTGCTCCGAAGGCTCACCCAGGCAAGGCGTTCCACCACCGAGCGGAGCGCCCTGGCGGGCGAGGCCGCGGCGGAGGCCGCCGAGGCCGCGCTGCGCGCCGCGCCGCAGCCCCTTCCGGACACCGCGGAGACACCCGCCACCGCCCAGGCACGCCGGGCGCCCAAGGCCCCCGCCGGGAACCACACCCCCGACCCGGACGACCCGCACGCCGCCGCCTTCTTCGACTGCGACAACACCATCCTGCGCGGCGCCGCGATCTTCTACCTCGGCGTCGGCCTCTTCCGCCGGGGCTTCCTCACCCGCCGCGACATCGCCCGCTTCGCCTGGCAGCAGGCACTCTTCCGGCTGCACGGCACCGAGGACCCGGACCACATCTCCGACGCCAAGCACACCGCCCTCGGGATCGTCGCCGGAAAGCCCACCGCCGACCTGGAGGCGATCTGCGAGGAGATCTTCGAACCGGTCGTGGCCGACAAGATCTGGCCCGGCACCCGGGCCCTCGTCCAGATGCACCTGGACGCCGGGCAGCGGGTCTGGCTCGTCACCGCCGCGCCGCTGGAGGTCGCCCGGATCATCGCCCGCCGCCTCGGCATGACCGGCGCGCTCGGCACCGTCGCCGAGGCCCGGGACGGCCGCTACACCGGCCGGCTGGTCGGCGAGATGCTGCACGGGCCCGCCAAGGCCGCCGCCGTGCGCGCGCTGGCCCGGCGCGAGCGGCTGGACCTCGACCGCTGCGCCGCGTACAGCGACTCGGCCAACGACATCCCGATGCTCTCGCTGGTCGGCCACCCGTACGTGGTGAACCCGGACGGCGCGCTGCGGCGCCACGCCCGGGCCCAGGGCTGGCGGGTGCGGGACTTCCGCACCGGGCGCCGGGCGGCCCGGGTCGGGCTGCCGGCGGCGGCCGCGCTCGGGGTGCTCGCCGGGGCGGCGGCGGCCGGCGTGGCGCTGCACCGGCGGCGCCGGCGGGGCTGAACTCCCGCCTCCGGCACGACTCCGACGGTCAGGCCCTCTCCCCCGGACGGGCGACGAGGCGTCAACAGGACCCGTTTTCCGCCCCCTCGTACGGGCGAACTCCCGCCCCCACCAGGCAATTCACCCCGCACTGCGCGAAGCTGTCGGCCGGTGACCGGTTCTGATCGTTCGCCAGGCCGGGAAAGTCAGGGGTTGCCGAGCCCCAAGGCTGGGAAACCGCCCGCCACAGCGCCGAATTGGTCACCCTGGGCGCCCGTTCGATCACGTTGAGCCGGATGAACGATGACATCTCCGGTCAGTGTCAGCCGAATATGCGCATCAAGTGGATCTCAAACGACCACTTCGACCACACGGTGTAGCTGTCATTGCACAAAGCGTTATTCTCTCCTGGATGCGCGTCACCCAACCGCCCCGCTCGAACGGGCGGAACGGGACGTGCTCTCCGCGCAGGCGGAGGTGATCCGTCCACAGTTCTGCCTCTGGGAGTCCCGTGTACCCACCCGTCCGGAACGACGCGCCTGCACCCTCCCGCCCGTCGTCCGCGCCCCTGCGCCCCCGCACCGGTCAGCGCGGCCGACCGGCCGAGCGGCAGATCTCCACCGGCCTCGACCTGCTGCGCACCCTGCTGCGCACCCAGCTCGTCGCCACGCCCCAACTCGTCCCCGCAGGAGCCGCGTTCGGCCCCCAGCCCGGCCCGGGCCTCGCCCTGCGCACCACCGCCGCGGGCTCCGCCGGCACCGGCTCGCGCAGCCGCACCGGCACCACCGGCCTCGGGCGCGGCCGCACCCGCACCGCCCCCAGCCCCGGGTACGAGACCGAGCACAACCCGATCATGGAGCTCGTCGAACGGGCCCAGAACGGCGAGAGCGACGCCTTCGGCCGGCTCTACGACCACTACGCGGACACCGTCTACCGCTACATCTACTACCGGGTCGGCAGCCGGGCCACGGCCGAGGACCTCACCAGCGAGACGTTCCTGCGCGCACTGCGGCGGATCGGCACCTTCACCTGGCAGGGCCGCGACTTCGGCGCCTGGCTCGTCACCATCGCCCGCAACCTCGTCGCCGACCACTTCAAGTCCAGCCGCTTCCGGCTGGAGGTCACCACCGGCGAGATGCTCGACTCCAACGAGTGCGAGCGCAGCCCCGAGGAGTCGGTGCTGGAGTCCCTCTCCAACGCCGCCCTGCTGGACGCCGTGCGCCGGCTCAACCCGCAGCAGCAGGAGTGCGTCACCCTCCGCTTCCTGCAAGGGCTTTCGGTCGCCGAGACCGCCCGGATCATGGGCAAGAACGAGGGCGCCATCAAGACCCTCCAGTACCGGGCCGTCCGCACCCTGGCCCGGCTGCTCCCGCCCGACGCGCGGTGAGGCGGCCGTGACCGAGGGCGCGATAGCCGGGCGCTCCGCCGACGGCCCGTCACCATCCGTGTGCGGCCGACACGTCCGGGTGAACGGTCGATCCGATGATCAGCCACGCGTAACCGACCGCCCGCACCACTCGTTGGCCAGCGTGCAAGCCACCACCGGGCATACCGTCAAGTCGAATTGCGACCTGTCACCCGATGGAGTGGCCTTGGCCCGCCGGGGCAACCGTCCGGCTGGCCGGGCAGTCGACAACGACGAAGGGAGGTGTGGCCCGTGACGGCAAACGTGCTGGAGCACCGACGGGCGAAGGCCTTCGCCGAGGCGCTGGAGGCCCACCAGACGGAGCAGCGCCGCACGGCCGGCGCCGAGACGGCCGACCCCGCCACCGGCGCCGGATCGGCCGCGATGGCCGAACTGGTCGGCGTGGCCGACGCGCTGGGAGCCCTGCCCGGTCCGGAACTCGACCACGAGGTCCGGACCGTCCAACGCGCCCAGCTGATGGCCGCGTTCGAGCAGGCCTTCGCCGGCGGAGGCGGCGCCACGGTGCCCCGCCAGCGCCGCCACCGCGCCGTCCGCACCGCGCCGCGCGGCCGCTGGAGCCGCCGGTTCGCGATCGGGGGCCTGGTCGCCGGACTCGCCGTCGGCAGCCTGGCCGGCGCCGCGGCGGCCAGCTCCAACGCCCTCCCGGGCGACACGCTGTACGGCATGAAGCGCGGCCTCGAAGGCCTCCGCCTCGACTTCGCGAACTCCGATTCCGAGCGCGGCCGGCTCCTGCTCGACAACGCCGCCACCCGCCTCGGCGAGGCCAAGAGCCTGGTCGGCCGCACCGACCACGCCGGCGCCCTCAGCCCGGCCACCGTCGACCAGGTCCGCCGCGCCCTGGACGACATGCACAGCGACGCCCTCAAGGGCCGCGACCTGCTGCGCTCCATCTACCGCAGCAACGGCTCGCTCGAACCGATGCGCGCCCTCGCCGGCTTCGCCCAGGACGAGGACGGCCGTTGGACGGAGCTGGAGGGCAGACTGCCCGTCCAACTCACCCAACAGGCCGACCTGGTGAACCGCCTCTTCGACGACATAAGCGAGGACGTCGCGCCCCTGCACCTGGCCCAGCCCGCCGCCAAGAGCGACGGACGGCCCGGCGACGGAGCGGGCGACGGCACCACCGGCCAGGCCCCCGGCACCTCCGCCGGCTCCCCGGCCGGCGCGGGCACCACCCCCGGCACCGACCAGCCCCAGGGCGGCGCGGGCTCCGCCGGCGCCGGAAACCCCGCCACCGGCGACCGCACCCCGGCCAACCCGGGCAACGGCGCCACCGGCAACGGCACCAAGGGCGGCGGCCTGCCGAGCGCCCTGCCCGGCGGCGCGGACGCCGTCAACGGCCTGGTGGGCAACCTCACCAACGGCCTCACCGGCGCCAAGCCCTCGCCCAGCACCGACGCGGCCCCGCCGCAGCCGCCCCAGGTCGCCACCCCCAACCCGGCCGGAGCGGCCCCGCCACAGGGCGTGGACGTGCCCCCGCTCATCCCGGGGCTGCTGCCCGGGCTGCGCATCCTCGGCGGCTGAAACCCGTACGGGCCCCGGTGGACGTTTCACCGGGGCCCGTACGGGTGCGGGTCAGAAGAACACCGAGCGGCGCTGCACCAGGAGTTGGTACAGGGAGTGCTGGATCGTCTCGCGCACCTCGTCCGCCAGGTCGAAGACCAGCATCGGATCGTCCGCCGCCTCCGCCGGGTACCCGTCGGTCGCGATCGGCTCACCGAAGCGGATCGTCCACTTCGTCGGCAGCGGCACCGCCCCGAGCGGGCCCAGCCACGGGAAGGTCGGCGTGATCGGCACGTACGGCAGGCCCAGCAGCCGGGCCAGCGTCTTCACGTTCCCGATCATCGGGTACGTCTCCTCCGCCCCGACGATCGAGCAGGGCACGATCGGCACCTTCGCCCTCAGCGCCGAGGCCACGAAGCCGCCGCGCCCGAAGCGCTGCAGCTTGTAGCGCTCCGAGAAGGGCTTGCCGATGCCCTTGAAGCCCTCCGGCCAGACCCCGACGACCTCGCCGCGCTCCAGCAGCGCCTGGGCGTCCTCGTTGCAGGCCAGGGTGTGACCGGCCTTGCGGGCCAGCTCGTTGATCCCCGGCAGCACGAACACCAGGTCGGCGGCGAGCATCCGCAGGTGCCGCTGCCGCGGGTGGTGGTCGTGGATGACGACCTGGGTCATCAGCGCGTCCAGCGGGATCGTCCCGGAGTGGTTGGCGACGATCAGCGCGCCGCCCTCGGCCGGGATGTTCTCGACGCCCTGGACCTCGATCCGGAAGTACTTCTCGGCCAGCGGGCGCAGCAGCGAGAGCAGCACCTCCTCGGTGAGCTCCCGGTCGAAGCCGAACTCGTCCACCTCGTAGTCGCCGGTGAGCCGGCGGCGCAGGAAGGACAGGCCCTCGGCGGCCCTGCCCTCCCAGCCCTTGCCCAGCACCCGGGTGGCCGCCGGGCCGAGCTGCCCGGACAGCGCCCCGCCCACGGCCGTGGCGATCCGGTCGGCCAGGGCCGGCGGCTCGGGGGTCGTCCAGCTCGGCGCGGACTCGATCGGGATGACCTTGGCCTCGCCCGGCGTGTTCTCGGCTGCGGCACTCATCGCGGGTTCAGCTCCTCGGGCTGCGGGGGCGGGTCGGTGCGGCCGGCTGCTCCGGCCCCAGCAGGGCGGACATCCGGTCGGTGAGGGCGGCCAGCCGCTCGGGCGGCAGGAGCCCGGGCCGCTGGGCGTCCGCGAAGTCGGCGAAGGCCTCCGGGGTGCCGAAGGCCGGGCGGTAGCCGAAGGTCTCGCGCAGCCGGGCGGTGTCCACGACCCGGCCGTGGGTGAGCAGCCGCAGCTGCTCGGGCGAGACGTCCACCAGCCGGGTCTGCCGGGCCAGGACGGCCATCCAGGAGACGGCGGGCAGCAGCAGCGGCAGCATGGGGCGACCGAGCCGGCGGGCGCACTGGGAGAGCAACAGCACGCCCTCCCCGGCCACGTTGAAGGTCCCGGTGTTGACGGTGCCGGGCTCCGGCTCGCCCGCGGCGCGGCAGAGCACGGCGACGGCGTCGTCCTCGTGGACGAACTGCAGCCGGGGGTCGTAGCCGAGGACGGTCGGCAGGACGGGCAGCCCGAAGTACTCGATGAGCGGGGACTCGGCGTCCGGGCCGACGATGTTGGCGAAACGCAGCACCGTCACCGCGACGTCCGGGCGGCGCCGGGCGAAGCCCCGTACGTACCCCTCGACCTCGGCCGCGTCCTTGGCGAAGCCGCCGCCGGGCTGGTCCTTGGGCTGCATCCGCTCGCTGAACACGGCGGGGTCCCGGGGCGCGGAGCCGTAGACGCCGGTGGTCGACTTCACCACCAGCCGCCGCACGCCGGGCGCCTTCTGGCAGGCGCCGAGCAGCTGCATCGTGCCGATGACGTTGGACTCCTTCACCGCGGAGCGGTTGGTGGAGCCCAGTCCGGTGGCGCTGACGCTCAGGTGCACCACGGTGTCCACCCGGTGCTCGGCGATCACCCGCGAGACGGCCGGGCGGCGCAGGTCCAGCTGGTGGAAGCGGTACGGGGCGGCCGGGCCCTGCGGCTCCTCCGGGGGGAGGCGGGGCGGCTGCACGTCCACGCCGACCACCAGGTCGACGCCCGGGCGGCGGCGGATCTCGGCGGCGAACCGGGCACCCAGATGGCGTGCCACGCCGGTGACGAGCACGACGACGCCCACGGTGCCACACCCCATTCCCTCGACCGAGCGGCCTGCGTGCACCGTACCGCGCCGCCCTGCCGGGCCGTGAAACGACATCGCCCGCCCTGGCCACGAGGGCCTGGGCGGGCGATGGGGGCGCTGGGCGCGCTAGGCGCGGCCGGGGCGCTTACTTCTTGTTGCGACGCTGGATACGCGTGCGCTTGAGAAGCTTGCGGTGCTTCTTCTTGGCCATACGCTTGCGACGCTTCTTGATGACAGAGCCCACGGAACAACCCTCGCTCACTGAGACTCTCGCCCTAGTGAGACGGAGTCCATACGACTGACGTGAGGGCCTAGCCTACCCGTCGGGTGCCCGGGGCCCTAAATCGCACTCCTGTGATCCGGGGAACGCCCGGGAAATCCACGGCGAACGGGCCCGGGCCCACTGGTGCGGACCCGGGCTCGAACGCCGCGGACTACGCGCTCTCGAGCCGCACGTAGGACTCCTTCAGGTACTCGTGCACCGCCTGCTGGGGCACCCGGAAGGAACGTCCGACCCTGATGGCCGGCAGCTCTCCGCTGTGCACCAGGCGGTACACCGTCATCTTGGACACCCGCATGACCGCGGCGACCTCCGCCACGGTCAGGAAGACGACTTCCTGCAGGGGGCGCTCGACGGAACTCATGACCATCACCCGACCCTTAACCCGTGTGCAAGGCACCGGCTTCCCCTCCGGTGACTCCACCGGCACACGTGTATCCCCAGAGTAGTTATGGGTGGTACCAGTGGGAAGAGGGGAGATGCAGTCCTCGTACGGTGAGAGATAGGACTGTTGCAGTACGTAGCCGCCCGGCGGATGGCCCCGGTCGGGGTACGCACCGCCCGGTCCCCCGGCGGCCGAAACGCCGTTTTCAGGCCAGCAGTCCGTGGTGGGGGAACACCGCGCGGCGGGCCGCCAGGATGGCCTGATCGAGTCGGTCGGCCGGATCGTAACCCGCGTCGAAGTCGCGCCAGGCGGGGCGCGCGCCGTCCGTCATGCGCAGGGGCGCGGGGCGGCGGGTGCGGCGGTAGACCTCGGCGCGCCAGGCCTCGGGGGTCTCGGTGGCGGGGTCGACGGGCCGGCCGGCGGCGGTGGCGACGAGGTGGGTCCAGGTCCTCGGGACGACGTCGACCACGGCGTAGCCGCCCCCGCCGGTGGCGACCCAGCGGCCGCCGGTCAGCCGGTGGGCGAGGCCGTGCAGTTCCTCGGCGATCAGCCGCTGGGCGTCGACGGTGACGGCGAGGTGGGCGAGCGGGTCCTCCAGGTGCGTGTCCGCGCCGTGCTGGGTGACCAGGACCTGCGGGCGGAAGGCTGCGAGCAGGTCGGGCACGAGGGCGTGGAAGGCGCGCAGCCAGCCCGCGTCCCCGGTGCCGGCGGGCAGCGGGAGGTTGGCGGCGGAGCCGGGGGCGGCCGGGCCGCCGGTCTCGGTGGACCAGCCGGTCTGCGGGAAGAGGGTGGCGGGGTGCTCGTGCAGGGAGACGGTGAGGACCCGGGGGTCGTTCCAGAAGGCCTGCTGGACGCCGTCGCCGTGGTGGACGTCCACGTCGACGTAGGCGACGCGCTCGGCGCCGAGTTCGAGCAGCCGGGCGATGGCGAGGGCCGGGTCGTTGTAGACGCAGAAGCCGGAGGCCCTGTCGGGCATGGCGTGGTGGAGGCCGCCGGTGAAGTTGACGGCGTGCGGGGTCTCGCCGCGCCAGACGGCCTCGGCGGCGGCGACGGACTGGCCGGCGATCAGCGCGGAGGCCGAATGGACGGCCGCGAAGCCCCAGTTGTCCTCCGTGCCGAGGCCGTGGCGGGGGTCGGAGAGCTCGGGGTGGGCGGCGGCGTGCTTGACGGCCTCGACGTACTCCCGGGTGTGCACCAGCCCGAGGGTGGAGTCCCCGGCGGGCGGGGCGGAGCGGACGCTCACCCCGGGGCCGGTGCTCAGGCCGAGGGCCTCGACCAGGCGCATGGTGAGCGCGAGCCGGGTCGGGTCCATCGGGTGGCCGGGGCCGAAGTCGTAGGCGGTGACGGCCTCGTCCCAGAAGAGGTGCAGGCCGCAGGGGGTGTCACGCTCGGCTTCGGGCATGGCCTCCACCGTAGCGGGTGGAGGTGTCCGCCCCGGTGTCAGGGCGTGGCGGGTGCGAGGACGGGCGCCGGCGCGAAGCGCTCGGCCAGCGGCAGGACGGCGAGCACCAGCAGCATCGGGGCGAGCAGCGCCCAGCGGTAGGAGCCGGCGTCGGCGATGGCGCCGACGAGCGGCGAACCGATCAGGAAGCCCACGTAGTTGAAGAGGTTGAGCCGGGCCACGGCGGCGTCCGAGTCGGCGGGGAAGAGCCGGCCGCCGGCCGCGAACACCTGCGGGATGATCGCGCAGATGCCGAAGCCGAGCACGGTGAAGGCGGCGATGCCCGCCCAGGTGCCGGGCGCGGCGGCGGCGAGGGCGAAGCCGAGGGCGGCCAGCGCGGCGCCGACGCGCACCACGGGGACGGCGCCGAAGCGCTGCACCGCGCGGTCGCCGAGGGCGCGGCCGAGCAGCATGGCGACCATGTAGCCGAGGTAGGAGAGCTTGGCGAGGTCCTCGCGGCTGCCGAGGCCGTCGGTGAGGTACTTGACGCTGTAGTTGGAGACGGAGGCGTCGGCGATGTACGCGAAGGCCATCGCCAGGCAGAGCGGCAGCAGCGGGCGCCAGGGGATGGAGCGGGCGGCGGCCTCGGCGGCCTCCCGTACGGCGTCGCCGAGTTCGGCCGGTCCGGCGAACCGCGTGCCGGTGAGGAGGGCGAGCGGGGCGATCACCAGGGCACTGACACCGAACAGCGGCGGCAGGCCGAGGTCGTAGTGCGAGCCGAGCCCGGCGACGGCGGCGCCGAGGATGCCGCCGAGGCTGAAGGCGGCGTGGAAGCCGATCATGATCGAGCGGCCGTAGCGGTGCTGGAGGCCGACCCCGAGCATGTTCATACTGGCGTCCAGGGCGCCGACCAGCAGGCCGAACGCGCCGAGGGAGAGGGCGAGTTGCCACAGGGCGTCGCCGAGGCCGACGGCCGCCAGACTGAGGCAGATCGCGGGCTGGACGACGCGGAGCACGGCCCGGGCGCCGGTGCGCCTGACCAGCTGCTCGGAGGTCAGCGAGCCGACCCCGGCGAGGATCGGCACGGCGGCCAGGAAGACGGGCAGCAGGCCGTCGCTCAGCCCGTACCGGTGCTGGATCTCCGGGATGCAGGTGACCAGCAGCGCGAAGGTGACACCCTGGAGCAGGAAGCTGACGGCGAGCGCGGCCCGCCCGGCGCGAAGGCCGGGCGGGACGGGCGGGACGGCCAGGGGTGCTTCGACGCTCATGCGGGACCTCGCTACTGGCCGGTACGACGATGTTGGCCGAGAGCGTAGGGGGTGTACGGCGTTTGCGGGAGGGGTCGCGCAGCGGTCATTTCCCGCCGGAGGCCAGCTCCCGGGAGCGGTCCCGGGCCGCCTCCAGGGCGCCGAGCAGCGCGGCCCGCACCCCGTGGTTCTCCAGCTCGCGGATCGCCGCGATGGTGGTGCCGGCCGGGGAGGTGACCGCCTCGCGCAGCTTCACCGGGTGCTCGCCGGAGTCGCGCAGCATCACCGAGGCGCCGATCGCGGACTGCACGATCAGGTCGTGCGCCACCTGGCGGGGCAGGCCGAGCAGGATGCCCGCGTCCGTCATCGCCTCGACCAGGAAGTAGAAGTACGCGGGGCCGGAGCCGGACAGCGCGGTCGCCGCGTCCTGCTGGGCCTCGGGCAGCCGCAGGGCCTTGCCGACGGAGGAGAAGATCTCCTCCGCCCGCACCAGGTGCTCCTCGGTCGCGTGCGAGCCGCCGGAGATCACGCTCATCCCCTCGTCCACCAGGACGGGCGTGTTGGGCATGACCCGGACGACGGGCGTCCCGGCGGCGAGCCGCTCCTCGAACCAGGCGGTGGGGACGCCCGCCGCCGCCGAGATCACCAGCCGGTCGGCGCCGACGTGCGGGGCGAGCTCCTCCAGCAGGGCGCCCATGTCCTGGGGCTTCACCGCGAGGATCAGGGTGTCGGCGAGCTTCGCCGCCTCGGAGTTGGAGACGGCCGTCACGCCGTAGCGCCCGGCGAGTTCCGCGGCCCGCTCGGGGCGGCGGGCGGTCACCAGCACGTCCGCCGGGTCCTTGCCGGCCCGCAGCAGTCCGGAGAGCAGCGCCTCGCCGATCTTTCCGGTGCCCAGGAAGGCGATCTTCTGTCCGCTCGCCCCGCGTGCCCCACTGCTGGCCATGTCCGGCTCCTCACCTCGGTACTGCCGCCATCCTCGCACCGTACGGGCGGGCGGGGCGGGAGTGTCCGGCCCGTGGGCGGTTCTGCCGGGTGGAGGAGGCCCTCAGGGGAAACTCGGGGGTTTCCCCTATGGCCCGCGGGGCCGCACGGGAGCACCGTGGAGGTATGGCACACGACGAGATGTCCCGACGTGAGAACCGGCAACTCGCCGTCGCCTCGGCGACGGTGGGCCCGTGGCGGACGGCCGCGGGGGTCGGTGCGGTGGTGGGAGCGACCGCCCTGGGGATCGAGGCGATCACCGGGAACTGGACGCTCAGCATGCTGGCCGGTCCGGCCGGCTGGGGGCTGTTCTTCTTCTTCCTGGTCGGCTCGGTCGGCGGGCAGCTGCGCCGCGACACGACCGACCGGCGGCTGGCGCGCTGGGCGGAGGCGCACCCGTGGAAGTCGGCGCTCCCGGCGGCCGGCGGACTGCTGGTGCTGAACACCCTGGCGCAGTGGCTGCTCAGTGACGCCGGCCTGATCTGGGCGTTCTTCGAATCGCTCCTGCCCGCCGCCCTGCTGCTGGGCGTGGTCGGCGTGGTCGGGTCGGTGAAGCGCTCCCGCAAGGGCTGAGACCGGCGCATTCCGGGGTAAAACGCACCGAACTCGCGCGCCATGCGCGCGAGTTCACCACAAGGTGTGCCCCCGATCGACCAATCGTCACACCCCGTCGGCATACTGGCGCGATGCCGATAGCCGAAGATCCGCAACCGCGCCCCGACGAGGGTGACGAGGCGGGCGGGAAGGACCCGTTCGCGGACCTCGTCCTGGACGAGGAGTTCGTCAAGGGCGCCAGCGTCAAGGAGCAGAGCGGGCGCACCCGCATGCTCTCCGCGCGGTGGAAGCACACCCCGCCCGTCGACCCGGGCGGCCGCCGCTCGGTCAACGACGGGCCGGAGCCCGAGCGCCGCTTCGGCCGCAAGCCGAAGGCCCTGGCGTACGACGCGTGGGGCAACCTGAAGCCGGTCCGCTCCCGGAACTGGCAGGCGCCGCTGTTCGTGCTGCTGACGGTCGCCGTGCTGCTCGCCGCGCTGAACGTGGACGGGCTGCGCACCTGGCTGCACGGCGGCTCCTCGGACACCTCCGGCGCCCCCGCGCCCGTGCCCGTGCCGACCGTCGCCCCGGAGACGGCCAGGCCCACCACCGCGCCGCCCACCACCGACCCGGACCAGCCGACCCTCACCCGCCCCTGGGCCGGCTCCCCGGCCGAGGGCTGGCCGAACGGCGCCGAGGCGTTCGTGCTGCCCGAGGCCAAGGACGTCGGCGTCTTCTCCGCCGACCAGGTCGCCACGCGGTTGCAGTTGGTCAAGGACTACCTGACCGCCGCCAACCTCGACCCCAAGGTCATCGCGGGCGCCCGCCCGGACGCCGCGCTGGCGCTCCTCGACAGCCAGGACCGCGCCGACGCCGTCAACGCGCTCGACCACCCCAAGGAGAGCGCCAACGCCACCGGCTGGTTCGCCCGATTCGACCCGCGCGAGGCGCGCCTGATCGGCGAGGTCGTCAAGGTCCAGGGCCAGCTCACCTACGAGGGCGACGGCGACGGCGGCATCCTGGTCCACACCGACTTCACGTACGTCTACCCGGTGGCGCCCGGCCCCGACGCCGAGAAGCTGGCCGACGACCGGCAGGCCTCGCCCGGCACCCCGCCGCAGCCGGACCCCCAGGGCGGCACCGCCCACCCGGTGGGCCTGGTGGTCCGCGCGTCCGAGTCCTCCGGCGCCGACTGGACGGCCCGCACGATCGTCCGCAGGGTCGACGACTACCGCTTCTACGACCCGAAGCACTACCAGGTCGAGCCGAAGAAGCTGGTCGTCGCCAAGTCGCAGGCGACGAAGGGCAACAGCGCCTGCTACGTCTACGACGGCTTCCTGCACCCGCAGTTCCGCCAGTTCGCCCGGGCCGTCCCCGGCCCCGAGCGGACCGGTCCGACCAGCGACCCGTACGACCGCAGCAAGGGCCTGTCGGAGAGCCCCGCCGGGTGTGGCACGGTCAGCCGCAGCTGACCGCCGTCAGCGCTTGCGCTTGCCCCGGCCCGGCGCCTTGGCGTCGGGCCGGCCGCTGCGGCCCGCCCGGCGCTCGGCGTGCTGGGCGAGGGCCTGCTCGTAGGCCGCGCGCTTGACGGACTCGCCGGGGGCCTCGACCAGGCTGCGGGCGAAGTACGCGGCGAGGGTGCCGGCCCCGCCGATCAGCCAGACCGCGGCGAGCGACTTGTCCTCGGCCATCCAGCCGCTGAGCCGGTCCTTGCCCTCGGTGAGCACCTTCCAGGTGCGCATGACGGCCATCATCGAACAGATCGCGATGGCGGCGGTCAGCAGCCCGTTGAGGAAGCCCCCGCTCTTGGAGAGGCTGACGCCCTCCACGCCGAAGCGCAGCACGAGGGCGGCGGCGGCCGTGGCCAGCAGGGCGCCGGCGGAGAAGCCGATCCGGCGCAGCCAGTAGTCGCCGTCACGGTTCAGCCAGGTGGTGCCGAAGAAACGGATCGCCTCGGGCTCGGGGGCGCCGGGGGCGGGTGCGGTGGTGGGGGGCTGCTCGCTCACGCCGTCGATTATCCCCCGGAAGCCGCAGAGCCCGGGGAGCCGTCCCGTCGTTCGGAACGGCTCCCCGGGGTGGGCGGTGCTCAGCCGAGCAGGGTGACGTCCCGGACGGCGCCCTTGTCGGCGGAGGTGGCCATCGCCGCGTAGGCGCGCAGGGCCTGACTGACCTGGCGGTCGCGGTTCTTCGGCCGGTAGCCGCCCGCGGCCTCCAGGGCGGCGCGGCGCTCGGCGAGGACCTCGTCCGGGACCTCCAGGGAGATCGTGCGGCCGGGGATGTCGATGGCGATGGTGTCGCCGTCCTCGACCAGCGCGATGGTGCCGCCGGAGGCGGCCTCCGGGGAGGCGTGGCCGATGGACAGGCCCGAGGTGCCGCCGGAGAAGCGGCCGTCGGTGATCAGGGCGCAGGCCTTGCCGAGGCCGCGGCCCTTGAGGAAGGAGGTCGGGTAGAGCATCTCCTGCATGCCCGGGCCGCCCTTGGGGCCCTCGTAGCGGATGACGACGACGTCGCCCTCCGTGATGCGCTTGGCGAGGATCGCCTCGACGGCGTCCTCCTGGGACTCGCAGACCACGGCGGGGCCGCTGAACGTCCAGATCGACTCGTCGACGCCGGCGGTCTTCACGATGCAGCCGTCCTCGGCGAGGTTGCCGTACAGCACGGCGAGGCCGCCCTCGACGGAGTAGGCGTGCTCGACGCTGCGGATGCAGCCCTCGGCGGCGTCGGTGTCCAGCGACTCCCAGCGCTCGGACTGGGAGAAGGCCTCGGCGGAGCGGACGCAGCCGGGGGCGGCGTGCCACAGCTCGACGGCCTCGGCGGAGGGCGAACCGCCGCGCACGTCCCAGGTCTTGAGCCACTCGGCGATCGAGTCGGCGTGGACGGTGTGGACGTCCTCGTTGAGCAGCCCGGCGCGGTACAGCTCGCCGAGGATGGCGGGGATGCCGCCGGCCCGGTGGACGTCCTCCATGTAGTACGAGCCGTTGGGCGCGACCTTGGACAGGCAGGGCACCCTGCGCGAGATCGCGTCGATGGCCTGCATGTCGAAGTCCAGCTCGGCCTCCTGGGCGGCGGCGAGCAGGTGGAGGATGGTGTTGGTCGAGCCGCCCATGGCGATGTCGAGGGCCATGGCGTTCTCGAAGGCGGCGCGGCTCGCGACCGCCCGGGGCAGGACGGAGGCGTCGTCGCCGTCGTAGTAGCGGTGGGCGATCTCGACGACGGTCCGTCCGGCGTTCTCGTAGAGGGCCTTGCGGGCGGTGTGGGTGGCGAGGACGGAGCCGTTGCCGGGCAGGGAGAGGCCGATCGCCTCGGTGAGGCAGTTCATCGAGTTGGCGGTGAACATGCCCGAGCAGGAGCCGCAGGTGGGGCAGGCGTTCTCCTCGATGATCGCGATGTCCTCGTCGGAGACGTTCTCGTTGACGGCCTGGGAGATCGCGTCGATCAGGTCGAGCTTGCGCACGGTGCCGTCGACGAGGGTGGCCTTGCCGGCCTCCATCGGGCCGCCGGAGACGAAGACGGTCGGGATGTCGAGGCGCAGGGCGGCCATCAGCATGCCGGGGGTGATCTTGTCGCAGTTGGAGATGCAGATCAGGGCGTCGGCGCAGTGCGCGTTGACCATGTACTCCACGGAGTCGGCGATCAGGTCGCGCGAGGGCAGCGAGTAGAGCATGCCGGCGTGGCCCATGGCGATGCCGTCGTCGACGGCGATGGTGTTGAACTCGCGCGGGATGCCGCCCGCCTGCTTGATCGCCTCGGAGACGATCCGGCCCACCGGCTGGAGGTGGGTGTGGCCGGGGACGAACTCGGTGAAGGAGTTGGCGACCGCGATGATCGGCTTGCCGAAGTCCTCGCGGGCTACGCCGGCGGCCCGGAGGAGCGCCCGGGCGCCTGCCATGTTGCGACCGTGGGTGACCGTACGGGACCTCAGCTCGGGCACTGTGCTCCACTCCTTCGGGGCTCTCGCCGGCGCCCCGCCGGTGGGAGGGTGCGGGGGCCGTTGTGGGTACCGAGCCTACGCCCGCCGTCCGGCGGACGGACGGGCCGTCCGCGATGCGGTCACCCCGGT
The DNA here is from genome assembly GCF_044767945.1 of Kitasatospora sp. NPDC101183. Lineage (NCBI taxonomy): Bacteria > Bacillati > Actinomycetota > Actinomycetes > Kitasatosporales > Streptomycetaceae > Kitasatospora > Kitasatospora sp. NPDC101183. The sequence goes on along the minus strand of NZ_JBIWOW010000009.1, from coordinate 22,284 downwards.
CGAGCCGGGATCGGGCGGGCTCCTGGCGGGCTTCCGGCGGACTTCAGGCCTGCTTCAGGCCGGAGTGACGGCGACGGTGAGGTCCAGGACGTACGGCTCAACGACCTGCCCGTCCGGCTAGCCGGGCCGCCCGCGGTCGTACGCGGCTGCCACCGAGCCGGAACTCGCGGCCGGTTCGCGGAAGTCGCACGGCTCGCTGAAGTCCTGGCCGTTCGTCACCGGTCCCCCTCGGTACGGCCGTTCGTTCCCGTGCGGGCCCGGCCGTCAGCGTACGCGCGAGGGGGCGGCCAGGTGCAGGCGCGTGAAGGCGAGGGCCTCGGCGAGATCGGCCTCGCGTTCGGCGGGGGAGGTGGCGCGGCGGGTGTTGACCTCCAGCACCACGTGGCCGTCGAAGCCGGTGCGGGCGAGGTGTTCCAGCAGGTCGGCGCAGGGCTGCTTGCCCCGGCCGGGGATCAGGTGCTCGTCCTTGCCGGAGCCGCTGCCGTCCGCGAGGTGCACGTGGGCGAGGCGGTCCCCCATCCGCTCGACCATCGCGAAGGTGTCGATCCGGGAGGTCGCGACGTGCGAGAGGTCGATGGTGAAGTGCCGGTACTCCTCGTCGGTGACGTCCCAGCCGGGGGCGTAGGCGAGGACCTCGCGGTCCTTGTAGCGCCAGGGGTACATGTTCTCGACGGCGAACCGGACGTCCGTCTCCCCCGCCATCCGGTTGATCCCCTCGACGAACTCGCGGGCGTACTGGCGCTGCCAGCGGAACGGCGGGTGGACGACGACGGCGCTCGCGCCGAGCTTCTCGGCGGCGGCGCGGGCGCGGACCAGCTTCGTCCAGGGGTCGGTGGTCCAGACCCGCTGGGTGATCAGCAGGCAGGGCGCGTGCACGGCCAGGATGGGCAGCTGGTGGGTGTCGGAGAGCTTGCGCAGGGCGTCGAGGTCCTGGCTGACGGGGTCGTTCCAGACCATCACCTCGACGCCGTCGTAGCCGAGCTTGGCGGCCAGCTCGAAGGCGACGACGGTGCTCGCCGGGTACACCGAGGCCGTGGACAGGGCCACCTTGGTGTCGGGGATGTGCAGGCCGGGGTGGCGGGGCAGGACGAGGCGGTCGGTGGTGCGCAGCAGCGGGGGGCGGGCGGCGTCGCGCTTGGCGGCCTTGACCGAGCGGACGGACTGGACGGCGGCCTTGGCGGCGCCCGCGGCGCGGGCGGTGCGGGTCTCGGCGGCCTGCCCGTCGGCGTCCGTCCGCCTGCTCGGCTTCTGCAGCGCCTGCGGCTTCTGTTGCTTCTGCGGCTTCCGGGCGGTGGTCTTCTTCGCGGCGGCCTTCTTGGCCGTGCGCTGCGCCGCCTGGACGGCCTTGGCGGCCTGGGCGGCGGTGGCGCCCTTGACCGCCTCGCCGAGCCGACGGCGCGGGCCGTCCGACCGCTGCCGCCCGTCCCCGGGAGCGCGGCCCTCCCGCGCCCCGTCCTCGTCCGCTGGTTGCACCACGGGAGACAGCGTAAGCGGACCGCGCTCCGAACGGGGAACGGGTCCCCGCTCCTCGGCGCTCAGCTGGTCAGCGCGGGGCGGCGGTCGGCGGGGCTGTCCATGGCGTCCAGGCGGCGCAGGATGATGCCCTCGCGCAGGGCCCACGGGCAGACGTCCAGCTCCTCCAGCCCGAACAGGTCCATCGCGGCGTCGGCGACGATCGCGCCGGCGAGCAGCTGCTTGGCGCGGCCCTCCGAGACGCCCGGGATCTGGGCCCGCTGGGCGACGGTCATCGCGGACAGCCGGGGCAGCCAGGCCAGCAGCCCGCCCCGGGTGAGGCGGCGGTCGGCGTACGGGCCGGCGTCGGCGGGGGCGGCGCCGGTCATCCGGGCGAGCTGCTTGAAGGTCTTGGAGGTGGCGACGGCGTGCTGCGGGGGCCCGAGCCGGGTGATCTCGCCGACCACGGTGGCGATCTCGGCGCGGACGTGGCGCCTGAGGTCGCGCAGCCCGTCCGGGTCGGCGATGTCCTCGGGCAGCCAGCGGGCGGTGAGGCGGCCGGCGCCCAGGGGCAGCGAGCAGGCCACGTCGGGCTGCTCGTCCGGGCCGCAGGCGATCTCCAGGGAGCCGCCGCCGATGTCGAGGTTGAGCAGCCGGCCCGAGGACCAGCCGAACCAGCGGCGCACGGCGAGGAAGGTCAGCCGGGCCTCGTCCTGGCCGGAGAGGACCCGCAGCTCGACGCCGGTCTCGGCGGCGACCCGGCGCAGCACGGCCTCGCCGTTGGCGGCCTCGCGGACGGCGGAGGTGGCGAAGGGCAGGATGTCGACGACGCCCTTGTCCTCGGCGACGCGCAGCGAGGAGGCGATGTGGCCGACCAGCCGCTCGACGCCGGTCTCGCTTATCGCGCCGTCCTCGTCGAGCAGTTCGGCCAGGCGCAGCTCGGCCTTGTGGGAGTACGCGGGTACGGGGGCAGCGCCCGGATGGGCGTCCACCACGAGGAAGTGGACCGTGTTGGAACCTACGTCGAGTACACCGAGTCGCATAACTCTCCACGCTACGCGATCCGGCCCCGGGGCAGGCCGGTTGCGGAGGTATTCGCGCTGGTCACTGACGGTACGCGGTCAGTGACCTCGGGGCGCGACGCGGCGTTCGGGGCGGCAGTTGGCGTCCGCCCAGCGGCGGGCCGGGCCGGGGAGGTCGGTGATCAGGCCGTCCGCGCCGCGGGCGGCCATGGTCTGCCAGTTCTCCTCGTCGTCGACCGTCCAGACGTAGACCTCGCGGCCCGCCTTGCGCTCCTCGGCGATCCGGGCGGCGCCGGCCAGCGTGGACTCCAGGGCCACGCCGCGCAGCGGCAGGTCCCCCGGGTTCTCGGCGAGCCCGGAGCCCTGGATGAGCACCATCGGCAGGGCGGGGGCGGCGGCGTGGGCGCGGCGCAGGTGGTCGGCGGAGAAGCTGTAGAGGACGACGTGGGCGCCGCTGCCGGCGGCGATCCGGGCGATCCGGGTGACGTCCTCGGGGGTGCGCTGCCACTTGATCTCCATCAGCAGCGTGGCGTTGCTGCCGTCGAGGCGCTCGAGGAGCTGCTCCAGGGTGGGGACGGGCTGGGCGGGGCCGGGGCCGATGGTCACCCGCAGGGCGGCGACCTGGGCGGCGGTGAGGTCGCCGACGGCGCCCTTGCCGTTGGTGGTGCGGTCCACGGTGGCGTCGTGCATCAGCACCGGGACGCCGTCGCGGGTGGTCTGGACGTCGGTCTCCAGCCAGTCGGCGCCCTGGTCGAGGGCGCTGTCGAAGGAGGCCATGGTGTTCTCGGGCGCGGTGCGCGGGGAGCCCCGGTGGCCCACCACGAAGGGGGTGTCGCAGACGGGCGGCGCGGAGGCGGAGCGGGCCCGCAGCGCGGGGCCGGCGGAGGCGCAGCCGGCGGCCAGCACCGCGAGGGCGGCGAGGACGGCCGTCTGGGCGGCGGCGCGGGGCTGCACGGTCACGGCGGGGGTGGCTCCTGCTCGGGGTGGGCGTCTGTCCGGTGCGACGGACCGGAGGGCCGATTCGGTTCAAACCGCCCCAAAAGCGCTCGAATCTGACGGCCCGCCAGTTCTCCCGGTCGTCGAAGACCGTACCTCCCGGCGCCGCGGGCGCACGCCGCAATTCGCCCCCGCGCCGCACGCCCGTCCCTCCCGGGCCGCGCGAAAGCTCTACCCTTACCGGGTGGCACCAGCAGAAACGTCCAAGAAGAAGGCCAAGGCGAAGCCCGCGGCCTCCCCCACCCCCGTCGATCTCGCGATGCCGACCCTGCGCCGCGAGATCCCCCGCGACGAGGTCCCGCTCGACTTCCCGCGCGCCTGGGTCGAGTTCGCCGACCCGGAGGACGCCGAGCAGGTCTTCCGCTGCGACCTCACCTGGCTGACCTCCCGCTGGTCCTGCGTCTTCGGCCAGGGCTGCCACGGCATCCGCGAGGGCCGGGGCGCCTCGGACGGCTGCTGCACGCTGGGCGCGCACTACTCGGACGAGGACGACGAGAAGCGCGTCATGAAGCACGCCAAGCGCCTCACCCCCGAGCTGTGGGAGAACCACCCGCACGGCACCGACGCCAAGGGGCGGCTCGTCACGGACGGCGGCGTCACCATGCTGGACGAGGACGGCGACCGCCAGACCCGCCGGGTCAACGGCGCCTGCATCTTCGTGAACAGCCCCGGCTTCGCGGGCGGCGCCGGCTGCGCCCTGCACGCGCTGGCGCTCAAGGAGGGCCACGAGCCGCTGGAGTTCAAGCCGGACGTCTGCTGGCAGCTGCCGATCCGCCGCACCTACGACTGGATCGACCGCCCCGACGACACCCGCTACCTCCAGGTCTCGATCGGCGAGTACGACCGCCGCGGCTGGGGCCCGGGCGGCCACGACCTGCACTGGTGGTGCACCGGCGCCCCTGCCGCGCACCAGGGCGCCGAGCCGGTGTACGTCAGCTACCGCCCCGAGCTCACCGAGCTGATGGGCAAGGCCGCGTACGGGGTGCTGGCCCGCCTGTGCGAGGAGCGGATCGCCACCAAGGGCGACCGCAAGGTGGCCCCGCACCCGGCGGACCCGGTCAAGGCCAAGAAGAAGCCGTAGTCCCCATTGCCTGTCGACTACTTGTCGATGTCCCCGACCACGAAGAACATCGACCCCAGGATCGCCACCATGTCCGCCACCAGCGTCCCGGGCAGCAGCTCGGTCAGCGCCTGGATGTTGTTGAAGGACGCTGAGCGCAGCTTGAGACGCCACGGCGTCTTGTCGCCGCGCGAGACCAGGTAGTACCCGTTGATCCCGAGCGGGTTCTCCGTCCAGGTGTAGGTGCTGCCCTCGGGGGCCTTGAGCACCTTGGGCAGCCGCTGGTTGACGGGCCCAGGTGCGAGGGTGGCGATCTTGTCGAGGCAGGCGTCGGCGAGGTCCAGGGAGTTGTGGGTCTGCTCCAGCAGGCACTCGAAGCGGGCCAGGCAGTCGCCCTCCTCGCGGGTGACGACGGTGAGCACCTGCCTCAACTCCTCGCTGCCGTACGCGAGGTAGGGCTCGTCCCGGCGCAGGTCGAGGTCCAGGCCGCTGGCGCGGGCGATCGGCCCGCTGACCCCGTACGCCTGGGCCTGCGCGGCGGTGAGGACGCCGACGCCGGCCGTGCGGGCGCGGAAGATCTCGTTGCCGAGGACGAGGTCCTCGAAGACGGGCAGCTGCGAGCGGACGACGCCGACGGCGGTGCGGACCCGGCCGAGCCAGCCAGCCGGCAGGTCCTCCTTGAGGCCGCCGACCCGGTTGAACATGTAGTGCATCCGCCCGCCGGAGGCCTCCTCCAGGACGTGCTGGAGGTCCTCGCGGCCGTTGAAGGCGTGGAAGACGGGCGTGATGCCGCCGAGTTCCAGCGGGTACGAGCCGAGGAACATCAGGTGGTTGAGCACCCGGTTGAGCTCGGCGAGCAGGGTGCGGACCCACACCGCCCGCTCGGGGACCTCCATGCCGAGCATCCGCTCGACGCCGAGCACGACGCCCAGCTCGTTGGAGAAGGCGGAGAGCCAGTCGTGCCGGTTGGCCAGCATGATGATCTGCCGGTAGTCCCGGGCCTCGAACAGCTTCTCCGCGCCGCGGTGCATGTAGCCGATCACCGGCTCGGCGGTGACGATCCGCTCGCCGTCCAGCAGCAGGCGCAGCCGCAGCACGCCGTGGGTGGCGGGGTGCTGCGGGCCGATGTTGAGCACCATGTCGGTGGTGCCCGCCTCGCCGGTGAAGTTCTCGGCTCCCGCCCCGATGCCGACCGTGGTCTCCCTCATGACCCCAGAGTCTGCCATCCCGCCAGGGGCTCCAGGCTTTCCGGTACCGAGATGCGGACGGCCTGCACCAGCCACCCGAAGCCGCCCAGCCCCGCCGGGTCGGTCAGCTCGGCCCCCTCCCCCGCGCCGCTCAGCGCGCGCAGGTACCCCGCCGGGTCGGTGGAGGCGAGCGCCAGCGGCGGCCGCCCGCCGCTCACGCCGAGGGCGCGCAGGGCGGCGCGCTGCTCCGTCCACAGGCTGTGGAGACCGGGCACGGCGATCGCGTCCAGGGCCACGTGCGCGGTCACGTCGCGGGAGCCGTCCGGTACGGGCGCCACCTCGCGGCCGTCCCGGAAGCCGGCCAGCGTGCCGAAGGGCGGCCGCCGCCCGGCCGTGTGCCCGTAGTCGACGGCGACGGCCAGGCCCCGCTCCAGACCGGCGACGGCCCGCGCCCAGGCGGCGTCGCGGGGGCCGCCGAACTCCACCCGCTCCCCCGGCTCCTCGACGGGCCACCAGCGGGCGGCCCAGGCCGCGTCCTGCGCCGAGACGGGCCCGCCGAGCCGCTCCTCGCCCGTCGCGGTCTCCACCTCGACGTAGCGCAGCGCCCCGGCGTCGTCCACCTCCCCGACGTCCAGCGGCACGTTGTCCAGCCACTCGTTGGCGAACAGCAGCCCGCTGACCCCGCGCGGCGGCTCGCTCGTCCACAGGGCTGTGGACAACAGTCCGGCCGGCCGGTCCGCGATCTCGACGCCGTACGGGCGCAGCCGCGCCCGCACCCCCTCGGGCAGCTCGGCCAGGACCCCGGTGATCAGCTCCCCCCGCCCGGCCCCGACGTCGACCAGGGCCAGCTCCTCCGGCCGGCCGAGGGCCTCGTCAACCTCCAGCAGCAGCCGGGCCACCGCACGGGCGAACCTCGGCGAGGCGTGCACCGAGGTGCGGAAGTGCCCGGCCGGGCCCTCGGGCCTGCGGTAGAAACCGCCCTCCGGGTCGTACAGCGCCTTCTCCAGGGCGGGCGCCCACCGCATCCACGTCATGCAGCGGGACGCTACCGGGCCCCGGAGCCGCCCCTCCCCCCACCACGGGGACGTCTCCGACCTACGGAGTAGGGGCGGATCGCCCTACCGGCGGACCTGGGCACCGTGCCCGACTGCCTACGCTGGACACGTGCATCGACTCAACGCCTGGCTCCGCCGACACCCCATGGTGGTCGACTCCGCCTGGGCGGCGGTCGTGCTGTTCCTCGGCGTCCTGCCGAACGACGGCAGCTCCGACACCGGCTGGCGCCTCGACGCGCAGATCGTGGTCGCGCTGCTGCTTCCGCTGCTGATGGTCTTCCGGCGGCGCTACCCGGACGTCACCGTGGGCGGCGCCACCGGCGTCGCCCTCGGCCAGATCGCGGCCAACGTCGACCCCGGCATCTCCTCCATCGCCTACCTCGTCTTCGCCTACACGGGCGCCGCCTTCGGCCACAAGTGGACCTCCCGGCTGGCCCTGGTCGCCGGGGCCGCCGCCGGGCCGCTGGTGTACTGGCGGATGCACCCGGTCAAGACCGTGATCGACAACTCGGGCGACGCGCACACCCACCCGTACGGCCTGGGTGAGGCGGCGCTGATCATGCTGCTGATGAGCACGCCGTTCATCCTGTGCTGGGCCTGGGGCCGGCTGACCCGGGTGCGCCGCGCGTACCTGACGGAGCTGGAGGACCGGGCCGCCCGGCTGGAACGCGAACGCGACGCCCAGGCCAAGGTCGCCGTCGCCGCCGAACGCGCCCGCATCGCCCGCGAACTCCACGACGTCGTCGCCCACAACGTCTCCGTCATGATCGTCCAGGCCGACGGCGCCGCGTACGTCCTCGACAACAACCCCCACCAGGCCAAACAGGCCCTCACCACCATCGCCACCACCGGCCGCCAGGCCCTCGTCGAGATGCGCCGCCTCCTCGGCGTCCTGCGCACCAGCGACACCACCGACGACTACGTCCCCCAGCCCGGCGTCGAGGAGCTCCCCGAACTCCTCGACCAGGTCCGCACCGCGGGGCTCCGCGTCGACTACACCACCACCGGCGACCCCCTCGACCTCCCCCGCGGCGTCGAACTCACCGTCTACCGCATCGTCCAGGAAGCCCTCACCAACGTCCGCAAACACGGCGGACCCCACGCCCACGCCCACGTCACCGTCGACTACGGCGACCGCGAACTCGCCGTCCAGATCGACGACGACGGCCGCGGCACCACCACCACCGACCACCTCACCACCGGCGGCGCCGACGGCCTCGGCCACGGCCTCATCGGCATGCGCGAACGCGTCGGCATGGTCAGCGGCAACCTCGAAACCGGCCCCCGCCCCGGCGGCGGCTTCCGCATCCGCGCCACCCTCCCCCTCAAGACCGCGCACTGACTGCCCAGGAGCCACCTTTGACCATCCGCGTGATGCTCGTCGACGACCAGGAGCTGCTGCGCACCGGCTTCCGGATGATCCTCCAGTCCCAGGGCGACATCGAGATCGCCGCCGAGGCGGGCGACGGCGCCCAGGCCCTGGAACGGCTGCGGCACACCCCGGTGGACGTGATCCTGATGGACGTCCGGATGCCGCGCCTGGACGGCGTCCAGGCGACCCGCCGGATCTGCCTGGCCGAGGACGGCAGCCCGCTGCCGAACGCCCCGCGGGTGCTGATCCTCACCACCTTCGACCTGGACGAGTACGCCTTCGCCGCGCTCAAGGCCGGTGCCAGCGGCTTCCTGCTCAAGGACGTCCCGCCGACGGAGCTGGTGGCCGCGATCCGCTCGGTGCACGGCGGGGAGGCCGTGGTCGCCCCGACCACCACCCGCCGGATGATCGACCGCTTCGCCGAGGTGCTGCCCACCCCGAACACCGCCCCCGGCTCCGATGCGATCGCGCCGCTGACCGAACGCGAGCGGGAGGTGTTCCTGCTCGTCGCCCAGGGCCTGTCGAACGGCGAGATCGCGGCCCGGCTGGTCCTCTCCGAGGCCACCGTGAAGACCCACGTCGGCCGCATCCTGGCCAAGCTCGGCCTGCGCGACCGCGTCCAGGCCGTCGTCCTCGCCTACGAGGCGGGCCTGATCCGGGCCGGAGCGGCGGACTGACGGCCCCGTAGACTGGTGCGGTACGTCCGGTACCCGCAGGTGGACCGGAACGGATATTCAGGGACGAAACGTTGGGTTCCTCCGAATTCTCCTCGCTCGACGATCCGAGCGACCCCGGCAGCCGGCCGGCCCGCCTCGCGGTGGGTGTGGTCGGCACCGGCCGGGTGGGCCCCGCGCTGGGCGCCGCGCTGCAGCTGGCCGGGCACACCGTGGTCGCCGCCTCCGGGGTGTCCGCCGCCTCCCGGCGCCGCGCCGACGCGCTGCTGCCGGGCGTGCGGATCGTCACCCCGCCGCAGGTCATGGCCGCCGCCGACCTCGTGCTGCTGACCGTCCCCGACGACGCCCTGGCCGACCTGGTCGCCGGGCTCGCCGCCACCGGCGCCGTACGGCCCGGCCAGCTGCTGGTGCACACCTCCGGCGCGCACGGCGTCGCCGTCCTGGAGCCCGCCACCCGGGCCGGGGCGCTGCCGCTGGCCCTGCACCCGGCGATGACCTTCACCGGCACCTCCGTGGACCTCGCCCGGCTGGCCGGCTGCCCGTTCGGCGTGACCGCCCCCGAGGAGCTGCGGCCGGTCGCCGAGGCGCTCGTCGTGGAGATGGGCGGCGAGCCGGAGTGGGTGCCCGAGGACGTCCGCCCGCTCTACCACACGGCCCTCGCGCACGGCGCGAACCACCTGGTCACCCTGGTCGCGCAGGCCATGGACCTGCTGCGCACCGCCGGGATCGCCGAGCCGGGCCGGATGCTCGGCCCGCTGCTCGGCGCCGCCCTGGACAACAGCCTGCGCTCCGGCGACGCGGCCCTCACCGGGCCGGTCGCGCGGGGCGACGCGGGCACCGTACGGCGCCACCTGGCGCAGCTCAGTACGGTGTCCCCCGACATCCCGGCCGCGTACCGGGCGATGGCCCGCGCCACCGCCCAGCGCGCGCTCGCGGGCGGAACGATCGACGAGACGTCGGCGGCGGCGCTGCTGGACGTACTGAACGAGGAGACGCGCTGATGGCACGCGGCAAGCAGCCGAACAAGGCCCACCGGGCGCCGAAGGTCCACCGGGCCGTCGTCACCCGCACCGTGGACGACTTCGAGGCCGCGTTCTGGCCGGACGAGCGGCCCGTGGACAACGCCGTCGTGATGACCATGGGCGCGCTGCACGAGGGCCACGCCGCGCTGGTCCGCGCCGCCCGCAAGCAGGTCGGCCCGGAGGGCCGGGTCGCGGTGACGGTCTTCGTCAACCCGCTGCAGTTCGGCGCCGGCGAGGACCTGGAGCGCTACCCGCGCACCCTCGACGAGGACGTGAAGCTCGCCGAGGACAACGGCGCCGACGTGGTCTTCGCCCCGTCCGTCGACGAGGTCTACCCCAACGGCGAGCCGCAGGTGCGCATGACCGCCGGCCCGATGGGCGAGCGCTTCGAGGGCGCCACCCGCCCCGGCCACTTCGACGGGGTGCTCACCGTCGTCGCCAAGCTGCTGCACATCACGGACCCGGACTACGCCTTCTTCGGCGAGAAGGACGCCCAGCAGCTGGCGATCATCCAGCGGATGGTGGCCGACCTGGACTTCGACGTGGAGATCGTCGGCGTGCCGACCGTCCGCGAGGAGGACGGCCTGGCCCGCTCCTCGCGCAACCGCTACCTCTCCGAGGAGGAGCGCGCCCGCGCGCTCGCCCTCTCCAAGGCCCTGTTCGCCGGCCGGGACGCCGCCGCGCAGGGCCCGAAGGCCGTGCGCGAGGCCGCCACGGCCGTCCTCGAGGACGCCGAAGGCGTCGAGCTCGACTACCTCGCCCTGATCGACCCGCACGCCTTCACCGAGGCGGCGGACGACTTCCAGGGCGAGGCGGTGCTGGCGCTGGCCGCGAAGGTGGGCTCGACCCGCCTGATCGACAACGTCCGCATCATCGTTCGCTAGCTCAAACACCCCCTCAGGCATGCACTCACAGGAGGCGTGACCCGCAATGCTCCGCACCATGCTCAAGTCCAAGATCCACCGGGCCACCGTGACCCAGGCCGACCTGCACTACGTCGGCTCCGTCACGGTGGACGAGGACCTGCTCGACGCCGCCGACCTGCTCCCCGGCGAGCTGGTCCACATCGTCGACATCAACAACGGCGCCCGGCTGGAGACGTACACCATCGCCGGCCCGCGCGGCACCGGCGTGATCGGCATCAACGGCGCCGCCGCCCGCCTGGTCCACCCCGGCGACCTCGTCATACTCATCGCCTACGGGCAGATGGACACGGCCGAGGCCAAGGGCTACGAGCCGAAGGTCGTCTTCGTGGACGGGGACAACCGCATCACGGGCTTCGGCGGCGACCCCGCCGAGGCCCCGGAGGGCAGCGGACTGCTGCGCGGGGACGCGGCGTACCGTGGCGAGGAAGGCGCGGCCACCTCGGCCACGCGCTGAAGGAGCAGCTGAGCCATGTCCGTTACGCACCGCCTGACCGCCCCGGCCCCGGGCTGGACCGCTGCCACCGACGTGGTCGTGGTCGGCTCCGGCATCGCCGGCCTCACCGTCGCCCTCAACGTCCGCAAGGCCGGCCTGCGGGCCATGGTGGTCACCAAGGCGGTCCTGGACGAGGGTTCCACCCGCTGGGCCCAGGGCGGCATAGCCGCCGCCCTGGGCGAGGGCGACACCCCCGAGCAGCACCTGGACGACACCCTGGTCGCCGGGGCCGGGATCTGTGACGAGGAGGCCGTGCGCACCCTCGTCACCGAGGGCCCCGACGCCGTCCGCCGGCTGATCGCGGTCGGTGCGGCCTTCGACCGCGGCGCGGACGGCGAGATCCTCCTCACCCGCGAGGGCGGCCACCACCGCCACCGGATCGTGCACGCGGGCGGGGACGCGACCGGCGCCGAGGTGTCCCGCGCCCTGGTCGCCGCCGTCCGCGAGGACCCGGACCTCGAACTGATCGAGCACGCCCTCGTCCTGGACCTGCTGACCGACGCCGAGGGCCACACCGCCGGGCTGACCCTGCACGTGATGGGCGAGGGCCAGCGCGACGGCGTCGGCGCCGTCCGGGCCCGCGCGGTGGTGCTCGCCACCGGCGGCCTGGGCCAGGTCTTCTCCGCCACCACCAACCCGGCCGTCTCCACCGGCGACGGCGTAGCCCTGGCCCTGCGGGCCGGCGCCGCCGCCGCCGACCTGGAGTTCGTCCAGTTCCACCCGACCGTGCTCTGGCTCGGCCCGGACGCCGCCGGCCAGCAGCCGCTGGTCTCCGAGGCCGTGCGCGGCGAGGGCGCCCACCTGGTGGACGCGGACGGCGTGCGCTTCATGGTCGGGCAGCACGAGCTGGCCGAACTCGCCCCGCGCGACATCGTCGCCAAGGCGATCACCCGGCGCATGCAGGAGAAGGGCGCCGACCACATGTACCTGGACGGGCGGCACTTCGGGGCCGAGATGTGGGAGCAGCGCTTCCCGACCATCCTCGCCACCTGCCGCTCGCACGGCGTCGACCCGGTCACCGAGCCGATCCCGATCGCCCCGGCCTCGCACCACGCCGCCGGCGGCGTCCGCACCGACCGGCACGGCCGCACCTCCGTCCCCGGCCTGTACGCCTGCGGCGAGGTCGCCTGCACCGGCGTGCACGGCGCCAACCGGCTGGCCTCCAACTCCCTGCTGGAGGGCCTGGTCTTCGCCGAGCGGATCGCCGCCGACCTGGCCGAGCGCCACGCGGCGGGCGACCTGCCCGAGCGCACCGTGGACACGGCCGCCGCGGAGGCCGCCCGCGCCGTGCCGCTGCCGGCCTCCGAGGCGCGCGCCGAGATCCAGCGGCTGATGTCGCACGGCGCGGGCGTCCTGCGCTCGGCCGCCTCGCTGGCCGAGGCCTCGGCCGGGCTGGCCCTGCTCGCCGAGCAGGCCCGCACCCACGTGGCCGAGGAGAAGCCGGCCGACCCCCGGGTGGAGACCTGGGAGGCCGCCAACCTGCTGCTGGTCGCCACCGCCCTAGTCGCGGCCGCAGAGCAGCGCGAGGAGACCCGCGGCGGCCACTGGCGCGAGGACTTCCCCGAGCGCGACGACGCCCACTGGCGGCGCCACCTGATCACCACCCTCGCCCCCTCGGGCGACCTTGTCAGCACCCCTGAGGAGCAGTAGAACCATGACCCACTCCCACGAGGAACTCCCCCTGGCCGACGCGGACCAGGGCGGCTGCGGCGACGGCTGCGCCTGCGGGGACGGCGAGGGCTACGAGACCGGCCTGGACCCGCAGCTCGCCGAGCTGCTGGAGGAGGCCGGGCTGGACCCGATCGAGGTCGAGGACGTCGCCACCCTGGCCCTGGCCGAGGACCTGGCAGGCGGCGAGGACGTCACCTCGGTGGCCACCGTGCCCGCCGACGCCGTCGCCGTCGCCGACTTCACCGCCCGCGCGGCGGGCACCGTGGCCGGCCTGCGGATCGCCGAGGCCGTCGTCTCGCTGGTCTGCGAGGAGGAGTTCGAGGTCGAGCGCCACGTCGCGGACGGCGACCGGGTGGAGGCCGGCCAGGTGCTGCTCTCGATCCGCTCCCGCACCCGCGACCTGCTGACGGCCGAGCGCAGCGCCCTCAACCTGCTCTGCCACCTGTCGGGCATCGCCACCGCCACCGCCGCCTGGGCGGACGCCCTGGAGGGCACCGGCGCGGTCGTGCGCGACACCCGCAAGACCACCCCGGGCCTGCGCGCCCTGCAGAAGTTCGCGGTCCGCTGCGGCGGCGGCGTCAACCACCGGATGGCGCTCTCGGACGCCGCGCTGGTGAAGGACAACCACGTGATCGCCGCCGGCGGCGTGGCCGAGGCCTTCCGGGCCGTCCGCGCGGCCTACCCCGATCTGGAGGTCGAGGTCGAGGTCGACACCCTGGAGCAGATCCCGCCGGTGCTGGAGGCCGGTGCGGACCTCATCCTGCTGGACAACTTCACCGTCGAGCAGCTCAAGGAGGCCGTCGCGCTGGTGGCCGGCCGGGCCAAGCTGGAGGCCTCCGGCGGACTGACCCTGGCCACCGCCCGCGAGGTCGCCCAGACTGGTGTCGACTTCCTGGCCGTGGGCGCGCTCACCCACTCCTCCCCGATCCTCGACATCGGCCTGGACCTGCGCGCCTGACCGTCCGCCCGGACGCCGCAGGCCTGCCCCGACTCGCAGAAAGCGCCCCATGCTCCTCACCATCGACGTCGGCAACACCCAGACCACACTCGGCCTGTTCGACGGCGAGGACGTGGTGGAACACTGGCGGATCTCCACCGATCCGCGCCGCACGGCCGATGAACTGGCCGTGCTGATGCAGGGGTTGATGGGCAACCACACCGCCGTGCACGAGGCGGTGGTCGAGGGCCTGGCGATCTGCTCGTCCGTCCCCGCCGTGCTCCACGAGCTCCGCGAGGTGACCCGCCGCTACTACGGCGACGTCCCCGCGGTGATCGTGGAGCCCGGCGTGAAGACCGGGGTGCACGTCCTGATGGACAACCCCAAGGAGGTCGGCGCCGACCGGATCGTCAACGCCCTGGCCGCCAACCACCTGTACGGCGGCCCGTGCATCGTCGTGGACTTCGGCACGGCGACCACCTTCGACGCCGTCAACGCCCGCGGCGACTACGTCGGCGGCGCGATCGCCCCCGGCATCGAGATCTCCGTGGACGCCCTGGGCGCGCGCGGCGCCCAGTTGCGCAAGATCGAACTGGCCCGCCCGCGCAACGTGATCGGCAAGAACACCGTCGAGGGCATGCAGTCCGGCATCCTGTACGGCTTCGCCGGGCAGGTCGACGGTCTGGTGGAGCGGATGGCCAAGGAGCTGTCCAAGGACCCGGACGACGTCCAGGTGATCGCCACCGGCGGCCTCGCCACCCTCGTCCTCGGCGAGGCGACCAGCATCGACGTGCACGAGCCCTGGCTGACCCTGATCGGCCTGCGCCTGGTCTTCGAGCGCAACCGCCCGACCTGACCGGCCTTCCCGTGCGGGCCGATCGTGCGGTGTTCGGCGCGACGCTACCGACAAATCGGATATTCCTCACGTAGTGTCAACCCATGCCTACGCCACACGGATCGCGCGGCGGCATGGCCTTCAGCGCCGACGAAGTCCGCGTGCTGCGCCGCGCCCTCGCCCAAGCCCTGCACCCCGCCGTCCCCGTCCACCTCCAGGGCCCCGACCGGACGGCCTTCGCCGGGCCCGGCGCCGAACTGTGGGCCGAGGACGTCCAGGACGCGCTGTACCTGACCGAGGCGATCGACGAGGCCGTCCAGGAGGGCGGCCGCCTGCGCGCCTTCCTGCTCGCCGACCTCGGCCGCTACCGCTCCGCCCTGCCGGGCAGCGCCCCCGGGTACCTGGAGCGGCTGGAGGAGGCCGTCTCGGACGGCTACCTGCCCGGCCCGGAGGACCTCACCGCCCTGCGCGGGCTCAGCCGCCAGCCCTGCGGGCAGCACGAGCGGTCCCGCCGCTCCCGCCTCGCCGGGCGCTGCCACGCGCTGGCCGAGGCGGCCGTGCGCGAGCGGCTCGCCCTCACCGCGGGGCAGCCGCGCCACCTGGTGGCCGTACCGAACCCCGCCGCACGCCCGAGCAGTCTCCCCATCCCTGTTGGAGGACGGATCACCATGAGCAGCAGCGACCCCCGCGACCCCCGCCCGTCGCAGCCCGCCGCCACCCCGCCGGCCCCGCCCCGCCCCCACCGGATGCCCACCCCCGCCGAACTCTTCGGCCGCCGCCCCAAGCCCCCCACCGCCCCCCAGCCCCCCGCCGGCTCCACCCCCGAGGACATCGAACTCGCCACCGGCACCGGCTGACCCGCCCCGCCCCCGCCCCTGAGGGGGCCGCCCCGGACGGGGGCGGCCCCCTCAGGGGTTTATCCGGTCGCGGAGCACGGTGTGGGGCTGGCTACCCTTGTGGGGTGAGCGATCAGAGCCTTGTTCCCGCGACCGACGACCTTCCCGAGCAGATGCGCGTCCGGCGCGAGAAGCTCGACCGGCTCCGGGCGGCCGGTGTCGACCCGTACCCGGTCGGTTTCCCCCGCACCAGCACCATCGCGGACCTGCGTGCCAAGCACCCGGACCTCGAGCCCGACACCGCCACCGGCGAGCGGGTCGGCATCGCCGGCCGCGTGGTCCTGTCCCGTACGGGCGGCAAGCTCTGCTTCGCCACCCTGCGCGACGGCAGCGGCGACCTCCAGGTGATGTTCTCCCTGGACAAGCTGGGCGAGGAGCGGCTGGCGGCCTGGAAGTCCGACATCGACCTGGGCGACCAGGTGGGCGTCGAGGGCGAGGTGATCACCTCCCGCCGCGGCGAGCTGTCGGTGATGGTGGACCGCTGGGAGCTCACCGCCAAGTGCCTGCGCCCGCTGCCGGACAAGCACAAGGGCCTGACCGACCCGGAGGCCCGGGTCCGCCAGCGCTACGTCGACCTGATCGTGAACCCCGAGGCGCGCGAGATCCTGCAGCTGCGCAGCAAGGTCGTCCGCTCGATCCGCCGCACCTACGAGGACCGCGGCTACATCGAGGTCGAGACCCCGATGCTGCAGCCGGTGCACGGCGGCGCCAACGCCCGCCCGTTCGTCACGCACATCAACGCGTACGACATCGACCTCTACCTGCGCATCGCCCCCGAGCTGTACCTCAAGCGGCTCGTGGTCGGCGGCGCGGAGAAGGTCTTCGAGATCAACCGCAACTTCCGCAACGAGGGCGCGGACTCCACGCACAACCCGGAGTTCACCTCGCTGGAGTCGTACGAGGCGTACGGCGACTACGACACCCAGGCCGAGCTGATCCGCGCGACGATCGTCAACGCGGCCCGGGACGCCCTGGGCACCACGGTGATCACGGGCGTGGACGCGCACGGCGTGGAGCACGAGATCGACCTGGCCGAGCCGTGGGAGGAGGTCTCCGTCTACCCGGGCATCTCCGCCCGCCTGGGCGCCGAGGTCACCCCGGACACCACGGTCGAGGAGCTGCGCAAGCTGGCCGCCGCCCACGGCATCCCCTTCGAGAAGGAGTGGGGCCACGGGCAGATCGTGCTGGAGATGGTCGAGCGCCTGCTGGAGGAGAACGCCGTCCGGCCGACCTTCATCAAGGACTACCCGACCGAGGTCTCCCCGCTGACCCGCCAGCACCGCTCGCAGCCGGGCGTGGCCGAGAAGTGGGACCTGGTCATCTTCGGCACCGAGATCGGCACCGCCTACTCGGAGCTGGTCGACCCGGTCGAGCAGCGCGCCCGCCTCACGGCGCAGTCGCTGCTGGCGGCCGGCGGCGACGTCGAGGCGATGCAGGTGGACGAGGACTTCCTGCGCGCCCTGGAGTACGCGATGCCCCCGACCGGTGGCCTCGGCCTCGGCGTGGACCGCCTGATCATGCTGCTGACCGGCAAGAACATCCGGGAGACGGTGCTCTTCCCGCTGGTGAAGCCGGAGCCGAAGGCTTCCGCCGCGTCGGCGGAGAAGACCGAGGAGGAGTGACCTGATGGACTACGTCAGCGCGATCGTGCCGCCGCTGGTCATGGCGATCGGCTTCGGGTTCCTGGTGCGGGCGATCATCCGCAGCCAGGGCGGTGCCCAGAAGGCCAAGGAAGACCTGGACTGATCCGCCCGGCGTCCGTCGGCCGCCCCGCAGGACCCCTCGCGCCGCCATTCCCGATTAGGGGGTGGCGGCGCGCCGGTTTGGCGCACTTCACAAGATTTGCCCCATTCACTCCCTATCCTGGCGGCACTATGGTCCGGCAACTCGGCGAACTTGAGAACGCCATCATGACCCGGGTGTGGCGGTGGAACCGACCGGTGACGGTTCGCGAGGTTCTCCTGGATCTGCAGTCGGAACGCGAAATCGCGTACACGACGGTGATGACCGTCCTGGACAAGCTCCACAGAAAGGGCTGGCTCCGCCGCGAGCGGGCCGGCCGGGCCTATCGATATGAACCGGTCTCGTCGAGAGAGGCCTACACGGCGGCCCTGATGAACGACGCCTGGGCCACCAGTGACAATCCGGCGGCGGCCCTGGTGCACTTCTTCGGCCTGATGTCCCCGGAGCAGCGCGAGGCCCTGCGGGACGCCTTGCGGGTGGCCGCCCTGTTCCCCTCCGATCCGCCCCCGGCGGATTCCCCGCGGCCCGAACCGGATACCGGGGAGACCGCGCCCGGCGCGACGCGATAACGTCCCCGCCATGGAGGTCACCATCCGCCGTGCGCGGACCACCGACGTACGGGCCGTGCGCAGCCTCATCGACACCTATGCGCGCGACGGCATTCTGCTGGACAAGCCCACTGTCACACTGTTCGAATCCGTTCAGGAGTTCTGGGTCGCGGAACGGGACGACGACGGAACCGTCGTGGCCTGTGGAGCACTCCATGTGATGTGGGAGGACCTCGCCGAGGTCCGGACGCTCGCGGTCGATCCGTCCTGCCGGGGAACGGGAGTCGGCCACCTGTTGCTGGAGAAGCTGTTGCAGACGGCGCGCTGGCTCGGCGTCCGTCGGATTTTCTGCTTGACGTTCGAGGTGTCCTTCTTCGCGAAACACGGTTTCGTCGAGATCGGCGAGCTTCACGAAGCGGAAGAGACCGCCGCGGACCCGGCGGCGATCGCCACGGACGTCTATGAAGAACTTCTCCGCTCGTACGATGAAGGTGTCGCCGAGTTCCTTGACCTGGAGCGGGTGAAGCCCAACACGTTGGGCAACTCGCGCATGCTGCTGCACCTCTGAGCGGCTCCGCGCCGGTCAAGGGTTTGTGTTTTCCGGAGAAAGGCGCTTTCCTTTCCTCAGGCAATGCGTCGTTTAGCGGAAAGGGAAGCCCGTGGCACAGAGGGTGCAGGTCATTCTTGAAGACGATCTCGACGGCGGCTCGGCGGACGAGACGGTCACGTTCGCGCTCGACGGCGTTGCCTACGAGATCGATCTGAAGAGCGCCAACGCGGACAAGCTCCGCGGCCTGCTGGCGCCGTACGTGGAGAAGGGCCGCAAGCAGAGCGGCCGGCTCGCCGGCGCCCGCCGCCCGGGCCGCAGCGCCGCGCAGCGCCCGGCAGCCGGCAGCGCCCCGGACACCGCCAAGGTGCGGGCGTGGGCGAAGGAGCAGGGCCTGGAGGTCAACGACCGCGGCCGCGTGCCGAGCACCGTGCGCGAGGCCTACGACAAGGCCAACGCGTCCTGACCCCGGCGCCGACGGCGGACCGGAGCGGGTGCGGGGCTCCGGAGGCCGCGGACGGCGACGATGACACACGCGCGGGGCGCGGAGGAACCTCCTCCGCGCCCCGCGGCGCACGCCCCGGGGCCGGCGCCGAGGGGCGTCGGGGGCACGGGTTCGGACGGCGGAACAATCACGGCCTGTGCAACGCTGTAGGGGCGAAGCGGTAACGCGGACACCCCCGGGACGGCGTACGGACCGTTCCGGAGAGGCTGAACGGCCGCCGCCGCGGCCGGACTTCTCGCCAGGCGAACACCGCCACCGCGGAAACTGCGCGAGAACCGTCCCGATACCGGGTATGAATGCAGGTGGACGGGTTCCAGGAGCCCGTCCAGGGGCAGTATGGGCGACCGGCCGCAGCCGGTCCGGCTCCGCCCCGGCGGCTCTTGTTCGCCGATGGCGTAGCGGATTCCGGTGCATCCGGCCCACCTGTGGGAACACCGATTCCCAGCATCAGGTTGGGATTGGTGTCGGCTGGTCGCGCAGCATCTCGCTCCTCTACCGGGGAGTGAATCCGTGGGCCGCGCCGCTGAGCGGGACTAGCATGCGGAAGGACAGGGCGGGGACGGACCCCGAACTGCCCGACCGCTCTGAGGAGCGATAAACGATGTTCGAGAGGTTCACCGACCGCGCGCGGCGGGTTGTCGTCCTGGCTCAGGAAGAAGCCCGGATGCTCAACCACAACTACATCGGCACCGAGCACATCCTCCTGGGTCTGATCCACGAGGGCGAGGGCGTCGCCGCCAAGGCCCTGGAGAGCCTCGGGATTTCTCTTGAGGCCGTTCGCCAGCAGGTCGAGGAGATCATCGGCCAGGGGCAGCAGGCCCCGTCCGGCCACATCCCCTTCACCCCCCGGGCGAAGAAGGTCCTGGAGCTGTCGCTCCGGGAGGCCCTGCAGCTCGGCCACAACTACATCGGCACCGAGCACATCCTGCTCGGCCTGATCCGCGAGGGCGAGGGCGTCGCCGCCCAGGTCTTGGTGAAGCTGGGCGCCGACCTCAACCGGGTGCGCCAGCAGGTCATCCAGCTGCTCTCCGGTTACCAGACGAGCGGCGGCAAGGAGTCGGCCACGGCCGGCGGGCCCGCCGAGGGCACCCCGTCGACCTCCCTGGTCCTGGACCAGTTCGGCCGCAACCTCACCCAGGCCGCCCGCGAGGCCAAGCTCGACCCGGTCATCGGGCGCGAGAAGGAGATCGAGCGGGTCATGCAGGTGCTGTCCCGCCGCACCAAGAACAACCCGGTCCTGATCGGTGAGCCCGGCGTCGGCAAGACGGCCGTCGTCGAGGGCCTGGCCCAGGCGATCGTCAAGGGCGAGGTCCCGGAGACGCTCAAGGACAAGCAGCTCTACACGCTGGACCTGGGCGCCCTGGTGGCCGGCTCGCGCTACCGCGGTGACTTCGAGGAGCGCCTGAAGAAGGTCCTCAAGGAGATCCGCACCCGCGGCGACATCATCCTGTTCATCGACGAGCTGCACACCCTGGTCGGCGCGGGCGCCGCCGAGGGCGCCATCGACGCCGCCAGCATCCTCAAGCCGATGCTGGCCCGCGGCGAGCTGCAGACCATCGGTGCCACCACGCTGGACGAGTACCGCAAGCACCTGGAGAAGGACGCCGCGCTGGAGCGCCGCTTCCAGCCGATCCAGGTCGCGGAGCCCTCGCTGCCGCACACCATCGAGATCCTCAAGGGCCTGCGCGACCGCTACGAGGCCCACCACCGGGTCTCCATCACGGACGCCGCCCTGGTCGCCGCCGCGACCCTGGCCGATCGCTACATCTCGGACCGCTTCCTGCCGGACAAGGCCATCGACCTGATCGACGAGGCCGGCTCCCGGATGCGCATCCGCCGGATGACCGCGCCGCCGGACCTGCGCGAGTTCGACGAGAAGATCGCCGACGTCCGCCGCGAGAAGGAGAGCGCGATCGACGCGCAGGACTTCGAGAAGGCCGCGTCCCTGCGCGACGACGAGAAGCAGCTCCTTCAGGCCAAGGCCAAGCGCGAGAAGGAGTGGAAGGCCGGCGACATGGACGTCGTCGCGGAGGTCAACGAGGAGCTCATCGCCGAGGTCCTGGCCACCGCCACCGGCATCCCGGTCTTCAAGCTGACCGAGGAGGAGACCTCCCGTCTCCTGCGCATGGAGGACGAGCTGCACAAGCGCGTCATCGGCCAGAAGGACGCCATCAAGGCGCTCTCCCAGGCCATCCGGCGCACCCGTGCGGGCCTCAAGGACCCGAAGCGCCCCGGCGGTTCGTTCATCTTCGCCGGCCCGTCCGGCGTCGGTAAGACCGAACTCTCCAAGACGCTCGCGGAGTTCCTCTTCGGCGACGAGGACGCGCTGATCGCGCTCGACATGTCCGAGTTCTCCGAGAAGCACACCGTCTCGCGGCTGTTCGGCTCCCCGCCCGGGTACGTGGGCTACGAGGAGGGCGGCCAGCTGACCGAGAAGGTCCGCCGCAAGCCGTTCTCCGTCGTCCTCTTCGACGAGGTCGAGAAGGCCCACCCGGACATCTTCAACTCGCTGCTGCAGATCCTGGAGGACGGTCGACTGACCGACTCCCAGGGCCGCGTGGTCGACTTCAAGAACACCGTCATCATCATGACGACCAACCTCGGCACCCGGGACATCTCCAAGGGCTTCAACCTGGGCTTCGCGGCCACGGGTGACTCCCAGTCCGGGTACGAGCGGATGAAGGCGAAGGTCGGCGAGGAGCTCAAGCAGCACTTCCGCCCCGAGTTCCTGAACCGCGTCGACGACATCGTGGTGTTCCACCAGCTGTCCGAGGAAGACATCATCAAGATCGTCGACCTGATGATCGACAAG
Source organism: Kitasatospora sp. NPDC101183 (assembly GCF_044767945.1). NCBI lineage: Bacteria > Bacillati > Actinomycetota > Actinomycetes > Kitasatosporales > Streptomycetaceae > Kitasatospora > Kitasatospora sp. NPDC101183. The sequence goes on along the minus strand of NZ_JBIWOW010000009.1, from coordinate 531 downwards.
GTGGACGAGCGGCTCAAGGACAAGGACATGGGCCTGGAGCTCAGCGTCGAGGCCAAGAAGCTGCTGGCCAAGCGCGGTTACGACCCGCTCCTGGGTGCCCGTCCGCTGCGCCGCACCATCCAGCGCGAGATCGAGGACCACCTCTCCGAGAAGATCCTCTTCGGCGAGCTGCGGGCCGGCCACATCGTCGTCGTGGACGTCGAGGGCGAGGGCAAGGAAGCCAAGTTCACCTTCCGCGGCGAGGAGAAGTCGGCCGTCGCGGACACCCCCGCCGAGGTCGCCTCGTCCGGTCCGGACCTGACGAAGTAAGCAACATTTAACAGTCAACTTCACAGCCACCGAGCCCCCGGCCTGAACGCCGGGGGCTCGGTGTTTTCCGCTCACGGCCGAGGGGCCGTCCCGCGCGGGCGGCCGGGCCGCCCCCCCCCCCGCGGGGGGGGGGGGGTGCCTTTTATCAGTCTTCTTTTTAGTGTATACGGTTGTCACGGGGTGAGATTTTGGGCAGTTGGGGGGGATAGCGCCGGGGCCCAG